>JARGNG010000003.1:3130-192083 GCA_029213265.1 Verrucomicrobiales bacterium | reverse complement strand
ACTCCAGGGAACTGAGCATTGCGTCCACGATCTTTGGCTCGGCTTCGACCTCCAGCCCTGCGGTGCGGGCCGGCCAGGTGGTGTAGCCGCCGAGTGCATGCTGTTCGGGTGGAGGAATGTAGCCGGCTGCGCCGTTCGCCAGCTCCATGTTAAAGGTGTGGGGGAACGGGCTTTGCGCCTTCAGTTTGAGACCGGTGATAGCGTAGACCTCGTTGGGCAGAGCGGTGATCGCCAAGTCGCCGATCCGCAACGCCTGGAGCACCAGTTTTTCCGTTGGGTTATCATGAATGAAACGGGCTTGCTCGGCATACACCTCGACTCGGTTCCCGGGGCGGCGACCGTCCATTGCCTCGAGAATAGAGTCTGCCCAGCGGAGCCTTTCCGAATTGGGCAAGCGCCGCGACAGGGTCAGAATTCGCTCGTCCATGCCAAGGGCAGGGTTCTCGTGGTAGTCGATGTTTTCGAGGGACTGCTCGGTGATTTGGACGAGACCGTCCGCGTAAGCAGATGGATTTCTGCCCTTGTTCGGCTGGCTGTAATTCATCCAGTGCAAGTCACCACTCGTGCCCTGTGACATGGCACAAACGGGCACGTTCTCCTCACTTCCCAACTTCTGCGCGAGGCGATCCGAATACAGGCCGAAGTAGTCTGCCGGCCCGCCGCCGAAGTAATGCATGGAGAAATTGGCCAGGACCGCGAGCGGCTTTCCTTTCAAGGTCTGGATGGATATTACGGAGAGTTCATCGTCGACCGGACCCGATGGCCCGATGTAGGCGGGATTCTGATAACCGGGGTGCATCATCGCGCGGACGGATTGATTTCCGAAAGGATCGGACTGCATCTTGTCCGGTCGCGTGATCCAGCGGCGGTTGTGGGTGAATCCCGGCGCACGCACCTGGTTCCATCCGATACGTGCCGGTTCCAGTTGGGCCTGGGCCTGCCGAATGCCCTCGGCGATTTTCGACGGGAGGAATTTGGTATAACGAACATCAGCCATCGTCCCGAGGCAGTAGTCCATCGTGCTCGGCGCGCTGTGAGTGTGGGTCGCGGTGATGAGGATGCGCCCGGGCGGAATGCCGGTGACTTCGGTGGTTCGTTTCTTGGCAAGGTCGCAGACCGTGCGTGGAACCATGCAACTATCGACCACGGCAATGGCGATGGTCGTTTCGCCGCGCTGGAGGACGAAACAGCGGGCCTTCAGATCGCCCGGATTCATCTTGCCGCGTTTACGTTCCGTGAAGCCGCCGTTAATCAGGAGCGAGTCGAAGGGTGGGGTGATGTCCTGAACGAAAGCGCCCGCTTGCAATGGCTTGTCTTCAGCGGATTGCGCTGGTTGGGCCCGGAGGCTGAACGTAGCGAGGAGAAGGAATAGGTAGTAGCGCTGAAACTTCATGGAAGGTCTTTCGTGTTCTTATGTCGAAAAATTTCACGGTGAAGCTGTTTCATCTTCAGAACCTGCTCTGGAAACTCGGTCGCCAAATTCTTCGATTCGTTGCGGTCGTGACGGAGATCGAACAACTCCGGCTGTGCGGTGTTGTGCAATACCAGCTTCCAATTGCCATCTCGCACCGCCCTGGGCCAAGCCACGACTCGCGAAACGTCCGGGTCATTGCCGGATGCGCGAAGCACAGAAGTGAAGCTCTTTCCGTCCAGGGGAATGACGTCCCGCCCTTCAAACTGGTTCGGATGAGTGATCCCGGCCAACTCCAGACAAGTAGGCATGATGTCCGCAATATGAATGAGGTGATTTGAAATCCGGCCTTTTCCCTCAAGCCCCCCGGGCCACCACGCAATCAGTGGCGACGCAATGCCGCCTTCGTAGTCGGAGGCCTTGTAGTTCCGGAAAGGCGTGTTGTTCAGTGCTGCTACTGCGGGCCCCTGATTGAGAAAGGTATCGGCGCTGCCGGGACGCACGCCGTCAGGAACTTGGCGGCCCTTGTCGAACGCCATCTGATGGCTCGCGCCGTTGTCGGAAAGGACCAGGATCAGAGTGTTGTCTCGTTTCCCGGCCTTTGTCAGTGCCGTCATGGTTTGTGCGAGACTCCGGTCGATGCTTTCGACCATTGCAGCATGAAGGGCCATGCGTTCAGTCTGGAGGTAACCGCCGGCGGCCGGCCTCGCGTTCACCATGGAGTCGTGCAGCCGTGTTCCCGCCGGCATCAAACCTGCCTCGATTTGCCGCTGCAGCCGCTCCTCCATCAGCACTTTGAGATCCTGATCTTGATACAATTTCCGATACGGAGCGATAGCCTCTTCCCCGGCCTGCAACGGCCAATGCGGAGCGTAGTGTGACACGTAGAGGAAAAACGGCTTTTCGCTCCCTGCAGACCCTTCGATGAATTCGGCGACGAAATCCGAAATCAGATCCGTGGAATACGCACCCTCAGGCCGTTTCCAACGTTTTCCATCCTTGAACCAGGGGGTGCCTTTGGGATGACTGGGGTAGTCCGCGGCGGCTACTTCCCGGTAGTAATTTCCGGGGCTGTTGCTTGCGGAGCCGAGAAAACGATCCAATGCGTTGGCAACCTGTGCCGGGTCATGCCAATCATCCGCCGTCACCATGTCCAGTCGCCCCACCGCGCAAGTGGTGTATCCGTTAGCCCTGAGTAATTGGGGGAGAGTGACGCAGTTTCGGGTGAGATTCCTGAAAATACCCTGCCCGGGAGCCAGGCCCACCTTCCAGGGATAACGTCCCGTCATCAAGGAGGCCCGGCTGGGGCCGCACACGTTGCAATTGTAGAACTGGGAAAACCGCAAGCCCTCCCCGGCTAGTTGGTCAATCGTGGGCGTCTTGATTTCGCCGCCGTAACAGCCGAGGTCGGAGAACCCCATGTCGTCCGCCATGACGACGATGATATTCGGCCTGGCAGGTTCGTCGGCAAAGGAACCCGGACCATGCACTGCAAGCAGTAGAGCCGGAACAGAAAGCAGCAAACTGAGGTGTCGGGAAATGGGCATCATGGAGAAGGCATCATCAGCTTCACGGGTTATCGCACGAAATCCAGAGGCGCAAAGTCCGCTTCCTGAAACGCGTCCACGTCCTTCATCCAGCGCTGCTTCACAAAGGCCGTATGGATCGGGTCGGCAAGGTAGGTATCGTAGGCTTCCGGGGACTCGAAGCGCATCGTAATGCCGAAGCTATGCGGGTGTTTTTCGCTGATTTGCCGACGAATCGCGAAATCGCAGACTCCTGGAATCGCGGCAAGCTCACCCGCAGCGGTAAGGAAATCGTGTTCCGCATCGGAATTCTGCGGATGCTTCAGGGTAAAGGTGACAGTGTGCTCAATCATGGTGAAAAGGGGCGGAGCGGCAGGGATTCAGCCAACTGGACATCTGATGAATGCTACTACAAAAGGTCACCCTGGCGAAACCTGTAAAACGAGTAAGTTCGGGAACGACGTCCACGGCAAGCGGTAGTGCGCCGGTTGGCGCGCCGCCGCGCCTCAGCCGGGCCGGAAGGTGACGTTCGAGGGGCTGCTTCGCTACTGCTGGGAAATCGCCTTGAGGTCACATTCGCGCCAGCCTTTTTCCTGCTGGCGGCAGTCAAACTTCGCGTCGGTTCAACCCGGATGCTTCATCGCCGGGTGTCGTCCCGGATGAGTGGAGGTGATGATATTCTCCTCCTCATTACGCTGTTCCTTCCTGCCTGAAACCCCGGCTGCGCATCCATTGGCGGAAATGTAGCGGTGATTGTCCCAACTGGTCTTTTCGGTATTTTTATCCGTGACAATTTCTTCGCTCGTCGGCATGACTGGTCCTTTCATCACAAAATCTGACTTATGGCGACGCTCATTTTTATCCTGAAGATTCTCGGTGCTCTCGGCGTTTTCCTCTACGGAATGAAAGTCATGAGCGAAGGCATCCAGCGGACTGCCGGAAACCGGATGCGCAAGGTCATGGCGACGATGACGCACAACCGGGCTTCCGCCGTCCTGACCGGAGTCACGACGACCGGCCTTCTTCAATCTTCCTCCGCCACCACGGTGATGGTCGTCAGTTTTGTGAATGCCGGATTGCTCACCCTGACGGAGTCGATCGGCGTGATCATGGGGGCCAATCTCGGCACGACCCTCACGGCGTGGATCATCGCTTTCATCGGGAAATTCTCCCTTTCCACGATCGCCATCCCTATCATCGGCATCGGCCTTCCCATCTTTTTTATCGGGAAAAATCGAGTCCGGAATTTCGGCGAGGTTCTGATCGGGTTCGGCCTGCTGTTCTACGGACTGTTTCTCCTGAAAGAGTCGGTTCCTGATATGAAGGGGATGTTGCAAAGTACCGATCCCATTCTGGCGGCTAAGGCGGCTGACATTCAATCGTGGATTCAGAATATGAGCGGCCATGGATATGGCTCCATCCTGATCTTCCTTTGTCTTGGAGTGCTGCTGACCTTGATTGTGCAATCCTCATCGGCTGCCATGGCGATCACGGTGACCCTGGCGATTCAGGGGTGGATCGGCTTTCCCGAATCGGCCGCCATCGTGCTGGGGGAAAATATCGGAACGACCGTTACCGCCTGGCTGGCCGCTCTCGGGACCAATACGAATGGGAGACGTGCTGCGCGAGCCCACTTCCTGTTTAACATCATCGGAGTTATTTGGATGTTGATTGCATTCTACCCATTCCTCGCCGGGGTGAACGCCATGGCCAGCCTGCTGCCGGACTCACTTCGGACAGGCAAAGTAGAATCGGAAATGGGCTTCCGCCTCGCCATCTTTCACTCGGTTTTCAATCTGGCCAACATCTGCCTCCTTGTTTGGTTCGTGCCTCAAATCGCCAAACTCGTTACCGGCTGGATCAAGGAACCGGTAGAACAACCCGATGCCGAACATCAGCCGCACCGGTTGCGGTTCATCTCTCAGAACATGGTCGATGTCGGAGAGTTAAATATACCCGAGGCCGAAAACGCGACTCGTGAACTGGCCGACATCACCCAGGAAATGTTTCACGGATACCTGGAGGTTTTCAAGAGCCCCGATCAGGATCTCACCGAGGAGGTGAAACGGATCAAGGCTCAGGAGGATGCAACCGACATCCTTACCCATGATATTGTCGAGTACCTCGTGCGAACCTCGGCCGCCGAAATCAGTCCGGAGAATTCCCGTTCTGTGGCTCGCATGGTCCGCATTGTTTCCGAACTGGAAGAAATTGGCGATACCATCTACCGCCTCATCCAGATCACGAGGCGCAAATACACCAAGAGCCGCGACTTTTCTGATGAGGGAACGGCCGGCGTTCTGGAATTCGCCGCGCTCGTCAATGAAATGATCGATCTCTACCTGACCGTGCTCAAAAGTGGACCGACCGATGCGCACATGAAGAGAGCCGAGCAACTCGAAGACGAAATCGATCGTATGAGGAAACGCCTGAACAAGCTTGCGATGAAGCGAATGGGTGGCGAGGGAATCGATGTGAAAACGGAAATGCTGACGATTGACATGAACAATCAGTTCGAACTGATCGGTAATCACGGCCTCAACATCGTCCAGACATCCTACTTCGATATGTTCGAGCACGAAGTGCCCGACAAATACGAAGAAGCCTGATCAATTTCCCCGCTCCTTCGGGAGCGGCAGGGAAGGCAGGCTTTCGCGAGCGAAGCTCAAAGCACCGACTTCATCGCTGCCAATTCGAGGCGGTCCGCCACATTTTCAGCGATGTCGGATAGATGCACCATCCTGTCGAGCGCCGTTTTCAGATGGCGCTTTTGGCTAAGATCGAGGGTTTCGCTTTCGAAGATCGAAACGGTCAGAGCCCATTCCAAATCATCGACCCGTGTCTCACGGACACCCACCTCCTCGGTGAGTGTTCGAATTTTTTCGATATCACCCTTGGGCTTAAAAAAGGATTTCACCGCTTTCCGAAGAATTTCCATCGACCCGAATGACTCGGCCGCCACTTCTGCAAACGACTCCCGGAAATCTTCCGGCACGAGCGGCTTTTCGCCGATAAAAAAACCGGCGCAGGCCTCGGATGCGTTCGGCATTTTATCCAGCGACTCGATCACCGAGAAAATGTCACCTCGAATCAAGGGGAGATAGGCGCCTGAAAACAGCAGATCACCAATCGACCTTCGCTGGATATCCGCTGCCGTTTCCAGATCAGAGGCTTCCTGTTGGCGTGCCGATGCTTCGATGAGATCTCCGCCCAGGTAAGCCTGCACGGCGGCTTCTCCAGCCGAGACGCATCCTGTGGCCTGATCCAGATATTCCAGAGCCAGTTCCGCGACTTCCTTTTCTTTTTTGAATATTTTCATCCCTGTAGATTCTAAGAGAGCATCGCACTGATTCCCCGGTACACTAAACACGAAAACAGTGCGGCACAAGCCGGAGCGAGAACCCAGCCTGTGACGATTTGGCCAATTTTCTTTCCGCTAACGGCCCGGGCACCTTTGGTCAGGCCGACCCCGATCACCGCACCTACCACTGCCTGAGAAGTCGAGACAGGAATGCCCAGGACGGAAAACAAATGAACCCCGACCGCCGCTGAGGCCTGGGCCGCAAAGGCTCCACCCATATCCAGAGGGGTGATGCTCTTTCCCACGGTGTCCGTGACCCTTTGGCCAAATGTCAGGGCACCGACGGCCATCGCGACGCCTCCCAGCAGTGCGAGCCAGATCCCATGATCCGGAAAGCGATTCAGGAGTGGACCGATCGCATTGCCCACATCGTTTGCCCCCAGTGAAAAGGAAACGTAACAAGCAGCAATGATCACCAGCACCGAGAGAGTCCGACTGCTTTGCAGGGGACCCATTCTGCGGATCAACCTTGCCAGAATCAGGTAGACCACAAATGCCAGGATCAGACACAAAACCGGACTGATGAGCCAGCAACTCATGATCTTCCACAGCACTCCCATTTTCACATACCCGCCGTCGAACCCGACGATTCCTATGCCAACCCCGGCGACTCCGCCCACGATCGCCTGGGAGGTCGAAACCGGAACCCTGGTAAAAGTGGCGATGGTCACAAACAGTCCGGCAGAAAGCAGCGCGACAAAAATCGCCAGGTCCGGGAGCCGTTCATCGGGAAAAAAGGTCTTCAGCGACGCAGGTGGAGGCGCGTCGTTCGTTTTCTGGTAATCCGCTTCTGAAGTGATGATGATCCCTTTTCCCACCGTCTTCATCACATGGTGCCCCTGAAGCATTCCGCCGGCGATCACGCAGATTCCCATCATGAGCGCGGCTTTCCGAAAGGACATCACCCGGGCACCCACCATCGTGCCGATGCAATTGGCCGCATCATTTGCGCCGATGTTCCAGCCGACGTAAAAACCGACCAGAATCAGTATTGTTGCCCATAAGATGATCATCGTTGTAAACGTCGCCCCTCACACTATTCGGCAACCCCGACACACTCTGCCAGTATTCGAATTTTCATCAATGATAAAAGATGCGATCTCGCTCGATCTGCAAATCTCCGGCCGCAAGGAAGAGGAAGATCGGTATATTAGAGCAACTTTTTCCCGGTCTCAACGAACGGGGGAATTCCCGGCGGGAACTCTCTCCCTGCCTTGTAGTTCGCAATCCGTCGACGACTTCCGATTGCCTTCTCACAAAGCCCTCAATTGCTTTGTGAGCTTCTTGATCTGCCGGGTCAACTTCTTCACCCTGAGGACCTGCTTGCTGCGTTTCGCGAAGCGGAGGTTTTTCCTGAGGACTTTGATTTTGGATTCGAGAGCCGCCTTCAACGAGGAATTATCGACCGGGGGAGGAGGTTCGGCGACGGCTGGCGTCTCGACGGCACCGATGTCGACGATGCTGTTTTCGAGTCGTTCGTTACCCCGCTGATCGAAAGGGAATGGAGTCGTGATGTCGCCTCCTGTCGGGTCGATCGCGGGGGATCCGGTGAGAGGTAGACGTGTCAGGGTGGTGCCGCCATTGTCCTGCAGGGGACTGAGAAGGGGATCGAGAGGCGCAAAGGCTGTCCCGACGTAGTGACCGTCGGCATTCGGTGCTCCGGGAAGGAACCAGGGATGGGCGTCGGTGTTGTCCCCGATCAAATTCACACCTTCGAAAGCGGGGGCGGTATTGTTGAGGGAACCGAAGTCCGGGCCCTCTCCACCGGACAAAACAGAAACAGTATTCTCAGCGAGGATGGTATTTGTGAGGGTCGAGCCGGGAGTAGCCTGGCTGCTGACGGCGAGACCGCCTCCGAAGTGAATGCCTCCGTTGCCGGGAACAGGAACGCTGTTCCCGGTAATGGTGGTGTTCCGAATCTGGAAAGTGCTGGTCGCATTGATGCCGCCTCCGCCGCCGGAGAAGGTGGTGCCGACAGTGCCGGCCGAAGATTTGCCAGCCATGTTCCCGACGATCGTGGAATTTGTTACGGTGAGGACTCCTCCTGCGTGATCGATGCCGCCGCCAAAGCCGCCGATTCCTCCCGCGTCAGCCGTGCTGAGGCCTCCGTCGCCGGTGACATTGCCCTGAATGAGTGAGTTCTCGATCGTGACTGAGCCTCCGCAGTAGATTCCCGCGCCGCTTCCGCCCCGACCGCCGACACCGAAATCGCTGGGTCCTCCATCTCCGGTTCGGTTGTTGCTGATTGTGCTGTCGCGGATCAGAAGGCTTCCGACAACTACTGCTATGCCTCCACCCTTGGCACCGTCATCTCCGCTTTCATCAAAAGTCGTTCCGGTATTGATACCGGGAGCGCCATCACCCGTCCGGTTTTCCGTAACGAGGCAGTCCAACAGGGTCAGGTTGCCGAAGACGTAGAGGCCGGCGCCGTTTCGATTCGGTAGGGGCCCCGTGCCCTGTGGGGGAGACGGGGTGTGGCCATCGCGGATGGTGAGAAACTGGAGGGTCACTGTGGTTCCCGCCTCGATTTCCATCACCCTGACATCCGCCGAATCAGGGCCGTTGTTGTTGGTGTCACCGGAAATCTGGACGCGCTCACTGAGGCTCGAAGCGTCGATCGTGATATCTTCGTCGATGACAAGGGTCCCTCCCGTGAGACGAATCACAGCGCCCGAGAGAGCGCTGTCGAAAGTAATGGTGTCGCCCGAGGCGGCCATGTCGACCGCATCGCGCAGGGATCCGGAGATGGAGTCGGTGCTTTCGGTGACGATATGGGTCGTTTGCGCGAACGACGGGCCTGTTGATGCCAAAACCAACGCAGAGGCGGCAGCAAGAAGGCATTTGGAGAACAGGTTTGTCATGGGGACGAAAGGGAAAGGGGAGGGGGAAATGTTAGAGGCTGTTCAGCGTTCGGGTCAGTTGTCTGATTTTCTTCTTCAAGGAGCGGACCTTACGCGTCTGCCCTTTGCGCTTTGCGATCTTCGCCTTTTTGTTCAGCGTGCGTATCGTGCGGGTGAGCTGGGATTTGCGTGCGGCGAGGGCAGCACGGATGCCGGCGTAGTCGGGTGCCTCGATCGCCCCGATGTCCATTCGGATTCCGGTGAGGCGTGGTTCCCCCCGTTGATCGATCGGGAAAGGTGCCACTTCGAGACCGTTCGGTGGATCGGCGACAGGGGAGAATGATTGAGGGAGGAATGTCAGGGTCATTCCGCCATTGTCTTCGAAAGGTCCGAGATCAGGATCAATCGGGCTGGCGCCGGTTCCGACGAGGTCGCCGTTGGGGTTCGGAAATCCCTCTGCGAAAAACTCGTCGGTGTCGGTATTGTCGCCGATGAAGTTGACCCCGGCGCGGGCGGGGGGATTACTTCCAAATGTTCGTCTGAGGTCAGGGCCTTTTCCAGCGGTGCCTCCTCCGCTCCCGGCAACTCCCGCCTGGTTGAGAGCGACAATGGTGTTTTCGATCGTGAAACTGTTGGCACTGCCGCCTTGCCAGAGAATGCCGCCACCGTCACCACCGAATCCGGTTTGGTTGGCGTCAGCCGCCTTATTGTCAATGATGGTGCAGCTTTCGACGACCAGGGTTCCCGGCGAGTAAAGGCCACCACCACCGCCGCCTCTGCCGGGATTGCCGCCATTCAACCCCGCTCCACCGGAGCCACAGAGGTTCCCGGTGACGGTGGAGTTTCGAATGGTGACAGTACCCTGGTTGAAAATGCCGGCACCATACCCACTCTCGCCACCATTGCGAAAGTCCAATGCCGCGTTCCCTCCAGCTCCCGTGAGGTTGTGGGAAATGGTGCACTCCTCGATCGTTGCGGTGTTGTAGTTTGCGATTCCACCTCCATCGGGGGCGGCTCTGCCATTGCCATCACCACCGGCATCTCCGTCTCTCCCGGGGCCGCCTGTATTTCCGGCAAGGGTGCATCGCCTCATCGTGAGCGTTCCTTCGTTGGAAATTCCGCCGCCTCCATTTCTCTCACCGAAGAGTCCTTCTTCTCCATTCGGTGAGCGCCCTTCCGTGATGATGAGAGAATCCAGATACACCTCGGCGCCGAATTCGATCCGGAAGACGCGGGAATCATCAGCGGTATGTCCGTCATCCGTCCGGTCGCCGGAAAGGATGATGCCATCCGGCAAATTGGACGCATCGATCGAGAGCTCACTGCTGAGGGTGAGTTCCGTGCCATCCAAGCGGATCGTCTGCCCCGAGAGAGCAGGATCGAACCAAATCGCTGACGGCCCGGCGATAGTATTTGCTTCCACGATCGCATCGCGGAGGGAGCCTGCTCCCGAGTCGAGCACGGAAGTGACGACCGCTGAGGTGGCTTCGCTCCCGACCATGCGAATCATGGCCACGCCGCCCTCGGAATAGTCGCCCGGCCAGGTCTCACCACGGTCGGTGGAAATGCGATTGCCTGCGAGGAGAATGCCGCCGGTGCCTCCCGGATTGTCCGTCGTTCCTTTGAAATCCCAGCCCATCGCACCGGAGACCAGCTCGACGGAAAGCCAATAGGTATCGTTCGCTGCGAGGATGGGTTCGGGGATGCCGGGCCACGATTTGGATCTTTGTGAGCCTAAGACGGTTCCCAATTCAGAAATCACATCTGACTCTGCCAACTTTTGATTCGGACTCCCTCCGTTGTCGGACCAGAGAGCGAATCGTACGTCGTAGGGAGCCCCTGCGGTGTTGGTAAGCCGGACCGAGATGGCGTTGATCGCCTGTGCCGTAGCTCCGACCGAGAAGGGCTGGGCGTAGGCTTCGCCAACTGCGCTCATCTGGATGGATTGGACTTGAGAACCCGAAGCGTTGTCAATTAGCACGGTCTGACCGAACGCCGTCGAAGCACTTGCGAACAGAGCAAGGATCGTGAAATAGACATGACGGAGAGGGTGCACAGGCCGACTGTAGCCGAAAGAGCTAACGAATGCACATCAGATTTCACGACATTTTGCAGGTCCTTATTCGCTGAGATACGTGGACGGGAAACTCCGTGACAACCTCAGTCGGTTTTTTGGTAGTCCACGCTGAGCGCGATGTCCTGCAGGGCGAAGCCTTTGCGTTCGGAACGGAAGCGAACCCGTTGCCACTTCGCAGTCCCGGGGCCGTCGTGATTGCTTCCGCCAAAGCAGATCTCGTTCCGTGGATAGCTCGAACTGACCGTCATCGCGCCCGGAGCGTCGATTCGCAGTTCGCCATCGACATAGACCTTCACATCCGCGCCCTTGATCTCGATTCGGTAGTCGTGAAACTGGTCGGTCGTATCCATCTCCCAGCTTTTTTCCGGGTGATGGTGGAGCAGGATTTTGTTGGGGAAAAGCCGCAGTCGCTCTCCGGCGAGGCCGTTGGTGAAAATGAGGTAGTTCAATCCGCTGACGATTTTTGCCCGAGCTTCGAAAACGCTCAGAACCTCGGGGTTGGTGCCCCAGGAATGGCGGTAGAGGCGGTAGCCTCCATCGATCTTTTTCCAGTCTCCGATCAAGAGACTGCCGTCCTCCTCGAGGCGCTCGACGACAAGAGACCCGCTTCCATCCTGCCGCCAGAGTTTGGGCGGCATGGCTGATCCCTCATAGGTGTGAGTCCATTCGACCTGAGACGCGGGTGGCAATGTTCCGACATGAATGTCGATGCGATTTTCTCCCTTTCGAATCGCTTCGGCGGGAACCGTGAAATGGCTCCAGTCGCCCGTCTCAGGTTCTGAGGTGACGGGCAGGAGGGGAAGGTCGTTCACCCGAACGTCGAGCTGTTTCGCGAGCAAGCCGGGTGTGTCGAGGTGCAGTTGCGAATCGACAGTGAAACCGGCGGCTGTTGCGGTGGCGGTGTCTTCCCCGGTTTCGAGAGTGACCGAAAAGAGGCTTCCTTTCTCCAGCGTGGCCGGGGCGGAGGGCGTCACGATGGGGATTTCGCGGTAGCCTTTTCCTTCCGCGAGCCACGAGTCGGGATTGCCATCAACGTCGGTGACGAAATAGAGTTTTTTGCTGTGGGCGAGGGCTTCGGGATCCCCGATCTGATTCCAGAGAGGGGAATCACGGTTGATATCGTAAAGGTTAAAGCAATAGACACCGTCTGCGCCTGCCGACCAGGCCCGGGCGGCCCGGGCGCGATAGGCATCCTGCGAGGCACGTTGGAAGGGGCCGACTTCGCCTTTGACGCGGGGATCGGTCAGGGCCGGGTAGATGCTGACGCCGTGGCGATGCGCCCAATCGACGCTGTGGCTCCAGGAGTGAAGTCGGAAGTAGCCGGTCGTGATCAGCATATCGATGAGCCTTTCCTTCATCCACTGCTCCACATCGAGTCCCATGTCGCGGCAGAAATCGGCGTCGTCCGGCACCCGCACCGCGATCAGGATGGGATGCCCGCGTTTCATGCCCTCGACTTCGGAAGCGGTCCGGATGCGTCTCAGGAGGCCCGTCATCATTTCACATTCTTCGGGGCTGGCTTTGCCGCCGAAGGCAGTGCTTTTGAAATAGGTGAGGTGACGGAAAAAGTCCATTTCCACGCCATCGACATCGTAGTTCCCGCAGACCTCCTTCACGAACTGAAACGCGAGATCGCGAATTTCCGGCACCGCGTAGTCGACCGAACTCCAGCGGCCGTGTGGTGTCCGGTCCTTTCCGTTGCCGACGAGCCATTCGGGATGCTTCTCTTTGAACTCCGGAAACAGGAAATAGGGTTTCTCGGGCCGGTGCGCGACATCGTGAGTGTCATTCATTCGGAACGACCAAAACGCCTCCATCTTTTTCTCCTTCGCAAATTCGACGACTGCCTGAAGGGGATCGGTGCCCTGCTCGATCAGGTCGGCGGTGATGTTGCGCGTATCTGGGCGAAGGCCGTAGTCCCCGCTCTGGCGGGTCAGAATGGTTCCCGCCGAGGTCCGATGAGTAAAGTGACTGAACCCGGAACTGATGGTGCAGTAGGAAATTGTATCGACCTGCGATCCCTCCAGAATCGCAGTTCGCAGCGCTAGGAAATTGTCGGAGGTGGCTTCCATGCTTTTTGGGAAATAGAGGCAGTCGCAGCCGTCATTGTTGGCGATGATCCGTCGCTTTTGGAATGCGAGTTTTTTGCGGTCGGCCCGAAGGTCCTCGAGCGATTCGTATTCTTTTGCGAAAGCCGAACCGGGGTGGAGCGGAAAGGCGGAGCAAAAGAGAGCGAGGAAAAGCCAGACAATCGAAGAGGCGAAGACAGGGCGGCGCATGGCATCTATCATCGGCGTTGTCTTTCACTGGGGGCAAGGGCCGGATTGCGGCAATGCGACTGCGCTCACTTCCTGCCGCCCGGATCGAGATTTTGTAGAAAGCGATTTTCTGTCCGCGGGGCCCTTGCCACACCTATTTCAAGTGCTGCCTGAAAAACTCCGTAGCTGGTTCCAGGGCGAAGGCATGTCCGCCTTCCGGCACGGTAAAGAAGGGCTTTTTGCCACCTGCCTTGCGGTAGATTGGTTCAATGAGGTTCAAGCACCGCTCAGCTTCGGCAGGGGAAAATCCATCGTCGGCTCCATTGGAAACATGGAGGGCGCGTGGGGTGACGAGGAGGGCGAGTTCCGGCAAATCAAACTCCGGCAACAATCCGGGAATGGCACCACAGGAACAATGCCGGTCGCGATCTTGAATGAAACTGACTCGCATGCTTCCAAAAATCCCCTGCACACTGGCTGCGGAGATACGCGGCTCCATCACCGCCGCACTCAGGGCAAGCAAACCACCCGTAGAGACGCCAGCCACGCCGACTCTGTTTACGTCTACGTCAGGATCGGAAAAAACCCGATCGAGCAAAATTCGCTGATGCGCAAACAGCAGGCTGTACCATCCACGCCCTTCGAGTCGTAGCGCCCGGTTCAGATCATGATGAGTGTCCGCCCCCGGTTCCATTCCAATGTTTTCCATGGCGTAGACGATGTATCCTTCGCGGGCAAAGTGCGCGGCGCAAGCGTGCTGATAGCTTTCCTCCTCGTTCAAGATTTGGCTCACCTTTCCGTGGCCCATAAAGCAAACGATGGCCGCTTGTTTCTCTTTTCCTGCCGGCTCTTCGTTCTCAAGGGGGGCTAATCGGAAAAAGCGGAAAAGACGCTCCCCATTCAAATCGACTTGGAACTCCTGTTGCGAGTAGTCTGCTTTCTCCTCCTGATCACCGGACGAAACGGCAATGGTACCGGCATAGGGAAAGAGCATTTCCTCCACGAATTGCTTTCGTTTTCTTTCCTGCCATTGCGCAATGGAATCAGCCGAATCAAAATCGGCCGTATGGAGTGGTCGGGTTTTTCCGGCGGCCTCCACATGAGAAAACCGGTGAACGACCGGCGGCGTATCAGAAGTCAGACCTTCTTGAAAACCGTCCATTTTCCGCGCGGTTTCCAGTCCGCTAATTCCCAGGCATACCCACCATCCCGGCAAGCCTGACAGAGCCTGCCCCTCTTTGAATTCCCGATACCAGAGCCCGGCATATTTCGCTTTGCCATCGGTGCCTGGATTGCTGGAACCTCGATAGGTCCGGTCACCCCACTTTTGCCATCCCTGTTCCTTCGGTGAGGCTCCATTGGAAAAACTCCACCCACCGCTATCGTTGTATTCAAAGGCCGCAAAAATGACCGTTGGTTGCAGGAATTCCAGAATCACATTCCCGCCGCTTCCGCCATCAAAGGCGATTCGCGGCAAACCTATCAGCTCTTCCGGAATTTCCATCATTTCGTACTCGCGATTCAGGAAGCTCTTTTCGTGGAGATTGGTTTGGGTCCATTCCAGTTTGGAAGATGCTGGAAGCTTGATCCTTTGAGCCAGTTCCAGGCTCGCCCTGAGTCGCCCGGGGTCATCGGACAAAAGGGAGTCAGGTCGGTGACGCAACAGGGTTAGGGTTTCATCGAGACTGCCAGTCGTTCCATTCAAATGAAGCAGTTTGCCGGTGGCCCTGACCCGCCCGGCCGGTTGATCGCCGTCCTCCAGCCACTTCGGCCACAGACGAATGGCATCGGCTCCCGCTTTCGCAAAGGCCTCAATGTCGCCAACTTCGGGAATCAGGGCGAGTTGTTTCGCTTCAGGCAGCCATTCTCTGAATCGTTGGGTCTGGGCGACGCTGCGCACCCCGACAATGGTTTGTGAAGGATCGCCATGTTCGCGAATGACCCCCACTACTTTCCGATCATACTCTTCTCCCTGTTCTTTGAGATCCAACAGCAGGTCGACCTTTCCTTTGCATGCCGCCGCGGCTTCTTTCAGGGAGGGGATTCTTTCGCCCTCGTAGATTGCATCATACCAGGAACCTGCGTCCAGTTTCTGCAGGTCCGCCAGCAATAGGGAACTCGCTTCCCCGCTTCCATTGGTCGTGCGATCCAGCGTGGCATCGTGAAGGAGAAAGAGCTCGCCATCGCGACTCGTCCGGACATCAATTTCCACCGCCGTTGCGCCCACTTCGATGGAGCGACGAATCGCGGCCAGGGTGCACTCCGGTCGTTCGAGGCTGGCACCGCGATGGGCAACGATCCATGATACCCGGCTTGCGGCCGCTGCGACATCCGGTTCTTTTTCCGCAGCAGCGGCAGGCATCGAAACCGCCGCACAAATCGACAAGATGCAGGCTGCTTTCGATAGTCTCGTGTGAGCGTTCATGATGGTCCTTTTGATGCTACCTTACTCCTGTTCGTCGATCCACTCCACCGTGACATCAGGGAAATCGGTGAACAATCCATCCACGCCGGCCTCACGAAAAAGTAGATCCATGAGATCGTCTGCCGAGTTCACGGTCTTCTGCAGATCGTCGGCCCGCAAAGTGTAGGGATGCACGACCAGGTTCACGGCGTGGGCGTGTTTTACGAGGTCGGTGATTTGTCGATCCCCGGGTGACTTCCCGGAGATAACACTCCCGATCGACGGTCCGATTCCGTCTACGATGGCCGAGATCTCCTGCAAGCCCGCCCTGGTCCTGAGATGAGGGAAGTCAGTGCCGTCCTTGCCCTTGCCTCCGCCTGACAGAAGCATCACAAGGCGCCCGTTCCATCCCAGGTCTTCGCGAATTCGTTTCACTTCGGCGATTTCGAAACATTGCAGGAAGCACGCATCCTCTTTGCTTCGATAGCCAAATTTTTCCAGAATCGACAGGACGAGTGGGCTGATGTCATGGCCCTGGTCACGGTGCCACTTCGGTTTCTTGATCTCGGGGTAAATTCCAACATTTCGACCGGTGCTCTGATTGAGTGCCTCGATGAATTCCAGTTCCTCCTCCAGCGACACGATCTCGAATCGGCCTTTGCCGCCCGGAAATCGAGTTGGGTAGACCGGCTTCCCGGTTTTGGAATCGAAGCGCTCAGTGACCCGAAGTTGCTTCAATTCCGCCAGAGTGAAGTCGAGTGCGTAGTAGCGCCCATCCTCGCGCTTGCGATCCGGAAACTGCGATGCCACATCGGTCACGGTATCGATTTGGGTATCATGCAAAACCACGGGAACATCATCTTTGGAAAGAACGATATCCTGCTCGAGAAAATCCACACCCATCGCGTGAGCCATCGCCTTGGCTTCGAGGGTGTGTTCAGGGACGTAGCCGCTCGCGCCCCGGTGGGCGATGACGAGGGGTGATTCTGCTTTCGCGCAGAAAGAAGCAAGAGAAAGCGCGATGGGAAAGAGGAAGCGTAAAATCATCAGAGGGAGAGTTGCCGGGATCATTTCAGATCCGGGGCTGCCGGGCAAACATTCTCCCACCCTGGACAGGTGAAGTTTACTCTTTAACTCGCCAGCCCAACCGATCAGAGTGGACCGGTTATGGATCCCTTTATTTATCAGTATTCCATCGGCGGGTTGGTGTTTGTGGCAGGATTGTACTTCGCCGGCCGTCAGGGATACATTGGGCTTTCCGGAAGAGGATTTCGCAATCTACTGGTGATGCTCGGCGGAATGATGTTCTTCATGGTGCTTCAGGGATACCTGCAGTATGCGCCGATGAGCGAATTGGAGGCGATTCCCTACACGGGGGAGGAAAGGGCTGAAAAGACGATCGGCAAACCCATCGACTTCGGAATCATGGCGGTTTACATCATCATGATTCTGCTGATCGGCACCTGGTTTGGACGCAGGCAGAAGGGGACGAAGGATTACTTCTTCGGCGGACAGCGATTCTCGTGGTGGATGATCGCTTTCAGTCTCGTCGCGACTCTGGTCGGATCGTACAGTTTCGTGAAATATTCCCAGGCGGCCTACAACTACGGCTTTGCCTCCAGCCAGAGTTACCTCAATGACTGGGCGCTGATGCCGCTCCTGCTTTTCGGGTGGCTGCCGATTCTTTATTTTTCCCGGATCAGCACCGTGCCGGAGTATTTTGAAAGACGCTTCAATCGCAAAGTCCGCCTCGCCGCGACCGTGGGCGTGTTGGTCTATCTGATCAGCTATGTCGGAGTGAATCTCTATACGATGGGAACTGTCTTTCATCACCTCCTCGGTTGGAACGTGATGGGATCGGCCATTTTGATTGCCGGAATCTCAGCGATCTACGTGACTTTTGGCGGGCAGACGTCCGTGATCATGACGGATCTGTTCCAGGGCGTAATGCTTCTCCTGACGGGAATTGTTCTCCTGATTTTGGGAATTCACTACATTGGTGGTGTGGAGGAATTCCTGGGTCATTTGCCGAGAGGGCACCGACTCGCATTCAACAATTTCAACGAGAATCCAACCTTCCCGTCGGTGGGGATCTTCTGGCAGGATGCCATGGCGAACTCTGCCTTTTTCTACTTTCTCAATCAGGGCATTCTGATGCGCTACATGGCGACGAAGTCGACCCGCGAAGCCCGGAAAGCAGCGATTGCGATGCCCCTGATTCTGATGCCCATCGCGGCAATCGTGGTGGCGTCGGGTGGCTGGATTGGCCAATCCTTTGTCCACGCCGGAATCCTTCCCGAGATGGATCCCAAAAAGGCCTTCTACATTACGTCGGAATTTCTTTCCCATCCCGGCGTCTTCGGGCTCATTCTCGCGGCGCTGACGGCCGCTCTCATGTCCACGGTCGACACACTGATCACCGCCGTATCGGCCATTGTCGTGAACGATGTCTACAAACCACTCGTGAAGCCGGAAGCGACGGAAAAGCAACTCCTGCGCACCGCGCGAATCACCTCCATCGGGGTGACCCTCTTCGGCATTGCCCTGGTGCCGGTATTTATGCAGTTCAAAACGATCTATGCCGCCCATGGAGCGATGACCGCTGCCGTCACGCCTCCTCTCGTTGTAGCCCTGATGCTTTCGGTTTTCTGGCGGCGGTTCACGGCGAAAGCGGCCCTCGCAACCATCGTCGGGGGATTGTTTGCCATCGGGGTATCGATCTTTATTCCCGAGATCATTCGTCCGATTGCCCACGGTGTGCCGATGGATGAGAATTTCAGAGAGAACGGGGACGGGCTTTTTGCCGGAGCGAAACAATACAAATTCATGCGCGCCTTGTTTGGTCTTAGTGTTAGTGCGTTGATCGGTGTCGTTGTTACTCTGTTCACCAAACCGGAACCAAAAGAGAAACAGGCCGGGTTGGTCTGGGGAACGGTCAAGGATGCGATCCGTCACTACAAGGGATCGGAGGGAAGCGAAAATGATGCGGCGGAAACTCTGGCGATGCCGGTGAAGGCAGACGTGGAAGCCCCGATCAAAGGCGAGGCCCGCCTCCCTGTAGTCCTTTTATCCTCAACGGTGATGGAGCGACTTCGAGCGAAAGTGGGAGACCCTGTCTACATCACCGACACGCGCTGGTGGCTGGGCGGCTTGCAGTCCATGCATGTGATTGTGGGTGGTGAAAGCGAGAGCCGTGAGGATGTGGTCGAAATGGGCCCGGAAACGTATGAGACGATTGTGACCGGCCGACGGCAGGACCGACCACTCAAGGTGGAACGACTTTACTGAATCGAAGACCTGGTTTGTTTCTCGCCCGATCGCAGTTCAGGCGAACCAACGGGGCGCCTGGTCACGTGAAAGCGATTTCAAGCAGAGTTCGTTCAGGGCGTGGGCGCTCGTGCCGGGGAAGGGACTTCGGCAGGGAGTCGGCAAATTCGTTGGTGTTCTCTCATGGAGGGAATTGGAGAGTAGACGGGAAATCGGCCTATTTCGCGAGAGGCAGTTTCGCGACGAAAATATCATTCCCCTTTTGGGACAAAAGTGGCAAGGCTCCGAATTTCGTTTCCTTGCGGAAGGCTCCTGTGACGACCACGGTGTCATCGTCGGTCGCGGCAATCCCGTAGCTGAGGTCGTGATCGGGTCCTCCCGCCAGGGTGAAAGAATTGACGGAACCCTCTCCGGTGAGAGTGGCGACGAAGAGGTCCCGTTCGCCGACGCACTCATGGGTCGTGCCGTGGAAGGTTCCTTTTTCTGTAAGCTCTCCGGTGATGGCGAACCCTCCGCCCGGAAGGCTGGTTGCTCCGAGACCGTAGTCCGTTCCGGCGCCTCCTCCCTGGTGGGCGGCGAGAAACTTCCCTTCGGGAGAAAGGACTGCGGCGTAGAAATCGTGGCCGCCCTGAGACGTGAATGTTTGCGTTCCGAAAACCGCGGTTCCCTGGAACATGCCGGCGATGCAGAGGTTGCCGCTTTTCGAGTCGACGGCGACTGAGGTGGCGAGTCCGTTCGATTCGCCGCCGGTTGTCGATACCCATTGGAAAACACCGGCGGCATTGTATTTCGCAATGGAGATGTCCTGCACCTGGTTGTCGGTGGAAACCGTGTCCGACCAGGTGACCTGACCGCGGACAAATCCTCCCAGGTAGATCGCGCCGTCCGGTCCGACCGCCAGGTTATGGCCGCTCGTGCTGGTTCCACTCGCGGTTTCTACCCATGTGACTTCGCCGGTCGGGGTCAGTTTTGCGATGACAGCCGACCTCCCTTTCCCGACGCCGATGGCTTGAGAGCCGAAGTCCGCCTGATTCGTGATCGTCCCGGCCACGACTGCGGTGCCATCGGGTGCGGTCGCGATCCCGTGGCCGTAGTCGTAAGCGATTCCGCCGAATCGTTTTGCCCAGAGGAAGTTTCCTTTTCCATCGAGTCGCGCTACGAAGCCATCATAGTCGCCCAAGTTTTTCAGCACGGTTTCTCCGAATTGAATCGTCTCGCTTTGAAAGTGCCCGGTGACAAAACATCCTCCGTCTCCGGCGGGCGATACGCCATAGCCGCGATCAATCTCCGCGCCTCCTGCCGAGGTCGCCCAGAGGACATGGCCCTTGGGATCGAGTTTGGCGACTACGAAATCGAGCTTGCCCGCAGAAGGGAGGATGTGTCCGCCGAACTCGGTGTTGTCCGTGATTTCACCGGTCACGAAAATGGTGTTGTCATGGTCGGTCGCGATGCCCCGGATTTTGTCATTTCCGTCACCGCCTGCCCGCATCGACCAAAGGCACTCGGCGGGTTCATACTTCCAGTCCGGATCATTGAGTCGACGATGGAATTGGAAGGGCTCTTTCGGGTCCCCGGTCACGGTGACCTGGAGGGGAGGGAATTCCTCGTTGGTCAGGTCCATTTGCACTCGCATGACATGGGCGCCCCATTTTCCCGGTTCGACGATCCACTTGTGTCCGTCCGCATGGAGATAGAGAATGGGTTTTCCGTAGGCGGTTCCGATTTCTTCGAGGTCCTTGGCAAAACCTTTGCCCGGGGCACCTGCCTGTGCCTGGGCAAAAATTACGGCGGAGTGGGTCGTGTCGTCATGCTCAGTAAATTGCTTCCGCAACCAGTCGGCGTTGTCCCGCAACCGGGTTTCCCATTCCGCCGGATCGTGGACGAGACCGCCGACTTTGTTGATCCCGATGAAGAGAACCCGGTCAAGGGTGAAGGCGAAGTTTTCCGGCCGCTTTTCCTGACGCAGGAACTCGCTCGCACCCGCTGGCATCGGCCAGTTCTCGTTCAGTTTCAAAAAGTGTTTTGTCCAGTTCTCCCAACTCGTCTTTGTATTGATCTGGTCGTTCCATTCGTTGTCTCCCGGGACGATGAAGGTAGGGATGCGAAGGCCATCCTTGAGAATGCCGGCGACGCGCGCGTATTGAGATTCGGGCCAGGTTTTGATTTTGCCGGTCACGATGTCGCCGCAGTGGACGATGAAAGAGCTGCGAGAGGATTCGCCTTCCAGTTCGAGGAAGCGAGCCATCGCTTCTTCGGCGAGCGGAGTATAGGGACCGCATCCCATGGCAGAGAAGACGACGGGTCTGATCGTTTCGACCGGAGCGGCGGCATCCTGTCCCCAGAGGGAGAACACGGGGAGAAGCAGGAGAGCAGGGAAGGGCAGGCGTCGAAAATTCATGGGCCACGATTTGATCCATCTCCAAGGGATCGGTCAAGCTTCGGGTCGATCCGAAAGCGGGACTCTCAGGGCAACCGATGAGTCGACCGAAGTGGCGATATTTTTCGCGTCAGGAGGAATGAGAGAAGCCCTACAACTCCACCATCTTCCCACTCTTGAACGCTTCGTCGGCGGCCAGCACGATGCGGAGACTATTGATAGCGTCTTCCATGTGATCGGAGAGATCGACGTCGTTGTTGATCGCGTTCAGGAAGACTTCCTGTTCCCGGGCGCAGAGTCCGTCGTGATCGGGTTCATCGGCACAGTCGAGGATTTCATCAGGCCGGGTGAATTTCCCGTCGTCGCCCAGTTCGGCGTGGTGCAATTTCAGGGCCGCGGCTTTGGAGTGGGAGTCAATGTCATCACTTTCGGTCTCGCCTTCCTTGACGCCGGCAATGCTGACGCAGCCTTTGGGGCCGATGACGTCTTTTACGAAAAACGCAGTCTCGCTCATCATGGGCCCCCAGCCGGCCTCATACCAGCCGACCGAACCGTCTTCGAAGGTAACCTGGAGCTGGCCGTAGTTGTACATTCCTTCGACCAGCTCATCGGTGAGGCGCGCACCAATGGCGCTGACGCGAATCGGTTTGGACCGCGTCATCTGGCACATCACATCAACGTAGTGAACGCCGCAGTCGACGATGGGCGACATGGAATTCATCAACATGCGGTGAGTGTGCCACATTTCGCCCGAGGACTGCTGGTTGAGATTCATCCTCATGACGAGCGGCTTGCCGAGATCCTGAGCAACTTGGATGAAGCGTTCCCAGGTCGGATGCACGCGAAGGATATAACCAATCACCAGTTTGCGATTGGCCGCCCTGGCGGCATCGACGATCTCCCGGGCTTCCTCGACCGTGTTGGCGATGGGCTTTTCCAGAAAGACGTGGCAGCCGGCCGCGAAGGCTTTTTTCGTAAAGTCTGCGTGAGTGTCAGGATAGGTGTTGATGGAAACCGCATCCGGATTCGTTGCGGCGAGCGCTTCTTCGTAGTTGGAAAACTGAGGATAGTCGGCGCCGAGCGTATCGAGTAGATCACGGCGGGAAGTCTCACCGCGGGAGACAACGCCAACGATTTCGAATCCGTCCATGGCGTGGTAGGCCTTGGCGTGAGATTTGCCCATGTGGCCACAGCCAACGACGAGGATTTTGATAGGGGAAGCCATAGTGTTTCAGGGAAAGGGTGGAAAAATATTGCACCTCACTATCTTCAGAGGATCAGTATCCTGTCAAAACCGCGATGCCGACTGTTTTTCGCAGGCCAAATTAGATCGGCGCAGAGATCACGAAGGCATGTCGGTTCGGCATCACGGGCATCGACGCTGGCTGAAGCCTCCAGAAAAAGTGTGGAGAAAGAGGGGGGGGGATTGGTGCCGTGTCGCTACAGGCGCGGTCGTTTCGAAACCGCATTTGCTTACGCCAGCGGCTTCGGCTTGATGAAGAGCACTTCGCTGGGATCAACCCAACCGGTGCGAAGATCGACGCGAAACCAGCCTTCGCTGTTTTTCGAATGAAATCGGACTCCGGATCTTTTGCCGAACTCCTTGAGATCGTATTGCGCCCAGGTTTTTCCCAGATCGGGTGAGACGAGAAATCCGCAGTCGTGAGGCGATGCCGGAGCGCAGTGCGCCGCAATGATGAAGTCGTCTTCGATGATCATGACGCCAATCTCGTAACCGGGATTGTGCATATTGGTGTGCTTGTCGAGATTGGCGAGGTCGCCCGGCGCACAGTGAAAAATGCCGCGATCGTAGGTTTCACGAATCGTCTTGGGTCCGTTGGCATCGGCCGCCCAGTAGAGTTCCCCATCGACAAAGTGGATGCCGCCGGATTTGTGACGCGAGTTGGAATTTACCGAGACCAGCACCTTCCAATCCCAGGTATCCGCGTCTTTGTCGTAGGTGCCGCGCAGCCAGTGACATTCGTTCCCGAGGCCCCGATCGATATCTCCGGAACAGGCGTAGAAGGCACCTTCTTCCGGATTGTACATCACCGAGTGAAGGTGTCGGCAGATGACCGGATTGCTCGCGTCCCCAATCATTGTGTCCTTTTCCGAATCGAATCCTTTCTCCTGAAATTTCGGATTTTGTCCAAAGGAATAGGCAATTTTCACGGTCTCGCCGTTGTCGGTTGAATAGTAAATATTCACGGGAGCCACGCCGCCGATGACGTTGGTGTAGTTTCCCCAGACAAGCATTTCCTCACCATCAATTTCCCAGGTGTGAACGCCGTCCAGCGAATGGTAGTAGTGCCCCGGCTTTTCAGGGTCTTTCGGGGTGTGTTCGATGTAGTCGCTACCATCACGGTCTTTCACCACGATCTGGCGGTAGGTTTTGAGATGGTCCGTGCTCAGATACAATTTCGCTTCGGTCGAAAAGAGAATGTTCCCGTTCCCGAGGATACAGCTGAAATTGACCTTGTTGGCATTCGGGAAATCCAGGCGGTGCGCCCACGTTTTGCCATTGTCTTCCGAGAGCAGGAGTTGGTCGTCGGTGCGGGCAAACGCTTTGTTGTCGCGATGGGAGTCGATGTAAGGACCGTCCGGTGGTGAGAGTCGATACCAGAAGTGATCGGTTTCCCCCGTTCCGTCAGCCGCAGCCTGCAGATCCATCAGCCCCGGAAGCGAAATGCCCCCGGCAGTCGTTGCGGCAGCCGCAGTGGAAAGGAAATGACGACGGGAAAGAGGGGAGGTGGGTTCAGATTTCATCATTCAGGGGATTCGTCATCTCATTAACCGGGTGGCGGTGAGTTTTGCCCAGCGAATTTCCGGCGCAATCTCGTCGGCGCCGCTACGCAACTCCGGCCTCTGCCCGTATTGACGGTTCCGATGGTCGGGCTTTCAATCGGGGTATGACAAAACCGACTGTTCTTTTCTTCTCCTTGTTTCTCGCACTCGCCGGCTCTCATCAGAGTGGTATCGCGGACGATGAAGGGATCTCCATTTTCAACGGGAAAGACCTGACCGGCTGGAAAGTTCACGGCACTGAAAAATGGTATGTCGAGAATGGCGAACTGGTTTGTGAAAGCGGACCGGATGCCGAGTATGGTTATCTTGCGACGGAGAAGCAGTACAAGGACTTCGAACTGACCGTCGATTTCAAACAGTCTGCTGACGGCAATAGCGGGATTTTCTTTCGCTCTTCGCTCGATGGAACCAAGATTTCAGGATGGCAGGTGGAAGTGGCGCCGCCGAACAAGAACTCCGGTGGTGTCTACGAATCCTATGGAAGGGGATGGCTGATCAAGCCGGATGAAGAGGCGCAGAAAGCCCTCAAATACGGCGAGTGGAACACGATGAAAATCCGCGTCGTCGGCGGTCATGTCACCACCTGGTTGAACGGAACGCAGATGATCGATTTACAAGACGAAAAGATCGGCGAAGCAAATGGATCCATCGCTCTTCAGATTCACTCCGGTGGCGGTATCAAAGTGAACTGGAAGAATCTGAAGGTGAAAGAAATCGCGCAGTAGAAGCGTTTCTCAAAAATTGGCCTGCCAAATTTGCTTGGCCAGCAGCCCGGGCGAGGCGTTTGAGTAGGCCGCATTCGCTTGTACTCCCGGGACATCGATAAGATCCGCGACGGGCCGGGTCGGGCCGAGCCGGGTCGAAGCCGCACTGCAAACCAATGAACCGACCGATTTTTCTTTTTGGCATTCGCCGCGCGCTTTTTTCCGGGCTGGGAATCTTGCTTCTGACCTGCGCTACTCTCCGGGCAGAATTGACGCGGTTTGAAATCTTCGAACGCAATGATTTTGCGGGTGGGGAGGCCTTTGGAGAAACCGGGGCCTATCAGCGAATCCGCGGGCGGGTCTACTACGAACTCGACCCGGATCTGACGGCGAATCGCAATGTCGTCGACCTGAAACTCGCGCCGCGAAACGAACGTGGCAGGGTCGAACTCTCGGCCGATTTGTTTATCCTCGCGCCGAAGGATTTGGCGAAAGGCAACCGCGCCATGTTATACGGGGTCAACAACCGGGGGGGAGTGAACACCCTGCGCCATTTCAATTACGCGGCGGGCAGCAGCGCTCCGGAGACTTCGGCTCACGCCGGCGACGGCTTTCTGATGCGACATGGTTTCACTTTGGTGTGGAGCGGGTGGGACGGCGAGCTATTGCCGGACAGGAATCGTCTCCGCCTGTTTCCGCCGGGAGTGGAAAGCCGGGAGAAACCGATCACCGGGCTTGTCCGGTGCGAGATTGTTCCGGGCGCTGATACGCGGCGCACCGTGATCAACTGGGCGAATCACGGTTCTTATCGGCCGACGGCAGCCGGCCTGGAAAGCGCGACTCTGACCGAACGAATCCTGCCGGGGCACCCTCGCGTCGAGATTCCCCGGGAGAAATGGAAGCTCATCGTAACCGAAGTCGAAAGCGACAATCCCAATCAGCTGCCGAAAGTTGAGCTGGAGTATCCTGACACACTCAAACGGAAACACATCTACGAAGTGATTTATGAGGCACAGGACCCCGTCGTGATGGGGGCTGGTTTCTGCGCCGTGCGCGATTTGGTTTCGGCGCTGAAACACGGAACCGGAGCCGATAATCCGCTCCTCGTGGAAGAGAAGCCGGTCATCGAACGGGCTCACGGATTCGGCGTTTCCCAGAGCGGTCGATTCCTGCGTGAATTCGTCTACTGGGATTTCAACGCCGATGAAGCAGGTCGGCAGGTCTTTGATGGGATAATCCCTCACGTCTCAGGTTCCGGGATGGGGTCGTTTAATCACCGCTTTGCCCAGCCAACCCGTCATGCCGGTCAGCATGATCACCACGACTACCCGCCGGATCGTTTTCCTTTCGCCTATGAAACACAGACGGATCCACTTTCCGGGCAAACGGAGGGCATCCTGCGTCGATCGCTCGAGAGCGGAACGGCCCCCCTCGTTTTCCACACCCAGTCTGCCTCCGAATACTGGAATCGCAGCGGTTCGCTCGTGCATACCGATCCGCTGGGGCAGGTTGACGGGAAGATTCCCGATACGGTGCGCCTCTACTTTTTCGGAGGAACGCAACACGGCCCGGCCGCATTCACCACCGAAGCCGGCGCCGGGCAAACGGCGCCGAGTTCAGCTGACTACAAACCATTCGTTCGGGCCCTGTTGTTGGCTCTTGATCGTTGGGCCAAAGACGGAACCGAACCACCGCCCGGCATGTATCCAAAAATCGCCGACGGGGAACTGGTCGCATGGACCCAAAACGCCACCGGGTTTCCGGAGATTCCGGGCATTCAATATCCGGGAGTGATCCAGCAACCTTCGTTTCTCGATTTCGGTCTCCGCTGGCAGGAGCAGGGCATCGTCGACCGGCAACCGCCTTTGCCGCGTGGCGACTACCGGGTGCGGGTGCCGCGTTCGGGACCGGATGGAAATGATCTCGGATGTCTGGCCGCTCCCGAAGTTGCCGTTCCCATCGGGAGTTACCCGGGATGGCGCCTGCTCAAGCCGGACGCTCCGGCGGCCAATCAACTTTTCAGTTTATCCGGCTCCTACATTCCTTTCCCACTGACTCGAGAGGAGAGGGAGAAAGCCGGCGACCCGCGTAAATCGCTGGAGGAGCGCTACGGATCTCTCGAAGAGTATCTTGAGAAATTGGAGGCTCAGTGTCGAAAATACGAAGCCGAAGGCTATCTTCTTCCGGAAGATACCGAACGTACCCTGCGTATCCAGCGCGAGCGCGTGAAGCCGCTCTTTGATGCTTTGGAAAAGGGGGCGGCGGCTGCGAATGCTGAGCCTTCATCGAAGGACTGATCCCGTATCGAGACAATGCTTCCACGGTCCCATCCGGGATCGGGTCACGGGCATCTGTCAGCGGTTCACAGTGTCTGTGTTTTCGAAAACCGTACTCGCGGAATTGGATGGCGCGAGTGACTCCGTTCTTTGCTCCACCTGACACGCCATCCCGTGAGGGACATGCCGTCGCGACTTTGCTATCATCGGCTCTTGTGAATCGATTGGTCCCCATCGCGCTTGTCAGCGCACTTCGATCCCTGGCGGTCGCAACGACGTGCGTGGCGGCGGCTTCCGCAGTGAGTGCGGATGCCCCGGTCGATTTTCGTCGTGAGATACTGCCGATTCTGTCAGAGAGTTGTTTCCACTGTCACGGACCGGACGGGAAGGAGCGTAAGGCAGACCTGCGGCTGGACACTTTGGAGGGCGCGACGGCGGATCTCGGGGAAGGACATTCCGCGCTGGTTCCCGGCGCTCCGGAAAAGAGTACGCTTCTGGCGCGCATTGAATCTCATGATGCCGAGGAGGTGATGCCACCTTCGGATTCGGGAAAGACCCTGACGAATGCCCAGAAGCAAACCCTGCGACGCTGGATCTCGGAAGGGGCGGAATACCGGGCCCACTGGGCGTTTGAGGAGGTGCTGGATGTGGAACCGCCGGTGCTTGAGGTCGAAGATTCCAACTTGAGGGACATTGACCGTTTCGTGGTTGCGGCATTGCAGGAACGGGGACTGGCACTGTCACCAAAAGTATCGCGCGCGCAGTTGATCCGCCGGGCGACCTTTGACTTGGCCGGGCTGCCGCCGCAATGGTCCGAGGTGGAACAGTTTGTCAACGACCCGGCGCCCGATGGCGAGGCCTTTGAAAAAGTCATCGACCGCCTCCTCGCTTCGCCCGCCTACGGCGAACGCTGGGGTCGGCACTGGCTCGACCTCGCGAGGTATGCTGATACCCACGGTGGCAGTGCGATTGGCTTTCAGAAATTCCCGTTTTCGTATACCTATCGCGACTACGTCATCGCTGCGTTCAATGCTGACCTGCCGTATGATCGATTCCTTCTCGAGCAACTGGCGGCCGATCAGCTCAAGCTGGACGAAAACGATCCGGCACTGGCGGCGCTCGGATTTCTCACGGTCGGTCGGCAATTTCGAAATGTTCACGACCGGCTCGACGATCAGATCGATGTCATCAGTCGCGGGCTTCTCGGGCTGACCGTGTCGTGTGCGCGCTGCCACGATCACAAGTTCGATCCGATTCCAACGACCGACTACTACGCGTTGCATGCCGCACTGTCGGCAAGCACGGTGCCGCGTCAGACAGAGCTGCCCCTCGTCGGCGATTCCGAGGTGGCGGAGAGTTACGGGAGGGAATTGGAACACAACGAAAAGCTGAGGGATGACATGTTTCGTGAACAGGGGGAGGTGTTTCGCGGGCGGTTGCGCATCCAGACGGGTTTGTATTTGCAGGAGTTGGCCCGGGGAGTTCCCGAGCAGGATACTTCGACGACATTTCTTTCCTACCGCACCGAAGATTTGCGGCCGGTCATTCTCGAACGCTGGCGGGGCTGGCTAAAACAACATGGCGACGACGATCCGGTGTTTGGCCCGTGGCATCAATTGGAGAAACTGGACGGGGAGGATTTCGAAACCGCCTCTCAGGAATTGGTGGCCGATCTGGTGAAGGAGAACGGCGATCCGGAGAAGTTCGCCGGCGAGCACAATATCGGCACCAGGCCTCCGAAGTGGAATCCGCGTGTGCTCGATGCCCTGGGCAAACGGAAGCCAACCTCTTTTGTGGAAGTGGCCGAAGTCTACGGTGAGGTATTCGCAACGGCTTATCGCAACTGGATGACGGCGCAACTGGAGGCCGCGTTGGAAGCTGCTCCGGATGGTGAGTTGGTGAAGGATCAGGATCCAAAGCACCGCATCGTCAACAGTTCCATCGAGCGCCAGATCCGGCACCATCTCTACGCGGCCGATTCGCCGACGATGCTTTCGCTGGAGGAAGATCGCCATATCATGATGCTGAATCGCGGCGTGCGTGACGCGACCAACAGCACGCGGCGGGCGATTACCAGTTTGAATTTGAAATCGACGGCGCCGCCACGGGCCATGGTTTTGCGTGAGCGAATCCAGCCCAATCGCCAATCCTTCGTCTTCCTGCGCGGCAATCCCGTTCAGCGTGGCGAAAAGGTGGAGCCCCGTTTTCTCTCTGCCATTGCAGGCGGAAATCCCGGGCGTTTCGTCGACGGACAACGCCGCCTCGGTCTTGCCCGGGCCATTGTCGATCCGGAGAATCCGCTGACCCGGCGCGTGATCGCCAACTGGGTCTGGCTGCATCACTTTGGTCGTGGCCTGGTGCGCACCGCGGATGACTTCGGAACTCGCGGCGAGCCGCCCTCGCATCCGGGGCTGTTGGATTTTCTCGCGGCAAAATTGCTGGAGGACGATTGGTCGATCAAGGAATTGCATCGCCGCATCATGCGATCAGCGGTGTATCAGCAGGCGGCGATCGAACGTCCCGAAGCGCGGGAGAAAGATCCCGGCAACGAATTGCTTTGGCGGATGCCGGTACAGAAGCTGTCGCTCGAATCCATGCGCGACGCGATGCTCGCGGTCAGCGGGGAACTGGATCGCGAGCAGGCGGGGGGGCGTCCTTTTGAAGAAAAAGACGACAAAGCCGTGCCGCGGCGCAGTGTTTATGCCTTTGTGAATCGCGATGTCATTTCAACCATGGCCGCCACCTTCGATGGGGCCGATCCGAGTGCCTGCACTGTGCAGCGGCCGGAGACCTTGGTGCCGCAGCAGACGCTGTTTGCCCTGAATTCAGAATTCATTCGCGGCCGGGCGCAGGCTCTGGTGGCGCAGAAGGAAATCCGGGTCGCCCGGTCCGACGAGGAGCGCTTGCGCTTGCTTTACCAGCGGGTCTATTCTCGAAATCCGGACGCCGAAGAGATCCGCGTCGGCCTGGAATACCTGGATGATGCGAGGCGGCGCGGCGGGGATGCGCTGGCAAATTTCGCGCACGCCTTGATGGCATCCAACGAGTTTCATTTTGTGGATTAACTGATCATGTCACCCGAACTTGCAGGAGGCGGTTTTTCCCGCCGTAGTTTTCTCCGCCGCAGCGGCATGGGGATGGGCTCTCTGGCGCTGGCGCAGATAATGGGCGGTGAGGTTGCGGCCGAAGCAGCCTCCGGCATGCACTTTCACGGAAAGGCGAAGTCGGTCATCCATGTATTTCTCAACGGGGGCATGTCGCAGGTCGATACCTTCGATCCCAAACCGGAGCTGACGCGCCGCGGTGGTGAAATGCTGCCTTTCGACAATCTGCTCACCGAGCGGCGAACGGGTGTCGCGCTGCCTTCGCCCTTCGAATTCAAGCCTCACGGGCAGAGCGGCATTCCGGTCAGCGATCTCTTCCCCCACCTTTCCGGGTGCGTCGATAAAATGGCGGTGATCCGTTCGATGCACGCCGAATTGCCGAGTCACGAGCTGTCACTGATGTTGATGAACTCCGGCGATCAGAGGCTGGTGCGGCCGAGTGTTGGTTCGTGGTTGAACTGGGGCATGGGTTCGGAAAACTCCAACCTGCCCGGCTTCGTGTCTCTGTGCCCGGGAGGCTTGCCGGTCGGGGGATCCAACAATTGGAGATCGGCGTTTCTGCCCGGTGTCTACCAGGGCACGTTGATCGATACCTCGAAGTCTGATCCAGGCGAACTGATTGCGCATATTCGGAATCAGCACCTCGACAGCGAAGAGCAGGGGATACAGTTTGATTTCCTGCGCAGACTGAACGCCCGCCACCTCGACGCCCGTCCCGGAGAGGGGGCGCTGGAGGCAAGAATCGAGTCCTTTGAACTCGCCTATCGCATGCAGGCTGAGGCAACCGATGCCTTTGATATCAGTCGCGAGCCGAAGGCGATCCGGGAAATGTATGGAGAAGGTCCGCAGAATCGTCAGCTGCTGATGGCGCGGCGGTTAGTGGAACGCGGCGTGCGTTTTGTCCAGACATGGCACGGATCGGGACAGCCCTGGGACAGTCACAACAACATCAAGGCCTCGCATCGCAAGGTCGCGGGAGAGTGCGACCAGGGCCTCGCTGCTTTGCTCAATGATCTCGAACAGCGCGGGCTGCTCGACGAGACGCTGGTGATTTGCTCCGGGGAATTCGGCCGCACGCCCACGGTCGAGCTCGGCACGCAGGGTGGTGGTGCGACACTGGGCCGCGATCACAATCACTGGGGCTTTTCGCTGTGGATGGCGGGCGGCGGAATCAAGGGGGGCACGGTCTATGGGGCGACGGACGAGTTTGGATTTAGGGCAGTCGAAAATCCGGTTTCGATCCACGATTTACACGCCACGATTCTGCACTTGTTAGGTATCGATCACAAGCGCATGACCTATCGCTACGCAGGCCGCGATTTCCGTCTCACCGATGTGCACGGCAGGGTGGTAAAAGATGTGATTGCCTGACCGACTGCCTCGTCAAGACAATGGCTGCTCACAACGAGGCGGAAGAAGAGCGGGGCGTTCGCCGGTCAAACTTCTCAATAAGCCAGGGCAGGATGATGAGGTCGGCGAGCAAAGCTGCGACAGCAACAATTCCGAGGGTCAATCCGATTCCCCGCATGGTGGTAAAGCTGGACCCGAGAAAGCAGATCGAACAAACAAGAAGTACCGCCGAGGTAAGCACGATCGCGAACCCCGTTGAGACGATGGCTTCGTCCATAAGTTCCCGACGGCAGGCGGACGGCCTCTCTTTCTGCAACTGATGGAATCGGACAATCAGGTGGATCGTGTCATCGACCGCAAGTCCCAGGCCAACCGAGAAAACGATGAGAATGCCGAGGTGCAGCGGTTCACCCATCCAACCGCTGATACCTGCGACGACGAGCAGCGGTATGGCGTTGGGAACGAGACAGAGGAGTCCCAGTTTCACGGAGCGAAAGGCGATCACGAGAATCAGTGTGATCACGGAAAGCGAACAAGCCAGGCTCAGGAGCATTGTCCTGGAGATGAGCATGGTACTGTCGTAAAACATGGGAAACCAACCCGTAAGCTTCAAGCTGTTCCCCTCGGGAAGTTGCCCCTCATAGTCGCGAATCCGATCTCGGAAGATCTCGAAGCGCTCGGTTCCGAAGTCCCGCGTCCGGTAGAAGACGATACAGGCCCGATCGAGCTCCCGGGTCAGAAGATGAATGGGAAAGTCATCACCGGATCCAAGCGCCGCCTCCCGTATCTTGGGACCGTTTTTAGATTCGACGGCAGCAGGACCCAGGGTATACCGAAAGGCATCGACGTAGGATTGCGACCCGGAGATCCCGTGGAAGTCCTCGAATTCAACCCGCATTTCTTCAACCAGTTCCACAACCTCCCGATTGAGAAGGTCGGCGCGAAGGTCAACTTCGATCCGGTCAAGACCGCGGAAGTGTTCCGCAAACCAGTTCGCATTTCGGACCACGTCGACGCTCTCGGGCAATTCGCGATCGAGAGAGGAGTCGAGTTGAGTCCGGTAAACTCCCGCCGACAGGATCACGAGTAATCCGGTCACCGGGATGGCGGCCCGGCGGAGAGAGCGGGGACGAATGAGTGTCTGCACTCGCGCGGGAGAACCTTTTCCGGGAGAAAAGGTCAGCGCAAGGGGGAGAAAAATGATCACAGTCAGAAAAGCAGTCGCCACCCCGATCGCACACCAGAGTCCGAACTCGTAGATCTCCTCATGCGGGGCAATCATGAGACTCAGGAATCCGCATGCGGTCGTCAGGGAAGTCAGCACGCAGGCCTGGCCGACCGAACGAAACATGATCTGAAGGGCCTCTTCTACATTTTTTCCTTTCGCCCTGGCATCGTCAAATTTCTGCTGCAGGTGAATGGCATCGGCCAGACCAATGACAAGAATGAGACCGGGCCCGGCGAGATGCATGGCTCCAAATTCCTGTCCCGCCAGGACAAACAGAGCCAGATAAAATATCAGCGCAGAAAAAGCGACAAGGAACGGAAGGTAGGCCCGTCGAAGCGAGCGCATGAAAACCGGAATCACGAGTAAAATAGCAAGGCATTCGAAAAGGAGCAGCATCCGGAAGTTGGAACCCAGCGTGTCACTCATTCGATCCAGAAGGAGTTCCGCACCGACTACCCGGATCACCGCGTTCTCCCAGGGCGGGGCATCAACAGATTCGACAGCGGCGTGAAACTGTCTGGTTGAAATGCCGTTTTCTCTGATCAGGTAGAGAGCGACCGATTTCACATCCCGAGACACAAGTGTGCCGCGAAAGGCTGTCATTCGGGGGGTGTCGTTGAACACGAGAGGCTCATCCCCGCTTTCGTTGATTTGAGCCTTTTGGTCGAGAGTCAAGCCATCCAGATTCAAATTGAGCAGAGGTCCGGGCGAAATCACTCTCTTCACCTCGGGTAGCGCACGGAAATTCTCAGCCCACTGTTCAGCGGAACGAAGCTTGTTGATTGTCAGGGTATCGGGTGACGTAGCCGTGACCATAGCGTGTCCATCTGACGGGGGAAACCTCGCGTAGAATTGCTCTATCTCGGAGACTTGCGCATCATTGCCGCGAAGCATTTTCGCAAGATTAAAACGAAAATTCAGGTCAGGAAGCAGCCAGACAGATCCCGCTGCCAGGGCTACCCAGAGAAATGCCAGCAGCCAGCGGGCGCGAAGGATAATAAGGATCCAATGAAGCATGAGGAGGAAACCGTGGCACCCTGATGACGCTGCGAAATAGTGTCAATCATCAATCAGTGGACATGCCGGCTTTCTTCCTCTCACACACCGTGATTGAACGCCTCCGGAACCGACACATGGCTCAATCCGACAATCACCTCGTGATCTTCGCCATGCTCAAGGTTCTCTCCGACGGGGAACATGCGAAGTGCTTTCACCCGATGCCGTAGGCAGGGAGATCCCCTTCATGAGAGTTGACAATGGTTCCATTTACTGGTGAACTCATGGCGGGGAGACGTTTCTTTGAATATTTCCTATAGGAAAATTTCAACCCGGAAACAATGTCTCGAACTAATCTCCTCGCGCTCTTACTTCTCATCTCTCTTCTTCTCACGGGAGGGGCTGCAAATGCGCAATATGAAGCTTTGTCACGGGTGACAAACCTCCCCGCGCTGAGCTCCCCTCTGTTTGAGAATCTGAAGACTGATATTTTAAACAGTCAGTTCTACGAGATCAAGATCAGCGCCACGATCGATACGAACGGGGATTCGACCGATCCCGCGCCTTTTGGGATTAGCGGATCGAGTGTTCCGTTTGTTGCCTACATTGTGATCGACGCGGCCAACTTCGGTCCGGGCACCAATGACGGTCTGGGACACTTCGGCTACACGGGCAGTCAGGTTATCGGCGTCTATTTCCGCATCGGGCCGGAGTCCGCGCCGAACAAGGAAGCCGGATATATCAATTACCCCGGTCTCACCGCGACCTTTCCGTCTGTTACTCTCGGGAGCAGCAACTATCAGGGGAATGGGGGATCCGCAAGCATTTGGCTCGACGATGATCTCGACGGCGGCACCCCAACCGCCGCCAGTGTCTATCTTGATGAAGGGAGTAATAATTTCCGCGCGGGACCTCTTTATGTTAATTCGAGCACTCCCGGAGGTGGACTCTACATTCAGAATAGTATTGGAAACTACTCCACCGCCAATGTCAGCAACGTCCGGGTCAAGGATATCTCGGCAGATCTCATTGAATTTTTTGGCGATGAGGAGGCCGCAACAAAACGCCGGAAAGCCGCTAAGAAAAAATACGACCAGGCTCAGAAGAAATTGAAGGCGGCGAAAAGGAAGAAGAGAACCAATCGTGGCGCGTTTGCCAGGGCGAAGAAGGACTTCCAAAGGAAGAAAAAGGCATGGAAGAACTCTTCCAAGTTGACTACCAAATTGGGGATTTCTGAATCAGATTTTCTGGAGCAGTTGGGACGTTGATATCTGCGGTTCGCCGTGGAATCAGGAAGCCGGTTGAGCTCCGGTTCAGCACCGCGGCTCTGATGGGTCGCTCCCGGCGGTCCGGATAGTTTCGTCATAGGACGCTTATCTGCCTTAGCTGTGTAGGAGAGGTGGGGACACGATTCAATCCACGAAAGCGGCAGTATTCAAAAGAGGCGCGCCAGCGTGAAGACGGGCATGGAAAGGGGCTCATGAGAATGGCGCTGCATTTCGTCGGGAGCTCAATGAACGCGGTCCGATCGGACTTGTTCCCAGTGCCGCGGCTACCTGCAGACTTCGTGGTAACTTGGGCGGAGTCAACAGGGTTGGAGGCAGGAGGCAACCCTGTTGGGTGTTGATGGCAGCAAGTTACCAGACAATGTTTCCGTTTACCGATTCACTGGAATGCTGCCTTTCTAAGCTTGCCTGACTCTGCCTTCTCATTGCAGAATCCAGTCATTATGAAATTCATTCTCTCATCTCTCCTTCTTCTCGCCCTATTCGTTTTTCCCGCCGTAGCTCAACAGGGCAAAGGTAAGGGCAAAGGCCAGCATGGAGAAGGCCAGCATGGTCCCGGACACAACTCGATCGCATCGCTGGAAAAGAGGATTGCTTCTCTCGTCGACGAGAAAGAGTCCATGATTCGTCGTATCGAACAAAGGAACCGGACGACCAGGGAACTCAAGCGCAAGCAGTCCCAGGCCGGTCAAAATCGCTCGGCGGAACTGCAACTCCAGGTTCTCATAACGAACCGGGACAATTCGTCCGACCGTCTCAGGGTCAGCCAACTGGACCTGGAGATTGATCGCACCCGGGTCGAAATCGACAAGCTGATGCACTATCGACATCGTGATCCCGTCATCGTGCAGAAGTTGAACAACCAGATTCTTTCGCTCGTTGCTGCCAACGAAAAATTGAACCAGAATCTGCTCAAGCGGAATACTGAGCTTTTCCAGGCCCGCAAGGCCCGGCTACTCAATGAAGGCAATGAAAGCGACGCAGCAAAGCGTCAGGTCGACAGCCTTGTTCTCGCAAACCAACTCGACACCAACACGATCGAGATGAACAATGTCGCCATCGAAAGAACGCAGCTGAAGATTGACAGCATCCTTCGCGGTGAATATCTCCACGAGCACAATCACGGTGGCGGAAAACGTTGATTGAGGGGAATTCGCTGCGGGCCTCCCTTTTCCGGGGGCGCACTCAGGTTTGCTAGACTTCGGACAGGCGGGACGGCACAGCCGGTTTGGCTCTACCTGGTCCGGAATGTTTCGCTCATGGTCAATGCCAAGACGAGATCGCGAAACCCGTTTCCTGTCTCATGGTTGGCTTGTACGATCTGGCTGATCTCGTGGCGCTCGGCGTAGTTGGGCACGCGGCCGGTTGCGTAGGTCATCAGCTTTTCTGACAGGCACTGGGAAAAGAGGTCGATGTTTTCGACAAGCCAGGCCTTGAACTCCATGGCATTGGAAATCTTCGTTCCGTCGAACAGGGTGGTCGACGCATCGATCGGCGTATTGCTGCCGGGCCACTCAGTGCGCCAGCGGCCGACGGGGTCGTAGTTCTCGAGAACAAATCCGATCGGATCGATTCGCTGATGACATCCGGCACAGGCGGCGTCGGAGGTGTGAGCCGCGAGCAGTTCGCGCGGAGTCGTTGCGCCGCGCGTGTCGGGTGTGAGAGCAGGGATGTTTTGCGGAGGCTCCGGCGGAGGCATTCCGAGAATGTTTTCCAAGACCCAGACGCCGCGAATCACGGGCTGGGTATCGACGCCGTTCGCGGTGGCCATAAGAATTGCCGATTGCCCTAACAGACCACCATAGCGACCGCCCCGTTCGATTTTGATATGGCGGAAAGCAGTTTTTTCCCGGGTGCTCAACTTGGCTCCTTTCTCAAGGGCAAACGCGGGAGTGAATCCGTAGTTTCGCTGTGCATACGCGACGGACGTGAACGTGAAATCGGGATCGATGAAATCGGTCATCGGCAGGTTCCGGGTGAGCATCTCGGCAAAAAAACGCTCCGTCTCAAGCCTGGCAGTCCCGGTGCTTTTCTCATCAAATTTGAATTTTGGATCGGGCATGATGCCGTCGAGCGTAGCCGTATCGAGCCACTGACCGACAAAGTCTTGGATCATGGGATCGTTGTATTTCTTCGGCAGAAGACGATTGGCCTCCCGCTCGATGACCCAGTAAAGCTCGCCTTTCTCATCCGGACCGGCCGGCTTGGTGATCGAAAGGCGAGACCGTTTTCCGAGGTCAAGTAGCGTTGCATCCGGAGGACGCTGCGTGAGGAAATACGAAAGACGCGTTGCCAGGTCGGAATCATCCATCTCTCCGGATTCGATGTTCCGGTAGAGAAACCGCGGCGAGATCAGGATATTGCGAAGCAGCAAATGCAGCCCGTCGTTGAGGTCGTGGCCCTCGTTCCAGTGCCGGTCGGCAATTGTCATGAACGTTTCGATAGTGGCATCATCGACGGGGCGGCGAAAGGCGCGCGGAAGAAAATTCGTCAGCATTTGGCGGCCGACCTCCCGGGGTGTCTGGCCATCTTTCACGGGGCCCGTGATTTTGTCCTGCAATGCTCTTCGCGACTTTTCGGTCGGGCTTTCGACGAGCTTGAGTGGTCCGTTGATCGCGAGACTGTGGAATTCCAGGGCGGGGCCATTCTCGTGATAGAAATGGCAAAGCGCATCTGCGAGGTTGAACGTACCGGCGGAACTCGCGGCAAGTTTCAGGAATCGTTTTGTCATCTCCGAGTCCATCGTCGCCCGGGATAAATCGAGATCGGGATCGGCGAGGTTTTTTGAAATGATGTCCCACCCGTTGCGGCCGCGAAGCACGACATGATTAGGTTTGCGGGGATCGCCGGAGGGGAAGGTCGCTTTCAGCCAGGCGGCAAGAAAGCGTGGATCTTGTTTCATCCAGGACTCGAAATGCTTTCCCAGCACCGGATTGTCATGCGTCATCTCTGCGTTCTTCCAACGAAAGAGAACGGTCTCACCGGTGTAGAGATCGGCCTGGAATTCAGTTTTGGCAGGGCTCCCGGAGGTGATTTCGATTTCGCGCAGCAACCGGAAGGCCGTGATCTTCGATCGATCCGTCGCCGAGACGGGGCGGGCGTAGACTTCGAGGATCATGGGGCCGTCAAAGGAGTGACCGGTATCGGAGACAAATTTCGAAGCCTCGACCGCGATTTGATACGTTCCCGAATCACAAATTTCGATCCGGCTGGGCCAGGTGCAACTGCGCATGATGTCGTTGCTCCGGGAGACGAGGCGCAGCGCTTCACCGTGAACCGTGGCCGCCGAAAAGCTGAGCACCATGTCGTCCGGCCCGGCAGTCCACGATTTCTTCTCCGGCTCAGCGGTCCGGGTGGGCGGGAAAATTGAATCGGCAATCTCACCCGCGACACGGGAATAGGCCTCGAGATGGGTGGCCGACAAGACAAGACCTTCGCCCACGTTATCGAAGCCGTGGTATTCATTGTCGCCCGGAAAACCGAGCGGGACTTGGAAGGTCCGCAGCCCGGTTAAATCGCGGATGGTGGCTTCGTATTCGCTCTTGCTGAGCCGTCGCGGGAGCGTTCCACCGATGGGGGTGTGAGCGAGCAACTGTTGGTCGAGAAATGCCATCAGCGTTTGGCGTTCCTCTGAAGTCAAAGGCTCCTCGTCTTTTGGCGGCATCAGGTTTTGGTCAACGACCTCAAAGACGTGTTCCCAAAACCCCCGGGTATCCGACTTCGCCCAGTCAATCGCGTCGTGTTCCAGGTTGACGTCACTCTTCGCTGTGAGCGCGTCGTGGCATTCGAGACAGCGGTTCGAGAGGATTTTCTGCACGGCTTCCGGAATGGTTTCGCCACCGTTCACCGGCGCTGAAAACATCCCTAACCAAACCAGGATAAATGCGGGATTCCTTTGCCGGATCATCACGAAAACAGCTGGTTCATGTTGCGGTTCGCGTTTGAAAACTGATCGGTTTCCATCCCGAGGCGTTGCATCAGGGTGACGTAGAGATCACCCAGCAGGGGAGCGTCGGGCTTCTTCGCATCGATCGCGAGGTGATTGCCATGACGGAATCCTCCACCCGCCACGAGCGTCGGAAGATTCCCGTTGCTGTGCCGGCTTGCATCGCCCATGCCGGTGCCGAGCAGGATGACCGTGTTATCGAGCAGCGATTTGCCCTGTGGATTTTTCTTCTCCTTCAGCTGTTTCAAAAAGCCGGCGAAACAGTGGATGTGAGCCGTCTCGATCGAGACAAGATCGCGAATCATGACCGGATCATTTCCGTGGTGGGAGAGGCCGTGATAGCCGGCGCTCAGTGCATTTCCTTCAAAAGAGAAGACCTGCCCGAGTCCGTGCAGAAACATCGACATCACCCGGGTCGACTCGGTTTCGAGGGCGAGCACCATCAAATCGTAGAGAATTGCCTCGGCCTCGATTTGCAGATTCGGCGTGATCGGATCGTAGTCCGGCAGTTGGTAGTCCGTTGTCGGCACGGGATCGTTCACCGATTTGAGCTGGCGCTCCATCCGTTTTTCGACCGAGCGGAAGGATTCAAAATACTCATCCAGCTTATCGCGGTCGCGTGCCGGTAGCGACGTTTGCAGCCGCTTCGCATCTTCCAGAACCATGTCGAGCGAGCTGCGCCCGCTTTCGAGGAGGTATTCGGTTCGCTTCTGGTCCGCCTTCGAGATGAACAATTGATTGTAGAATACACTTGGCCGCTGAATCATCGGTAGCCCCGTTCCCTGCTTCGTGAAGCTCATCGACTTCGAAACTTCGCCGGCCCCGGCCGTCAGTTCGACAGACGGAAACCTGCTTTTCTGCCCGATTTGATCCGCGATCATCTGATCGAGCGAATACGTCTCCGGCTGGTTGCCACAGAGAAAATTGCTCCACGCTCCATGTCCGTTCGGTGCCCGGTGATCCAGCCCCGAGAAAATCGTGAAGTCCTCCCGATAGCTTTCGAGCGGTGCCAGGGTGGGGGACATGGTATAATTTTGCCCCGCCTCCTTCGGATAGAACGCATCCTGGTGCCAGCCCAGCCATGTCCCGATCGTCACAAAGTTTTGCGGGCTTTTCTCAGCTTCGCCAGCCACCGCATCTACTGATTCCAAAGCCGGAAGCGCAATCGTTGCCGCCGCACTCCGGAGAAAACGACGGCGATCGAGGGAAGAGGAAATCAGGGAGCGGGGATTCATTTGGGAACTGCGAAACCCTATCCGCTTAGAAGTGGGTTGCACCAAAAACGGATCACGTAATAGCGGCGGAGTGTCCGCACTCCTTTATCGGTCCTCGTAGAATTCAGTAGTCGTCAAGAATTACAGGCCGCAACTCTCCGGAAAAGTGCGCGATGCCGCCCTTGCCTCAACCGCCAGAATTTGGACACTGGGGATACGCATTCTCCACGCTACCACGATGGACGCGGCACTCGTTACCCCCTGCGGATTTTTTCTGCTTCGGGAACCGATGCCGGCAGGGAGGCGCAGAAGAGGTATGAACAGAAACCAATACAGCGGAACCGTTCCATCGAGCACACCGGCAGCGTGATGACCCCATCGTATTCGAAGCCTTTTTCGCGTCCGGCCCTTCTTTCCCTGTTGGTTTTGCAGGTAATCGGGTTCGTTGTTCTGGTTCATGCCTGCCAGGTGCCCGTGTTCCGCTATGCGCTCGAACGATGGACTCCCGACAACTACCGGGTCGTGCTCACTCCCGGGGCGGAGGGTTGGACGGGCGAAGAGAAAGAAGCGCTCGATCTCCTCACTTCGCTTGCCCGTTCCAAAGACGTTCCGGTCAACCTCACGGTGCAGGAGGGCGAGGGTTCGTCCGGGTCTCCGGGCGGAACGATGGAACTCTTTTATCCGGGATACAATCCGGGGGTTGTGATATCTCCGATCTGGAAGGGCCCGTTGACGAAGAAGCATGTCCGGAGTCTGCTCGATTCCCCGGTTCGACGCGAACTGGCGAGACGCATCCTCGAGGGGCAATCGGCGGTCTGGCTGATCGTCGAGAGTGGAAACGAAGAAAGCGATGCGGCGGCGGAGGCACTTCTGAAAGAGGCCTCTCAGTATGCGGGCGACAAGTTGGAGATTCCGGAGGGAGTCGTCGGGCGCGACGAGATTGAGGCCGGCGAGCCTCTTCCTCTCGATCAGGAAAATGTCCTTCAATCCGATGTTCCTCTTAAAATCGAGTTCTCCGTTCTTCGCGTCGGGCGCGACGATCCGGCGGAACAACTTTTCCTGCCGATGCTTCTGAACCTGGAAGATGATTTGCACGAATGGACGTCCGAGCCCATGGCCTTTCCTGTCTTCGGAAGGGGGAGGGTTCTCGAACCGCTCATCGCAAAGGGAATTGCGAGGGCGAATGTTCTCGAGGATCTCGGGTACCTTTGCGGGGCGTGCTCCTGCGAGGTGAAGGATCAGAATCCCGGAATGGATCTACTCCTGTCTGCAAACTGGGATGCGGCGATCGAGGGGAGCGAAATCATCCTCGAGAAAGTCCTGCCGCCACTGGAAGGAACGGCTGTTCTTATGAGTCAGGCCACGGTCGAGCCGGAGGGAGGTGCGTCCGCTGCGCCACCGGAAGAAGTTCTTTCCGAATCAAGTGAGACAGGGCAGGATGAGCCTGTGGTTTCCCGCGCCGTTCGGCCGCTCGTTATTTCCCTGATTGGGGTAGTTGTGTTAGTTGGGTTGGGAACTGTTTTCCAACTGAGAAGAAATCGAAAATGACTTTGTTTCGTCTTGTTTCCCGTGAAATCCGGCATCGAAAAGGGAATTTCCTTCTTTCGGTGCTGGGGGTGGCGTCTGCGGTCCTCGGGGTCGTTGCGATTGCCGCCTTGCTGAAAACGCATCAGAGCCATGCGAAGGGAATCCTCGAAGAAATGCGCGAGGAGATGAAAGGGGACATGGCCCGTCTCGAAGACGAGATTCGGAAATCGATGAAGGGCCTCGGTTTCAATATTTTCATTTTCCCGGCAGGGCAGGATATGTCCGAAGTCTATGCGGAGGGGTTTGCTTCCAAAACGATGCCGGAAGGATATGTCGATAAGCTCGCGGAGAGCAGTATCGTGACGGTGAACCATTTGCTTCCGAGCCTGACAAAGAAGCTTTCGTGGGAAGAACTGGGCGGACGGACCGTCATTGTCATTGGCATACGCGGGGAAGTTCCGATTGCCCACCGGGATCCGAAGAAGCCCCTGCTCGAACCGGTGGAGAAGGGAAATCTGGTGCTCGGCTACGAACTCCACCGCGGAGGCCAACTGAAAGAGGGCGACGAGACAACTCTCCTCGGCCGGAAGTTCACCATCGCCAAAACCCATGGCGAGCGCGGGAACCGGGACGACATTACGATCTGGATGAATCTGGGTGAGGCTCAGGAACTGCTGAACGAGCCGGGTCGAATCAATGCGATCCAGGCGCTCGAATGCAACTGCGCCACGATCGATCGTCTCGGTGAAATTCGAAACGAACTGATGGCGATCCTGCCTGACACCCACGTGATCGAGACGAACAGCACGGCCCTGGCCCGGGCCGAGGCGAGAAACCTGGCCAGCGAAACGGCGAAGAAGCGGATCGCCGACACGGAACGGGAAATGAAAACCCTCGGCAGCGAGCGCGGCCGCTTTGCCGGCATCATTCTTCCGGTTGCGACGATCGGCGGGATGATCTGGATTGCGTTGCTGGCTCTTGTCAATGTTCGGGAAAGGATCGGAGAGATCGGGATTCTCAGGGCGATCGGGGTTCGAGGGCGCACGATCTTTTCGGCGATTCTCTTTCGGGCCAGCCTCGCGGGCCTCGTCGGGGCCGCGCTGGGGATCCTCGGATTCCTCGTGTTTTATCCAATGGTTGCGGGGAAATGGTTTCATTCCCAGCCTCTTGCGACTTTGATTTCGACAAGCACCTGGCTTTCCGCTTCGGTCGCTGCCATTCTTCTCGCCGTTGTTGCGGCCTGGTTGCCCGCGGTGCTCGCATGCCAAAAAGATCCTGCCGAAATTCTTCACAATGACTGATCCCGTAATCCTCTCGGCAGAGAACCTGACGAAACGCTATCTATCCGGCGAGGAGGAAGTGCGTGCGCTGAACGGCGTTTCCCTGTCGATCGAGGCCGGGGAATTCGTCGCCATGCATGGACCGAGCGGCTGCGGCAAATCGACTTTTCTTCTCATCGCGGGTGGACTGCTCTCTCCCGACGAAGGGAAATTGAACATTGCGGGAAAGGATCCCTATGAACTTTCCCCGGGGGGACGCAGTGCCTTTCGCGCCGGTCACATCGGATTTGTATTCCAGCAGTTTCACCTCATTCCCTATCTCGACGTTCTTGATAATCTCCTCGTGAACGAACTTACCCCGGGAAGCCAACCGGGTCTTCGCGAGGAAGCGGAAATGCTTCTCGAACAGTTTCAGATGGGAGCGCGAAAACATCATGTTCCTTCCCAGCTCAGTGTGGGTGAGCAGCAGCGAGTAGCTCTGGCGCGGGCCCTCCTTTCCCGGCCCAAACTGATTCTCGCCGACGAACCGACCGGAAATCTCGACGCTGAAAATTCTGAAATTCTGTTGAGCTGCCTGAAAGAATTCTCCGACGAGGGAGGTGCCGTTCTCATGGTGACCCACGATGACCGGGCACGGAAAGCGGCGGCGCGCTCGATCGAGATGAAAGCCGGGGAACTGGTAGTTCCCGCATGAGGGACGCGGTATCGCACGCAGGTGCGAGGTTGATTTCAATTCGGCGAAATGGTAGGGACTGTTCGATGGAGGTCACTGTACAATACACGGGGCAATTAGCTGGTATCGCGGGAATTTCCGAAGAGCGGGTTTCAATGGGAGGCGATGCCGTCTTGCGCGATTTGGTAGAGCATCTGTGTGAGAAACACGGCCCCGCCTACGCGGATCTCGTGGTCAACGGCGAAGGGCGGATCCGACCTTCCACGCTGGTCATTCTCGACGGGGAGCAGGCGATTGGCGACTCCTCGCAGCTTCCTCTTGAAAACGGGCAGACCGTGCTCCTGATGACTCCTATCGCAGGCGGATGAACGAACTTGCCGATGAAGACCGCGCCATCTACGAGTGGCAACTGGACGTTCCCGGCTTCGGGGAGAAGGGGCAGGCCGTCCTGAGAAACTCAACTGCGCTCGTGTCCCGTGCGGGCGGACTGGGAGGGCCGCTTTGCTTTTCGCTTGCGGCTGCCGGAATTGGAAAGCTGATTATTGCTCACGCAGGCGACCTGCGGGTAGACGATCTCAACCGTCAGATCCTGATGCGTTCGGGCGGCGTCGATCGGCCGCGGGTGGAGAGCATCCGCAAAACACTCGCGGCATTCAATCCACGAATCGAAGTGGAAGTTGTCCCGGAGAACCTTTCGAAAGAGAACGTGAAACAACTCGTATCCGGGGCCGACATTGCCTTCGGTGCGGCTCCTCTTTTTGAGGAACGGTTCCTTCTCAATGAGGCCTGTGTCAGCAAGGGAATCCCCCTGATCGACTGCGCGATGTTCAATCTTGAAGGGCATGTAATTCCCATTCTTCCAGGCACGTCTCCCTGCCTTGCCTGCCTCTATCCGGAAACCCCGCCGCACTGGAAACGTCGATTTCCCGTGATCGGCGCGGTTTCGGCCCTTGCGGCAAACATCGGTGCGATGGAAGGAATCAAAGCCTTGACCGGATTGGGAGAAACGCAGTATGGCAAAATGATCCACTTCGATACGGCGACCATGAGCTTTCAGAAAATTGTGATTCATCGTAACCCCGAGTGCACGATCTGTGCTTCCATCCCATGAGATTTCCCACCTTGCTTTTTCTCGCTGTTGTTCTCCTGACAGCTTGCCAGCCGTCCTCTGATGACAAGAGGAGCGAACTGGTCATGCTCTGCGCCGCGGGGATCAAGAACCCGGTTACGAAAATCGCGCAGATGTATGAGGAGGAGTATGGCGTCAAGGTCCGCCTGCAGTTCGGAGGTTCCGGAACGCTACTGGGGAATCTTGAACTGGCTCCCGCTGACATCTATCTCGCAGCGGACTCCAGCTACACGAACGAAGCGAGAAAGAAGGGGCTCATCGCGGAGACCATGCCCGTCGCCTGGATGAAAGCCGGCTATGGCGTGCCGGTCGGAAACCCTGAGAAGTTCAAGACTCTGGCTGATCTCCAGAAAGAGGGAATCCGTGTCGGTATCGGGAACCCGGACGCCGCATCGGTCGGTAGATTTACGAAGAAGATCCTGAGCAAACACGGAGCTTGGGAAGGGTTTTCGCCCGCGGTCACGTTTCCCACCGTGAACGAACTCGCCAATGCAATCAAGCTGGGGACGATCGATGTCGCGATCCTGTGGGATGCGGTTGCCTCCCAGTATCCTGAGCTCGACTTCGTCTCGCTGCCGGAGTTTGATGCTGAGCGCAAGGATGTGACCATCGCGGTGACGGCGAAGACGAAAGTTCCGACGGAGGCCTTGCGGTTTTGCCGGTATTTGACGGCCCAGGATAAAGGGCTGCCGGTGTTTGCCGCGGAAGGGTTTGAACCTACGGAAGGGGATTCGTGGGCGGAGAGTCCGGAACTGCTCCTCTTCAGCGGGGCCATGCTTCGACCGGCGATCCAGGAGACGATCAAGAAGTTCGAGGAGAGGGAGGGAGTGACGATCCAGCCAGTCTACAACGGTTGCGGTGTTCTCGTCTCCCAGATGAAAGCAGGCGAAAAGCCCGACGCCTATTTTTCCTGCGACATGAAATTTCTGGACATGGTCGAGAATCAATTTCAGAAGGGGACGGTGGTGTCGGCCAACGAGATGGTCATTCTGACGGAGTACGGCAATCCAAAGCAAATCGCCTCGCTGGAAAGTCTGGTGATTCCCGGGATCCGGCTGGGGCTTGCTCATCCCGAGAAGTCAGCGCTGGGCTACCTCGCAAAAGAGTTACTGGTTGCGGAGGGGCTCCATGAAAAAATCAAAGCCGCTGGCAACTTGAAGATGGAATCGGCAACGGGTGATTTCCTCGTCAATCAAATCAAGGCCGGATCCCTCGACGCCGTGATTGTCTATCGAAGCAACGCCTCCGCCACACCCGGCTCCGCCGAGGATTTGACGATCGTCGAGATCAACCGGCCCAATGCAATCGCGACGCAGCCCTATGCTGTGGGGAAGGAGTCTCCCTATCCTCAACTGATGAAGCGCTTTCTCGAGGCCTGTGTCTCGGAGACGGGAAAGGAAGATTTCCTCCAATACGGATTCCGATGGGAGTTGCCGGAAGAGTCCGCCGGGCCCTAGGGGAATCGAAACGCGACGCGGGAATTTCATGGAATCGTCTCCTCATAAGGTCCGTTCGGACTTCCCGTTTTATTCGGCGATCCTCGGGATCTCGGGGATGTATCTGCTCCTGATCGTCGGCATGCTGGGAGCTGATCTCTGGTATGCGGTGACAGAAGTGACGGCGGAGGAATTCCGGGCCCTGCTCAGTACCGACGATATCCGGGACTCCGTCGAATTGACGCTGATTACCTGCACGATATCCGCTCTCTTATCCGTTCTCGTTGCGGTTCCGGCAGGATATTTGCTTTCCCGCTATCAATTTTTCGGAAAGACACTCGTCGACGCGATCCTCGACGTTCCGATCGTGCTTCCGCCTCTCGTGGTCGGTCTGAGTCTGCTCATTCTCTTCAACAAAATGCCGCCCTGGAACGGACCGAGTTTCGAGGATCTGCTCGGGGGCAATTTCACCTACAACGTGCCGGCGGTCATTCTCGCTCAGTTCACCGTGGCCTGTGCCTTTGCGGTTCGAACGATGCGCAACACCTTCGATCAGATCAGTCCGCGGGCGGAGCAGGTTGCCCTGACCCTGGGGTGCAACCGGGGGCGTGCCTTCCGCTCTATCGTGGTGCCGGAAGCATGGAGGGGAATCTCCACGGCGGGAACCCTGGCATGGACGAGGGCGATGGGGGAGTTCGGTCCGATTCTCGTTTTCGCGGGAGCCATCCGGGGAAAGACGGAGGTGCTCTCCTCGACCGTCTTTCTCGAAATCAGCATCGGGAACCTCGAAGGGGCCGTCATCGTTTCCCTGATGATGGTCACGATCGCAATTGTCGTTCTCGTTGCCGTGAGAATCTGGGACCGGGGGAATCGCGAAAAATTCTATCATGATTAAAGTGGAGAATCTCCAGATCCGGGCGGGAGCGTTCTGCCTGAATGATATCTCCTTCGAGATTCCGGGCGGTGGCTATGGGGTTCTCATGGGGAAAACAGGAAGTGGGAAAACGACGATCCTGGAGGCGATCTGTGGACTCAAAGAAGTGACGCAAGGCCGGATTTTTCTGGGAAACCGGGATGTCACTTTCGCGCGTGCCGGAGACCGCAACATCGGATTCGTTCCCCAGGAGGCGACTTTGTTCTCCACGATGACCGTGAGAGGGCATCTTGCCTTCGGGCCCAAAGTGCGCCGGTGGGATAAGACGAAAATTGACGAAAGGGTCGGGGAACTTGCCGAGCAGTTGGGAATCCAACATCTGCTCGATCGGAAACCGTTCGGCCTCAGTGGCGGTGAGCGCCAGCGGGTTTCCCTCGGAAGAGCGCTCGCTCTGCGCCCCCGGGTTCTCTGTCTCGACGAGCCTCTCAGCGCGCTCGACGAGGAGACCCATGACGAAATGATCGGTCTCATACGGACCATGGTGAAGCAGAATGGTATTTCGGCTCTTCACATCACCCACAGCCGGCCCGAGGCGGAAGCGATCGGGGATTGTCTCATGCTTTTGGAAGACGGGCAGGTTCGGGTGGAAGCCTCTGCAGGGGCGGAATAGACCACCCGGGGGCGCTTCTCTGACCCATTCACGTGATTGACAGTCAACGGACATGTCGGGAACACTTTGCAAAACTGAGCCATTTCTTTTCTATGAATACCTTGTCCCGTTTCTTACCCTTCTGCCTGGCCCTTGTGCTGGGCGGCCCCTTGTCATTTGCGAGCCTGTCGGCTCAGGATACTCCAGAGGCTGCAACGGTCGCGGGAGTCCATGGCGGCGCGGTCGTGCAGATCGGTGCAGCTGATGCTGCTCTTTCTGCCGGTCTCGCCAAGACGGGCCGCTACATCATCAATGTCTTCGACAAGGACTCCAAGAAAGTCGCTGCGGTTCGCGCGGCTTTGCACGACCAAAACCTCTACGGCGTCGCCTCGGCCGAAACCTTCGATGAGCCTTCCCGACTTCCCTACACGGAGCATTTGATCAATCTCGTAGTCCTCGACGAAGATCTCGTGCCCCTTTCCGAAATTCTTCGCGTGCTGACCCCGGGTGGGTCCCTTTTGATGAGAAATCCAGGAGGTCTCACCGATGTCGCACTGAAAGAGGCGGGCTACACCGAAGCCAAGGCAGTCGAATCCCCGTCCGGAGCACAATGGCTCTTCGCCCGCAAGCCGTGGCCGGAGAATATGGGACGCTGGACGCACTCCCGGCACGATGCCGATGGCAATGCCGTTTCGCCGGACACGGCGGTGGGTGAACCGAAGCGGATCCGATGGATCGCCGCCCATTCCGGACGTGAAGTGGAAGGCATGGTTACGGACGGAGGACGCAACTTTTATGGACAGGCACTGACACGGGATTCCTTCAACGGGCTTCGGCTCTGGCACCGCGACCTTTCCCAGCCCGAGGAAAAGATGGATCCGGCTGCGTTCGAAATGAAGCCGCTCAATCGGGATCTTGCCCGTCCCGTCGCTACCGAGAAATACCTTTTTGCGGTCGCCTTTCCCACCCGCAGTCTTGTCGCGCTCGATGCCGTGACTGGAGAAATTGCCTACTCCTTCCCCGAGATCAAGAATCCAAAAGAGCTGGTCCAACACAAGGGGATCATCGTGGCGACGGCGGAGGATGCGGTCTATGCCTTCAGCCATCTCACCGGGGAAATTGTCTGGAGAAACGAATCCAATGATCCCCGGGCGATTGTCTCGGGAGGGGACCAGGTCGGTTATATCCAGGGCGATCCTCGCAAGGGGGAAAAGGCCGAGGCGGTCTCCGTCGATCTGTATTCCGGTGATTTGCTCTGGAAAAACAACGAATACCCCTGGCTCGCGAAAGTGCAACGCACCGTGATGTTCGGCGATCAGATGTCGTATGAGGTTTCCTCCTTTACCGATTTCGATACCGAGACCGGCATTCACCTCGTTGATGCGAAGACCGGAAAACTCCAGTGGGAAAAACTCTACTCTCCGGGTATGAACCACGCCCGCCAGGCCCGCAGCCTCTTCATCGGCGACAATCTCTGGATTCAGCAGGGGGGGAAAGAGAAATACCCCGACCGGGAAACGAAGGTGAAATTCCAACCCGTCGAAGTAACTTCACTCAATCCTAAGACCGGGGAAACCCAACGCACCCTCGCCGCCGGGCTTGGTCATTGCGCGCCGCCTGTTGCGACGGTGAACATGATGTTCTCAGGTGTCGTTGAGATCACTGATCTCAAGTCCGGCGAAATGATGGTGAACTCGATCACGAAATCGAACTGCTCCCGGGAGAACGGATTCATTCCCGCCAACGGCCTGATCTATTCGACGCCGAAGCACTGCACCTGCTGGCCGATGCTCCGGGGCTACGTCGCGATGGCACCGGATCATCCTCTCGTGGAGAAAAACGAATACATTCCTTCGATGCCTGCCTCGGAGATCGAGTTTCCCCTTGTCAAAGGCACGGCCAGTCCTGATCCCGACGCACCGGCAGTGGCCGCTGCCGACTGGCCCATGTATCGCCACGACGTTTGGCGCAGTAGTAGCGCGACCGTTGCGGGGCCGGAAAATCCATCCGTTCTCTGGAACTCTTCGATCGCTTCCAAGGGGCACACCTTGTCCGAGTCGAGCGCCCTGCGCGGAGACTGGGATGACAATCCTTTCGTAAAGGGACTGCTCAGTCCGCCTGTCATCGCCAACGGTCTTGCCTACGTGACCCGACCCGATGCCCACGAAGTCGTGGCCTTGAAAGCAGACACCGGCGAAGTCGCCTGGCGCTTTACTGCCCGTGGCCGCGTCGATACGCCTCCGACGATTCATCGCGGGCTCTGTCTCTTCGGAGATCATGCCGGCTACGTCCACGCGCTCCGGGCAGACACCGGTGAATCCGTCTGGCGCCTGCGGGCCGCGCCGCTCGCGGAACGCATGGGAGCCTACGGCCAGATCGAGTCCGCCTGGCCCGTCCCCGGAACAGTGCTCGTGATGGAGGATACCGCCTACTTCGCAGCGGGACGGCAACAGTTGTCCGACGGCGGCGTTTTCATCTTTTCTGTCGATCCGATGACAGGAGAGCAAAACTGGGTTCACAAACTCAATGATATTCCTCAGAGCGGTTACGAAGGAGACAAGGGGGATTCCTTTGGATTCTACAAAAACTCCGGCCTCGAGTTTGATCCCGTCGACCTCTTGCATAAAGAAGGCGACCGCATCGCTCTGTCCCGCTGGCTCATCTCACTCGATGGCGAAAACGTCGAGGTCGACACCTGGGACGCCTTTGCGAAGCTGAACACTGGAAACGGGACTGTCTATGCTCCCCGCGGGACGTGGACCTACGGATTTCGCCAGATCCACCGCTTCGGTAACGAAGCCTTCAAACGTTCCCTCTGTGCTTTTCGCGACAACACCATCGTTGGCGCGCTCGACAGCACTACGGCCCTCTACCGCCGCGACTTCGATCTCGAAAGTGGTGAGGAGTTCAAGCGCAAGTGGATCACGGGCTGGGAGGCCGCGAGCAAGGGGCGAAAGGGAGAACGCCCCTACCGGAGCGACCGCATTGCGGAGAATGCCAAGTGGAAGGTGAATCCCTGGGCGGAGAACGACACCCCGGAGGCATTGCTCAAGCTGACGACCGCCGAGGGATCAGCCCAACTGGAAAATAAGATCTACGGGATGGTAATGGATTCTGCCGAGCGAGTCTACGTCGTTCACCAGGACGGCACCCTGAAGGTGGTCGATGCCGGCGAAGGAAAAGAACTGTCGTCCCAGCAGGTCGCCGAACCGATCTGGGACGGACTCGCCCTCGCGGACGGAAAGCTTTATCTGAGTGCCAGGAACGGGAGCCTCGTCTGCCTGGGGGATTCAAAAGCGGTGGCCTCCGCGAATCGCTGAGCACGCAATCGGACTTCCTGACGCCCCGCTTTCTCTTGTCTGCGATAAGGATTGGGGGCGCAGTGACAGGCCGATTGCCCGCAAAGAAGTAATAACCCTGACCGAACCCTGTTGGCTCATTGACCAAACCCTGTTGGATGTCGGCCCGGCCTCCTTGCTGGATGGTGGTCGCTTTGCTCTACCCTGACTTTACCCATGGATCATACAAGAACCCTGCTTTTCACCTTCCTGGTCGCCTTTGCGATCCATGCGATGGGAGAAGAAAAAGTCACTTGGAAAGCGGACCCGTTTCGCGATCCTTTTGCCAATCCGGTTGACGACCCCTCCTTGCCGAGAGTCCTGATTCTGGGGGACTCCATTTCGATCGGTTATACCCCGAAAGTCCGGCACCTGCTGGATGGAAAAGCGAATGTGCATCGACCCCGGACGAATTGCCGATGGGCAGCATTCGGAGAGGAACACATCGCCGAATGGGTGGGTGATTCAGAGTGGGATGTGATTCATTTCAATTTTGGCCTGTGGGATTGGTATGGGTGGAGTCAGGATGTCAAAGCGACACCGGAATCGTATGCGAAGAGCCTGGATCGCATCGTTGCCGAACTGAAGAAAACCGGAGCCAGACTGATTTTCGCGATGACCACGCCACCATGTGTCGGTCCCGAGAAAAAGGTGAAGATCATAGTCACCGGGGAACGGGCTGGTGAATTCAATGAGGCAGCAAGAGCTGTCATGAAGAGGCATGAGGTTCCGGTCAACGATCTCTATGCACTCATTGGTGAAGACCGCACGACTTATCAGCGTGGGGAATCAGATGTGCATTATACCGAGGAGGGGCGCGAAGTCCTCGCGGCGAAGGTTGCCGGGATGATCGCTTCGTTCCTGCCGGAAAGGATCCCTGCCAAAGAAATCCGCTGAGAGGTTTCGAGTCCAGACGTTGCGCAAAGCGGCGAAGTTTCACCTTGTCGGGTGGTATGCTTTCTGCAAACGTTAGCCTTGTCAATGAGACTCCCCTGGACAAGATCGATTCCCCTATGGCCCCCGCAATGACCTGCTTTGGTTCGGGCGGCGGTCGTCGTCCTCTTCTAGTTTCTCTCCCCGCAAGCGCACCTTCGCGCTCGCTTTTCTGTCCACGCATCGGTGTGACTTCCGGGACCTGTCCTCTTGGTGCAGGCCGTCAGTCTAAGCGTGGATTTATCTCTCCTCTCTCTCTGAACTATTATGCCTGAATTACTCCCCTGGGAAAAAGTCGGATCCGAATTCAAGAAGGTTCGAAAACGTGCCGGTATGCTGATCGACCTGCGAAGGTGTGTCGGCTGTCACGCCTGCACTGTGAGTTGTAAGACCGAAAACGAGGTTCCGCTCGGTGGTTTTCGAATGCGGGTTCGTTACCTCGAGCGCCCCGGCCCGGAGCAATCGACGATCGCGTTTGCCCCTTTGATCTGCATGCAATGTCAGGATGCTCCCTGTCTTACAGCCTGTCCCAGCAAAGCCATCGTCCGGGGAGAAGACGGGCGGGTCAAAGTGGATGAGAGCAAGTGCGACCGGGAAGAGGAGTGCATTACGGCCTGTCCCTATGGAGCGATTTTTATCAACGAGGAAAAGCAGGTCGCGGAGAAATGTGACCTTTGCGAGCACCGGACCGATGTCGGTCTTGATCCTGCCTGTGTTTCTTCGTGCCCTTCGGAAGCCCTTCAGTTTGGTGACTTCGATGACCCTGAGGATCCGGTCACGAAAATCGCAGCCGATGCAGGTGCCCTCGGGTGGAAAGAAAATGAGGGAACCAAACCATCGGTTCTCTATATCGGACACGAGCCGTGGATGGAGGAGAAGGCAAACTCAGGAGTGCAACTTTCCGAGGCGGACATGGATGTGACCTACGAACAAAACAATCTCGAAGTAGGGAAACGATAATGGAACGCAAAACACTCACTCGTCGTGACCTTTTCCGGGTCGGAGGTGGCATTGCCGCTTCGGGAATGCTCCCGCTGCCATCGTTCGCAGAGGGGATCAGCGCCAAACCTCTCGCTCCGGGGCGTCTCGGACGAATTGACTATTCGAAGGCGAAAGCCGTTCCGACCATCTGTTTCGGATGCACCACCCACTGTGGTGTCGTGGGTTGGGTGGAGAATGGACGGGTCCGTCGCATTGATGGCAATCCTCTCGATCCGAATTCCAAAGGCAACATCTGCTCCAAGGCGCAGGGGATGATCTCCTACACCTACTATCCCGAGCGACTGCTCTATCCCTTACGCCGAGTTGGCAAGCGCGGCGAAGGAAAGTGGAAGCGAGTTCCCTGGGACGAGGCGCTCGGAGAGATCGCGGAAAAGATGCGACCTCTCCGTGAAGCGGGAACTCCCGAGGAGTTTGTGTTTCACTATGGCAGGGATAAAACGAAAGGGTACACAAAGCGTTTTACCAATGCCTTCGGAACCCCGAACCGACTCAATCGCCGGTCGATTTGCAGTTCGAATCGCCGGGCTCCCTTGATGAGTTTCTACGGAAGGGAATTCGAGTGGGAGTCGCAGGATTTCGAGAACACGCAATACATCGTCAACTTTGGCGGAAATCCGATGGAGGCCTACCAGGGGGGACTCTACATGATGCATCGGATTCAGCATGCCCGCGTAGACAAGGGTGCCCGCATGGTGACCTTCGAAGTGCGCCCCTCCGCTACGGCCTCGGTCAGTGACGAATACTATCCGATCATGCCGGGAACCGATGGCGCGGTCGCATTCGCGATGATTCACGTCATTCTGAAGGAAGGATTGGAGAATGCAGAATTCTGGAATCGATGGGCGAACTACCCGCTCGACGACCTTCGCGGGGACGTGGCCGAATACACACCTGAGTGGGCGGAAGAGAAAAGTGGCGTGCCCGCCGACGACATCCGGCGCATCGCGATCGAGTTCGCTAAGGCGGCACCGGCTTGCTGCACCATGTCCAACCGTGGAAGTGCGAAGCACTACAACGGGGTGCAGTCCGATCGGGCGATTCGCACGCTCGATGTCCTCGTCGGAAATGTGGGTAAACCGGGCGGATTCTGTCTCTCGAGCCTTCGCGGATGGGCCGGCCGATACGGTCAGGAAGGTCTCCCCAAACTTTCGCAACCCGGCCCGAAAGCCTCCGACCCCATGCCATGGGGATTGGGCGAAGGTTTCAATGAGGATGCTTTCCGGAAACTGCCGGAGGAGGTGCAGGAACGGGTCAACGCCTTTCCTGAATTCTGGAGAAAGAAATACTTCGGCGAACTCGCTACGCCAAGTGAATATCCACTCGCCTGGCACTGGTATCAGATGCGCGTCGGTCAGCTCGTTTATCCCTACATCAAAGAAAGCCGACAGAAAGTCAGTGTCTACATGTCCTTCACTCTGGGGGCGTCCTATGGATATCCCGAGGCGAACCTGGCTCGCGAAGTCCTCGCCGACGAAGAATTGATTCCGTTTCACGTCGCGGTCGATATCAGCTACAGCGAACAGGCGGCCCTGGCAGACATTATTTTGCCGGAGGCAACGAGCCTGGAGCGGTGGGATCATCACAGCACCAACAATTACGGACTGGTTCCCTACACCGGCGTGAGGCAGCCGCTCGTCAAGCCACTCGGCCAAAGCCGTTCGATTCAGGATATTCTCCGGGATCTTGCACGCCGGATTGGTGGAGGAATGGAAGAGTATTTCGCCTTCGATGACATGGAGGGCTTTTACCGGGAGTGGTATCAAAATCTTCCGATCTCATGGGAGGATTTCAAACAGCGCGGTATCTGGATGGATGAGACCCGCGAGAAGGACTACGAACTCTACGAGCGTCCGCTCACCGAAGCGGAACTTGCGGATACTTCGGTCGATTCCGAAACCGGAATCATCACCCAGAAGGAATCGGGTAAGGCCGTGGGGATTGTGAAAGACGGGAAGTCGATCCGTGGCTTCGATACTCCATCCCGAACGATCGGGGTTTATGACGAAATCTGGCCCATCGCGGCCAAAGCGGTGGGCCTCCCGTTGGATGATGTCAACGCGAGCCCGGTTGCGGTGTATGACACCGTTCCCGAACACAGGGATCTCCCGGAGGACCGGTATATCTTCACGACATTCAAATGGAACGTCCACACTCAGGGGCGCTCTGCTCATTGGAAATACCATTCCGAAATCGTTCACACGAACCCTGTCTTCATGCATCCGGATACGGGTGCCAAGCTCGGGCTCAAGGAAGGTGATACCATCAAACTTACGGTGTTTCGACCGAAAGGGCACACCTACCGGTCGGGAGAGGAAGGTGCGATGGGCGCTTTCGAGAATCACGTGAGGTTCCTCAAAGGCGTTCATCCCCGCGTCATGGCGTGCTCTCACCACGTAGGCCACTTTGAACAGGGAAGTGTTGCGAAAGCCGAGAATCGGAAGAGTGCCCCCGAGCAGGGAATCGATTCCGAATCGAAGGCGTTCAAGGATGCGGATATTCCGGACAAACTCTGGTGGTCCAGGGAAAAGAACGGAATCGGCGGCGGGGTTCACATCAACGACGCCCTGCCCATTAACCCATGTCCGCTCACCGGTGGACAGAATTGGTACGACAATGTCTGTAGCATCGAAAAAGTGTAACCCACCCGCCGGGGAAGATTCTGTCGCTCCGGTGTATGCGCTCCTCGGTGAGCTTCTCAGTCGGGAAATCGATGAGGGGCTTCTTGCCATTCTTCGCCTGACCGAGGTGAAAGAGATACTGGCCCGCGTTGAACCGGACGTGGCTCCTGTGCTGGAGGAAATCTGGGATGAGGCGCGGTTCGAAGAGCACTCGGTCGAGTTCTGTCGTCTGTTCATTTATCCCGGTGACTGTCTCCCGATCGCGGGAAAGTGGACCGGAAATGCCGAGGACGAAACCTTCTCGGTGCGAAGATGGTTCCTCGAAGAAGGGGCTTCGCCGGACTTGGCAAAGCATCTCGCCGAACTTTCGGACACCCACGTTGCGAAGATTCTCGCGATCCGGGCCGGTTTGACGGGGGTCTCTGAGGAAGTCATGGGGGGATATGAAAACGAAATGATTCACCCGTGGCGAAGTGCCTTTGCCAAACGGTTGTCGGAATGTGCCCAATTGCCGGTCTACCGGGCGGTGGCCGGGATACTTGATGCGCTGGAATGAAAGCGTCCCGCCATCGCAGAAACTATTTCTAATTCATGAGTGACTTTCAGCTGGTCGGCCCCGAGTTCCTTGCCGAACGCTTTGCCAGGCCCGACGCAGAGGGACCGTGCGTTGTGCTGGAGGCTCATTTTACCTCGATTGACCATCCTCTCGATCCGGATCGGCCGAACTCGGTTCACATTCCCGGTGCGATCCAGGTCCATCCATCCTACCTTGAGGCTGGAACCAACCGGGAAAAATACTATCCATTCTACGATTGTCCGGCCGATGGAAATCTCCTTCCTCATCACGAACTGACCGGAGTCCTTGAGCGCATCGGGATTTCACCGGAGACTCTCGTTGTTGTTTACGGTACCGAACCCGATGGACCGATGGCGGCAGCCCGCGTTGTCTGGGGGCTGATCTACGCCGGCGTGAAGAATGTCAGGCTGCTCGATGGCGGCATCGACGCCTGGGCGAAATGGGGCGGGCAAATGGCGGAAAGCATCGAGAAAGCCCTGGAGATCGGTGGCGGAGAAGACAATGGCGTCGAGTCGGAATCGCGGTGGGTTTCCCGCCCGGAGGTTATCGCTACGGTGGAGGATGTCCAGACGATCAGCGAGTCTCCCCGCACTGCGGCCGGGAAACTGGTCGATGTGCGCAAAGTCGGCGAGTGGGACGGAACCTGCACCGACTACTACACTTTCTTTACCGATGCCGGCCACATTCCGAATTCCCACTTCCAGGGCGATTGGAAAATTTTCCTCGACAGTGAGTCTCGCAAGATTGGAAGTGAGTTGGATGTCGTCGCGCAGCATTGGAAGGATCTGGGGATTATCGATGCAGGCGTTGAATCCGGAGAGACGGAGCTGATCTTTTATTGCGGGACCGGTTGGCGATCGAGCCTTTCCTTCCTCGTCGCGCAGTTACTCGGATTTCGGGCGAGGAACTTTGATGACGGATTCTACGGTTGGTCGTCGTGCGAGGGAAACCGAATCGCATATGGGGATTCCCCGTCCCGAAAATGCAAAGCAGGCGTCCCCGTCGGTTCGCCGCTCCGCGGGTAGGGGACGATCAGAGATGAGAGGGGGAAAGGCGTTCCGTGTTCTGGATCGTTTCTTCTCTTCCTGAAGAACGGGGCTGCCGACTCCCTTTACAAGGCATTGACGATCAGGGCTTACATCGGCTTTTATCCGATTTTTGTGTGTTGCGGAAATCGGTGCATCCTGATAATTCCGCGAGACTGACAAGAAGCCGAAAATCTATTTTCTTCAAACGATGAGCTCGATGGATCGTCTGCGGCCGTCGAAGCTTCGAGACGCTTGAGTCGAGAAGAGACCTTGTCCTACCATCATGACAATATGAGTTAGCGTGGAGGATATTTCGACGCTATCAGTTCAGCCCTTCTTGAAAAGGGCGCGACTTTTACCGGCGATGAAACGATCCTCGACTCTGCTGCCACGAAGTGAGGATTCCCGGATGAAAAAATCTATTTTGTGCGGGGCACTGAAGTAGGCGATGTCTTACACCGCGGCGGATTTGATTCTCCTTCATCTCATGCCAAACTCTGCCTGAATACTATCCATGGATGATTCCCAACCCATCAAAACCGAAGCGGTCAAGGCGATCGAAAATACAACGCAGGCAGTTACTGAGTCCGCTGCCACGATGGCTGAGCGCCTCAGTGATTGGCTGGACTCGTTGCCCTGGTTTCCGGACTATGCTGGCGATGCGACGGCCCACGCGATCCTTCTGGGCGGACTTCTTCTCTGTGCCTGGGTCATTTACATTGTTTTTCGTCCGATTATCCTTAAATGGGTGAGGCACATCGTCTCCAAGACTCCTTACACCTGGGACGATGAATTGCTTGGGCATGGAGTGTTTCGGTGGCTCACGCATCTGCTTCCCGGTATCTTCATCCTCCTGTTCGCTCCCGGTTTTTTCCGTAACACCCCGATTATTTCCAAGGCACTGGATACCGCAGCTGAGCTCTATTTGTTGGTCGTTATCTACTTCGTCTTCGACTCCCTCTTCAATGCAATTCGTGTGATCATGCAGCGCTCAAGGTTGGGAAATCACCTCAACCTGATAGCGATCAGTCAGGTGGCGAAACTGATCACGGCGATGGTCATTTTTCTGCTTTGTATTGCTGCGGTGCTCCAGAAACCGCCCGTGGCTCTCCTGAGCGGACTTGGCGTGCTCGCCTCGGTGATAATGCTTGTCTTCAAAGATGTCATTCTCGGCTTTGTCGCCGGCATTCAGCTCTCGACCAACCGGATGCTTTCGATCGGAGACTGGCTCGAAATGCCAAGTCATGCTGCCGATGGCGACGTCGAGGAAATCGGGCTCACGACTGTGAAGGTGAGAAACTTTGATCGAACTATTACGACGATTCCAACCTATTCCCTGATCAGTCAATCTTTCAAAAACTGGCGCGGGATGTCCGAAAGTGAAGGCCGGCGAATCAAACGAAGTATCCTCATCGATACCAACTCCATTCAATTGGTGACACCGGAAATGATCAAACGATTTCACGAGATTGAGCACATCTCTGACTACTTTGCGAAAAAGGAGAAAGAGGTCGAAAGCTACAACGCAAAGTTTTCGAAAGAACGGATCAAAAACCGGGTCAATGGCCGGCGACTCACCAATGTCGGTACGTTTCGCGCCTACATCGTAGGCTATTTGCAGAATCATCCTGACATCAATCAAAACATGACACTCTTGGTCCGGCAACTGGCTCCGGAAGGGCGCGGTCTCCCGATTGAAATATACTGTTTCAGCGCCAACAAGAACTGGGGCGCTTATGAAAGCATTCAGGCCGATATCTTCGATCACCTTTTTGCCGTTGCTTCGGAGTTTGATCTGCGAATCTTTCAGGAACCGTCCGGATCAGATTTTCGCCGATTGCTGGATGAAGAGGCAGACGAGGCGTAGGTCCGGGTGATTCATCCGTTGATAGGTGCCAATGCATCGCGATTGAAACAGCACACTTCCTGCCTCAACGGAGTTTCGAGGTGATTGGGAAATCCCATCGATTGAAGGTCGGGAATGACGGTCCGGGATCGAATCGCGATGCTACCACTTTTCGATCTCCCGCGGATGAACCAGGCGAACGTCTTCGGGCCAGTCCGCGCCTTCCTCGATCCAGCGTCGAAGGATTTCCATCCTGACACCCCATATCTTGTCGGGGGTCGGGGGCATGGCTTCTATGTGGATCCCGTCCAGGGTCAGGACATTGATGAGAAGGCTTTCGTCCGGCTTTCCGGGTATGAGGACGGGGGCATGGTTGCCGGTGGTCATCGCTAACTTCCGGGTTTCGAGGCTGAGGTTTCCGTTTTCCGGAGCGTTTTCGTTGTTGTGACACTCGAGGCAGTTGATGATAAGGAGCGGTCGGACGTTCTTTTTGAAATCGATTTTCCCGGCGGGAACCGAAGTCGGCCAGGTTGGTAAATCTTCACCGGTGCGGGTTTGCACGACGAGAAAAATCCCTACGATGAGAAGGAAAGAGACGAGGGCGATGGAGTGTCGGAGCGTGGGTTTCATAAGCCTAGGTTGGGTTGGGCAGGATTTCGATCCGGGGGGACGGAGAGGACGGAACAGGTGGATTTTTCGATAATTCTTTCTGCGGTGGACCCGAGGGAGGGGGAATGTTGTGCGGATCTGCCCTGCAGACCGACTACGATCAGGTCAGCACCGACTTCCTCCGCATGCGCAAGGATTCCATGATAGGCACTGAGACTCTCCCGAACATCGAAGTGAAGGGGAAGGTGCCTCGCTTCTGCCAGCTCGGGGTAGATGAAATCACGGAACTCTTTTCGTATCTCAGCTTTGTAGTTTTCGACTTCCCCGGCAACATCCGCTCTTTCCCCGTAGTATTTCCAGGCAGGTGCAAAAATGTGAATGACGTGAAGTTCCGCCTGGTCAACGTGGGCGATTTCGACAGCCTGGTGAACGGCTTCTTTTGAATTCTCAGAGAAATCGATGGCAGCAAGGACGGTATGAAAGCGGGTTGCCTGCTCCTTTCTCAGTAGAAGGACCTCGCAGGGGGCATGTCTGAGACAGGCTCGTGCGACGGACCCGATCTGGTGGGAGTGAGTTTTGTGGCTCTCGCCCTGGGCGCCGAGAACGAGGAGTTTCGCCTTTTCCGTCCTGGCGGTTTTGGTGAGTTCAGCGTAGGGGTGTCCGACTTCAATTCGAAGGTCCAATTGGAGTTCGTCGGTTTCCAGTTCATCGATCCAGGAGAGAAGGTGGCTCTTTCGGCCTGCGACAATCGCTTCCGGCGTGAGCCCGGCCCATTTCGTGAGATGTGCCATCTCCTCGTCATAGAGAAAATGACAGATGATGAGTTTCGCCTCCTCACGGTTGGCGATGCGGACCGCTTCTTCCAGTGCGTGATGGCTTGCCTCAGAGAAATCGACCCCCGCAATGATTGCCGGGTGTTTCGATTCGCTTTGCTGGATGGTTTCCATCATTCCTGAATGTACAATAACGCCGATTGGAGCGGACTGCTTTGCTCCGGTTGGCAGGAGATACGCCGATATTGCTATTTGTTCCCGGATTGCCGGGAAAGGATAAGAGAAGGTGGTTCAAAAGAGAAGCAGTGAATCTCTATTGGGAGTCGTTTCTGGAAGTGATGAGCGATTCCCGCCAGTCCGGAGAGTCCTGCCACCCGGCCCACTCGCGTGCAGAATCTCGATTTTTCCAGTGATTGTGGAGTAGCAGGGCAAGGGACGCGAGAAGCGAACCGATCAAGGCCCAGAAGGAGTCCTGCTGGGCGTCCCAGATATCACCCTGAGTCCCGAGGAATGCCATACCGAGATCGCCGCCTAGAACAATAGCGGCCGCCCACTCGAGTAGTTCGTAGAGAAGCGAGGTCGCGAGGACAAAGCTGAACGGGACGAGATAGGTCCAGAAGGTCGCGCGAACTTTTGCAACATGAAGAAAGACTTCACGAAACGGGAAGAAAAGGAGAAGCCCGTAGGCAAAGTGAACGAAACGATCGTAGTGATTCCGGCTGAGCGTCTCGCTGAGTGCCGGAATAAACTGATTCGCCCAATCCTGGAGAGGAACCTCCGAATAGGTGTAGTGCGCTCCGATTCCGTGAAAGAGCAGAAATACGAAGATGAGAACATGTGAGGTCCGGGAAAGGACGTACCATCTCCAGGCAATTAGGAGGACGAGGATTCCGACGGCAACGACAATGTTCTCCAGCCACCAGTCCTTCGGGTAGAGCGGCTTGATGGCCAGCGCGATCCAGAAAAGCAGGTAGACGAAGGAAAGGCGAAATACAAATCGCCGATGGGCGGGAAAGTCCGGGGGGCTCACGAGCGCTATGCTAGGTTCTACGATACTGTTCGAGTTCGATCTCCACTTTCTCCAGTCGATTGAGAACTTCGAGCCATTGGCGAATGAGATGGAAACTCATGTTCTCCCGCTGGTGCAGTTTCCTGATCAGACTGCATCGTGGAATGGCCTCACAATCAAAGAGGGGTTCGCCTCTCCAATCGACGGAGACGGCTGGAATCATTCCGGCATGTTCCAGTTCCTTGATGAGGTCGCGGTGAAATCCGGAGGTTTCGCTGAGTGCATCCACATCGAGAATCGGTGGTTCGGTATACACCTGCAGCGTTCTTGCGATGGTGGTTCGGGTTTCGTATCGATCCATGGTTCAACTCCTTCACAAAGTCATCTGATTTCGTGAACCAGTGTAGCAGGATCATCCTTTCTCAGCATGGCCGCAATTGTCTTCCCTTGTGCCCCGGTTGTTCCCAATTCGGGGTAGTTGGCAATTCGTCCTTTCACTCGGGGCCTTTGTGTCATTATCGTACTCGATATGGACAGCCTTGGGTCATTCAGATTTCAGGATCGGGTCGAAGCGGGGAAAGAGCTTGGCAAGGCGCTCTCAAAGTATCGGGGGTCGTCATCGACCCTGGTTCTTGCCCTTCCGCGGGGAGGTGTTCCCGTCGGGTTTGAAGTGGCCCGGTTTCTCGATGTCGAGTTTGATATCCTTGTTGTTCGAAAGCTGGGGCTGCCCGTTTCGCCGGAGTATGCGATGGGTGCCATCTGCGGCGAGGGTGCCAGACTGCTCAATGAACAACTCGTAAAAAGGCTGGGCGTCACGGCTGAGGAAATCAGTCAGGTCGAGAAAAGGGAACGGGCGGAACTGGCCCGCCGGGAAAGTCTCTACCGGGGCGGTCGTCCCGGTCCACTCATGGAGAATCGGAAAGTCCTGATCGTCGATGACGGACTGGCGACAGGGTTCACCATGCGGGTCGCGATCATGGCGGTGCGTGAGGCGAACCCGGCTGAGGTGATCGTCGCTGTGCCCGTCTCGGCCCGGGACAGCTATGAGAGGCTTCAGGAGTTTTCGGATCAAGTCATCAGCCTGTCTGTCCCTGAGGAGTTTGACTGTGTAGGACAGTTTTATCAGGACTTCTCACCAGTCAGTGATGAGGAAGTGCTACAGATCATGCATCGGTTGTGAGTTCATTCCGTGATGAGTTGCGAACTCGTGAAGCGCTGATTGCGTGAGGATGAACTCCGTGAGATTGGACATCGTTAGCCAACGCGTGAGACGACCTTCCCCGTCTACGATCGCTGCGGCAGTGAGCCTTGAGTTCCTCAATTTTTCCCAGGCATCGAGCAGGGGGGCGTCGGCTTCGATCTGGGCGGGAATGGTATCGATCATATCGCTTACGAGAGCGTTGTTGCCATGCTCCCGGAGAGTTCGGAACAGTTGAGACTGGGTAACGATGGCGATGCACTGGCCGTGGTCGTTTACGACGGGGAAATCAACTTGAGAGGTGTCGAGTAGCTGTTTGACCACTTCGTCGATCGTATCGGTGAGTTTGAGCGTATGAAACTCCGAGAGTGAAGCGTCGGAAGCTGTGATCCCCATGAGGAGATACTCGGTTCGCACAAGATCAGCTTCCGTTTTGGCAGCAAAGAAGACGAACAGGGAAATGAGAAGGAGAATGGGGTGCCCGGTGAGGATGGACACGAGGCAGCCTGCGACGGCGAGAGATTGTCCGATCCTGGCGGCGATGGTTGTGGCGATTTCGCGAGTCATGAAGTATCCCAAAATCGCGCGGAGAATTCTTCCTCCATCCATGGGAAAGGCGGGAATGAGATTGAACAAGGCAAGGACTAGATTGATCCAGATCAGGTGATCCAGGTAGTTGCCGGGTACATTACCCATGGTCGGAAGGGTCCAGGTGAGCGCCTTAAAACGGAACAGAAGCAGGATGCTTGCGATCATCAGGTTCACGAGGGGGCCTGCTGCCGCGATGAAAAGTTCCTGCTCCGGTTCTTTCGGAATCCGTGAGAGCCTCGCCAGCCCACCGAGAGGAAACAGGGTGATGCTGGGAGTAGTGATTCCGTATTTGAGCGCGGCAAAGGCATGCCCGAATTCGTGAAGAAGCACACAAAGAAAAATCGAGATGATGTAGGCGACGCCGCGAATGGCTTCGAGAGGGGAACCGTTGACCCAGAACGAGGTTCCGAGCCAGGCCAGGAGAAGAATGAAGGTCAGGTGGATCCGTACTCTCGTTCCTGCAATTTTTGCAATGGTGAAGGACCAGGACATCAGGCGGTATCGGGTGTCGTGGATGGATCCTCCGTTTCACACACCCCGCCGAAGAATCGCCACATCTTGATCCCTCTGTTGATATGATAGACTTTGGTAAACCCCTTTTCGATCAGGCAGGGGAGGGCCCGCCGACTTCGATAACCGCCTTCGCAATAGACGAGGATGGGCGTGGAGCGATCCAGTTCGTCCATTCCTGTGGCATCGAGTATGCCATCTTCGAAGGGAGCATTGATGGCACCCGGAAGATGACGTTTCTCAAATTGCCCGCGAGGCCTCACATCCACCGGCGTCAGCTCCGGCAGTTGTTTGAAGACTCGAAGGGCTGCCGGAGTGTGCAGATTTCTCGCGAAGCCGCCATTTTCGTAGGTCTTAAAGTGCCCGTTGTCCCAGGCAAATTCAAAGAGGTGCCAGAGCAGCACAACGAAGATGAGTGAGCCGATGATGATGAGAGAAGTAGGGGACATGATAGTATCTGGCTGAGGGAAAGGCTTGCTTAGTGAGATAGAAACAGGGCCGTTGTCCCATTGTGAATCAGCTTTCTGGTGAAGCTGCCGACAAAGCGGTCTTTGATGGGGCGTTTGGAGTGGATTCCGGCGACAACCAGATCCGTTGCCTCCAGCAGTTCATCGGTGACCACCGCTTCTATAGGCTCGTCACTGATGAGAAGTGTCCCGGCCGTTTGTCCATGCGCCTCCAGCAGGGCAGCTGCGGATTTTGCGAGAAATTCGCCTTCACTCTCTTTTTTCTCTGCGACTGCAATCGTGATTTCGAATTCGTAGGTGGAGGCAAACACGAGAAAATCATGGATGGCTCTTGCTGAGGGATGACTGCCGTCAAAAGTAATCAAAACCGACTTCGGGTTCATTAATCCTTTGGAGGGAACGGCCAAAATTGGAATCACGGTTTCCTGCAGCAGTTTATCCAGGGTGTCGCCGCGCCCTCCCCTGGTTTCAAAGTGGAAGGACGTTTCGAGCCCCATCACGAGAAGATCGTAGAACATCGCGGAACTAAGAAGCTTTTGCGCCGGGACGCCTTCGTAGGAGGTTTCGATATGGGGGACTTTCGACTTTTCACATTCCGATACAAACAGCTTCAGACAGTCGTCGAGAATGTCCCTGGCATGATCGACTTTGGTTTTCACCACCTCCAGCATCATCGGGTAGTAGGGGCCGATCGCCGGAACAATTTGAGAACGAATTTCCGGAGAGTCGAGGACCACAACTCCGGCAACTCCTGCGCTGTGCTTCTTCGCAATTTGGCAGGCGGATCGAACTGCGGCCTGCGTGTAGATAGACGGATCAAGCGGAACAAGGATTTGCTTCAACGACTTCTTCATGTCCGCATCATAGCGGGCATGGCAAACTTTGCTGTCCGCTGGTTGCCAATGTTCGAGCCTCTGTTGTCTCTCAGATTGGGAACTTTACTCCCGGTCGTCTTCGCCGGAAGGACCCTCTTCAGAGGAATTCGGGGCCGGCACCGCCTTTTTCTGTTTTCGGAGCGAACGAAAACTAATCAGCTTTTTGGCCTTCTCATCCCAGAGTCGAAAGGTCAGCGATTTCAGGCTGCCAAAGAGGGTGGTCGGGGTGACTTGTTCGAACATGGGATCGGAGCGGTGGCAACGCTCCAGGTTGTAATTCGGAATGCGCGGGCTGAGGTGGTGAATGTGGTGAAAGCCAATGTTGCCCGAGAACCATTGAAGAACCTTCGGCAGCTTGTAGAACGAACTGCCCTTCATCGCTGCGGAAGTGTAGTCCCAGTGCTCATCGCGTTCCCAGTAGGCGTCTTCAAACTGATGTTGCACGTAGAAGAGCCAGACGCCGGCGGATCCTGCTACGCCCATCGTTGTCATTTGAATGATCAGCCAGGGAAGGAATCCGTAGATCCAGATCAGTCCGCCGGCGAGGGCGAGGATGGCAAGATTCATGATCCACACCGAGTTCCGCTCTTTCCGTTTTGCCCCCTTCGAAGGGATCCGTTGGAGAACTACAAAGATGACAAGGGGGGCGAGTAGAAACAGAACAACAGGATTGCGGGCAAGGCGGTAGGAGAATTTCTTCCATCGGGACGAGGCGAGATACTCTTCCACGGTCAAGGTCCAGATGTCGCCGACTCCGCGACGCTCCAGGTGGCCCGTCGTGGCATGGTGGATCGAGTGCTCCCAACGCCACTGGTAGTAGGGGGTAAACGTCAGCATCCCGGTGATGAAACCCCAGAAGTCATTTGCCCGGCGCGAGCGAAAGAAGGATCCGTGTCCACAGTCGTGAAAGATGATAAAGATGCGAATGAGAATCCCGCCGGCGAGAAGGCAGAGGGGGATCGTCAGCCACCAGGAAACCGCGAGGCTGAGATACATCAGATACCAAAGCACCGCATACGAGCCGACGGTGTTCACCAGTTGCCAGGTAGCACGCCACGCGTTCGGCTTCTGATACTCGGCAACAATGGCTTTCCATTTTGCGACCGCCTCGCGGCGGCTTTCCGCGCTAGACTGGCTGTTCTCTTCCATCTTCTGCTCCCGGGGAACGAAAAATCCTATTTAAAGCATGGGCCTGGATCGGGTCCCTTTCGCGGCAGAAATTGTCCGGGTATAGGCATTGATTGCTTTTCCCGGAATCACGATTCCAGCAATTCCGAAGCGAGATTGGTGAGAAAAGATTTGGCTCGAACTGCTCCGGAGAGAATTTCATCAGGCTCACCGTTGCCATTAAGCTCGAGCACAAAAGAGCCATCGAATTTCTGACGGATGAGCTGCGAGAGGAGCGGACGCCACTCGATATCTCCATCGCCCGGGGGGAGATGGTCATCCCACTTTCCGCAATTGTCGTTGGCGTGGATCATTCTCAGGTGGCCGGAGAGCTTGTTAGCAACCCGGGGCAGGTCACCGGAGAGATAGGCGTGTCCGGTATCGAGACAGGTTCCAACGTTCTTTGAGGCTACGGCACCGAGGAGATACATCATGTCGGCGATGTGGCCGAACATGAGATGAGGGAGCATGTTCTCAAGCAGGAGGGTTAACTTCAGGTCCGTACAGTGATTGGCCACCGCGTTGAGTGATTCGGCCGCCAACTGCATTTTCGGATACCACTCGTGAGGGGACAAGTTGCGTTCCTTCTCCGGCCCGGGATGGAGGACGATAAACTGGCTGCCCAGATTCTTGGCCGCGTCGCAGGCAAGTCGCAGTTCATCGATCGACCGCGTTCGGACCGGTTCGTCCCAGGAGGCAATATCAATACTTTCGTCGAAGGGGGCGTGGAAGGAAAGGGCGTTCAGTCCTGACTCCCGTATCCTTCTGCCGGCATCTAGAACTTGCTCATGATGATGGAAGTCGAGGTGAGCGGGGAAGGAGCAGATTTCCAGATCTGTGAATTCGTATTTGGCAAACCAATGAAGTACTTCGTGAATGGGGATTTGGTAGAAGCACCCGGTGGAGATGGAAAATTGCAGCGGTGTCATGGGATCTCTGAGTTGAGTTTTTTCCGGTAGGTGGAAAGATTTTCCTCGCAGTGGATTTGCGGGCACATGTGTTTCTCTTGCGTGGAGACGCAGTTGAAGTCGACTCCTTCATCGAGGCGGCTCATAATTTGTCCTGAGAAGAGCCGAACATAGAAATCGGATCTCATTTCCGGGCTGTATTTTCTCCAATAGGAGGGAAGCCAGTTGTGAGAAGGATCTTCAAACTTGCTCTGCACAAGGCCGGCGATTTGCCTCGGATGCCAACCGGTCGCGATGAGATAGCGCGTCACCAGTTGAATTCCGGCGGGTTTCAGGAGTAAATCGTTTGGGTGTGTCAGGACGTTTGCGACGCAGGGAGGAAACGTATCGAACGAATTCCGGGCGGGGGCTCTCTCCTCCCTCTCCGGGGCGCTTGAAGATTCCCGATAGTAGCTTTGATGAAATTGGCGTAGCGGAGAGGCGAGGTAGTTTTCGATCAGGTGGGATGTTCCGCGTTCCTGGTTCGGAATCCGGACGATGGACCGTCTCGCGAGGGCGATCACGTCGGTTGAGGTCTGCCGAAGAACGAGCGCCTGGGAAACATCGATTTCGTGAAGGGGTAAGGTCACGAATTTGGGTACCGACATTTCCAGAGAGAGTCTCTCCACCATGCCACTGAGCCAGGGCTTCTCATAGTGCGTGAAGGGGATGCGAATGATGCGCTCCTGCAGGGGGTCTCCATATTCGGAAACGTCGATCGAGATCATTTCGCGGCGGCCTGAGGCAAGCAGCCCGACCTCCACGGCAGTCAGATCGACCGGGATTTCAGAATGCGGGGACGAAAGCAATTTGATGCGATGAGCAAGAAACTCCATCAGGAGGCCAAGTCCACGAAACGCTTGTTCTGCGACCTCTTCAGGCGTTGCATCGGTGTTGGATTGACAGGTTGCTGTCAGGTTGATCTCCCTTGCCAGCCGTTGGCACCCTTCGGAATTGAGTGGGACCTGCCAGACGAAGTGGTGACCCTGACCCGTGAGAAGATGGAGAGGGCGGATCCCGTAGTGAGAGAGTTCTTCCTCGATCACTGTCACTACCGGTTCTTGAAGTTTGAATATTCGCCAGGGATCGACATAGGCCTCCTCCGGGGAATCGAAATTCACATATTCAATATCGAGGTGGGCAATGAGCGACCCGCGGTCGGCCAGTGATCTGGCGAGGTCTCCCGGAGTTTCCAGCGCATCCTCCCAGGAATCGATCGGTATTCGCTCGATTTCCGTGGGTAGGCGTCCATCGCATCGAGCGAGGAAAAATGCGGTAGGCTTTCTCGCTTCGTCCCCGCCAAGATAGTCGAAAATGCGAGTCCTCACGGCAGGATCTGAGTAGATGGCCTCTAATCCACCGGGCTCTCCCCATTCGTTGCCATCACCATTCATTGGATCTCCATGATCGGGGACGGAATTGATTTCGTCCACGCCTGCGTTGCAGTGGTTTCGGCATGAATTGTCACTTCCGTCGCGGTCAGGATCGGATGGGGATAGACAAATCGAAGCGTTTCCGATACAAGGACCTCATCCAAACCGCCCCAAAATGCAGATTCCGGAAGTGAAAGAAATTTTGAGCGACGTCGAGATTGGGAACGAACAATTTCGACTGTTGGTCGAGGCCTCCCCGTTTGGCATTCTGATTGCGGGCAGTGATGAAAGGATCGTGGTCGCGAATCAATTTGCTGAGAAACTGGCGGGATACGGTCGAGATGAGATGAGGGGGCTCAGCGTGGCCAAGGTAGTCAAAGGAGGGCTGCCCGTGTCTCCTGCCAAACCTGGTGACGCCAGCAAGATTGACGCATTGGCGACTCCTTTGGAAGGTTGCGTCCGTCACCGTGGGGGGAACCTAATCCCCGTGGAGATCTCACTTTCCGCTCTTCCCTGTGGTGGACGTCTCTATGTCCTCGCTACCCTTACCGATATTTCGGAGAAAAGGAAGATCGAGGGACAACTGGCTTTTCTCGCTGACGTCATGGAAAGGCTCTACGAAGCGGTTGTGTTTCTGGATGAAGAGGGATACATCTGTTTCTGGAATTCGGGTGCAAGTTCGATGTTTGGAGCGGAGGGGAATGAAGTGATGGGAGCGGCCGTTGATGATATCATCCGACTGGGCCGGCAACTGACCTTTCGAGAGGACCTGGTTCCGAGAATACAGAGATCCGGTCGATTTGAGCAATCGATCAACTGTCTCGATCTTTCGAATCAATCTAAACGGATTCGGTTGAAGGGAGCGTCGGTAAACTGGGGGGACCGGAAGGGATCGATCTGGCTTGCGAATGACATAACCAGGGAAGCCCGGCTTGAGGCTGAAATTGTGAAAGTCGCTGAGAATGAGCAACGGCGTATCGGTCAGGATATTCACGACGATTTGAGTTCTCAACTCGCTGCCATTGGATGCCTCGTCGAGGTCCTCGAGCAGCAAGTGACCGATCGTGATAGCGAGGAAGCCCGGTCACTCGGAAAGATTGCGGAGATGATTTGTGTCGCCGGTGAGACTGCCCGAAGCATCGCTGTGGGGCTGGCTCCTGCGGCAATGAACGGAGACAGCTTCGTGGGAGCAGTTCGAGCATTGGTGGAAACGAGGCGGGTCGCTTCTTCACCGAAGTTCATTCTTACAGTCCGGAACGAATCGCTCCTTGATCGCCTTGAGGAGGAAAGGGCGACTCACCTTTACCGCATCGTTCAGGAAGCGATCCACAATGCCATCAAGCACAGTGGTGCTTCCGAAATTCGAATTGAACTCTCTGCGGATCATTCGTCAATTCGGCTGATTGTCCTCGACAGCGGGAGTGGATTTGACTGCCAATCCCGGGGCTCGGGAATGGGCTTAAGTACTATGAAACACCGGATTGGTCTACTGGGAGGCAGACTTGAAATTTCCTCCTCACCCGATGATGGGACACAGGTGGTTTGTGTCGTCCCACTACAAGAGTAACTATGGCATCCAGCAAACCCAGAATCGTAATTGTCGATGATCATCCTGTGATGCGGATGGGACTGGTTCAGCTTCTCACCAGTTCCGGTGAATTTGAAGTCTGCGGGGAAGCCGGGTCTGCAGAGGAAGCCATTGAGGTCCTGAAGAACGAGAATGAAGTCGATCTCGTGATCGTTGATATGGCTCTGCCCGACAGGAACGGCATCGAGTTCATCAAGGATTTGAAGACAATGGACCGGGAACTCAAGTGCCTCGTTGTCTCGTCTCACGATGAGAATGTCTATGCAGAGCGAGCGCTGCGTGCCGGGGCCCGTGGCTATGTGATGAAGAATCAGGCTCCGCGACTGTTGATCGATGGCGTGCGCCGGGTGATTGGCGGGGGCGTTTTCGTGTGCGAAAACATGGTGGCGAAAATGATGGAATCGATCGCCGGCCTGGGAGGCAGCTCCAGCGTGTCTGCTTTGACGGATCGCGAACTGGAAGTCTTTCGCATGATCGGTGAGGGGAAGACGACCAGAGAAATCGCAGGGCTCTTGAACATCGGGATTCGCACGGTCGACACCCACCGGACTCACATCAAAGATAAGATGGGATTGCGGGATTCCGCAGAGGTTGCCTATCGGGCGATTCAGTGGGCGGAGTCTCAATCCTAGCGCCGGTCGCAAGGTGAGTTTCTGAATATCCGCCCCTCTCTCCAATCTGCGAAGGGGATTCGTGGCGCCGTCAAGAACCTCCGTATTGGGGACCATGATCGAGCCTTTCTTGCAGAAACCAGGGCCTGGATTGGCCTCTGTTGTTTCGCCGATCTGCGCCTACGAGAATTTCGTAAGTCGACTCAGGAAAGGGGAGACTTTCAAATCATTCTCGCAACGAATAGATGAATTCGTCCGGTATTCATAGATTTGGATCGAAGCCCCCCGAAATTATGAATGAGAGTATCGACACCCGAAGACAAGTTTCACCAGGCCGCATCTTCCGCCGTCTGGCGGACTCGGCGCTTTTCAAAACCTACCAGGAGGCCTTCGTCGGAGCGACCGGCCTGCCTCTTTCGATTATTCCGGTCAACAAGGAAGATCAGTGCCAGGATCTGGAAGAAGAATCTGGAAACCCATTCTGCCATGCGATGAACGGTGCAAAATCAGCGTGCCGGGAATGTGCGATGGTGGATCGATGTTTTCGTGATGAAACCGGTGAAGGTGCCAAGACGGTGACGTGCTTTGCCAGCATGAAAGAAACGGCGGTTCCGGTTCGGTCAGGAGAGCGGACACTCGCGATTCTCAGGACTGGGCAGGTATTTCTCAATCCTCCCCGGGCAGGCGATTTTGACCGGGCTCGAGAGATCCTGGAAGAGCGGGGGTGCGATGAGGAAACGATCGCCGGGTTCGAAACGAAGTGGAAAGAAGCGAAAGTGGTGACCCGCGAGCACTACGAGGGAGCCGTCACGCTACTGGCGGCATTTGCTCTTCAACTTGCCGACCTGCAGAATCGAATTTTTCTGGAGGAGGAACATCACGACTCCAATCTGGTCAGAAAAGCCAAGAAATACGTGAACGAAAATCTCGAAGAGCGCATCTGCCTCGACGAGGTGGCAAAAGCGTGCTGCGTAAGCACCTTCTATTTCTGCAAGGTGTTCAAGAAATCGACCGGTATGACATTGACCGAGTATGTGAATCGCCGTCGGATCGAGTGGTCAAAAGCGAGACTGATGGAACCCGACAGCCGGATCGTGGAGGTCGCCTTTGATGTGGGATACCAATCCCTTTCCCAGTTCAATCGATGCTTCCGGAAATTTACGGGAATGTCGCCGACTCGATTCCGACAACAAAATTCCGGGGGAATCAAAAATCGGGCTCTTTCGATGGCTTCCTGACATTCATCCTTCTGCCGCAATGAAAAACGATGCCCCGTCCGAAGCTGAGAAGAAGATCTCATGTGCCATTACAGAAAAGGATATCCGGACGATGCTGGATCGTTTTGATTCGGGTATGGCCGACCTGACAACAAGCAATGCGGTGGCAATCGCGTTGAACAGAGAATTGGGCCCCGATGCGAATATTCGAGTGATTGGTGATTCGGTACGTGGTGAGTTCTTTCTCCTCTACAACGACCGGAAACTGCCGCTTCCGCGCAGCGTCTCCGTCTGGCTGTCAGGATGTTTTCAAGGAATTCCGGTCGAACCGATCCACTTTGAATTGGGATTGAATAACGGGGAAGACGGTGGCGACGAGCCGGGTGGGTCCCCGAAGAAGACAAGTCGGGATCAGGAATCGTCAATCGCTGCTTAGACACACCCGGTGCCTGATTCTAGTTTTGGGCATCAGAGGCCGAATGCCGGGAAGTCTGCGTCGGCCAGTAAACGAGTGATGGAAGGAAAGAACGATTGTGATGAAAAAAAGTCATTCAGCTAAGAAGATCCTTGTTGGGGTGGACTTTTCAGAAGGATCGTCCCAGGCCCTGCTCGAAGCCGGCCGCATCGCATGGGAGGAAAACTCGACGATCCACGTTGTCCATATCATTGATGAAGCATTGCTGAGCGATCTGAAGGAATATTCCCGTTTAGACGAGGTGGGAATACTTTCCAGCTTTGAAGAGAGATTGAAGGTATTCTGTCAAGAGGCCGGACTGGTTGGGAAGAGCTTTCCACGAATCGTCCAGATTGGTCATCCCGTGAAGGCATTTTCGTCCCTTTGCGATGAAATTGAGCCCGACCTTTTGGTACTGGGAGCGTGGTGTCAACACCGCGCGGAGTCCGGTGTGATGGGGGTCACGGCACGCCAAATTCTGCAGGAATCAAAATCGGATGTTCTTCTGATGCGGGATCGCAAAGACAGCCGCATGAACCGGGTCGTCGCGTGCGTCGATTTCTCAGCGTATGATGAAGCGGTCGTGAGCGTGGCGGAAGCGGTCTGCCGGGCGGAGCGGGCCCGGCTGGACATTCTTCATGTGTTTTATCCTCCGTGGCTCTCTGAAGTTTCGCTCGATGGCGAAAACGGGGAAGCGTTTGAAGACCGTGAACGGGAGTATCGTGCCTTGCTTCAAGGTCGCCTTGATAAGTTGGTACCGCGCTCGCAGAAATTGGAGGACGAGATTGAGACGGAAACGGTGGTGAAGGAATGCTCAAGGCATTGTGAAGGAATTCTCAGCCACATCAAGAAATCGGGCGCGGATCTGGCCGTCATAGGAGCAAGAGGGCGGAGTCGGATTGAGTCGATGATACTCGGGCGAATTGCCGAACGTATCGTGATGAACTCGAGTAGCTCGGTGTATGTCGTTAAGAATCCCTACTGACTTTCCGTTGGATCGCGTAGGGCATCAATGCAAAGGCGACGAGGGACATTGCATAGACGGAAAGGGAAAGAGGCGATCTACTCTCGTAGTAGTCGCCGAATGGAATTCCGCGAACCTGCAGAACAAAGGCAAACTCTGCAATGAGAAGAAACGCGAGCGCCAGCAGGCCGGAAAAGAGCGCCTTTCGAGGGCAGGGGGTGAATCTTCTAACCAGCTTCCCTGCTACGAGGTAAGTGGTCGTGATCATGATGGGCGTTTCGATCAGCTTGGCTCCGGCAGCTCCCACCCGGGGTTCGAGAAGGAGGGCCCGGGCGATTCCGAAAACGAATCCGAACGCAAAGACGAGGAGGAAGTAGAGCAACGCAAATGTCGGGAGTTTCATCCAAGCGCGTTGTAGTCTGACCAGGGAAGATCGAGTCCCAGTCGAATCACTTCCTCGAAGGAAGTAACTCCGGCTTCAATCAAGTCTCTTGCGTGTTCGTGAATCGAAGTTCTTCCGGAGTGGATCGATTTCTCTCGAATCGTTGCCTCGTCGGTATTTCTCAAAATCATGTCGTAGGCTTCCTCGTCCATCCTCCAGATTTCAAACAGTCCGGTTCGATCGTAGTAACCAGTCATCCGGCACGATTCACACCCTCCGGGTCCAAAAGCCCGGCTCGGTGGTCGCAAATGGAACCGCTTAAAGTAAGTCTCCTCCTGTTTAGATAGTTTCACTTCCTTCCTGCAGTCGTGACAGAGCTTTCTCACGAGTCGTTGATTCGCGACAAGCCCGAGCGCCGCCGCGATCTGGTGATTTTCACCCTGGAAATTCCTCAGGCGGGTCACGGCACTCACCGCGTCCCGACTGTGCATCGTCGCCATGACCACATGGCCCTGGATCGATGCATTCATGGTCTGGATCGCCGGGCCGGAGTCCCGGATCTCACCGACGATGAGGCAATCCGGATCGAGGCGAAGCGCCGCTTTGATTCCGTCAGCGAAATTCAGCTTATGGTGTTCATCGATCTGGATTTGATTGACTCCGTCAATCTCGTATTCAACCGGATCCTCAAGCGTGACGACGTGGCGGGACTCCTCCACAATTTCGTTGAGAATGGCATATAGCGTTGTCGTCTTACCACTGGCGGTTGGGCCGGTTACGAGAAACATGCCATTGAGAGTGGTAATCCATTCCTGAAGACCGGATAGGGAACTGGAGGAAAGGCCGAGTTGGTGAATCGTTTTCCGGATGGTATCGCGGTCGATGATTCTGATGGCGATCTTGGGGCCGCTGATACAGGGAACCAGTGTGACGCGCATTTCAATGGGGCGATCCGAAATGCTCAGACGCTGCCTATGACTGACCGGGTAAAAAGTCGCGCCGGTCTCGATGCCCGAAAAGGCCTTGATCTGATTCACCAGTGCCGTTCCCTCGGCTTTCGAGATCTGTTTCCAGGTCGAGAGTAAGCTGTCGATGCGAAAGCGGATTTCATATCCGTTTCGGGTGGGATCGATATGAATGTCGGTGGCACGTTGGGAGATTGCTGCGGACAGCATTTTCTCCTGCTCTTCGGGTTGAAGCGCCGGGCCGGTGGGGAGGGGGGAATCCGGATTATCTGCCATGATGCCATTCGAGAAGACTGTCAGCGATGATGTGGGCCAACATGGAGGGCTCAAAATTGTCGATGCTAATGGTGAGATGATAGAACTTCGGGTCGGCTACGGACGACCCTGTGTATCGCTTCACATAGGCGGCACGTTCCCGGTCTTTCCGGCGCACGACCTGCAGAGCTTCGGCTAGGGAGCATTGCTTCTCGTTCGCCAATTGTTCGGCTCTCTTTTTCTCGTCTCCGATCAGGCGGACATGAAAAGTATTGGAAAGATCAAACGTGATGAAGTTTCCCGCACGGCCTACGACGATGACATTGCCGTGCTGGCAGAGACTTCGGATCGTCGCTGCGGTGTAGTGAAACAGCGTCCACTCTGAGGGGGGGAGTTTCAGTTGTTCTTCCAGCTTGTCGAGATCAGGAAACTTTGTTTTTTCCATCACGTAGGGCGTGACGGTTTTCGGGAACTCATATCGGTCGATCACTGCCTCGACGAGAGGTTGATCCAGACAAATCCAGTTCAGTGTGGGGTCATGGTCGGTTACTTCGTCCAGGTAGTCCGCGAGGAGTTCGCCGACAGTCGCGACATCAATCCCCGCCTCGCGGGAAAGAGTGATCGCCAACCGCTTGTCCCTTGCCTTCTGTGCTTCGGTGGCAAGATAGGATTTGAGGTAGTGATCGACCTCTGAGGAGAGTCCTGATCGAGTTGTCATGAGTTCTGCTGAATTCTGCAGGAAATTGTCGGTCATCGGAGCCATGGATGCATGGCACGAATTGTCTTTGATCGTTCACTCCTTGCCTGACGAATAGGAGAGGCGGGGCGGCTCCGCGCCCGGGCAGGCATTTCCCGTTTCGTTCCCGCGCAAAGGATGACGATCAGGAAACAAATGAAGCGCAGTATCCGGGATGGAACGGGTGTAAGTAGAGAGCGGCGGGTGTTGACTCCCGTGGCTCTCAGTGAAAAAGATTACTAACGTTCAATGCAAATGGAGTTCCTGTGTGGATGGTTTTGACAATCCATCGCAGGCGGCAACCTATATGACAGTTCGAATTCGATGAGGCAAAAAAGGTCCGACGATCGGTATGATTCCGCCGTTGTTGATGAGGCGTGGGGGAAGCCCGCCGAGGAGGTGTGCCTCGCCTTGCTCACTTCTCCGGATGGGTTGAGCGGGGAAGAAGCCTCCCGGCGTCTCTCTGAATTCGGTCCCAACCTGCTGATCGAATCGAAAGATCTCAGTGCCTGGGAGATTTGGATACGGCAGTTTCGAAGCCTGATTGTGTTACTTCTGGCAATCGCGGCGGGTGTGTCGCTTGCGATCGGGGATTGGCTTGAGGCGGTCGCGGTCGGTGTCGTCATTCTCATCAACGGGCTGATCGGATTTATCACCGAGCTTCGCGCGACCCGGTCTATGGAGGCGCTGAAGAAGTTGAGTAAGGGCTGTGCCAGAGTGCGCCGCGGAGGCATTGCCGCAGTCATCCCGTCGGAGGATCTGGTTCCCGGGGACTGGGTGGTTCTCGAAGCCGGAGATCTGGTGCCGGCCGACCTTCGACTCGCGGAAGTCAGTCGAATGCAGTGTGATGAAAGTTCGTTGACCGGCGAGTCCGTTCCCGTCGAGAAGCACGATGAGGCGGTATCCGCCGCGGCGCCGCTGGCAGAGCGGGGTTCCATGGCCTATCGGGGTACTCAGGTGACTGCCGGAACGGGGGCCGGGATTGTCACTCGCACGGGCGTTAGCAGTGAGCTCGGTCAAATTTCGAAGTTGGTAAGCGAGACCACCAACGAAACAACTCCTCTGGAGGAGCGACTCACTCATCTCGGCTATCGTCTGATTTGGATCACGCTCGCCCTCCTCGCCGTGTTGACCCTGTTTGGCATCGCACGGGGAATCGAGACCGTCCTCATGGTTCAGACCTCGATTGCTCTGGCGGTTGCAGCGATTCCTGAAGGTCTCCCGATCGTTGCCACGGTTGCCCTCGCACACGGACTTTGGAAGCTGGCCAGGCGAAACGCGATCATCAATCGATTGTCGGCGGTCGAGACCCTGGGCGCCACCAGTGTGATCTGCACGGACAAGACGGGAACTCTCACTCAGAACCGGATGAAGGTCGTGTCGATCTGGCCCGCTGATTCGGAGGAGGCAGTCCGTCTCGAGAGTTGCTCAGAAGAGGAGGGCGAATCACATCTTCTGCTGGAGGATTGTGTGCTCTGCAACAATGCCGACAACTCCGGCGAAGGAGGAGAAATCGGTGATCCGATGGAGATCGCACTTCTGGAAGCCGCTGCGGGCTGCGGCACCGGGAGCAGGGAACTCCGTTCGCAATGGTCTCGTTGCGCAGAGCTTCCTTTTTCCTCCGAGACTCGAGTGATGGGGATGGTTCATGACTGCAATGGAGAGCAGAGGGTTTCCTTCAAGGGCGCGGTCGAAGAGGTGTTGTCGAGATGTGAGCGCGAAACCCCGGCGACTTCCGAAGAGTGGCGATCCCGGTGGATTACTCGCAACGAAGAGATGGCAGGAGAGGGGATGCGCGTCATAGCGGTCGCAGGAAAGTCCGCGGATTCTCCGGAAGGGGATCCGTATGAGAATCTCCGCTTTCGCGGGCTTGTCGGACTGATTGACCCGCCCCGGGAGGAAGTCCCGCAAGCCGTTGAGGAATGCCTCAAATCAGGCATACGAATTGTTGTCGTGACAGGAGACCAGAAAGCCACCGCCTGCGCCATTGCCGATCAGATTGGGCTGCCGGTTGGAAAGGCGATTATGGGGGATGAACTGGAAGCTCTTGATTTGACGGAGGAAAGCGTGTCCCGGGAGTTTGACGGGGTCAACGTGATCGCCCGTGCCTCACCGGCTCAGAAACTGAAGTTGATTCACTATTTTCAGGACCGGGAGATGGTGGTTGCGATGACAGGTGACGGAGTCAACGATGCCCCGGCACTGAAACAGGCCGACATTGGCATCGCGATGGGACTGAGAGGGACGGATGTTGCGAGAGAAGCCTCGGACATGGTTCTACGTGATGACTCGTTTTCCAGCATCGTGGAAGCGATTCGCCGGGGGCGGACGATCTTTTCCAACATTCGTCGATTTGCGTCGTATTTGATCTCCTGCAACCTCAGTGAAATCCTGGTCGTGTGGATTGCTATGGTTTTTACCGGATCGCTTCCCATTCTACCCCTGCAGATTCTTTTTCTGAATCTGGTTACCGACGTCTTTCCCGCGCTTGCTCTTGGCGTTACCCCTTCACGGCGGGGAGTATCAGCCCATCCCCCGAGAGACTCCGACGAACCGATCATGCGCCCACGCGACTGGCTTTCGGCGGGATGGCACGCGACCATTATTGCAGTCGCGACGCTCGGTGCATTTCTGTATGCCCTCGGCCCCCTCAGCCTGGACTTTGATCGGGCGGTGACGGTTTCCTTTCTGACTCTGGCAATCGCACAACTCGTCCACGTGTTTAACATGGCAGATCGGGATGTATCGCTCTTCAAGAGCATGGTCGTTCAAAACCGTTTTGTCTGGCTCGCTGTCGTCTTGTGCCTGATCCTGCTGGCTGTCGCCTGCTACATCCCCGCAGTTGCCGGGGTTCTGGAATTGCACAGGCCTTCTCTCGAAGAGTATCTGGTGATTGCCGCCTTTTCCTCGCTTCCCATTCTCGTGGAAGGTTTCCGACGTATCGCAAGAGTGGCGATCACTTTCGTGAAACGCCGTGTTTCCTAGAGGGCGCGGGTTGCACCCGATGGATCACGGGTGACGTTGGATTCCGGTGGCGGTTGGGGGCGTGCCCTAACCACGGTGTTTTTGAATCCGCTCCCGAATGTAGCGACGTGCTTCACTGATTTCCTCGGAGGTCATGGCCTTGGCATGATGGAGTTTTTCGGAGATCGAATGAAAAAGCTCTTTGGTTTCGTCCGCTGCGAGCATGGTGCCTGCGCCGATATTGAGCGCGGCCGCCTCCAGCTTCGTCTTGAAAGACTCAGCCTGATGATCGAAACCTTCGTGCACAGCGTGAAGATCCGAATCCACCGTGTCTCTGAGCTGCTTCCGGGCATGATCGATGGCCGCTCCGATTTTCTCCTGCTGAGCGCGACACGCGTCGGCACTTTCCATGCGACCAAGCGCCAGTTGGAGCTTCAATTCGTCCAGCACCCCCTCTGCGGTGGAGAGTTGATCCGCGACGGGTTTTCCAGAATCCTTGAGCTGTTTCTTCGTTTCATCGACAAATTCAGAAAACTCCGTTTTCCTTTCCTCGATGTATTCAACGGCGTCGGCTTTTCCCAACGCCAGCTGAACCTTCAGTTCGTCGATCTCCTGCTGGAGGCGCTTTTTTTCTGATTCAAATTTCTCGCTCATGGGGAAATCTATCGTGTAGAAGAGGCGGGGACGAATGGAAAAAGTCGGCACCGATTGTTATCCCGTTCACCGATTGGCCCGAGGGACAGAATTCGGATGCAGGAAAGCAATAGCAGGCGATTTTGACCCCATGACGATTCCGCATAAAATTCAGTTGGTGATCGGAGTGGTTCTCGTTCTTCTGTTGTCCGTCTTTGTTCTGATCAATCATCAGAGCACGGAGGTGAATTTCATCTTCGGCACGTTTGTGGTGAGCCGGGCGTTGCTCGTTCTGATTTTCTTTGGCGCCGGTGTTTTGGTGGGATGGCTCGCAAACTCGGTTTTGAGGAGGAGAAGGCGCCGGGGAAAAGAGCGAAGCCATTCAGGATAAGGAGGTGACACGATTTTCAAGGGGACGACGCGGAGCCGAAAAAGTGCCTCCTCAATTCCTGAATCTTCCGGACGATAGATTCTGAATTACGCCCGTCATTTCCATCAATTCCCATTTTCCAGAGGAAAATGGTCACTCTATAGAGACTTTTTTTCTCTTTCGGCTAGTATTCCGGGCGACTTTCTTACTTTTGATGGTATTCGAGATTCTTTTCTGGCTCAGCCTGGCAGCGGTGTTCTACACCTTTGCCGGGTATCCTGTGTTGCTCCGATTGCTGAATGCACTGTGCAAGCGGTCAGTCAGGGTGGGTAACGAAGTCGACCATTTACCGACCGAGTGGCCGGCCCTTTCTGTCATCCTGGTCGTCTGGAACGAGGAAAGCCGAATCGGGCCTCGAGTTCGAAACCTGGAAGCCTGTCGCTACGAAGGCGAGCGGGAGATCATCATTGTTTGCGATGGATGCACGGATGCTACCGTGGAGAAGATCGGAGCGATTCAGTCAAGCGTTGCCCTGAAAGTGGTGGAAAAGCCGGAGCAGGAGGGCAAGGCCTCCGGAATTAATGCGGGCGTCGCGAAAGCACAGGGGGAAATCCTGATTTTTGCAGATGCCCGGCAACGCTTTGATGTCGCGGCCCTGGCGTGTCTGGTGAAACCCATGATCTCGGACCCCCGGGTAGCCGGTGTGAGCGGTTCACTCGAGATCGAAAAGTCGGAAGAGGGCGCTGGCGCGGGGATGGATGCGTATTGGCGGTTCGAGAAGTGGATTCGAAACGAAGAGTCAAAATTGGATTCCGTGATTGGTTGCACCGGCGCGATTTATGCTCTCCGCCGTGATGCCTTCGTCGAGATTCCCGCCGATACCCTGATTGATGACGTCGTTATTCCGATGCAGGCATTGGTGCAGGGGGCTACGATTCAGTTTGAGCCGACTGCGATCGCGTTTGATCCTCAGACTCTGGATCCGGTGAATGAAAACCGGAGGAAAATCAGAACGCTTGCCGGGAACTACCAAATGCTGTTTCGGTATCTCTCGTGGCTGAATCCATTTTGCAACCGTTGCGCCTGGCAGTTGATTTCGCACAAATACATGCGTCTCGCCGGCCCGCTTTTTCTGAGTTCCTGTCTCGCGACCTCCGGATGGCTGTCTTTCCAATCCCCTTTCTATGCCGCCCTGTTCGGTCTTCAGATTGCCTGTTATGTCCTCGGCCTGCTTGGGATTGCCCGGAAGGAGGCGAAGTGGCGCGCCATCACGATTCCGGGGGGATTCCTCTTTCTGCAGTGGCAGAGTTTGAAGAGCTTGTTTTACTATTTTGCCGCCTTGCGGGAAGGCAGGGGCGGAGTATGGAAAGTCGGATGAATCAACCCGCGAAAATATCTGATGCGTGCTCTTGATAAGTGGCTCTTGCCTTACCTCAAACGCCGGATTCCTCAAACGGAGGGACCGGTCCATCTGTTTTTGAGCGTGTGTGATCATTTTGAGCCTCTCCACGCTTCTGACAAAGAGGGCGCGATGAAACGGCTCGCGATTTGGGAGGAGCAGTTTCCAAAACTGATCGAACCCTTTCGCGACGTGGAGGGCATTCAGCCCCGGCATACTTTTTTCTTTCCGGTCGAGCAGTATGACCCCGATTTGCTGGACCGACTTGCGGGACTCTGCCGGAAGACGGGCTCGGAAGTGGAAATTCATTTGCATCACGAGAACGATACCCCCGCGGGAGTCCGGGAGGCGCTTGAGAACGGAAAGCGGAATCTGGAGAGTCACGGATTGCTCCCGGTGGATAAAGCGGGCGAGACCCGATACGGTTTTATCCACGGAAACTGGGCGCTGAATCATTCGCATCCCGAGGGCAAAGGATGTGGTGTCGACCGGGAGATTCCGATCCTGAGAGATACCGGTTGCTACGCGGATTTCACGATGCCTTCGGCGCCTTCGCCGTCCCAGTCGCGGCTCGTAAATTCCATCGCCTACGCAGAGGATTTGGCAGGGGCAGAGGCTCTCAACCGCGGAATTCCGGTCGTATTTGGAGAAGGGGCCGCGCGCCGGGAGGACCGCACGAAACTCCTCATGATCCAGGGTCCGCTGGCCCTGAACTGGGGATGGCGAAAATGGGGACTCGTTCCGAGAATCGAAAACGGGGATTTGACGGGAGCGAATCCACCGACTCCTTCCCGACTGGATCTGGCGGCGCGCCAGCGTATTTCGGTCGAGGGGAAACCGGACTGGGTGTTCGCCAAATTTCATACCCATGGCGGGATCGAATCGAACTTTGAGATGCTGCTGGGAGAGGGGATGCGCCGTTTTCATGAATCCCTCCCGGACGCTGCCGACCTTCAGATCCATTACGTGACGGCCCGGGAAATGACCAACCTGGTGCATGCCGCCGAGGATGGGTGCACCGGCGATCCCGGCCAGTATCGGGACTATCAATTCCGTCTTCGGCCGTGAACCAATGAATCGTGATTTTCGATCGCTTCAGGCGAGATGTTTAGTTGTTTTCGAGCGATTGCGCTGCTAAGTGTGCTCATTTAAAGCGATATTTAGATACGATGTTCGATCTCTATCAATCAAAGCCAAGGCACTGGCTCGTAACTGGCGGGGCAGGTTTCATAGGGTCCCATTTGGTGGAGTTCCTTCTAAAAGCAGATCAGCAAGTAACCGTTCTTGATAATCTTTCGGCAGGGCATGAGTCAAATCTCCTCGACTTGGAGCAGGATTTGACCCCTGAAAAGTGGGGACGCTTTCGCATGATAACAGGCGATCTGGCCGACGAGTCGGTTTGCCGTGAGGCTGTAGGTGGCGTGGATCTGATCCTCCATCAGGGCGCGCTAGGTTCGGTGCCTCGATCGATTGCGGATCCGCTCAGCAGTCATCGAAGCAACGTTACCGGAACCGTAAACCTATTTACTGCCGCAAAAGAGGAGGGGATTCGTCGTGTTGTGTATGCCTCATCCAGTTCTGTTTACGGGGATGAACCCAACCTCCCCAAGGTCGAAGAAAAAACTGGGAACCTGCTTTCTCCATACGCTGCGACCAAGGCAATTTGTGAATCGTACGCCAACGGCTTCTCCCGAGCGTACGATATGGAAATCGTTGGCCTCCGATACTTCAATGTTTTCGGCCCTCGTCAAGATCCCGATGGCCCCTACGCAGCCGTGCTTCCTCTATGGGTCAAATCAATGATCCATCAGGAGCCCGTTTATATCAATGGAGATGGTGAGACATCGAGAGATTTCACTTACGTCGCTAATGTGGTTCAAGCCAACCTTCGAGCGGCCCTTGTTCCGGAGTTGATGAATCCAAGTCGTGTCTTTAACGTGGCGATTGGTGGACGTATTACACTGAACGAGCTTTTCCTGGAGATTCGCAGTGTCTTACAGGAAACCCGGCCCGATCTTAAAATCCCGGATCCTGTATACCGTGATTTTCGCTCTGGTGATGTTCGTCACTCCCTGGCAGATACGAGTCGAGTCAGGGAGGAACTTGGATTCGAACCGACTCACAATCTGGGTGAGGGGCTGGCACTGGCAATGGACTGGTATCTTCGAAATGTTGTGTAAATCGCTGGGAACAGGAATCTTTCAAAGAAGCGAAAGTAACGTTTCAAGTGAGTTGATCTGCGAATCCCCGAAACTATGAGCCTGGCTTCGAAATTGTTTCGCAGTTCATCTCTCAATGTGTTCGATCATCTCGTAAAGATAGCCACGGTTTTTGTGGTAACTCCGCTGATGATCAGCGAGTTGGGAGAGGTTCGCTATGGCGTTTGGCTGCTCGCAATGGCAATCGTTGGCTATTTCCATCTTCTTGATCTCGGCGTCACGATTGCGGGAACTCGATTCCTTGCCAGGGAGATTGGAAGTGGCAACCGGGAAAAATATCAAGCATATCTTAGCACATTGCTTGTGATCTACCGAAGAATCGGGTTTGCGATGATTCCTGTGACACTGATCGTTGCTGGCGTAGCACCGATCTTTTTCGGCGGGGAGGAATATGGGGGATTGTTGCGATGGATCATACTTGCATTCGGCCTCGATATTGCTGTGAGATTCCTCACCCGGATTTTCCGGGTCCTTCTTCGCAGTCACGTCCGCTACGATCTGATCGTGGTTTGCTCCCTCGCAAAGACGATCCTGCAATCGGTCCTGGTTGTGATATTGCTATGGAAAGGCTATGGCATCCCAACTCTGATCGTAGTTCACGTATCCGTGGATCTTATCGAACAGCTTCTTGTATTTCTGTTCGCCCGAAAGGTTGATCCAGAGGTGCAGATAACCACGAAATTCTTTCGTCCAGGCCTCGTCAAGGAAGTCTTGAAATACGGATCAACTCTTGTCTTTTTCGGCATTGGCAGCAGTCTTCGAACTGGCGTTGACCCTCTTCTTATAGGCTCCTTCAGCGGGCTTGCTCGAATTCCGATATATTCGATTGGAAATCGATTGCTTGAGACGTTTGCAGACCTTATCAACGCAGTGTTCGGTGGGCCTTTGTTTGCTGCTCTAAGCCAGGTGGAAGGAAGAGATGATCAAACGGCGCTTCGGCAGTCATTTTTTAAAATTGCCCAGCTCAGTGCTGCCCTTGCGATGATGGGTGGTAGTGGCCTCGCGATCTATGCGCCCTATTTTGTTGAACGTTGGATTGGACCCGAATTTGAGGATTCGGGGACGGTTGTGCTGATTCTCGTGATTCCTTATGTCATCATGTTGGCACAGTACCCAGCCTACGGTCTTCTTCAGACGACGGGGCGGGAACGCCAAGTTGCCTTGCTCGGATTCGGCGGGGGAATTGCAAATTTGATTTTCAGTTTGATCCTTCTTCAGTGGGTCGGTTTCTTTGGTGTTGTCTGGGGAACCGCTTTGGAACTTTTGTTGGTTTACCTCCTAGTCGTGCCTGTTTTGGTTTCCAAGGCACTCAATATATCAATCTGGCGATATCTAGTCGCTTTTCTGCCAAGTTTTGGTATTGTTGGCGGTTTTTCGCTGTTCTGGTACGGCATAGTAAGGAATTGGTTGGAGCCTGACTACCTCCGGCTTTCCATACTGGGAGGGGGGCATGTCCTTCTGATCCTCGGGGGCGTCTGGTTGACGATATTGGATTCTAGCCAAAAGAAACAGGTCTTGGCCTTGCTAAAAAGATTCACGTAAGTTGAATCGAGGAATCCCATTCCTATGCTGACAAAATAATTCTAACTGATTGATGGAGGAGCAAGCACCAAAGTGATGCACGGTATTAAGATTCGGAGGGGACCTCTACAATGAGCATTTCGGCGATTATTCCATGTTACAACGAGGAGGCGTTTATTGGAGGGGCAATCGAATCGTTGATTCATCAGAGCTTTCCCGACCTTCAAATTATCGTCGTTGATGATGGGTCAACAGACGAAACGGAGAAAAGGGTCCGTGAGTTTGGTGAAGCAGTCACGTATGTCCGACAAAAAAATCAGGGTGTGTCAACGGCAAGAAATCTGGGTGTATCAAATGCAAATTCAGAGTTTTTCCTGTTTTTGGACGCAGACGATCGCATTCTTCCTGGTGCTCTTGAGTTGTTGGTTTCGCGGATGAATGCGCGGGGGGAGTCGTGCGGACTGGTTACAGGAAGAATATTCTATGGGGAGGAAATTCCGGAACAGAAAGCCGTAAGTGGCACTGATTTAGAGGAAACCCAGTTTTCAGCTCAAGATTTTGTGCTGCGCAACCGGATCTGTTCTGCGGTTCTTGTCCGAAGAAAAGCTTTTGAAAATGTTGGGGGATATGACGCTGAAATGACCCATTCGGAGGATCGTGATCTCTGGGCAAGGATAGCGGTGAAGTGGGAGGTGATCGAACTGAATGCAAAGTGCTTCTATTTCACAAATCGTCCCACCAGTGCATCAAAAAATGCAAGGAAAATGAAGGCGGGGGGAAGAACATTTTTAGCAAAGGCAGAAGAATCCCCCGACTTTCAGCATGTCAGTTCTTTGGTGTGGATCCAGGCTCGTTCCGTTCTTGACCTTCAGGCAAGCGGAGTGTATGCCGAACAAGGTAATTTTGGTCGTGCCCTCTGGGAATTGGCGCTTTCTTTTCTCCACTGTCCAGTTTTACCCGCATGCGCTGTTCCCAATTCGCCCTCTTTGGTTAGATTACGCAGGCTTGTCGTGCTCCTTATTCGAGCGATTTCCAGTCGATCCGAATAGCTGCGAATGTTGCGGGAATAATTTGGGGCGGGGACGGGAGTGGCTCAAAGTGCAACAGCAGCCTCAAGAATTTTTTGAACGATTTGACTCTCCATCGAAAGCGATCGAATATGGGACAAGAAGCTCGACTGCGGTCTCCTTTTGGCCTTGATGCGGTGTGTATTGTGAGCTAAGAACGTTCAATAGTTCGGCTTCGACTTCCCAATGGACTAGTGTATGAGATTCCGAATTCCCAAGTTGAGTAGTATCGTTCAAAGGCTGAGTTGGTCTGGTTTGATCGGGAAGGGTGTTCTCCTTCTCAAGCAAAATGCATTATCTCGTCGGGAGATTGAGCGAAGAGTAGGGCGGCTATGTTTTGATGACGCTGTAGGTGCGTTTTTGAGAGAGCAAGACATAGATGTCGTTCTAGATGTGGGGGCGAATGTTGGAGATTTCGGAGTGATGATCCGGAATCACAAATACAGTGGAAAAATTCTATCTTTCGAACCTGTTAGCGAACCTCGAAGCCTTCTGGAAGAGAAAGCTTCACTGGATACCCTGTGGAGTGTCTTTCCTTTTGCAGCAGGCGCGGAGGATAGTGAATCTGTTATGACTGTTACGAAGAGCAGTTTAGATTTTTCATCCTTACTGTCTCCCAATGATTTCTTTGACGAGCGATTTGAGTATGCCGGGCAGGATAACGAACAGCGTAAAGTTACTGTTAGGAGGTTGGATACTCTCTTGGAGGATCTCTTCAAAACTGTTCCTGCACCAAAAATATTCCTGAAAACAGATACGCAGGGATTCGATTTGAATGTGATTAGTGGGTTAGGAGGCTATCTTGATTTGGTTGCTGGTTTGCAGATCGAGTTATCTCTAAAGCAGATATATGAGGGTGCGCCGGACTATCACACCGTTGCTAAGTTTCTGGAAGATCGTGGATTTGCAATCAGCTCATTATGTCCAATTTCTAAGACTGACCTTGGTGAGATGATAGAAGTTGACTCTTTGTTCATACGGAAATCGACCTCGCCCTCCTCGGCGATGGATTTGTAAGCTGGATGAAGTATGGAATCATTGACGTTGTCCCGCAAAACCGCACGGTTGGCGATTAGAGGATTTTCGGCTAAACTCCTGAGTAAAAAAAGCTGGATTTCTGATTCACTCTCTTCCATTTGCTTTTTGTTCGACCGCTAGTAGTTGAGCCAAACGGGAAGTGAAAATAGCAGCACCACGGTCATTTAGATGAAAGGGATCCGTGCCGTAAGGATCAATAAAGCAGGAGTCGTCAATTTCTTTAACATACCGGAAATCGAAGTAGCTGCCTCCCGCATCAGAAATAATAGTATCTATATCTACCGGGGGGGAATAAGGTAGAAAATTCGGGGTGTTAATCACCACGACCCTGAGTCCTTCATTTGTTCTCGCTCCAACAAATCGGCTAAGCTGCTCGAGGCCTTCTTCCTTAGTCTCGTTTCCATTTCGTTGCCGGGAAGTCTTTTTGCTTTGCTCATTGATAGCTTGAGCCGCCAATCTATACCGAGGGAAAAGAGTCTCGCGAAGCCGCCGCTGTACACGAAACCCGTTGGAGTAGCAAAGGGATGCCCATGAAGCCACAAGCTGAAGTCGATTTTCTGTCGTGGAAAACTCCTCAAACATCACCGGAAGAAGATCAATTGCACCAACATAGTTTGAACCAATTTGCTTTGGATCGGCAGCACGATCATCCAGATGGCCGCTACCACCACAGATCAATACGATTGAAGAGTTGCCGAGTCTACCATCCGAGAAGAACTTATCCCACCCGAACCTCCAGTCGCTGATTGTGCCTCCGTCCGGAACAAACTGGTAGAAGGCAAATTCTGTGCCAAATTCTTCCCGAAGTTTGCGCGACAAAATATCTTTGTCTATGCCGCGGCGAGCCTGGGAATTTCCTAAGACCAGAATTTTTGGTCTCGAGTCCAGCCGCATTGAATCTCCTACTTCTCGCATCGACATAATATGAGAGTGGTCGATTGAAAGGCTCGAGAGACTAAAGCTGAGCGCAAACTCAAGCAGAATAAGCGTTCCCAAAACCACGGAGATGACACGAGCCTCTTCGTTCCCTTTAATTAGTCGGACGATTCCTTGCGCCATTATCTTAAAATTGAAAATAAATAAACTCCACGGTCGAAGATGCACGGAAGAAGAAGAGTGATAGGACCATGACCAACAAGAAAATCACGCGTAATCTCCAATTTGCTTTCATTAGAACAAGCGGGTCATTACTACGATACTGCCATGTCTCGTAAATCAAAAGCGGAACGCAGAGCGCTGCGAGAAGGCTGCTTCCATATAGTAAAACGTTCTGATTTGCGGATCCGCCTACCTTCAGCGTTTGTATGAAGGAAACAAGCTGATCAAGTGATTGGCTCCGAAAAATCATCATGGAAAATACAATGATGTGAAAGGTGCAAAAAATCTTAAAGGCATTCCAAAGATGGCCTGAAGCCTTTCTTGTGCCCTGAATCGTCTGGTAGAGGCGCTCAATCGCCATGCACACGCCAAAAAAGGAACCCCAAAGAACGAATGTCCAGTTTGCACCATGCCAAAGTCCGGCGAGGGCCATCGTAACAAGGAGGTTTCGGTATGGCTTCCATCGACTGCGTGCACCTCCGAAACTATAATAAACATAGTCTCGCAACCAGCTGGACAGGCTAATGTGCCAACGCTGCCAAAATTCTGAAACTGATCCAGAAAAGAAAGGGGTCCTAAAATTGAACATTAACTTGAACCCCATCCACAAGGCAAGTCCCTGGGCAATGCAGCTGTATCCGTAAAAATCGCCATAAATTTGAAAGGTGAATGCGTAAGCCCCTAGCAATACATCAAGCCGTCCCATTTGATCAGGTGCTAGACTAAAGCAATAATCAACAATTGTTGCCAAATTGTCAGCAATCACTAGTTTCATAAAGAGTCCGAAAAGGACCAGGTAAAGGCCATCCCTGAAGGAAATCGTATTGAGGGCTTCTCGAGGTCGAGTCACCTGTGGGAGGAGGCGCGAAGCGCGCTCAATAGGTCCTGCAACCAATTGAGGGAAGAAGGAAACGAAGAGGGCATAGTCTCCTAGATCATTCACTGGGTCCAGCTGCTTGCGATAAATATCAATCACATAGCTCAAACTCTGGAAGGTGTAGAAAGAAATCCCAATGGGAAGAACAATTTCCAGAATACTGACCGAGTGGTTGATCCCTAACCAATCGAGCAAGTCACTTGCTTCGGCTGAGAAAAAGTTAGCGTATTTGAACGTCGCAAGGATTCCCAAATTCACGAAAAGTGACAATGTCATTAACCGTTTCCTTGCAATTTTGTCCCGAGTCCCATGAAGCGCCTTTCCAATCAAATAATCAGAAATAATGGTTATCCAAAGAAGGCCTAAAAAGCGCCAATCCCACCAGCCATAAAAAATTTGGCTCGCGACAAGCAATAGCCGATTCTGAATTCTGAAAGGCACGATCCGATAGATCGCAAACACAAGGACAAAGAAGCTCCAAAAAGTGATTGAGGTAAAACTCATCGATACGAAATTGTGGAGGCAATTAAACAGGAAAGGATTCCCGAGCTAAGTTTTGGCTTCGAAATCTGAGGCACAACTAATAACCGCGGGAAAACGAATGGAATAGCAGACTTTATGGTTTTTGGAAACATTCCAACGAGAGAGCAGTATCAATTGCTCTTCGGTTCACTAATCCCTGGAATGAGCGCAAACATGGGATTCAGTGTAATTCATCTTGATTTGGGTTTTAAAGGGGACATTATTTTAGCCATTAAATTATGATCGACCGCCTCTACGAAATTGTTGCGAAAAACATTGAACTTGATCTGGATTCAGTAAGTGAAGAAACGTCTGCTTTTGACATAGCAGGTTGGGATTCCGTGAAGCACATGAATTTGGTGTCCGACCTTGAACAGGAATATGGAGTGAGATTTGAAGACAACGAATTGCCTGCCTTAACTGTTGTTTCAGCGATTCGCAATTCGCTTGAGAGACATGGAGTCCTTATTCAAACTGAATAGATGGCTAGGTGTCTGCAGCGCTTTAATTTCTTTCGGAATGGCACCTCTACAGGAGATGTGGCCTTAAAGGTCACATCAGTGAAGGTGTTTTCGTAAGGGAGACTATTGTATCCGAGCCGTGCACACATAATTCATCGGAACGTCAGTATCATTGATCGAGTCGGATTCGTTTACAGGGAGTACTTCTTCTTCAATAATTTGCAGGCCCGACTCATTTATCAATTCCCTGACTTCGTCTGCAGAATGGAAGAGATACAAATGATCAATATTTGCCGCGTACATGGCCGTGGTGAGATAGAATACAGCCTCAGGCTTTGCATATTCAATCAAATTGCGAAGAAAAGACAATGGATCCTCCAGGTGCTCGAGAACTTCTCCGCAAATGATTGAGTCAAATTGATCGCCACGCTTTTTCATGCCCTCTCCGCTGTATTCGTGAATTAAGGAGTAATTTTCGCTGGTTGTTCCGGGCGTGTGTGAAATCCAATTGCTCGTGTATGCAATTGAGAATTCAGAGGTGTCGTAGGCTAGGAGCCGCCAATTGGGCTTGTTGCGCAAAAACGTTGCAGTGAATAGGCCGTGTCCTGGACCAACCTCGCAGACCAATCCCGTTTCCGGCATCGAGTTTAGAAAGACATCAATGAAGAATCTGTAAATGCGGTAGTGGTTGGGCCACCAGATTTGGCTCAAAATTAGGCCATCCAGGTAGTAGCCACGCATGACCTTTTCGTTGTCATAGACGTGTCGCTTTGCCTCCTCGAATGTTTGGTAGTGGTATCTCCCCGTCTCCTCAAGTTCCTTCTGCAGCCGTAAGTAGTCGGTCGACATTTGCGCATATGCCTCCACAACTTGCTCCGCTTCCTTTCCCTGTTGCAGAAGTTGAGAGGTAACCATTTCGGCAAATGCCAAATACTCGGCGTCACCCTCTTTATACAATCTGTAGGGCACCCGTGCATAGTAGGGGTATTTATTCTTTAAAACTTCGAGAAATGATTCTACGTGATTCATGATTTATTTGTTTTGCACCATTGGGATGTATTCGGACTTTCGATTTGTCTCTTTATGGCAGTGAGAAAGGCATCGGCCACAAAACCATTTACGACTCGGTGATCATATGCAAGGGCCAGATGAATAGTTCTTATTGGGATGATGTTTCCTGTTTCTTCGAATTTCACCTTCTGTAATACTGCGGAAACACTCAGCATGGAAACCTGTGGCCATTGAATTAGGGGGCGCACCAACAAGGTGTCGGGAGACATGTTTAGACTGATTGAAATCCCTCCACTCGAAAAATCACCTTCTTCAAAATTGTCACGCATCGCTTTGGTTCGAAAGGAACCAAGTTTCCGCGCGATGGACACCACATCCAGATTTGATGCGTCTCGAACTACAGGAATAAACAAGCCTTTGCCCAAGTCGATCGTGACTCCCACGTTAGCGGATTCAGTCATCTGATATCGTAATTGATCGTCAGCTGACTCTACGGTGCCGAAACAAGAGCCAAAATTGCTGTGGAGCTGCCCCACACTCCACACGATCAGTTCAGGAAGCCCCAGCATAATCTGGCTCTTACGTCCCATCTCCCTTAATTCATTCAAAGCAGAGTCTACGCAAACCTCTTTCACGTGAAATGCTGACGGGATTTCACGATGCGACCTTGTCACTAGACTCGCAATTCCCTCTTGGCGCCGAGACAGCCCGGATATTTTCGCACGTCCTTCAACTTCCTCCATCGAGTCGACAGATAGTTTCATGTCGAGACCTGCAACCAACATCTCAATATCATTGGATCGAATGATTGGCTTCTCAAGAGAAGAGAGAAGTCCATCGTCAATCTGATATCTTTGAATGAGTTCGCGAGCGGCCCTTGTTATGGTGATATCCCTATCTGCTGCTTTAGGCTTTCGTTGCGCTTTGGGCTCTGATACTTCGCCGGACCTACGGTTTCTGCCTTCAAACTCTTCTTCTGTCGCGAACACATTACCGACGACAGAGCCAAAAAGACAGATTTCACCTTCCTTAACACAGTGCTCCAGAATTCCATCACTCTCTGCAAGTAAGTCGAAGCTTGCTTTCGTAGTTTCAAGGACACCGACAACTTCCCCCTTTGAGACAGGTTCCCCGGACTCCTTCGTCCAAACTTGCAGGCGCGCGTCGGTGTCGTTGCTATTTAGGGTAGGTACAGTTAAGGCAATCATTGGAGCGCATCTTTGATTTTCAATTCTATCTTCGAAGCGACAGGTAAAACCTGCCGTTCCAGGTGGTGCGCTGATGGAATGGGAGAATCAACAGCTGTAATACTAAGAAACTTATTTTGAATGCTACGATCGGAATTGCTTCCGAACTTCGCCGCCACTTCGTTTCCCCAGGTTCCTCCGGGTGTGCTTTCTTCTACGGTAACCACCAGCGAGAACGAACCAGCGTCTTCTAATAGGTCATCGGAGACCGGATACAGTGAAAATGGAACACGTATCTCGCACTCAACCCCATGTTCGAACAATAGCTGCCTTGCCGCCTTTTGACATGCATCGAACTGGCCTCCTGGACAGAGAATCAGGACGTCTGCGCCACGATCAACCCGAACGCGAGCGATGTCTTCATGGTCTCCAAAATGGTCGACACGAAAGTAGTTGTCTAAGTCGGATGATTGAATTCGAAGTTGGCCATACATTGTTTTCTGCTCGAATAAAATCGAGGGACGACCTGAATCCAATATCCTCGGCAGCCGGTGATTCATATCGTGCAAAGGGGATAACTCAAAAAGATCTAAGCCCGGAACCCCGATAAAGTGCTTTTGAAGACTCTGGCTGTGAGTCGCTCCATATCCGCGATGCCCCCCAACTGGACATCGAAACAAAATCGAATGTGCATAGGTCCTACCATACATTTCGACTGACTTTGCAGCGAAATTTATGATTTGATCGGCTGCCAATAGAGAAAAATCTCCAAACATAAATTCGACAATCGGCCTGCGGCCGGCAAGGGCAAGGCCATTTGCAAAACCGGTGAAGCCCAATTCACTTATCGGAGTTGATAATATCCTTTCCGGGAATTTCTCCGATAGTCCCCGTGTCACTTTGAAAGCGCCGCCATAAGGATCAACGATATCTTCACCAATAACTACAACTCGCTCATCTTTTTCTAATAGCTTAGAAAGGGCCAGATTTAAGTTTTCCAGGACGCGTTCTTTCATTTCGCTTGCCATTCTGACAGAGGCTCGTTTTTGACCTGTTCGATCAGGGCATCAATGAATTCCTTTGAATGTAACTCCAACCGAGAAAAACGATCGCTATCCTTTGCACGATAGTAGCTTTCCCAGCCGTTTGCTTCCAGCCGTTCGAGCGTCGCTGGATTACGCGTGTCATCTCCTTTACTATGAGGGCCTAACCGGCTTACCTTGAATTCAATTACCAAAGGTGTTCGCTCCTGTCTTGTTTGTTCGAGAAATGGGATGATTTGCTCGCGCATGTCAAGAACGTCGACAATCTTGATACAGAGGTAGTCGACCCCAAATGCAGCAACTCGATCGCGAATGGTACCTGCCAAGTTACGATCGGAAGACGTAGTCTGGGAAATTTCGTTATTCTCAACAGCAATGACAAGAGGCAGGGACCAGAGCGAAGCCATGTTTAGAGCCTCATAGACGGCTCCCTGTCCCCATGTTCCATCTCCGATAAAGGCAAGTGCAAGCCCGTTGCCACCTTCCGCTTTCTTTTGCCATGCACATCCACAAGCTACCGGAACGCTCTCTCCTTGAACTCCGGTAGAGAAATAGTTTCCTCTCCGAATATGCTGGCTTCCTCCCACCCCTCTGCAAATTCCGGAATCCCTCCCCATTATTTCGGCGAGAAGACCATGGTAGTCATCAAACCGGGCAAGATAGTGCCCATGACCGCGATGATTACTGAACACGAAATCGTCATCACTGAGGAGCGGCATGAGAGCTACTGGCACATGCTCCTGCCCCAAGCACGTGTGCGTTGTCCCGCTTAGTTCTCCCAAGGAAAACAATTCCAATAGAGCAGACTCAAAATCGCGAATTCTAAGCAAAGTATGAAGCAGATCCTCTTCCCTGCTTGGTTCCGAGTTAGAACTGATTTTTAGACTCGCGTCTACTTTGAGATTTTGCGGCCCGTCTGACCCGGCAGGAAGTGACATTTCTAAGCGTGAATAAAGCATTTTAACTTCTTGCATCAGTGTGTCAAGTTCTTGACATACGTGATTGGTTTGCCTTCTGGGAGAAGCGAGTAGGTTGATGCGCGGGGAATCTGCACCCGGGTTCTCGCGATCAGCCCGCCCGGATCGGCAGACCCCTTGTGCCCTTAAAAATCAGTGCAAAAATGGAATATCCTTCTGGCATTGAAGCTACTGCAGTGCCGAAAACTGGAATATCGACTAGTGCGGGGCCGTCTGCAAAGCCTCCAAACTGGGAGGCTTTGTCTTGACCCTTACCTCTCCGATTGAAGTGGGGTTGGTAACGGTGCCAGTCGCGAAGCGTTTTTATTGAAGCTGCCGGAGGCAGGTTGTTTTGAGGTCAGAGCGGTTGGTTAAAAAGGTTTCGCGAAGTTTTGTTCGAATCAGGTAAAAGCATGGTGTAAGGGGACAAAACTGATGAGAAGAGGAACCGATTACGCTGCTTACGCAGATCGTTTGTGTGGGCGAAATTCTGCACCAGATTCTTCAGATGTGGTTCAATAGCTTTTCTTTCTGGATCTTCTTTGTAGTCGTTTTCTATGGCGCTTCACGGTTGAACCATCGTCATCAGAACCGGTTTCTGCTGGTTGCCAGCTACGCTTTCTACGGATTCTGGGATTGGCGGTTCCTTTTTTTGATCTTCTTTACCACCGTATTCGAGTTCGTGTCGGCTCGTAGTTTGCGATCCAGTTCGAGCTCGCTTGTAAAGCGGAGATGGGTCATTGCGTCTGTGGTCGTCGAGTTGAGTATCCTCGGATTTTTCAAATACTTCGGTTTCTTCTTGGAAGAGATGAACCGAATTCTCGATTGGTTGCAGCTTTCTCATTGGGAGCCGGGATTAAGGATCCTGCTTCCTGTGGGAATTTCGTTTTATACGTTTCAAGCACTCAGCTACACGATTGATGTCTACCGAGGGCTTACGAAACCCTGCCGTCAATTTCTCGATTTCGCTCTCTATATTTCATTCTTTCCACAACTGGTAGCTGGTCCAATTGAGAGATCTCATCACCTTCTGCCTCAAGTCGAAAATCCTCGACCGGTTCTCGACGAGAAAAGGTTTCGCGAGGGACTCTATCTCGTTCTCCTCGGGATGTTTCTCAAAGTCGTGATCGCCGACAATATGGCCTGGTTGTCGAATGATGTTTTCGGAAGAGAACCCAATTTGATGAATGGCGCTGAAGTTCTTGTCGGGGTGTACGCTTTCGCCTTTCAGATTTACGGAGATTTTTCCGGTTATAGCGCCATTGCGATCGGAATTGCCAAGTGGCTTGGGTTCGATCTCATGGAAAACTTTCGGCGACCCTACTTTGCTTCCAATCCGCAAGACTTCTGGCAGCGCTGGCACATCAGCCTTTCGACTTGGCTTCGCGACTACCTCTACATCCCTTTGGGGGGGGAATAGGAGCGGGAGGTTTCAAACCTACCGCAACTTGATCCTCACCATGCTATTGGGTGGGCTCTGGCACGGCGCGGCATGGACTTTTTTGCTCTGGGGGGGAATTCACGGTGTGTGGCTTGCACTCCATCGCGCGTTCAGCCAATTAGCGGGCAAGGGGAGGACCTCCAAAGCAGGGAGAGTAAGAAAGGTTCTTTCGATGTTGGGAACATTTCACTTGGTTTGTCTGGCCTGGGTATTTTTCCGTTCCGAATCTCTGGATCAGGCTTGTGCCTTAATTCGAAGGTTGGGCTTCGGGTGGGAGACGACCGGATTTGTTACGACGGGAGTTTCGCTCATCGTATTCTTTGTCGGCCCTTTGGTGCTCTACGAAGCCTGGTGTGAACGACGCAGAAACTCTTTTGCGGTATTGGAACAGTCATGGCTGTTTCGGACTGCGATATACCTCTACATTATCCTTATGTTGCTGTTTTTTTCGGCCCCGGCACCGGTGGAATTCCTCTATTTTCAGTTCTGAAATCATGAAAGCAGAGACTAAAGTAGTGATTGTTCTTCTCCTTTTTCTTCTCCTTGCTGAAGTGGTGGCGAGGATCGTGGAGCCGCACTTGTCAAAGGATGTTCAAGAAGTGATATCCTATGGAGACATGGCAGATAGTGCGATCCTCGCGCGTGAAGATGGCTGCTCGGTTGTGGTGCTTTTGGGCAATTCGCTTACCCGAACCGGGATTGATGCAGAAACCCTTCGAGACGGGCTGATTCGATTGGGTTATCACCGACCAAAAATCTTCTATCTGACACCAGACTCTACCGGTATCAACGAGTGGTTGGCGACTTACAGAAAGCACTTCGTAGTTTCAGGGGGCCGCCCGGACTTGCTTTTGGTAGGGACTGGCCCCGGTCACTTACTGGATCAACCCGTACGAAGCCCGGAGAAGTTGGCAGCTTTTCACGTTTCAAGGAGGGATAGCTGGGAAGTTTTCTGTAAGTGGCTTTCCGGAGCAGGGGAGAGAAGTCGCTTTTTATTGGCCAGTGTTTCTCGCCTCTTTGCAAACCGTGAGCGCATCCGACCGAGGCTTTTCTACTCCTATGTGCCAGGTTTCGAGGAAACTTCTCAGCGAATCAATGCAAACGAGACGGAAATTCTGAAGACGAATGGCGACTCGTTAACGATCACGCGATTGAACCAATTACTGGGTATTGCTGCGCCTACGGCGAGTGACGTATTCGCGTTTTCTGTCCCGCTGCCTGAGCCATATCAGTTGCCTGCGGTTGCAGTGGAAGCGTTTGCCAATCAGGACGTGGTTCTCATTGAAACTGGGTGCGAGCTCTCGTGGCCTTTGGATGCTTTTCCCGATGGATATCACCTTTCGCATGACTATTCCGTTCGGTTCACCAAGGAGCTTCTCCGCCAGATCGCCTCTCATAGATGAAGGCATTCTGTGGTCGCTTTGCGACATCCGATGCCCTCATCGGATCCAGGCCAAGTGGGGGCGCCTATTTCTCCAATAATGGAATTCGGTTGAGATTTTGCGGGAGATCGTCAGTCCAAGGCTCTAGGTCAGAGTCAGGTGAGATAGGGGCGTGCGCCCGATGGAGTGGCAATATGCTTGCAAATGGGGAATTTCCATCTCTGTTGCGTCTTGTTTTGGAGTTCACGAAATTTGTAGTCACGGATCACTTCTTACCCACCATTGGCGAGATAAATGCGATCCAAACCCGGGTGAGCTGACGAAAGAGTCAATGGAGTTTTTTCTGGCAATCTTCTTTTTGTGTTTTTACTACATCCGGCCTCAGGATTGGTTTCCCGGCTTGGAAGGCGTAAATGTTGTCCAGCCGATCATTGGAATCTGGTTGATCGCGCTGATGCTTTTTCGATCGAGGCCTTCTCCGCTTCCGGGTCTTTTAAGGACTCCTCACGATTGGGTGATGTTGGTCTATCTGCTTTATATCGTGGTCTTTGCGGGTGCTTCACCGATGGCGGCCATCCCCATGTTTTCATTCTATTTCCTGACCGTTCAGTCATTGAACACATGGCCGAGACTTCTCAAGTATCTCAAGGCGTGGACATGGGCTCTCGTTGTGGTTGCGAGTTTTGGTGTCGCTTTTGTTTTTGGGATTGATATTACCGGAGCCGATGAATTATTTGTCAACACGTTAGGGCGTCTTGCCATTGGGACCTGGATTCACAACAATCCCAATTCACTTGGCCACAGTGTTGTTGTGATTATCCCGCTCGCCTACATGCTGTTTTTCTGGAAGGGCACGAGCAACAGTCGCCTCATGCTGTATCCTATCATGGCTCTACTTTCGTTCTACTGCGCTTGGGAAACGCAGTCGAAAGGAAGCTACGTGGTTGGGGGGATACTCTGCCTACTCATAATTACCATCGGAAAACCCAAGAAAGTTCAGATATTTGTTGTTGCTTTGGCCTTCATTGCTGGTGGGTCAGCTTTGAGTTTTTTGCCGAGGATGGCTGAGATGAATGACCTTCGTGCGGATGAAGGCGTTCAGGGACGACTGCTTGCCTGGGAGCAGGCGAGGGAAGCTTCAAAGAAGGGGCCGTTGGGTGCGGGATGGAATCAATTTATAGCGTATATCCCCTGGCAGGAAGGAAACCGTACGGAGATTGTCGAAAAGGCGACCCATTCAAGCTACGTTCAAGTCGCTGCGGATCTCGGGTGGCTTGGCTTAACAATCTATCTCGCGGCTCTTTGGTCAGTCGGTCGTCTTGTTATTCATGGACAGTTCGAAGGGGTAACAAGAGAGAGGACGAGACGTGCCTTGATAGTCTTGCTACTTTCTACTGTTCTTTCGGGATGGATGATCAATCGGGAATACCATACCGAGTACTTTTTAATGATCGCTGTTGCGGGCTCGATGAGCCGGTTACTCAGAAAGGATCAGGAGGATCTTGCCTCTCAAGCATCGCCTGAAACGATGGCCGATCGTAAGGGCAGAGATTTTCCAGAAGTGGAGGGCGACGGGTATTCCGTTGCAGCCAGGCGATCGGAAGTAGTTGGGAATCAGGCCTTTGTGTGGAAGCGCTTTTCATTTCGCGATGGGGCGGTGTCAGTCTTCCTGACGTTTGCCACTTTTTGGTTCTGGGATTACCTAATGAAGAACATTTGATTCCATTCTCGGACATTCTGTCATCGTGATGCTTGATTGATAGAGTTCCTCGTATTTACTGATCATACTACTTATCGAGTGCCGTGTGACAATTGTCTCTCGAGCATTTTCGCCCATTGTGGTCAGAGCCTTTACATCAGATAGGATAGCTTCAAGAGTTTTTGCGAAGATTTCTGGATCACTGATGTCCTTTAATATCCCATCCTTGCCGCTTGTTATCACTTCATTTGCACCACATGCGGGATGAGCAAGACACGGAACACCGGATGCCATGGACTCTAACAAGGCATTGGAGAGGCCTTCCTCCGAGGAAGGGCACGCGAGTAGATCCATAATCTGATACCATTCGAAAGGATCTTCTACGTGGCCTTTCCAGTGAATTCTGTCTTTTGCGGGGTGTTTTTCGATTGCCTCCAGGATTTGCTGCTTCGCTTCCCCTTTGTCGCCAAGGATGAGGAGGTTGACTTGTTTCCATTCAGGAGCGCGGGACAAAAGGTCAAGCGCCTCCAGCAGCAAGAGGTGCTTTTTACTCGGGATAAAACGTCCCACGATGCCAATGATAAACGAATCCTCCGAAAACCCTTTGTTCCTTTTCACCTCATTTCGACACTTTGGTGGGTAGAACTTTTCGCAATCGACTCCGTTAGGAATCGCACACAGTTTTCGGGAGGGCAGATGAAGAGCGATCAGGTGTTGACGCAGCGACTCGGAAACAGTGTGAATGCGATGGCAGAGGAGAAAACAAACCTTGCGCAGACCAATTTTCCAAAAGGAAAGTTGATCACCATGAAGCGTACCATGTTCTCCGTGAATGATTGGAGCTCTTGTAAGGAGCATTGCTTTGGCTAGAACAGAGTAGAGCAGTGGCCCCAGATTATGAGTGTGGATCAAGTCGGCCCGATGATTCTTGAGAGCTCTTCCGAGGTGGAACGCAGTTGAGAGCCGAAATCCCTCTTTTCGCTCCAAAGCAACAACCACCACATCCGGCGCCAGCCTTTTTGCGAAGCCTCCCGAGTCATCAAGGCAGATGATTGAAGTTGAAAATTTCTTTGGATCAATCTGATTTGCGATATTTACCACACCATTTTCCAGTCCTCCAGGATTTAGCGTGAAAATCACATGAACAATCTTGAGAGGGAATTCGTGCTCGAGTTCACCGGAAAGTGGTTGCAGGCGGTTCATCGGTAAATTAGTATCGGCAGCTTGAGTCGAACTCATCGAAAACATGTTTTTTAAGGAATGCGTGACACAATAATACATTTTCTCACATTCAATGCTCAAGCAAGTCATTCTGCAGTCTACCTTGCTCTGGTTTTGATTTGGTTGTCCATGTTGGCTGCCTCGATCATGAGCTTGCGATCACTGGATTTGAAGACGGGCAACAAAGTTGTGTGGCTATGCTTGATTCTTTTTTTGCCGATTGGGGGCATGGCAATTTACAGTTTGTTTTGTTTGTTTCGCTCTGACTGGTCGTTTATGAGAATCCTTTCAGGATCAGGAGAGAAAAACAAATCAGCCTGAAGGTAACTTGGAGAGAATGAGAAAAGCCTTCTCAGATTAGTTGTGTCGTAAATACAATTCACTATGGAACATACGGAACAGGGTGGGGCACAGTTTGACCCGTCGAAAATCATCACGCAGGGGCTCAAATATCTTCGGCATCTGAGGTTGATGGTCTTGATGATGGCGTTGGGGATGGTGTTGGGAGTGACCTATTTCTTGTTCGCGACCCCCCTCTATCAGGCAAAATCTCTGATCTATTTCGATACTTTCGGCACAGCATTAAAAAATCGGGATGTTCCTGAAACTGCCGAAATTTACCGACCCCATTTTATGAGAGGAATGATGAGTCAGTTCGTAACCTCTCGAATTCAGGTGGGAGCAGGAAAGAGAATGGGGTTTCTCGGGGAAAATGATACCTTTGAAGACCTTTTGGATCAGGTCTCCTACGTAGGGGCTGAAATCGTTGACCATCGCCACCTTGAATTGACGGTGATGGCTCGAAATCCTGAAATTGTGAGAGGCTTTGGCAAAGCGATGGCAGAAGAGTTCCAGGCTTTCCAGCGAGAGGGGTGGGACGAATTTCGAGATGAAGCTCTGAGGGTCTATGCAGAGCAATTAGATAGTATTGACGAGAAAGTCAGTGAAACTGTCGAATCTCTTTCTGAGGTGGAGCGAGATCAGCGTCTCACAGAGGTGACGATCGAACAGCAGAGCCTTTTGGAAATCCCGAAAAAATTGATCGAGTCGAAGGAACGTCTGGTTCGAATGGCTGATATTCAGCAGTCGCTGGGTGGCTTGATTATTCCCACTCAGTCGGGCGGAGGAGTGACTTCATCGAATGAACAGGAAGAAGTTGAAGTAGATCAGGCCTTGTCGGTATTGTCTTTGCTCAGTTCATTCAATGAAGAGGCAACTGTCGAGATTGGCGATGTTGTAAGGCGGGCTTTGTCGGGGACCCGAGATGCGGTAACTGCCAATAACAGCCAAATTGCAAAGATCGTCCAACCAGATGACGTAGAGGGTGTCGAGTCTTGGAAGGAGTTAGAGATAGATCGCCGTTTGCTTGAGAAAGAAATTCAAGAGGCCTCCGATATTTATCTTCCAGAGCACCCCCAAATGCTTGAAATGCGCAGGCGAATGTCGAGTATCAACAGTTCGCTCATTTCTGAGATGGAGGTGGAATTGGAAAAGTTTGAACTGGAGTTTCAGCGACTTGAAGGACGGATCGGCGAGTTGGAGCTTAGGATGCCGGAATATTATGCAGTCACGGAAAAAATGGGTAAGTCAGCAGTGGCCTACAATTCAGTTGAGCAAACGCAATTGATGTGGAGCAAAGCGCGTGAAGCCTTAGCGGATAAATTGGCAGCCGTTTCGTTCTCTGACAACTTTGATTGGATTCAGGTTCGATTTAAGGGCCATACCAGTTTGCGTGATGAGGTGCCTGTCTCTCCGAATAAGAAGAAATTGATTCTTCTCTCACTCATGATCGGACTGGGAGGGGCGATCGGATTGCCCTCCGTTATAAACCTGCTTAATACCTCAGCATCCAATTTGCAGCAGCTTGAGGCGTACATAGGAATTCGAGGGATCGGAATTGTCCCTCTATCGGCACCGGAGGATTTGGAAGCGGTTCACCGATCACCAGCTCAGGGGGCGACAGTTCCGAATTATCTTCTCGAGTGCTTTCGCTTGGTTCGATCTGCAGTCTGCCTGCATCCCGGGAGGACCGGTCGCTCGCAGGTCGTGTTGGTTACGAGTGCGCGACCACAGGAGGGAAAGACAACGCAGTCAGCAAATCTAGCATGGGCGTTTCACTCGATGGGCGAAAAAGTTCTCCTGGTTGATTGTGATCTTCGACGAGGCCGAATTCACGGCCTTCTCGGGATTGATGCGGGCCCGGGAATGACAAAGATGCTTTTGGGCGAGGTTAGTCCTCAGGATGCGGTTGTTGGAACCGGGTTGGATGGTTTTTCTGTTGTTCCGAGAGGTCCGGTCATCGCCGGAACAACTGAGTTGCTTTGCCAGAAGCCTTTTGAGAAGCTCCTCGAGTACTGGAGAACGCATTATGATCGGATTATCCTCGATTGTCCGCCCACCTTGGGACTGAGCGAACCTTCGTCGTTGCAGCGTCTTGCTGACGGAGTCGTTCTCGTGGTGCGTTCCGAAGTGACTCCCATGAAGGACGTGAAGGACGCGGTCACGCTACTGCGCAAAACGGGCGCTCATTTTTTTGGATTTGTTCTCAACGGCGTGGATCTTTCAAAGGCCGGGAACTACTACCACTACTACTACTATTCAGCCCCCTACTACGATCAGCTGGAGGAAAACGAGGATGGGCTTGATGCAAACGATTCCCCCGTGAAAACGGAGCAGAATGATCGGGATCTTCTCCTGTCTTAGTCGCTGGAATCAAATTGCGATTTCTACTTTCTCTTTGAAGAATTCACAACTAAGTGTCTAGCATTGTGCAAGGGATAGGAAAAATCAGTGTCTTTGGTTTGGGTTATGTTGGGAGCGTGACATCGGCCTGTCTGGCAGAGCGGGGGTGCAACGTAATTGGCTGTGATATTTCCGAGGAGAAAGTGGAGATGATCAATGCAGGCACGGCTCCGATCGGTGAGCCCGGCCTGGATGTCCTGATTCTCACCCAATTGAAGGCGGGCCGTTTGCGCGCGACCACGGATCCTGCAATAGCGGTTGCAGGAAGCGATATTTCACTGGTTTGTGTCGGAACGCCTTCGAAAGCATCAGGCGCACTTGATCTCGCTTTCGTCGAGACTGTTGCCGAACAGATCGCAGATGCTGTCCGCGCGAAAGGTAGCAAGCATGCCGTAGTTTTTCGATCGACGATGCTACCGGGATCCACCCGAAAAATCGCGACCCGCTTTTTTGGGGATCTTATCGAAAGCGGTATCGTCGAAGTTTTCTTTTACCCTGAATTTCTCAGACAAGGGTCCGCCTTGGCTGATTTTCGTCAGCCAAGCCTCGCCGCGATAGGTGCCTGGGCTGAAGATGATGGTATCGATTCAATTGAGTGCGTACTGGACGAGGTCGCGGACTGCGTGCCGCTCGAATCTGCCGAGCTACTGAAGTATTCCTGTAACGCTTTCCATGCTACGAAAATTTCTTTTGCCAACGAGATCGGACGGATTGGAAAACGCCTTGGGATCGAATCCCGGCAGGTTATGAAGATGCTCTGCGATGATCACAGGCTCAATATTTCTTCTTACTACCTTCGACCTGGCACTCCGTTTGGTGGATCCTGCTTACCTAAAGATGTGAGCGCCCTATGCCAACTATCGAGAGACCTCGGCGTAAGTCTGCCTTTGATGGATGGATTGCTGGATAGTAACCGACGGCATCTCGAGTCGTTGATAGAGCGAGTCGAGGCGAAGGATTGTAAAAGAATTCTTTTGGCTGGGATAGCATTCAAGGCGGGAACAGATGATTTACGAGGGAGTGCGATGCTGGAGCTTGCGGCCAGACTTCTAAGTAAAGGGTATGAGGTACGTATTTTCGATCCGGACGTGTCCCTGGGAAACCTTATGGGAGCGAATCAAAAGTTTGCGGATGCGAATCTGCCTTCATTGGAAACGTTTTTTGTGACTGATATTGTCTCAGCTTTGGCGGAGGGACCATCGATTCTTGTTGTTTCGAAGCCGTGCTTTGATCCCGATGCCCTAGATGACGCAATTCCGCTGGAAGCGGGCCATCATATTATTGATGTCAATGGCTGGGACGCCCTTCGCAACCTGCCTGCATCCTACGAAGGGTTGTGCTGGTAGTTGGCGCTTTTGATAAATGGCTGTGAGTTGCCTCTGATCGCTTTAGTTTTTCGGGCGCAAATTACAGGCAAAAAGGACCTTGCGGTGTTGTACATTGTAGAGTAGAGCCTTGCTGGTAAGTGCAACGAGAATGATGGACCTGACTTTCGTGTTTCCCTGCTTGAACGAAGAGAATACTTTACGGTCGTGTATACGAGCGGTGCGAGAGTCTCTCGGGAAAAATCCAGATTTAAACTATGAGGTTGTCGTAGCAGACAACGGCAGTATAGATCGTTCCGCTGAGATCGCGGTAGAAGAGGGGGCTCGTGTGGTTCCCGTTGAGGAAAAGGGATACGGGGCCGCTTTGCGGGGTGGAATCGCCGCGGCTGATGGTAAATACGTCATGTTTGCCGATGCAGACAGCACCTATCTATATGAAGACAGCTTGCGCCTTTACGAAGCTGCAATCGAGAACGATTCGGATATGGCGATCGCCTCAAGGATGACTGGTGTTATTGAGGATGGTGCTATGCCCTCGTTGCATCGATGGCTGGGGACACCTGTATTGACAGGGTTGATCAACGCTTTGTTTCACGGACAATTGTCGGATTGTAACTCTGGTTTCCGATGCATCAGAAAATCTGAATATGAGAAGTGGGGGATTCGTGCGAGTGGTATGGAATTTGCCTCGGAGCTTCTGATCAAGGCATTGAAAAACGATGCGAAAACTGTTGAAATTAGTTCCGGCCTTAATAAGGGGCCGGAAGGGCGTGTAGCCCATTTACGAACGTGGAGAGACGGAATGAGGCATTTGCTCTTTATTTTGTCTGAAAGGCCCCGCCTTTTTGAGTTTATCGGTATTTTTCTCGTGACTGTATGCTCGCTGTTGCAGTTGGTTGCGCTTATTGTCGGTCCGATCAATCTATTGGGGCTCAATGTCTTTGACATGCACTCAAAAGCATTGCTGCTACTGATTGGAATTACCGGAATGCAGTTTTACCTTTTCAGTTGCATGCTATTCCTGCGAATGAGAGAGAAACCGTCGTGGTTGACTTCCAAGTTGATCAATATTGATGAAGGAGCTCTCTTCTTTCTTCTCCTTTCCATTCTTTTGATCGAAGCGATCCTGGTAGGTGGCGTTGTACTCAATTGGATTCTGAATAATTTTGCCAATCTGGATCTTGCCAATGTTCTCATTGGAGCAATCCATCTGATCGCCTTACCTATGATGTTAGCTGTTGGTGTTCTCGGTCTGCACACCTTTAAGAAGAGTGGGGATTCCTGAAGTTTTCCGGGGTTCTGCTATGAAATGCGGTGCCGCAATCGACGACTGCGATAAGAGCAGCGATGGCTGGAAGATCAAAATTTTTCTATTTGGATTCTTTCTATTTCTGTCATTGGTTTTTCAAATTCAAAGTGGCGCCTGGCAGGGGGGATTTGGAAAGCATGCTGATGAAGGAGCTCATGTCGTGACCAGTCTCATGATTCGAGACTACCTTTGGGGTGGTTTTCGTGAACAACCTCATCCCGTTAGATTTGCTGAGGACTATTATAGTCAGTTTCCGAAGGTCGCGATCGGCCACTACCCGCCTTTTCTATATTTGGTGATCGGATTGTTTCTGATTCCGTTCAGGACTCCCGAATCGGCGCTAATAGCAGTGGCCGCAGTGACTGCAGGTGCCGCCTGGCTTACTTGGCTTTCTGGTCGGAGAATGCTGCGAAGTGGCTATGCTGCGGTAGCAATGGCTCTGGCGGTGTGTCTTCTGCCTTTGATCAGGGCCTATACGGCCACAGTAATGGCGGATGTGCTCTTGCTGGGGTGCTGTCTTGCATCCGTACTTTCGTTTTCCAGTTTTCTGAGAAAGGGGCGCGTCAAATATTCGCTGCTGTTTGGGATCTTTGCGACACTGGCGATTTTGACGAAAGGATCGGGAATTATGTTGGCAGTTGTACCGCCGGTTGCAATTGCGGTTACCGGAAGATGGGCGTTGTGGAAAAGCTGGCGATTGTGGGTTTCCGTGGTCCCCGTTCTTCTAATAGCCATTCCGTGGACGTTAGCAACGTATGAGATGGCAGCCGGCGGTTTCAGCGAGCTCGAACCCGGCAGCTACCTTCTTTCTGTGGCCCCACTCTATCTACACTGTTTCGGGAGTGAATTGAGTTGGGTCGTGCTTCTTTGTTTTGCATTTTCGCTCGTTTTCTTCGTCTTTTCGAGAATGCGAAACGGTAGGAGGGCGGAATCCGACTTTGAACCGGAAGTGGCTTCGCATTTGGGCCTGGTTTTTGGTGTATTTTGTATTATTGCGTTTGTTCCTTCAGGATTTGAGCCACGTTACCTTATTCCTCTTTCATCTTCCGTTTTTCTGTTAGCGGGCAGTTTTGTGGAAGGAATGCTAGGCAGGCGGAGCAACGTGGCGCGAAATTGGGGAGGTGTTGCTTTGGCATTTCTGATTGTTTTGGAAACCTGGAGGCCTGTGGATAAAGTTTACACTGGTGTCTCAGAGTCAGTTCGGAAGGCAGTTTCCGATTTTAACTCGAAACGCGATCATCAGGAACGGATCGGCATCTTGATAGTTTCAAATGCTCGCGGAGAAGGGGCCGTAACCGCGGAAGCAACGTTTCATCATGCCGAGAAGGTTTGGGTGCTTCGAAGTAGCCAGATTCTGGCGGATAGTGACTGGATGGGCAGAGGCTACGAGATAGCCTTCAAGACAGTTCCGGACTTGCGTCGTATTCTTAGGGAGAATTTGGTAGACTATCTGTTGATTGACCGGCCTGATGAGGACTCAAGACACTATTTGCAGCACTGGGAGGTTTTGAACCAGTGGATTGAAAGTGGCAAGGACGAAGAATTTGGAGAATTGATAGAAGTTTATCCATCCCGTCGGCGGAATAGTGGAACGAACGAATTTAGAATCTACCGCGTCATGGGGACTTGAGTCGGAACTGGGCTGTGACTGCCCGGTGCTGTGAAAGTCGGCTTGACTCAGTTATATTCCAAAGGCAATCCCACGAGGAGTTTGCAAATAAGTAATCGATCCTCATCCACGGGCCTCCCAGGCTCAGAGGGTTTCTCGATGTCCCGGGGAAGGTGAATCCGAATCCACTGCCGGAGGTCCTGTGAGAGTCCTTGAATTCGCGCAGAAAAAGTTGGTGGATGTGACCTCCGGCCGGCGCATTAAGATCGCCCACAACTAGAGTCGGCAGTGGATCGTTCGCTATATGGCTAATGAGTTCTGAGGCCTCGTCAATTCGGTCATTCCAAAATTGCTGATTTTTGTGTCTCTTTTCGCCGAGTGCTGTACCTGGAATTCCTATCAATCCATAGAGAAATGCACCCCTCTTGTAATAATGTAAGACGTCTCTGGGAGAATTGATATGAATGCTGTAAATAGCTATCTTTGATCCCTCAAATTGCACTTCAAATCGCGCGCAGGCATCAACTGATTGATCTCCACTGACTGTGTGGATGAGCGACTTTTTCGTTATTGGGTAGCGACTTAAGAGGGTATATTCCCCTATGTCTTCCGCAAATTCGTACAGCTCGTATCCCTCCGCTTCCAAATAGCCCGCAGCTCGGTTGGGCGCTTCCTGGAATGCGATAATATCTGGATTTGTCCGATCCTTAAACGGCTTGAGGCTGCGGTTCATGTGCTGGCCCCGGTTGTAGGTCAACACTGTAACTGTCTTCCCAGGCTCAGAGGGGGAGGGGTGGGGTTCCGAACCAAACCGGAAATCGTTGGCGAAGTATAAAAAAATGAAGCAGCTTCCAAGTAGGGCGGGAAGGGAAAGTCGCCAGGAAAACAGTAGCGCAAGTGGTAGAAGCAGCAAAGAGGGCAGGAGGAATAGAAGTCTTGGAAGGTAGAGGGAAAAGGCAACGGAGAGATTCTTCTCTCCTGTGACCTTGAGCAGCATGATGAGTAAGATGAGGAGAATGCAATAGCCGAGAGAGAGGGTTCTGATAAGATTTCGAAAGGCCTTCTTAGCTTTCGAAACAAATTGCTTTCTACCGTCAGGGTCTCGCAATTTTTCTCCTAATCGCTGTAAAAATTGATCCATCGAAATCCGAATTGTGAGAGCTGTTGAAAACGAAGGGATAAATGGCGAATGCCAGGAGGCCGGCGGGAATAGAATTTATGTGGTGGTTATTGTGCTTAGTTCGCAATGGGGGCGAGAAAGGAGACTAACCTGAGGGTCCGCTAATTTCTCTGTTTTTTGGTCAGAATCATATCTCAGGAGAGCAATAAGAGCGACAGTCAGGAAAAAAAGTATAATCAAGACGATAAGTGATTCCAGGAGCGTGAATGCTGATTCTTTGAATGGCGAATTTGTCATTTCAATACGAGGTAGGAGGTTCATTGCTCTCGCCTGTTCGGTTTCTATCGCGTGGCGGAGCTTTCTTGATTCTTGTTCTTTCTTGGCGGAAATCAACTTGAAAGCACAGCGAGGAATTTTGAATTCAATTGTATCAGCTAGAGTATAGCTTTCAAATATTGCATCTTTTTTCCCCGCAACATATGAGGCCCCGCTCCGTCTCTATGAGGGGCTGTGACCTTATCCTTGGACGCTGGGCATTGTAGGGGTGGAGCCCTGCCGGGGTTGACGTGCTCTCCCGGAGCTTTACAGCTGAGACTTTCGATTCTCGTTCTGTTGTCTTCCTGCACGAATTCGGAGGAAGCCATCTATCCCAGGGAGTCGTGCGGTCAGTTCAGTTTTTAGTTTTTTGTCATTCATCAAGCCTCTCCAGCGTGTCCTCTGGATCAAAGAACAGATGCAGGCATCTGTCCTGAAACCGTTCATTGAGCCGGATCGAAGTGGAGACCGCCTAAGGCAGCACCTCATTGTAGAGGTCCTCGACCGCTTTGCCCAGCCGTATGACAAGCTGGACTTTGTTTCGATCGGCCCCGGTTTCCAACGCTTGTCTACAGCGCTTCGATCCGTTTATCGGCCGCGTTGGATTCCCGTGGGTCACGGGTTTCAATTACTTCGTTCAGAGGTCCTGCTATGTCATTTCCCTTCAATGATTGCATCCCGACACAGGCAACTCACTCGCGGGAAAACTGAACTCACTGGAGTCAGAATGCGAGAATGTCTCCCATCTTTGAGTCGATCGCTTGCGTAGTCCGTTGACCACTTCCGGTCCGGTTCCACTGCTTGGCCGGCGGGCGCTTGCTGTGATCGGAAGGTCAAAGTGGAGGCTCGTTGAGATTTGGTAGACGACGGTGGCCGTGTAGAGCAGGGCCAAGTCGGCTCAATGGATTCATCAATTGCTTGGTTTTTTACGTCTTTATGTGGTTGATGAAAAATGCAGGGCGCTAGGTTTTCCTGAGACTTTGCGCAGTCTCTTGCCCCGGTTTTGGGTGAAATGAATGTATTTGGAGGGCTTTTACACTGTCATGAATGAAACGGAAACGAGGAAAAGAGTGCCAAGACTAACATTACAGCCTGAGTCGATCGATGTAAGGCGCTGGTAATCAGCTCGCTATGATTGGCATGAGGATTGCTTTTACAGTTCTCAAGGATGAGAAAAGGATGTTGTATTTTGAGAAATCTATTGGTTGACTGGGTAGTGAAAGCCTTCTTAAATGAACGTGGAGATGACTTTCCGTTTCCATACCGTTTCCAGTTCACAGTTGAATGAAATTTACTATTGCCAGCCCCGTCACACAGTTCGGCTTTATAGCTGCAGTTGCTTGCTGTGTGTTTTCTTCAGGCGGTTACATTCTTGCAGCAGACGTTGAGGTTGGTGTCGAAGAGGGTGTGCAGGAGGGGCCTGCTTCTGTTGATCCTGAGGCAGGCGATCAGAGGTTGGAGATGATTTTTCTGGAAGGGGCCTCCGTTGGCCTTGGGGGCCTGAAGTTCGACGGGGTCGAAGATTCATCAAACTCCGGCAAAGTCTCTCGTGAGGATGGTAAAGTTTGGTTGACTGGGGTGCGTGGCTTGGGCAACCCGGTCGAGGACGGTGGAAGATCCGAATCCAGTGAAAACGAAGGGGCCGAAGCCGAAGGAGAGCTTGACGATAGCTCTCAATCGAAATTGCGTCGTAACTCTGGCGCCTTCAAGCGAAGGGTTTCGGGGTTCATTCCAACCATGGAGGTTTCGTTGTCTTCAACTGCTGTAGAGAATCAAGGTTCTCTTGGATGGAGGAATACACTTAATTTGCTCGAAGGTGATGAAGGGGGTGATGCGGATGTGTTTGCGAGCGAGGATGGTGGATATGCGGAGTACGAGAGTCAGTATCCCGCTTCGGTGGCTCCTTATTACTCTGAAGACCAGGTCTGGGATGAATCTGCCGGCAGTTATAGCTACGGGAGTGAGTTTTCATCTCAGGATGTAACCCGCTATGGCAATGGCAGGCGTAGGGCCTACAATCGGGATCTTTATTCCTACGAGTTTGACACTAATTTATCCTTCGCCGATCGCGAGTTTTCAGAGGAGGATGCCGATATCAAGCTCGGGCCATTGTTCTTTCAGCTTTCTTCCGTCGAAGCGGGTGCTTTTTACTACGATTCTGAGGGGACTTATCGAAACGGTGACGAAGATGGTTGGGGCAGTTTTGTTGGATTTCGATTTCGTGCCTTGGCGCAGCTCTCCTCCAAGCTGTATTTGACGAGTGATGTGGGGATCTTTTATCTTCCGGACAGAGATCGTTGGATATTCGATGTAGGGAATCAGCCGGTGCTGGATCTTCGATTCCGCGATACTTGGGGTCTTTGGGACGTGGAAATATATGATACGCTCAGGCTTTCTACTCCCTACGCTGCCGGAGTTAATGATTATTCAGATTATTTTATATTTGGTTATCAGCTTAGGGACGAGGCAGATGGGTTTTACAATCAAGCGTATTGGAGCAATCAAGTCGGAATTACTGGCGAGCGCCAACTTTCAGAAGATTGGATGATGGTTTTGGAGGCCGATCATACTGATTACTGGTATGCGGATCGCTTCAGCGATGAGCATCAGCAGCGTGAGCATTTTGGTGTGCTGCTTGACTCAAAGGGGTCGTACATTCCTTTCGCGCCCTTCTTTCGCTATGACTTCAACTACTTCGATCACGCCAACTCTCTTATTCATCAGACTCGTATAGGCGGTGATGGGCGTATCGCAGAAAATTTGCGCTTAAGCGGAAGTGTAGGTTACTTTTGGGGGGATTCCGAAACGGTAGATTACGAAGGAACTGCTTGGGATGTAGGGCTGGATCACTCGATTACCGAATTTACGGTTCATGGTGTCCGGGGCGGGCAGGACTATTACGCCAATGATTTTACACCTGATTCCGCAGTAACCGAATATATACGCTATTATTTAAATCATCGATTTACAAGGGTCCTCTCTGCCACCGCTTTCGCGCAGTGGTCGGTTGATGATGTGGTTTCTGGTCCGTTGGCAGGGCGGACTTTTGACAGGGAGTCGTATGCACTTCTTCTCAATTACTCTGATAGCCCTTTCTTGCGATTCAATTGCGGAGTTTACAGGGAGGTGAGAGAGGACTTGGGAAGTAGGGCGGACTTTCATAGTTGGCGGTATATTGCCAATGCGACCGCTCGCATTAATTTAGATTACTCGGTGTATTTTCGATACGAATATGAAGACGCCTCTGACTTTGATGAGACACTTTTTGTTTCCGGAATTCGGAGATATTTCTAAGAGATCAACACCGCGCTATTGGTGCGGTGGGCAAAATAACCTATTGTTCAATTACTTTTACCAATTGATGCTGAATCAAATGAATCCGAAATTCTCAACCTATTCAATAATTCTCAAGGTAGCGCTTGTTGCTTCCCTTCTTTCGAGTGGCGCATCAAGTTTTGGCCAGGATTCGGACAAAAACCCTGTGTCTGGCAAATCTGTAGTCTCGGGAAAAGGTGTTTTAAGTGCGGGGCAGTTTCCCACTGACCTGGATCGCCCGGAGATCTATTTCGAGAAAGGGAAGCCTTGGCTTGGCGATCCTAAGATGCGTCAAAGAATCGCAAAGGTTGATTTGGATGGCGACTTGAACTATGACGGGGAAATTAGCAACTATGACCCTTCTGATGGGGGAGACAATGAGAGCACGCCTCCCGGTCTTCAAGTTGCTGTTGGTGAAATGACGAAAGTCGTCATACGATTCAAGTCCTATTCAACAGTAGGTTACTCCGGCACGGTTCCGATGGAGTTAGAGGTTCGTGGGATCAATCGTAATAACCCGACAGGAGAGTTTGGGTCACAATCGGAAGAGTCGAACTCAGTCGCGCACGTCCGGGTTTGGAAAGATGCAGGGAAAACAGAGCTTTTGTTGGATTCCAGAGTAGATAGCAAGAAACGCTTTCGCTGGACTGCTACGGCAGAGGAGGCCGCCGAAAATCGACCCGGTACCTTCCCTCGCACAGTTTATGTTGAGGGAGTTAGTGTTTCCCCCAATTACTCCGGTGATATTCGTCTTCTAGTCAGCGTTGCTCCCGAAAAGGGGAATGAAGCCAAGAGAAACGGAAGAAGTTTCATTTACGTCACTGCATTTGATCACCTTTTGTTCTCGGTGGTAGGGACTCCTGTGCGGAAGGAATTCGTAAACAACAATGCCGAAGCAGTTTGGGTGGACTAATTCTGGAAATAGTGGTAGATTGCAAAAATTTTTTCCTTTCTGCTCCTTTCTTGGAATTACCATCACATGATCTTCGGTGCCCTTCGGACTACGCGTCACTTTATTGCTGCGTTAACCATTACTATTTCGCTCAGCAGTTGTAAAACAGATGAGGGAGATGTTGTGTTGGATCCTACGGGAGCAGCAGACTATCCTGATCCAGTAATTCCAGAGATCGATGACGAACTGGGGGACGCAAAGCCTGTTCAAAAGCAAGTCAGGAGTTTGCCGAGTAGCCTCCAGGTGGGGGATACCTTAGAATTGTTTGTCAAAGAAGACGACTCATTCAATGGTTCTTATGTGGTTCGTGAGGCTGGAGATATTATCCTGCCATCTGTTGGGCGTGTGTCTGTGATGGGCATGAGCGTAAACTCAGCGGGAAAGAAAATTGAATCTATTTTGAAAGAGAGCCTTCTTAAGGAAGCGACCGTAATTGCTGATCGTATCGACCGCGCAGAACAGCCGGCATCGCTGTCTCCTGGTTCCGGAAGCGGATCTCGAAGCAAAGAAAAGTCACAAAGAAAAATCCTGGTCTATATAACAGGAAAGGTGAATCGTCCGGGGCAGCATATGTTGACCGTTCCTGAGAAAAGGAATATAGGTACGTACGAAGCTATATTGATTGCTGGAGGCGTTACCCGCTTCGGTGACGAGCAGAAAGTCCACATTCTGCGTCAGGGCCCAGATGGGAAAAAGCACAAAATCCCAGTGAATATTCAGTTGATTTCAAATGGTGAACTGGAGGATCCCTCGATAGGAGAAGGCGATATTATCGTCGTCCCTGAGAAAGTTTTCGGGTTCTAGGTTGTTGGTGGAAGCTATTTGTAAATAGATCCCCATAGTGGGGGTTGCAGTAATATGGCGGGAGAGAACAAGAGGCAATCACGACATCTACGATGGGCGAAACTGTTCTCTGTCGTCGACTTCTTTCTTGTGGTCGGGGCATTTCTGCTTGGGGTATGGTTGCGATTTGAGGAGTTATCGATAGCAACCCTTCTCGGGTATTCTCCCGGAGTGTTAGCAGGAGCAGTATTTCTGCCTTTTATTTTTTATGTGGGTGGGCTCTATTCCGAGCGTCATCTGAGAGGAGAGTGGTTAGCGACTGTTCGATGGTTACTTATCGGTTTTGTATCAGTGACCGTAGTAATTCTTGCGGTGGGTTCACTCGATTTTTCGTCTCGAGTCGGTCGCGGAGTTCTTCTGGTCAGTTTGCCTATCCTGATATTCTTCATAACGGTACGACATTTGATTCTTCTTCGCTGGGTCAGAAGGAGGGCGATTAGCTACTTATGCTTGGTTGGTAGTGAGGATGAAGAAAATGCGGTCCGACTTTTGAGAAAGGTTTGGGGGCGTGAGGCCGAATTTGTCGGGATTGTGACTGCAGGGGGATACATTCCTCGTTCCGATGTTACCATCCTCGGGTCGGCTGAATCTGTGTTTGGATTAGGGGAGCAACCAGATGTCGAGGTAGTATTGGTGAAAGGCCAATACCTTGATGACCCGCTTATTTGGGGGGTCTTGCGTCGCCTTCGTTATGAAGGGATTGAAATATTATCCTTGGTGGATGCTTGTGAAGAAGCCTATCAAGCCGTTCCTCTTTCGTTGGTCACTGATGCCTGGCTCTTCAGAGCTTCGAATCAGTCGGAGCTTTTCTACATTCGAAAGTTGAAACGGTTATTCGATATAGTGTTTGCGTTACTGGTTCTTCTGATACTGCTTCCGGTTTTGCTTCTTGGAGTGTTAGCCGTTCGTCTCTCATCTCGTGGGCCGATATTCTTTCGTCAAACTCGTGCTGGAAAATTGGAGCGCCCAATAACAGTCATGAAGCTACGGACTATGCATGTTGACTCCGAAAAAGATGGAGCTAAATGGGCAACTGGAGACGACCCTCGAATCTTCCCGGTTGGTAGGCTGCTTCGGAAGTTTCGAATTGATGAAATACCTCAACTGGTAAATGTTCTAAATGGCGATATTTCTTTTGTTGGTCCTCGACCGGAGCAACTTGATTTCATTGGCCATTTGGATCAGGAAGTTCCCTATTACCGTGAGCGATTGTTGATTCAGCCAGGACTGACAGGTTGGGCTCAAGTCAGATATCCATACGGCGCGAGTGTTGAGGATGCTGCGAGAAAGCTGGAGTATGACCTTTACTACATGAAGCACATGAGTCTGTTTTTCGACTTCTTTATCCTGCTGGAAACGATAAAGGTTATGGTCTGTGGCGGAGTTCGAAGAGGTGGTGACCGCGAGTACCTGAATTTCCGCGAAGAAATGGAAGCTCTCGAGGGGAGTGACTCAGCTTGTTAAGGAGTGGATGCCTCGTTTTGCCATCATCTCCGATATTCACGCCAATTGGGAAGCACTGGCAGAAGTTCTCCGTGATATTTCTTCACGCAAAATTTCGAACGTCGTGTGCCTTGGTGATATTGTCGGATACGGGCCTGACCCGAAAGCGTGCATAGATTTGGTTCGTGAAAATTGTCTGACAGTAGTGATGGGTAATCACGAAGTGTTTTCTACGATGCCAAACTCTTTGGACCGCTTCCATCGTGCTGTTCGAGAGCCGATAGAACTAGCTAAGAAGGAACTGGACCCTGATGATATAAATTGGATACGAAGGTTGCCGGTGACGGAAATGGTTGATGATTTCACCATAGTACATGCTTCCCTTTATCATCCTGTAATGTTTCTCCATATGCACTCGGACAGTGATGCGAAGGATCACTTTAAAAATCAATCTTCAAAAGTGTGTTTCCTGGGTCATACCCATATCCCGGCGATTTTTGAAAGATCTGATGGTGACGCGATTGGTTTAATCAATATCAAGCAAGGGGTGGCCCTTGAGCCGGCAAAAAAGTATGCCATCAATGCAGGATCTGTGGGGCAACCGCGCGATGGAGATTGCAGGGCCTGCTATGTGGAATTTGACACCACGGAACAGGAGGTTCAGTTTCACAGGGTTGAGTATGATTGGGAGAAGACGAAAGCGAAGTTGAAAGAGAAAGGGTTTTCCCGATCGCTGGGAGATCGACTCGAGCGAGGTTGTTGAAGCGAATTCTCTTTCACTGTCTGAACGCACTTAGGATGCTTGACAGTGGCCATTTATGGCTAAATGTGAGGATAGGCAATAAGGGTTATCACGTCCATTGGATTTGGAAGTTGATGGTTGAATATCTCAAACAGGAGTATCAATTGAAAAAAGAAAATCTTGATCACGCTGATTCAATCGCGGCAAAATATCGAAAGCCACTCAACGTAAAGGTGAAGACTGCTCTCCTTCGGTTAATGGGAGAAGACTTGCTGGCATACATTCAAGGGGTTCGATTCTACTTTCTTCTAAAGAAGGGAATCGACTTTGAACCGGAGTTAAAGATCCTTCCCAACCTTATCAATGAGGGCGATGTCGTTGTAGATGTCGGGGCAAATGGAGCGAATTGGACCTTCGCGATGGATCAGGTGGTAGGAAAAGAGGGGAAGGTGTATGCATTTGAGGCAGATCCCTATTATGCGAAGGCAACAAAAATTGCTTCAAAATTACTTGGATGTGCGAGTGCAACTGTATTTCCTTTCGGTCTTTCCAATGTTCCGGGTGAATTTTGCTTACGGATATTTGATGGGCGGGGCGAAAGGCTTTCTGGAACGGGTTCCATCAATCGAGACATGGAGGGGAACGCGAGTGACTACCAAAAAGTTGAGTTAAAGACTCTTGACTCCATGGTTTCAGATTTTCCCGATTTAGGAAGCGTTTCGTTGATCAAATGCGACGTTGAGGGGTTCGAATTGTTTGTGTTTCAAGGAGCATCCCAGTTGCTCGACGAGGCGAGACCGATCGTTATTTTCGAAGTGGGACGTTTTAGCGAACAGGGCTACACGAATGAAGACATATTTTCATTCTTTCATGAGAAGGAATACAAAGCATTCGTGAGTGTCCCCGGGGAAATGATTTCTCAGGTTCCTGATTCCCTGGAATGCGACGATGCGATTGGAGCAAATCGTATTATGGTGCCGAGCGAAAAGGTGGACCAGTTGGCAAATCTTGTCAGGGAGGGCTAATGGGGCGCACTTCTCAATCTTTTGATTTCGCAGTTTCAGGGGATCGTGAAACTTTCACCGTTGGAATAATTAGTTCAAGAAAGGCATCCGCTACGGCTTCCCAGCTATGACTGTCCACTAATTGGTTACGCGCGCGAGTGGCCATTTTCTCCCCTTTGTCGCTGGTTTCCAGAATTTGGCAGACCTTCTGAGCGAAATCATTCGTTTCATCCGCGATTAGAATGGTTTTTCCGTCAATTACGGGAAGGCCTTCAGCACCAACGGTGGTGGAAACTACAGGAACCCCTTGTGCCATAGCCTCGAATATTTTGATTCGAGTGCCACCTCCTGATCTAAGTGGCACAACGAGGACTTCACAAGCGTCGAGATGTGGGCGAACGTCATCGACTGTGCCAGTAACTTCGACGTTTGTATAGTGAGTAGCAAGTCGTTGAACAGCGGGCGTGGGATCGCGACCAATAATGCGAAATTTGGCAGAAGGATGTTCGCGAAGTATCTTGGGAAATATCTCCGCGACGAAGTAGTTTACACACTCAATGTTTGGCATCCAGTCCATTGATCCAAGAAAACCGATCAAACCGGTTTCCGGTGTTCTTGATTTGGGGGCTGTGAAGAATTTTGTGTTAACGCCGGTTGGTACAGCGCCAACAACATTAGAGAGGCCGTAATCGCTAGTGCTCAGCTCAGCGTCTTCGGGTGAAACAGTGATGACACCATCAAAACCCCGTGAAAGAAGTCGTTCGAATGTCCACATTCGCCTGTATTGATCACGAAAGTAGAGCCTTGTAATCGGATTGCTTTGCTCCTCGGCAAGGCGCTTCCAAATCTGCGCTTCCACGTTATGTTGAAATAAGATGGTTGGAGTCTTAATTCGACCCTGGTCAAAGTTGATTGCAGGAGTGAGAAAGTCGCAAATGATTACGTCAAAGGCTTCTGATTCATCCAATTCAATGAGTTTCTCGGCGAGCTCATGATTCCGGTAGCGATCAAGGATGTAGGGAGCTGTGGAAAACAGGAGATTCCAAGCTAAAGCGAAGTAGAATGAAACGGTATTTTTGCTTGGCTCATGCGCTGGAATCCAGATCTTTTCCTTTGCATAGGGTGCTTCAAACTCGCCCTCAGCAAGGCGTTTTCCAACCGGAAGAAGTGCCATATATGTGACTTCATGACTTCGAGCCAACTCGTGTAGCATTGAGTGTGTTCTACGCAGACCTCCCGTATTTAGAGGGAAGAGTGGACCTGATTTCACCCAGAGAATATTCATTGGAAGGGGGGGGACTATGTGTCGACTACGCTAAGCGAAAATTGGCTTGAGGCATAGTTGAGTCTGACACGGTAAGAATTGGGGGCCAATTTGAAAAAGGGTGGGACGTTAGAATGATGCGTTGCCGACATTTGTTGAGGCCAGGCAGTGTTACTTTTCCGTTTGGCCCGCCCAAATAATCTGAGATATTTCAAAGGACGCAGGCGCTGGTATCCGGACAATCAAGATCGAATGCCGGAATCGTGATATCAAGCAAAGTGTATATCCTTATCCAGTTCGAATATTGCGGCGAATTCAGACTAATTCAGCCTCAGGATGGTTTTCTCCCACGTCCTTGGATGCCGTTGTAGCCGGGGCGCACATCGACATCTTCTAAACCGGCAGCTTTGAACCATTCCTCAATTGTTTCGAGGGTCTGAGGAAAGTCGTAGGCGGGTCCCAGTTTGTCGACCATATCGAGCACAGCCCATTCGCACATCATTTTTTCGCTGAGGGCATATTCGCCGCGATGGTCAGAAAGAAACAGGCGCCAATTGATGTATTTCCCTTTGGGTAAATGATGGATTATGCGTGAGAGCGGCCACATCGCGCGTACATAGAGATTGCAAAGCTTATAAAGCAGGAGTGGCGGGATGTGCTTAGTGAAGGGGCGGAACCAGTATTTGGTGGCGAACAGAGATCGGATTCCAGTGATTTTGACGTAGTTATCCGCCACCACGCTGCCGCCGGGCTTAGCGAACTTTGGGAGCTCGAGAAAAGATTTTTTGGGATGCGGGGTGTGTTGAAGGACGCCGAAGCAAAATACACGGTCGGCCGAATCGTGATGAAAAGGCATTTGATAAATGTCTCCCTGAACGATTAGCACGTTCTCTCTGGCCCCGTTAGAACGGTAGTTCGCCTCAACCGCAAAGCTGTAATCCAGTGATAGTACCGTTGCGCCGGTGGCAGCCGCCTGCTCCGTAAATCGCCCTGATCCACTCCCCACTTCGATGATGATCTCCCCGTCCATCTTGCGAGGCCACTGGGTCTCCTCGAAGAATCGAGTCTCCGAAACGTTGACGCCACTCGTGCTGTCATATTGGGTGCGAGCGTGGTTAATCCATTGCAGTCCGAAGCCGGAGGCATAATTTTCTTTTGCTACGAATCTTGGGATGCCTCCAAGAATAGGGAATTGTTTTCCGCAATCCTTATGAGAACATCCTAGCGCCCCCTCTAGAATCTGATTGCCCTCTTCCCGTTCCACCTCAATGAGGTCAAGCTCGGCTCTGCAATTCGGACAGACTAGAAAACGCAAGTGACATTTTACCATTTCTTATGCCTGAATTGTTGGTGAGAGAGCAATTGCATTTTTCATCGATTTTCACATTTCTGGATTGATGGTTCACAATGCCTCCTTCTCCTCGAAACCGTCATCTGTATCTTTCTCGGTATTCATTCTTCAGAGATTGTGCCTTGTCAAGCCAGAGGGGCTGGACCGGTTCCATTTGCAGCCCTCAATGAGGATGAGTTGTGACGACTCGCTGAAAGATTTCCAGGTATTGCTCGCACGCATGCTTCCACGAATAGGCTACCCCCTGCTTTCGAATTGAGTCGCGATTCGGTTTGGAGGAAAGTTGTTCGTTCAGGGCAATCGCATATTCTTCGGCGTTTGAAGGCGCTGTAAGTGTACCGAGTTCTGGGGTCGTTACGACTTCTGAAACCCCTCCAACATTGGTGCTTACCACTGGAAGTCCGGAGGCGAATGCCTCTAGAATGACGTTGGGGAGGCCCTCATTCTTACTGCTCATGCATAGCGTGTCGGCAGCTTGCATGTAGAGCGCCACTTTTTCTGGTGGCTGGGGGCCTGCAAAATGGATCGATTTGGCAATCCCAAGTTTCCCGGCCAGTTGTTTGAGCGCGGAGTCGAGTGGTCCGGCTCCCAAAATAACGAGCTGGGATTTCCGACGAAGTTTGGCAAAGGCATGGAGCAGGAGTTCAGGGTCTTTAATGGGTAGCAGATTTCCGACAAAGAGAGCAATCGGAGTGTCTTGGGGAAGGTCCAGGGCGGCGCGAACGGCTCCTTTCTCCCCTAAGTGAAATAGCTGGGTATCTACGCCATTGTAGATCGTAAGGATCTTTTTCTGCTGGGCGCCGGCATTGGTGAGAAGTTGTTGGAGGCTTTTGCTGCGAGTGATTGTGGCACCACTTTCGGCTACTGCATCGAGGATTTTGCGTCTTCGGAATGGGTTGCTCAAGTATTGATGGAGGTCGGAACCTTGGGCGATGAGGACGCTGGGCAAATTTGCCTCTTTTGCAAGTTGAGAGACGGCACAGCAGTCGGGAAACATCCACGCGCCTAGGACAAGATCGGGCTGAAAGTCTTTGATCGTTTTGAAAACTGCGGGTCGGAGGCGATTCCGCATGAGGCGGTCGTTCCATCGGCTCCCGAACTTCGGGATATATGGAACATCGATAAAGCTGGGGGACAGGGGATCGCTCGCGGACCGCTCGAGGATTCTTTTGCGAGCGCCAGGCAATACGGGTCGGGTGCTGATGACACGAATCGAAATTCCCTCGTTCCTAAGGTTCCAGAGTAGTCGGGCGTTCATGATCCCTAGGCCCGGAGCGTTCGCATCGGGGTAGAGGTTTGAAACAAAGAGTAATCTTGGAAGGGAGGCGTTCAACTAAGGGAATCGTCAGGACTTAGTTCTTTCGTGATGAACAACCTAAACCAGACTTCGAGGACGAGAAGACTCCAGATTCGGTGGGTGTGATCTTCCATTCCATTTATGTGGCGGTTGAGGAGGCCATCGAGGTAAGGCATATCAAACCAGCCTGTTTCACGAAGTTGGCCGTGGAGAAGGAATTCCTTCGTGATCAATGCCCAATCTCCGCGAAACCAATCTCGAATCGGTAGGGAGAATCCCTGCTTCTTTCGATAGATGACTTCTTTCGGGAGATAGCGTTCTGCCAACTTTTTGAGCAGGAACTTCTGAATACCGCCGCGAACTTTGAGTGAAGATGGTATGGTTTCACTGAGGTCCGCCAAATCTCGGTCGAGAAATGGGCTGCGCAACTCAAGTCCGTGTCGCATCGAAGCAACATCGATTTTAATAAGGTAATCATTGGGGAGCCTTCCAAGAATCGTCAGCAAGAGATTTTGGTCAATCAAATCGATACCTTCCAGTGATTCCCAATGTCTCGAAAGCACGTTCGAGGAATCATAGCTTCCCAACTCATCTCGAAACGCTTCCGTATAGAGCGATCGCTTCCGAAATCGATCCCATGCAAGGGAGCCTGAGCAGCGCAAGGTGGGTACGTTTGTTCCATGGCGGATCAAGGTTGCCATTTTCCCCCCCAATTTCGTACTGAGCTTCCCTTCGATTTCGAGCTGCTGCTCTATCTTTTTCCATAGATTCCTGGGGAACCAGGATTTTGCGATATTTGCGAAATGGGAGGCTCTTGAAGTGTCATAACCACCGAATATTTCATCACCTCCATCGCCGGTGAGGGCGACCGTCACCTCTTTTCGCGCTGCCTTCGAGATATAGTGGCACGGGATGGCCGATGAATCGCCAAATGGCTCGCCAAATTCCCAAACCAGATCAGGAAGTATGGATAGCACATCCGTTTTCAGGGTGATCTCGGTATGATCAACGCCGTAACGTTCGGCAACAGCTCTGGCGTGCGGAAATTCGGAAAATTCGGCCTCTTCGAATCCAACCGAAAATGTGCGAGGCGGTTTGTCTGATGCTTCGCTCATCATTGCCACGATAAGGCTGGAATCGATTCCGCCGCTGAGGAATGCTCCGAGGGGAACGTCAGAGACAAGGCGCTTGCGAACTGCTCGAGTCAGTTTTTCCTCTATGCCTTCCAAGGCATCCTCGAGACTGAAATTTTGCTTCTCACGAAAGTCTGGGGTCCAGTAGCGCTGCTTTTCAGAATCTTCCTGCCGGAAACGAACCCAGGTTCCCGGGGGAATCTTTTCAACCCCCTCAAAAATACAGTGGTCCTGGGAGGGGGAAAGGTGCTGCAAGTAGGCATCAATCGCACGCGTAGAAAGATCCAGATTTCCTTGGTTGTAGTTCCACAAGGATTTGATGTCGGATGAGAACGACACCGATCGGTTCGGGCCAACCGTGTAAAAGAGTGGCTTCTTTCCGAATCGGTCGCGAGCTAAAACAATGCTTTTGGTTCGCTCGTCCCAAATTGCGATAGCAAACATGCCGTCCAATTGGGCAAAGAGTTTCTCCCCCCATTCCTCGAAACCATGGACAATTACTTCAGTGTCTGAATTTGATCGGAACACATGTCCTTTGATCTCGAGGTTCTTGCGTAATTCCTGGAAGTTGTAAATCTCTCCGTTGAATACAATGCGCAGGGTGCCGTCTTCGTTCGTCATTGGCTGGGCAGCCTGCTCACTTAGGTCGATCACTCTCAATCTTCGGTGTACCAGCCCGATTAATCCCTCTTTTTCATAGAAGCCGCGTGAATCGGGGCCACGATTTCTGATGGCAGATTCAAGGAGCTCTAAATCGGAATGGGTAACCGATTGATCTTTCCAGTCTACGATTCCAGCGATGCCGCACATGTTACCAAGATTGTAACCGATCTCGTACCGGCGTTAATGAAGTCTAAGAAAGTGAAAGTCTAAGGGGATGCGAATTACAAGTGACAGGCACCACAAGCAACGTGAACCAACGCTAGAGTCGTCCGGATTGCAATGGTGCTTTTTCGTGCTTTGGGTTTCAACGATGAAATATCCCGTAGCTATTTCAGAAAAATTAGAAATTTCCTACAGATGAAATTGACCAGCGCAGAGGTGATTGTCAGGCCTGCTTGGGCAAACCATGGATTGAGTCCTTGCGAAATAAAGAAGGGGCCACTGAAGAGGCCAATGGAAAAACTAAGGAACGAAACTGAAACGAAGAGGATAAATTCCCTTATGCGAGAGTGGCGTCCCGAAGTGAATACGAATTTCACGTTGAAAAAATAGTTCACGATCACAGCGATAGGAAAGGCGAGCAGGTTGCTTAAAATCGCGTTTCGTTCCTGGAGCTCGTTGGACATTCCACCTTCCATCAAGTAGTCGTGTGCTGGAAGAAAGGAATGCGAAAATCCGGTGAAGAGTGCAAGATGAACGATTGTGGTAAGGGCTCCAAAAACCACGTATTTGGAGAACTGAAAAGTCAAAGGTGCATCCCTGGAATTGAGCCAGGCAATCAGGGATTGAAATCCGTGTTCTCGCCAGTGTTGGCGAGCTTGGGAAAGATCTTTTGAGAGGCCTTTGACGAGAGGGAGAATCATGTGAGCAAGTTTGACTTTGCTTCAGTTCCTAGGAGGCGCTACTCTAAATTTCGGTAATCCTAACAAGGCATCCAGAGGGAAGCGAGGCAGGAGTGCGAGACAAAGGGCTACTCTGTCGAGTTTTCGTAGGTCACGGTATACCTCGAAAACTATTGAAACAGTTAGAATTGAGCGTATAGATTTCCCGAAAAGGGGCTGATAAGAGTTCCCACTGATTTGTTTGCATCAAATTGACACCATGAGTGAAAAGATTGCCGTCGTGGGACTTGGATATGTAGGACTTCCTTTGGCAGTCTGTTTGGCCAGGGAATTTGAGGTTATTGGATTTGATGTCGCTGAGAGTCGGGTTCGCGAATTGAGCGATTGCCATGATCGATTAGAGGAGGTATCGGATACCGATTTGAAGGGGAGTGAAATTGAGTTTTCCTCTGATTCAATCTGTCTTGAAAGTGCTGATGTGATCATAGTCACCGTTCCCACGCCAGTGAACGAACAAAAGCGCCCCGATCTCAGCCCATTGCTGAAAGCTACGGAGACCGTGAGCAGGCATATCAAGGAGGGCGCCATCGTAGTTTTCGAGTCTACCGTGTATCCAGGGGTTACTGAACAGGAGTGTGTCCCGATTCTTGAACTTTCAGGAGCAAGGCAGTGGAAGAAAGACTTTTTTGTTGGGTATTCTCCTGAGCGAATCAATCCCGGCGACCGCGAACACACCGTCGACAAAATCACGAAGGTGGTTGCGGGAGACACTCCGGAAACGGCGGCTACCCTGGAACGAATTTACGGCGCTGTGATTACGGCGGGCATTTTTGTGGCGGATTCCATCCAGACGGCGGAGGCCGCCAAGGTCATTGAGAACTGCCAGCGGGATATCAACATTGCGTTTGTCAATGAGCTCGCCCTGATCTTCCAGCGACTCGGGATCGACACCACGAAGGTGCTCGAAGCTGCGGGAACGAAGTGGAATTTTCTTCCGTTTCGGCCGGGACTTGTCGGTGGACACTGCATCGGCGTGGATCCCTACTACCTGACTCACAAAGCGGAGTCGGTTGGCTATCATCCCCAGGTAATTCTTTCGGGACGTCGCATCAATGACGGAATGGGAGTCTTCGTCGCGAACCGGGTCATCAAGCTGATGATTGCCAAAGGAAACCGCATCCGGGGTGCCCGCGTTCTCGTGATGGGCGTGACCTTCAAAGAAAACTGCCCTGATGTGAGAAACAGCCGCGTCGTCGATATTGTTGCAGAACTGGCCGAGTTTGGAGTGGAGGTGGAGGTCTATGATCCGGAAGCCGATGTGCAGGAAGTGAAAAGAGAATATGGCTTGGAGCTCCTTTCAGGTGAGGCTCTCCTCGATTCAAAGAAAGGTTTTTCGGCGGTGATTCTTGCCGTTGCTCACAATGCGTTTTCCCATCTTTCCCTCCGGGACTGGCTGACAGAGGACGGGGTTCTCTACGACGTGAAGTCGACCCTTCCTCCCGATACGGTGGACGAGCGACTGTGAACGGGAAGGTCCTTCAGGAGGAGAACGCCTCGAGAATAGTTTCCCGGGATGTCAGCACCTCTTCTTTTTTGAGCCGGGGGCTCAACTCGAGGACGAGTTTGTGTTCGGGCCTGACCAATTCGCCAATTCTCCGGACATCAATCGAGCCCGACCCGACAGGCTGATGATCTCTGCCCGCGGCGTTGACATCGTGCAGGTGAAATCCAGCGAGACGGTCGGAAAGGGACTCGAGATGTTCGTAGTGATCGATCAGGCCGAGTTCATTTCTTTCCGTCCCCGGAAAGGGGAAGCCGGTGGCAGGGCCGCTTTCGATTCCGGCGAAGACCTGGACTTCGGAAACCGGATCCGAATTCAGTCGGTCAGCGAGATCGGGGTAAACAAACTCGATTCGATTTCGATCGAGACTGTTTCTCCGGGGATCAGATTGACCACCTCATCCAGATCGAGAACGACGCGACGTCCTCTGACGACCTGGCCGCGGATCGGACTGGCGCGCTCCGGAAGGGAATAGACGGCCGGACTGACCTGGGCGACCCGACCGGAGATGACGCCGGTTTCCCGCAAGGATACGGTGGGGTAAATGTTGGCAGGAGTGCCAATCGCTACGGCACTCAAATCGCTTTCCGGCAGAAAGCCAACCACCCGGATGGGCCCCTGAATGAGAAGGGACGCGATCGTCCCGCCGGGTTCCACGACATCCCCGGGTTGACCGTCAATCTCGGCGACAACGCCCTCCTGCTTAGCGCGCAGGGTGTAACCGTCGCGACGGATATTGAGCAGCTTGATCGCCTCTCCCTGTGCATCGGTCGCGCTTGCCGTGTTCGCTTTCATCTCATCCATGCGGGCCAGGGCCGTGGCTTGTTGCTCTTTGGCTCGTTCCACATCGGCGGCCAAAGCCTCGATGTGATCGGGCATCAATTTCAATGTCTCCCGGAGAACGGACTCGCGGGCCTGCTTGGCCGCCAGCGACTCGGCACTGACGAGTCGCTTTTCCTGCAAGGGTTCGAGACGGGCAATTTCTTTGACCAGGGCATCGTGTTCGACTGCATTCAGACGAAGGTCCATCTTTGCCTCGCGCAGGGCCTGTTCTGCTTCCTGTAAGGCCGAAGAGAACTGCCGTTCCAGCGTCAGTTGTTCCAATTTCGCTTCGAGGCTGGCGCGGACAATTCTCTCTTTCTGTACCGCGTTCTCTGCATCGATAATACCGGTATCGAGTTGGGCAATGATATCACCCGCTTTGACCCGGTCTCCGACTTTCACATGAATACTTTCGATCCGGGCGGACTCGAGGGGAGCGATATTTTCCACGATGCGTTCCGCAGTCCCGGTCATGACCCGGTATTTGCCACCGTTGGCGTAAAGAAAGGCTGCCAAAACGATAAAGAAGACAAATACCAGCAGCGGCCAGTATTGGCGAACCCCCATCCACCAGGGCCTCTGGTACACGGTTACATGGTTTTCTTCGTCTGAATGAGCCATAGTATCTAGATTTCTACAGACGAGCGTTGCATCAGGAGATTCGGCTCTTCGACGTCCGGTAGCTTCCGAATTTCATCCATCAGGTATTGTTGAGAGTCTGCACGGAGAAGTCGCGTCTGGTAGGAGTATTCCATCAAGTCACCCTGAACGGCTTCCCGTACCGCGATCAGAGTTGCCGACTTCAGATGGTTCTCGAAGATGGTTTTGAGCTTGTCATGGGACTTTGAGTCCGGTGGAAGTAGAAATCGCAGGAGCCCCTCGAAATCACTTCGGGCAGAGAAGGGAGCCCAGTGCAGGTAGAGAGCCGTGGCACTGAAAAAGAGCGCTCCGACCGTGGCGACGGCGAACACACGGGCGCCGCACCCGATCCCGACGGCGAGGCAGCAAAACAGAAAGACCATGTCACGGGGGTCGCGAACCGGTGTACGAAAACGGATGATCGCCAGGGCTCCAAGAATGCCCAGTCCGCGGGCGAGGTTGTTGCCGATCACCATGATCATGAGGCACGATGTGATCGAAGCCAGAAGCATGGCCTGAACAAAGACTCTGGAATAAGAGAATCCCTGGTGAGTCATGCGATAGACGGTCGTGAGGATCGAACTGAGCACGAAGACGGCGGAAAAGGCGATGAGAACCTCGGTGAGGTTCAGAAGGCGATTCGGGCCGAGAAGGACTTGAAGGCTTTCCATGGGTTATTTACTCGAAATTGCTTACCATTTGGAGTCAGGGACGCAGTTTTCGCTGCCCTCGGAATATTCATACCCGGCATTGAGTGATTCTAGGCGCAGCGCTGCAGAGTATTTGCAGAAGCCGACCCGGACGAGATCGAAGGCGCGGACAAAGTCCAGCATCCAGCGTGGAATCCCCATTTTACTTTTCAACTCGAGCACAAACCCGCCGATGTCGGTCCGCAGGCCGGTGGGGGTGTCAATCCGGTGCCATCGTCCGCTGTTTACATAACCGAAATCGTAGCTCGGTGTCATTTGATAGGCAATCCTCGTATCAAAGGTCACTCGGGCGTAGTCTTCGCGAATGCCCATGTAGGACTCTCTCTCATACTGAATCATCGTGATCGGTTGCGCACCAATTTCCCGGGTGAGACGAAGAAAGTCGAGGTAGTTCATGTGTTCTTTCTCACTCGAAAAAGGGATGTAGGCCCGGGGATTGAGGAACAAGTCCGGCGAATATTGATCGGACTTGAGGACGGACCGGCTTTTGACGATCACACTTCCCAGTTTGCGTTTGATCTCGACAAAGTAGGGTGCCTTTCCGTCCGTTCCGTAGGTTCGGATTCTAAGCTTAAAGCGATTCAGTGCCTCGATCTCCTTGGCATAGTGCAGACAAAGGTCACGGCCATCCAGCTGGATCGTGCGAACGAGGTATTTGGGAACCTCGCCGATGCCGTGTTTGTCTCTGATAACGTGAGGGCGAATGTACTCCCGGAGTTCCGGCATCAAGGAGTAGGGAACAATGTACTTGGCCTCATGGCGCTCGATGCGGAGGTCGTCTCCCGTCTGGAATCCGGCCGGTTTTCCCGAAGGTTCGGAAGCCCCTTTCAAAGAGGCCAATTTATCTGTATCGCTGGAGAGAAACCGGAACATCGTTTTGGAGGGATTCAATCAAGAGGGGATACGATGGCCCGGAAAAACCGCTGGTCTTCCGTGGGAGTGATTGAAATCTGAATTTCTCTTTCCTCCGAATCCGGGGCGATTTCCTGCAGGTCGATCCAGTTGGGGGAGATCAGCGAATCACTGTATTGGATCGTGTAGGAAACGTGGGGCAGAGCCGTGAATCCGAGATTGAGACCGACCTGGGTGGGCTCAATTTCCAGATGGAGATAACTTCGCGGATCTCCCGGCAAAGTTCCGGCGAGAAATTCATCCAGGTTGTTGAAACGATCCAGGTCGAGATCGGATCCGGAATCATCGATCCCCACGTTCAATCCGTGCAGGAGTTCCCACCAGTCATCCATCAGGTCATTGTCGGTGTCCCGTCCGCTGCCCGTCTGGGGAATGTCCGCCTTCCAGTTGGCCGGGTCGTTGGCGAACTCGTCGAACCGGATTCGCTGCAGCGACGAGCCGGCGCCATCGGCTTCGATCGGCCAGGGTGCGGCATCCCGGTAGTCGATTTCCTCGATCGTGTAGTAGGGGACGAAAAAGGAAGCGTCGGGATCGGCATTGCCCGGATATTTCCATTCGATTTCCTCTCCGGAGTTGTCCAGTTTCCCTGACCACGGTCCGAAGACCTGAACGCTCCCGTGGATGTTGAATTTCGAGCGCAGGCTCGCCAACTGAGCCGTGTCCGTGTCCGGGTCAAACCCGACCACGAGAAAGCGATCTCCGGGCTGCATCGTGACCCCCGGAGGGAAATCAAAATCGACCGCGTTGCGCAGCTGCCAGGTATCGCTCAGGGCTGCGTTGCCATATCCGGGAACGCTCGTATTGGTGTTGTAGAGCGGCACGGGCGAGGTCGAGATATTGCTGAGCTCGATGAACTCGTCGGCCGGATTGTCGACTCCGCCATTCAGATCGGTCGGATGATAGTGAATCTCGGTGATCGCGACAGGACCGACAAGGGGATCGGAATTTTCGGACCCGAGTGTATTCGATTCCTGAAGAACAAAATGCACTTTCCCCTGACTGTCCACATGCCTCCCCATCGTGACACCGTTGGGGGCGGCTCTGAAATCCCACCCATGGGAATAGCCGGTCAAATCGCCGAAAATGTTTCCACTGAATAAATACACTTCTTCGCCGTATTCTGACAGCCGGAAGCTGTTTGCCCCTCCCGCATTAAAATCGCTCTCATCGAAGACAAGGTAGCCTCCGGGGGGAATCACGGTTCCGTTGGGGATCGTGAATTTTTTCGGGTTGGACTGGTTGTCCGTGAGAAACCAGCCCCGCAGATTTACGGAGACCGGGTTGGGATTGTAGAGTTCGATCGAGTCCACCTCCGGCAGGTCGGTGTGCGTAAGGATCTCATTGATGAGGACGGGGGGGATTCCCACCTCAAAAACCGCCTCGTTCAAGGGACTCCATTCACCCGTCGACGGAACATAAACGCGCGCCATGACCTGGCTGCTGGCATTGTAGAGCGCCATACCATTGTTGTAGGCGGTGGCGTTCGGCGAAATGGCTCCGCCCGGAAGGCGCGGGTCGGATCCGTCGGTCGTCGTGTAGATGGTCGATCCGGGAGGACCGGTTTGGGAGATTTGCAGGAGATAGCCTCCTGGAACTTCCCCTCCGTGCTGGCTGAATTCAGGAGCCTTCAGGTCCGGCCAGAGTCCGTGGTTGGCGAATTGAGTTGCGTTGGGTCCAAACAGGTAGGAGCGCTTGCCGTTAGAAGGACTTGTCCAGTTGATGAATCGGGTAGAATCGACCGTTTGGTTGTGGACGTAGCTGAGGAGCGGCTGGTGGGTGGCAACAAGTTCGATCCAATGTTTGCGAGCGTTAGAATTGGGAGCATCCCTGTCATCGAGAACGCCCTCGTGGAAAAAGTGTTTCTGAACCCGGTCGGCCCAGCGCAGACGAAACTCGGGGCTGACCCGCAGGTACTTGAAAATTCTCGGGATATCATTGTTTTTGTTGATCAGGTCCGCCTGGATCGTGTCGTAGCTGGTCGCTCGATTACCAAACCCATAGGACATCTCGGCATCCCATACGTAAAAGCGATAAAGCCCGGTGTCGGAACGTTCCCGGGCTGCGACCCAGTTGTTTTGCGGCCAGTCTCGGGTTGCGCCATACGTGTTGACCAGTAGGTAATCGATGAAGTTATCGACATCGAGCATTCCCAGAACGGCCTCGTAATTGGCGAGAACGGTAAGATCCTGCTGCATGAGAGCGATCATCTCGTTCCACTTCGCGCTGTCGCCACTGGCGAACTCGCCCACCTGGCGAACGTCCCATTCTTCCTTGCTGTCGTGGTGTTCCTGGAAAAAAGGTTCGCGCAAGCGTTCTGAGAGATTGAAGAAACCTTTGAATTCCCCGTTGATATAAACGGTGTTGTTGATCCCCCGGCTGCTGACCTGCCCCATGTCGGAGAATAGATTCCGCACCACCTGGTCCGCGACGAAGGGGGACCTCATGTCGTTCTTGCCCGCCCGGACGCGAAACTGAGCGAATTGGTCGACGGAATAGTCTTCCTCGAGCCACTGGTGCTCGATTGCTTCGGTGCCGTAGTCACTACGACAAAAGATATTGAACGACGGCTTTTCCGTATGGTTGCTGGTCCACGGGGAGGCATCGGTATTTGTCAGTCTCAAGCGCGGCCGGGAGTAGTTGCTGGACGAGAGACGCAGCCCCACAGTTTCCCGGACACCTTCCCGTCCATCGGCATAGTACATCTCGAGGTGAATGGGCCGCTCGTAGGCACGCCCGCGGTTGATGGGGATGTTGTAGCTGTCGATTCCATCTGCCTGCCAACGGTTATTGACGTAGGTCCCGCCTTCGATTGCCATGATCCCGTGTTCTTTGAAAAAGGTGCGGGCCTCTTCTCCGGTGAAGATGAGCGCCGGAGCGGTTTGAAGGTTCGGGTGTTGAGCGATGAGGTAGGTGTGGGTTTTCACCTTCGACGGAATCATGCCGGGAGCGAAACTCCGGGCGCGAATGACGTGACCGGTTTTGTCATCGATTGGTGTTAGAAAGAGTGAGGTCGAGGCATTCTGCCCGTTGGTGGCGGTGGGCTCGCTTCCGTCCGTCGTGTATCGAACCGTTGCTCCCGGTGTTGTGCTGGAAAGCGTAATCGAGATGGTGCTGTCGTAAAATCCGCCCTCCCGGCTGAAGTCCGGCGATTTGGCCCGATCCGAGAGGAAGGGGCCCGCATTTGCCGCGCCGGGGGTGGCCTGGCTCAGGTAGCCGTATCCGCTGCCGCCGGGATTCGTGCCGTAGGAATGAAAATCATATTGCTTCGGGTATTCGGAAGCAAACTCGGTTTGTGCTTCGCTGCTTTCATTGTAGAGCCCCAGGAATTCGCCGTTTGCAGAGAGCTTGAAGTTCGCGTGCAGAAATGTCGTTGCGACATTTTCCGGTTCGATTCCGTCAGCGAGAACGAGAAGGTATCCACCCGCATCAATCGATGTGCCGTTCGGAAAGACCCATTTGCGAGGCTCGTCCTCGTCGTCGGTCAGTGACCAACCGGTCAGATTGACAGCCTGAGCGCCATCATTGTGCAATTCGATCCAGTCGACGAATTTCGGGTCCACCGCGATATCCGAATTGTCTTCCACCGTAGCCGGCTCGTCGGTGCCGATGAAATACTTGTGCAGGTCCGTGCTGTTGACCAACTGCGGTCCACTTCCACCATTGGTGGTGAGATCTGAGATCACCATCAGGTCGGAACTGTTCAGAGCGTTGTTACACATCTGGATGGCGAGGACGTTTGTCCCCTCATTGAGCAATGATTTATCGACCGAAAAGCTCTGGATCAAGGAAGGGACGTTCCCACCTGAGTCCATACTGGCATTGTGATTGGCGTTTGCGGTGGCGTCAAAGGGGACAAAGAGGCCCGGCCCCCCCAGGTTCTCCCTCGCAATTTCCTTGCCGTTCAAGTAGGCCACAAAACCGTCGTCAAAATCGACCGTTAAGGTGATCGTGGATATCGATGCGAGCAGGGAGGGGTCGAGGAGAAATTCTTTGCGAGTGTAGAGCACCGACTGGTTGTTGCGCATCGCGTCGAGATCAGTCCCGAGGGGGTAGTCTGCGGAGGCATCGAATCCGAGAGGACCGTTGCCGTCTTTCCATTCATCGTTGAGGAAGAACCCCACTTTGGCCCAGTCCGGCTCGAAGGCTTCCTGGTCAGGAAGAAAGGCGGGGTCGAATACGCCACCGGACGGTTCGACGCGGCCGATGAAGTAGTGCCAGTCACTTCCTTTCGTCAGAAAATTGACAGTGCCTCCGGCGGTTTTTTTCAATCCGGCGTCGAGGAACATGGCTCCCGAGGTGAGCGAGACATTGTGAATCTGAATCGCGATAATGTTCTCTCCCTCCTGGAGGAGTTCGTCGATTCTACCCAGGGTGAAAGTTTCATTCCCGGTCCAGTTGTGGGCATTGAACGAAGGTTGGTCGGCATAGACGAATCCTCCGGGCGCGGCCATGTTGGCCCTGGCGACTTCTTTCCCGTTGAGGTAAACGATGAAACCGTCATCGTAATCGATATCGAGAAGGAGATCTTCTGTGGAGGCGGCCTGCCCTGCAGTTACCGTAAATTTCTGCCGGACATAGAGGGAGGGCGTGAGGCCGAATACTTGATTGGCCAGATCAGTGACGACCTCCGGATAGTTGAATCCGATCGGAGCCGTGCCGTTGGGCCATGCGGTGTCGTCGAAACCTGCCTCCCACCATGGGATTCCACTACCTAAAGTGGGCATCCCGGAATCGGACCAGCGCAGCAGCCGATCGGATGAAACCGCACCAAATTCACTGATTTTGACATCACCGGAGGCGTATGTGAAAAACAATAGAAAAAGGGAAATAGCACCCGGATACGCTTGAGTAGCGATTCGCATAGGGGGAGTGAATGGGATTCGGGCCCAATTCGGCATGGTTATCACCTGATTGTGACGGAATTGTCAAGCTTTCTCAATTGCGGTGCATTAGCAATTCGATTGTACGAAAAAGGGGGGAATCAGCCGAATCTGTTTGATCATGCTGATAAACATTTTTCGCTGAATCCTTGCCATTTTGCTGTCGAGACCATAGGAATAGCCCGTTCCGCTGTAACCATGCTTTTTTCCGCTGACACTTACTAACTGCAGACTCATGTCGTTACGACATCGTTGGCTGGCCGTGTCCCTGGCATTCACGGTAGGCGCTTCCACTTCATTTCCAGGAACGATCCAGGCTGAGCAAAACGATTCTGCTCAACCGGGAGGAACCGTGGGTTTGCGTGATCTCATTGTTCTCGCGCTTCAGAATGACCCGGCCCTCGTTGCCCTTCGAAGCAATATCTCAGTCGAGGAGGCCAGAAAGCGCGCTGCGGTGCAGTGGCGGGATCCGGAGCTTCGTCTCGGAATTTCCAGGGATGACAATATACAACTGGATCAGCCCTACACCAGGAGCGGCAGTATCACGGAATCCTATGGCAGTCGGAGCACCGGTCAGGAAACGGGTGGTCCAAACGGCGCGGCGAGTCGGAACGACCGTTCCAGCGGGACGAGCACCACAACCTTCACGGAACAGGTAATCCCCGGGAGAGACTCGGATCGAGTCATTCGAACCGAGACGGAGCGAATTCAAACGGAGTCCAACGTCAGAGACAGCGACAACCGGGGGACTTTCAACAGTCGCAGTTCCGAAAGTGATGTCTTCCGTTCCACGAGCGATGAGACCGTCTTTCACGGTCGGGACCGCTTCGGTCGCGATCAGACGGCGAGTGTCAAAGTCCGGTTCTGGATACCCAAACCGGCGGAGATGAAGGCGCTCGTGAACCAGGCCGCGAAGCAGGTCGACCTCGCCAACTACGAAATCACCGCCGCCGAGCGCAAGGTGATTCTCGAAGTCCGGGATCAATACGAAGGCCTTCAGTATCTCTCCCGAAAACTCGAAGTGAGCAAACGCCAGATTGCGATCATTGAAGAGCACGTTGCCAAGGAGCAGAAACTCCTTGATGCGGGAGGAGCCTTCACCCTCGATCAGCTCAGTTTCGAGGATCTCAAGATTCCGGGGATCAAGCTTGCCATCGGGGCCGCCGAAACGGAGCTCAAGGCAGCGAAGCGCGATCTGGCGGCCCGGGTCGGACTTTCCGACGGTTCCCGGATCCGGGTCAGCGACCATATCCTGCGCTCGGGGATCAACCTGGAGTATGCCGACCTCGACTACCTCACTCTGATGGCCTTTGCCCACCGGGGAGAAGTAGGCATTCTCAAGCACGAGCAGGCCATTGCCGAATCCGAACTGGACCTCGTGAAGACCAAACGAATTCCCTGGTTCAGTTTTGTCGATGCCGCCTATGCCCAGGATTCCACCAGTGGACAGCACACCAATGATAACTATGGGGTTCAGGTCGGCGTTATCCTGCCTCTTTTTTCCTGGCTGGCCAAAGACGAAAAGGTCGTTGAAGCCCGGATCGAAGGCTACTATGCATCCCTCGAGGCGAATCAAAAGAAAATTGCCAACGAGGTGGCCGAAGCCTTCCAATCAGTGAAGGAAGCGAGCCGACACAGGGCCCGTACTGAGGCGGCGATTGATCAGCACTCCCGGTCGATGAAAGAGAGATACAGGGATCTCGAGGCATCCGAAGATCTTGCGGCCCGCGAACAACTCCGCTACGAGACCGAAATGGAACTCTACAAATTCCACGACTACAATCTTGCCGCAGACCGGCTTTACAACCAGTCACTGCTTCGCCTCGAAAGAGCTCTGGGAGCGGATCTGGACCGGGTTTTCAAGGTCGAGTTTGAGTCGTCCAACGACTCTCTAACAGTGTCAGGCGAAACGAGGGATGAGCTCGAAGGCTCTTCTATCTTAAAGTCGGATTTGCTTCGGGCACAGCCGGTTCCGGAGGCGTCTGCGCGAACTGTGCCGGTTGAGGGTGAGAAACCGGCCCGCAGGGGATTTCTGGGATTTTTGAAAGAGCCAGGCAACAAGGACGACGGGCTGAAAACTCCCGATTCCGGGAGCCTGCCGAATCGGAAACGGTAGCGGCTGAGCTCAGTCCTGCGAAATCGGCTTATCCGCCCGGCAGGTTTCTCCCTTTTTCGAAGAATGGGAAAGGACTCGTCCCTCCGGTTTTGAGCCACGATTCGCGCAAATCCGTGACTCGCCGTTCCGACCGTTCCTGCGCAAGCTGTCCTGCATTGAACGCATTTCGTCCATGTCTGACCCTGCTTCCGGCATTCGCTGCTGGAGTATTGTGGATGCCCGTCTCCACTTCGGCGCAGGACACCTCCGGAGAAAGCCGTTCCTTCGGCGGGGAAATAGAGGAGGAGGACGCCGGGAAGGACCGGCAGAGCGACTTTTTGCCACAGCCCATCGAAGACGAATACTTCGAGGAGCTCCGGGAGAACTCCCCCTTTCTCCGGACACTCAATTTCTCGCAATCGCTGATTCTGACGGGAGTGGCCAGGATCGAAGGGGAGGCCGTCGCCACCATGCTCGATCTTGAAACCCGGAAGTCCTATCTCGTATCCCGGGAAACCAACGTCGAAGGGTGGCAACTCGTTGAGGTGAAAGGGGATCAGTCCGACATTGAGACTCTCACTGCCCAGATCAAGGTGGGAGGAACCGAGGTTTACTCCATTCGCTACGAAAAAGCACCGGAGGGGACGGGGCGGCTTGGCGTGGCGGTCTCCACTCGAATTGGCAACGGAACTCCCGGTGGTGGAACCGGCCCCCATGGAGGCCCTGATCCGCGCGTGCTGACACCGGATCAACTGGCTGACGCCCGGAACGCTGCCCGGAACATTCGGGAGGGGTTTCAGGCCGATGGCTACGGAGATCGAGAAACAATCCCGCCTGAAGTCGTCTCCAAGATTTCGCGATTGTCTGTCCCGCAACGGGAAAGCATCAACGTGAAAATGTTTGAATACCGCAATCGGGGGCTTGGAATGCCGGAGCGGCAGAAGATCTACAACCGATTGTTGGACAGCGAGCTGAAGCGGTGACGAGGGAGGGGTATCGCTGCCAGTCCGGCGAGTGACACGCCCTTGAAGTAGACAAAAAAATCGCCCCCCGCAGTAGCAGGGGACGATTTTCACCAAGGGTCAAATTATCTAGATAATCTGAATTTCGAAGAATTAGAAAGAAACGCTCAGGCTGACTCCAGCGCTGAGAATGTCTGACTGAAGATTTCCGTTGAGGAAACCGTTTGCACCGTCAGCAACCCATCCGTCCGGAGCACCGTTGTAGCTCAGGTAAGGAGTGAGTGTTGCGCGGCAGTTGAGTGTGATTGGCAGCTCAGCAGTCACGAAGTAGTGGTTGAAACCGTTTCCGGAACCAGTGGCGATGCCGAGGTAGTTCGAGCTGGCGTATCCGTCAGAGTATCCTACTCCCGTACTGAGAACGAGGGCGACGGAATCAGTGATTCCGAACTCTTTGGAAAGGGAAGCCTGATGGTACCATGCACCACCCGTGTCACCTGTGCGACCGAGCATTGCGTAGTTGGACTCCCACGCGAAGTCAACAAATCCGAGTGAACGGGAAATGTCGAGACCAAGCTCACCGTAAGAGCCAACTCCCACGCCTTCAGGAAAGAAGAAGTAGGTGTAAGCAAGGCTGGTGTCAAAACCGGCGAAACTTCCGAGTTCCGCAGAGATGTAGAGATCAAGCTCGTCATATCCGGGAGTCTCTCCGATTCCGTTGAGATACCAGGCACCGATGTTGATCGGGACGATGGAATCAAAGGTGTAATTAACATCGGTCCAAACGCTGTCGCGAGAGAAACGGTAACCGTAGAAGATATACTCGGACATGTAACCGGTGCTGATCGAACCGCCGATGTCGAGGCATTCTTCAATTGGGGCTTTGGCCGGAATCGGCGCCTTTCCCCAGTCTCCTGCATTCACGCCAAGCGTGAGCGCACTGATTGTTGCAACTAAGATTGCTTTTTTCATATGTTTATTTTCTCCCTTTATTGGTGGATTTGAGTGGTCGTAATAACCTGTTTTTCGGAATGCTTTCGCTTCCTGTTATCTCCTCAGTCAGCAGGTAGCGTGCCAATTTCAGAGGAACCCGATTTTCTTCCTTGCGGGTCAAAAATCGTTCTCCTTTCTACGGGTAGATTGGAATGACTAGCAACAGGAATTGAGAGGTGGGTATTACGTGCGTGAGGAGATCGTGTGATTTCTCTCAAGTGATTTAGAATCAGGGATCAAGCCCAAGAGAAGGTCTTGCGGAGGCTTTTCCGGAGCAGGCAAAGCCATTGTTGGCAGGTGTTGGCACGCCGGTTGCTCAAATGGTTGGCGTCGTTCGCAATTTCTTTCGCGGACCGAAAACTTGAACCTTAAGCCTACTAACTGCCTCCCATGAAAATTCAAAAATCTGGAATCCTCCGTCACCTCCTTGCCCTGGTTGCGGCAGGAGTTGTCACAACCGCTCCGGGCGGATTGAACGCCGAACCTTTAAAGATCGCCTACAGCGACTGGCCGGGATGGGTCGCCTGGGAAATCGGCATTAAGAAGGACTGGTTTAAAGAGGAGGGCGTGGAAGTGGAATTTGCATGGTACGACTATGTTGCCTCCATGGACGCCTACGCTGCCGGACAGATTGATGCGGTCAGCATGACGAACGGCGACGCCCTCGTCACCGGCGCCACCGGAAAACCTTCCGTTGGAATTCTGATTAACGACTACTCAAACGGCAACGATATGGTGGTCGGGAAACCCGGGGTCGAGTCTTTGAAGGACCTGGCCGGAAAGAAGATCGGTCTGGAAGAGGGCTTTGTTACCCACCTTCTCTTCCTGAAGGGCCTGGAGATGAACAAAATTGATGGCAGTTCCATTACGATCGTCAACACTCCCACCAACGAGACTCCTCAGGTGCTGTCTTCCGGCGCGGTAGACGCGATTGCCGCCTGGCAGCCGAACTCGGGTGAGGCGTTGAAGCTGGTTTCCGGATCCAAGCCGATTTTCACCTCTGCTGATGCTCCCGGCCTCATTTACGATGTTCTCTATGTCGATCCTGAGTCGCTCGAGAAAAACCGCGATGCCTGGAAAAAGGTAGTCAAGGTCTGGTACAAGATTGTTGCGTTCTTGAAGGACGAAGACAATCTCGACGAGGCTCTGGAGATTCTAGCCTCCCGCGTTTCCATCAGCCCCGAGGAATACGAGCCCTTTCTTGCCGGCACCTACATTCTGACTCCGGAAGAGGTGAAGCCGATTTGGGAAAAGGCTGACGGACTTGGTTCTATCTATGGCTCTTCGGTGATCTCTGATGAATTCAATGTGAAGTACGAGGTCTATGAGAAACCGCTCGACACGGAAAAGTATCTCGATCCCAGCTTAACGCTCGAGGTGCTTGCTGAAATGGAGAAGTAGGGCAGCCAGTTACTGAAACCTCTTTCCCTGTCTCCGGAGTCATCGAATCCGGAGACAGGTTTCCCATCCACCTTATTTGTATGCGCTTTTCCCATCGGGGGACAAAAGACAGCCGCGAGCCATGGTTTGGCGTGCGGCGGGATCTGTCCGCGAAACGCTCTTCCATTCTGAGCCTCGTTTCGTTCGCTCTCCCCCTCGCAATCTGGGCGGGCGTAAGCTATCTTCCGTTTCTTTGGCATCCTGATATCCGATTGCAGATATCTGCTGACCGGGAGGATGTGGCAACGGTTTACATTGCGGGCGACAGAGTCAGCAAGGGCTTCTTTCCGCAGATTACGAGTGCGGTACGTGACCAGAATGCCTCCATCGAGGCTCAATGGAAGTCGGATGATCCTCTGGGCGGTTCCACGGAGAGTGCGGTGCGTCGGAGCAACAAAAAGATCCTGCGCCATCTTGCTCCGGTTCTGATTTCCAATGGCGTCATCGATGAGGGCCAAAGCAAGGATGACGCAGCGATCTACCGGGCCTGGAAAGATATCGCGGAAGGGACGCTGGATCTTGACTCTCCGGAGTTGGCCGGTGAAAACATCACGATTGTTCAGCAGAATTGGAAATCGATGCGCTCTGTCTCTGAAACTTACGATTCAGATAATTCTATTTCCCGGCCTCTCCTCAGCCTGATACCTCAGGGCAAATCTGCGAATCCGGATTATCTTCCTTCGCCGGATCAGGTCGTAGCAGCGGGAGTGAAGATTTTCACGCAACCGCCGGAAGGGGACCGCCCGTCGATGCTGCAGCGGGTGGGGCATTCCATGCGGATCGTTTTCGGAGGCTTTTTTCTCGCGGCATTGATCGGAGTTCCGGTTGGAGTGCTCTGCGGGACGTACTCGTTCTTCTCGAAGTTGGTCGAGCCCTTTACCGACTTTTTCCGTTATATGCCGGCACCGACATTCAGCACCTTGCTGGTGGCGATCTTTCTCGCCAACGATGCTCCGAAGATTGCACTCGTGTTTGTCGGGACATTTTTCCAACTCGTTCTGGTTGTCTCGAATACAACGAGGCGACTTGACCTGCCTTTGCTTGAGGCGGCGCAAACACTTGGCGCAAACCAAATGCAGTTGCTGATGCGGGTCGTGATACCGGGGATCCTGCCAAACCTCTACAATGACCTCCGCATCCTCCTGGGATGGGCCTGGACCTGGCTTGTGATCGCCGAGTTGATCGGGGTGAAGAGCGGACTGACTGAGTTTATTGAAACACAGGGACGATTCAGAAATTTCGATATGGTTTATCCCGTGATCATCCTGATCGGTTTGATTGGATTCTTCACCGATCAGATTCTCGCTTTGTTGCGGGGCGTGGTTTTTCCCTACACCGACGAAGGCAGCGCCGCTTCCGCGAATCCCGTCATCAAGGCGCTCCTGTTCCTGCCGCGTTGGTTCAAAGATGCTGCGGAGCAGCGTCTTCCCCATCTTCCTGACAAATCAACCCATCCTACCCGGGCATGAAACCTTCCCTTCCAGACGCGATTGACTACCGCGAGCAATCTCCCGAAGTCCAAGAACGCTTTAGCCGGCTGAAAGAGCGCCCGGTAGTGCTTTCGGTGGAGGGACTGGGGAAAACCTTCCCAACGCCGGGCGGTGAAGTCACGGCCCTCAAGGGAGTCGATTTCGAAGTGTTCCGCCGGGAGTTCATGTGTGTGATCGGTCCGTCCGGATGTGGAAAATCGACGCTCATTCGAATTCTTGCCGGCCTCGAAACTGAATCGGGCGGACAGGTTTTGTTAGACGGGAACCCTGTCGCAGGCCCGGGGCCGGATCGGGGAATGGTATTTCAATCCTATACCCTCTTTCCCTGGCTGACGGTGAAGCAAAACGTCATGTTCGGGCCGAAAATGGAGGGGAAGTCGGGTTCCTCGGTGGAAGGGGAAGCGCGCCAGTGGATTGATCTGGTGGGACTCTCTCAATTCGAGAACAGTTATCCTCATCAACTTTCCGGCGGAATGAAGCAGAGAGTTGCTATTGCAAGAGCCTTGGCGAATCGGCCGCGAATTTTGCTGATGGACGAGCCCTTCGGAGCACTTGATGCCCAGACCCGCGCCCAGATGCAGAGTTACCTCTTGCAGATCTGGCGGAATCTTGACATCACGATTCTATTCATCACGCATGACCTTGATGAGGCCGTTTTTCTCGCGGATCGGATTCTTGTTTTGAAGGCAAACCCGGGGGAGGTGGACGAGATTATCGAAGTGCCGGTTCCACGGCCCCGTCGCCTCGATCAGTCGATCGAGCCGGAATTCATTGCCACCAAGCATCGAATTAATCAGCTCATTCATCCGGAAAGTGAAGGCAAAGAAGATACGCTGCCTTTCGCCCGAATGACGGTCGAAGGCGATGATGTGGAGTGAACCGAATCGGCAATGAAGGTTCCTATTTCGATTGAATTTCTTTCCTGGCCGGAGGTGGCCAGGGTTCGGGACAGGGGGAGCGGAATGTTGATCCTGCCTGTTGGCGCCACAGAGCAACACGGTCCCCATTTGCCGATCAATACAGACACGGTGATCGCGACCAGGGTTTGTGAATATGCTTCGACCGAAACAGGCGTTGCCTTGCTTCCCACTCTGGCTTTCACGGTTTCCTCGGGACACACGCCGAAATGGCCGGGGACATTTTCCCTCACGCACGAAGCGTTCATTGAAACGGTTTGCAGTATTTCCTCGTGGGCGGTTCAAACCGGCTGGAGCAAGCTGCTGATCGTAAACAGCCATTTTGGAAATGATGCCTCTCTTCGGGTGGCGGTCGAAAAAATTCGACTCGCCCATCTCGGGAATCTTCAGATTGGATTGAAGCACACCTTTCAACTGAGCGAATCCATCTGGAACTATTTCATTTCCGACGCGGATGATTTGCACGCCAACAAGGCGGAAACAGATCTGATGTTGCACCTCGCTCCCGAGTCGGTCCGAATGAAAGCAGTGATGGATGATCCGGATCGAACCGGCGGCACGGTGTTCAGTTATCCTGTTGCCCAGACAAGCGTAAACGGGGTCACCGGTGCTCCATCGCTCGGCAGCGCAGAGAGGGGATCGCAACTTTTCCGGGAGATGGGGGATGCCCTCGTTGCGATTCTGAAAGAGGCACGAAAGGAGGAGGCGCCGTTGAACCGGTCGCACTGGGAAAGGCTTGTCAGAAAAGGAAAAGTTTCTGACCTATGAGAGCGGAATTTCCCATTCACGATTTTGAATCTGCTCCCGGGACTTCCTGCAAGGTAATGGAGGAGGTAGAGGCGGATTTTGGGATGATTCCGAATCTTGAGCGCGTCCTTGCCTCTTCACCGGAAGCTCTCACGGCGTATGCCACCCTGTGGGATTTGTTCAACCAATGCAGTCTCAGTGATGTGGAGAAGCAAGTGGTCTATCAAACGGCCAATTTTGAAAACAACTGCACCTACTGCGTGCCGTGGCACACTCTTCTTTCCCGGAACGCCGGTATGTCGGAGGAAAATGTGGAAGCGTTGCGCTCCGGGCGACCGCTCCGTGACGAGCGTCTCGAGGCACTCCGGGTCTTTACCCGCAGCCTGATTGAATTTCGGGGGCATCCCGGAGACGAAGCAATGGACAAGTTTCTTGCAGCCGGGTTTGAGCCCGGGCAGTCACTCGAAGTCATTCTCGGCCTCGCCACCAAGCTGATATCGAATTTTACCAACGGGATTGCCCATACCCCGCTCGATTCTCAAATCCAATCACTGGAATGGTCGAAGCCGGGTGATTCCACCGGGTCGGAATCCCTGTAGCTCCCTACCTTGAAACATCTTTATGAAATCCGAAGAAGAACTCATCCAAATCCGCGAAAACCTTAAAGCGGAGGGGGTCAAATACTGCGTCGGCGCCTATGTCGATATTCACGGTGTTCCCAAAGGAAAGTTCGTTCCCATCGATCACTTTGTTCACTTTGCGGAGGGCTCGGAACTCTATACCGGGTATGCCCTCGATGGATTGGGCCAGAGCCCGAACGATGACGAGATCGCATCCGTGCCGGATCTGGATCGAGGATGCATTCTCCCCTGGAACAAGGAGGTGGCCTTTTACCCTGCGGACAACACCTTCAAAGGGGAGCCGTATGAAGTGAACACCCGCGTTGCCCTTAAGAAGGTTCTTGCCGAAGCTGAAGAGATGGGTTTCGGGGTCAATCTCGGGATCGAATGTGAAGTCTACGTGTTGAAGTTGAATGAAGAGGGGAAACTCGAAATCCCCAACGACGACGATAATTTGGTAAAGGCCTGCTACGACGTGAAACGCTTCATGGACCGCTACGAATGGATCGACAAGGTGGCGGGAACGATCAATGAGCTGGGTTGGGATCTTTACTCTCTCGATCACGAAGATGCCAACTCCCAGTTCGAGTTCGATTTCCAGTATGCGGATGCCCTGACGATGTGTGATCGATTCATCTTTTTCCGAATGATGGCGAAGCAGTATGCTTCCGAGGAAGGGCTCATTGCCACTTTCATGCCGAAACCATTCGCGGACAAAACCGGCTCCGGAGCTCACTTCAATATGTCGCTCTTTGATCCCGAAACGGGTTCCAATCTCTTTAAATGTGATCCTGCCGATGACCCGCGGGGGCTCGGGCTCACGGAACTCGGCTATCACTTCATCGGAGGCGTTTTGAAACACGGTCCGGCTCTTTGTGCGGCCTTCGCTCCTACCGTGAACAGCTACAAGCGGCTCGTTCGACGTGGCTTGATGGCCTACTACAGCTGGGCGCCGGTATTCAACAGCTACGGGAAAAATAATCGCACCAATGCTCTCCGCGTTCCCATGGGGGGCGGTCGTGTTGAGTCTCGAAATGCGGATGCCGCCTGCAACCCGTATCTGGCCGCAACTCTCGTCATCGCAGCGGGACTGAAGGGCATCAAAGAGCAAATCGATCCGGGCGATGCCCGGGAAGATAACCTCTATGAATACACCCCGGCCCAACTGGAGGCGGCGGGGATTCAGGAACTGCCGCGCTCGCTCGAAGAGGCGGTGGCGTTGTTTGCCGCGGATCCCTTTGTGGCGGAGACTCTCGGGCAGGAACTGAGAGATGAGTTCATCACATACAAATCGGAGGAATGGCGACAATATCACCAGACCGTTTCGCAGTGGGAAGTGGATCAGTACGCGAGGCTGTTTTAATCAGCACATCGGAGCATCGGTCCGGTCTTCGTCAATCCATCGCTCTAGAATTCCCAGGTCGATGGGGCGCAGGACGGAGCGAAGCGTTTCGATCATCGCCTCGGCGTCATTCCCTGTCATCGAGCGAACGAAAACCTGGTCGATGACTTCGCGGTAGACGTTCCACGCTTTCCGAAGGGAGGTCTTTCCTGCTCTTGTCAGGGTGGCGTAGAAGACACGGCCGTCGTCCTTGCAGCGCGTGCGTTTGATCAAGCCTGATTGTTCCAGTCGGGCTACGCGTCGGGAAATGCCGCTGTTGCTGAAGAAAGTCGCATCGGCAAGGTCTCCCATTTTCAGAGAGAAGTCCTGAGCCTCCGAAAGAGTCACCAGCACATCATATGTGTCGAAAGAAATGCATCCCGCTTCCTCGAGAGCGGATTCCACTTTTTTCGTGAGGATGGAGTGGCTCATTAGAAACAGGCGCCAGGCGACGTGCTGCCGGTGGGAATTCTTGTCAGGCATAGGGGAGTGAATATGAGGGCTCGCGTCAAAAAACTCCACCACAAGCTTGCACCCAGTTTCGTTTTGATCGGTGGCTCAAAAAGGCTCAACGAGTTAGCGGGAAAAGTATTTGCGGATGCAAATAAATGCGCTTTGTGGCACGACTTATGCGGTTGTGATGAAGGCAAGAACCACTTCGGAATCCCCGATATGCCTACGATCGCTGAAAGCCTGCCCCGCATTTCCTCAGAGAAGAGGAAGGCAAAAGCGCAGCCTCAAGCGAAGGCCTCGCTCTTCGAATTTCGCAAACCGGTTGGGCGGCGTTTGAAATATGCTCTGGGTGCTTCCGCGTGGATTCTGTTCCTTCTGGGCTGGCACCTCCTTGCGATCTCTTCGCTCACTCCGGATGCACTCCTCCCGACACCGGGGAAGGTGGTGACGGCACTTTATGATTTGATCGCGGAACGGGGCTTTGGAACGGATATCCTTCAAAGCGTAAAGCGGATTCTGATCAGCTTCGCGATTGCGCTTTCGATCGCGCTGCCCCTCGGGATCATGATGGGTGCCTTTCCCGTGGTAGAGAGCTTCCTGAATCCGCTGGTATCTCCCTTCCGCTATTTGCCGGCTCCTTCCTTCGTTCCACTTCTCCTGATGTGGTTGGGAACAGGGGACGGTCAAAAGATTGCCCTGCTGGTCATTGGTGTGGTCTGGTTTTTGGTCACCTTGCTGATGGACAATACCAAGGCAGTGAAGCAGGAGATCGTCGAATGCTCCCGCACCCTCGGGGCGACCCGGAAGAGCGTGATCTGGCACGTCATTTTGCCCGCTTCGCTTCCGAGTTATATGGATACGGCGCGCCAGATGCTGGCGGTGAGTTGGACCTATCTGGTGATCGCCGAAATCGTTGCGGCCACAGATGGCATTGGCGCCATGATGATGAGGGCAAAGCGTTTTGTCAGGGTCGAGGACATTCTTGCGGGGATTCTTGTGATCGGAATTCTCGGCCTTCTTTTTGATCTGCTCTTCCGTCTCCTTCACCGCCTCTGGTTTCGCTACCTCTATTGAATTTCCTAACTGAGAACCATGAAAATACACCATCCAGTCTATCGCATCGCCAGCTTGATCGCAGGCATCGTCTTCACCTTGTTCCTGAGCAGTTGCTCCGGGCCACCGCAAGAGCCTGAAAAGGAAACTCCGGCACCGGAAGAGCCTGCAAAGGAGGCTCCTGCGGAAACCAACAAAGCGGAAGAACCGGCACCAGCTCCCGCGGAGATTCCCACGGTCAAAGTGTCCCTGTTTTCCTGGCCGGGCTATGGCTTCTGGTTCATTGCGAAAGAAAAGAACCTGGTCCCCGAAATCAATCTCGATATCCAGATTATCGAAGATCCCTATGAGAGCTTTGGCCAAATGGCAGCGGGCAAGCTGGATGTGACGTCTTCGACGGTTGAGTACGGACCCATTGCGGCTGAGGAGGGAGTGCCCGTGAAGATGGTGGCATTCACCAATCCATCCTATGGAACTGATAAGATCATTCTCGCGCCCGGGGTGACCGACGCGAAGCAGCTTATTGGAAAAGAAGTCGCGGTTCTGGAGGGCGGACTGACCCAGATCTACATGGGTATCTGGCTGGAAGAAAACGGTGTCGCTTTTGACAAGGTCAAGTATACGAATCTGATCATGGATGATGCTGTCGCTGCCATGGTCAGCGGCAAGGTAGCTGCCGGAGAATTCTGGGAGCCGTTTGGAAGCAATGTTCTCAAAGCGCTGCCGGAAGCAACCGTTGCCGCTACCTCGAAGGATCCGTATTTTAAGAAAACGGCTCTTCTCGCCGATGGAATGTATATGAGCGGTTCCTTCCTTGAAAAGGGTGAGGTCGCTTCGCTTGCCGTGAAAGCGTATTTCGAAGCCGTGAAATTCTGGGAAGCCAATCCGGCGGAAGGGAATGAAATCATCGCGAAGGGGCTTCAGTTTCCCGTCGCTGATGTGGAGCTTGTCATTGGAGCGGATGGAAGTTCGGGTGATGGGGGAATTTATCCTTTTAACTGGACGGAGTCTTCTCAGTTCATGGGCCTGAGCGAGGGCGATCCTCCCTTTGGCAAGAGTGGTGAGATCAGAAACCACTGGAAGCTCACCAATGAGTGGTGGGTGAAATTTGGAGTGGTCAAAGGGACTCACCCCATGGAGGCGGGGATCGACCTTTCGCCCATGAAAATCTTGAAGGAATCAGGCTACGGAGAGTAGGCCTCGATTCGATTTCTGAATGTCGCCAGATCCTGCCGGTCTCCATGTTGATGAATCCCTCAGAACCCATTGATGAGCCCGCCCGGTTGGTTGGGGCATTTGTTCGAGTTCCTGCCGGGCAGTTCGAGATGGGGGGATTGGAGACCGATAAATTTGTCAGTGGCGTAGAATTGCCGAGGCAGACGGCTTCGTTCACGGAAGGGTTTTCCATTTCATCTGTTCCGGTGACAGAGCGGGACTGGTCGTATTTTGAACCGGGTCGGTTCCGTCCCGGATATGCTTCGATGAAGCCGATGGTCAGAGTAACTTTTGGAGAGATTGCCGAATACACTCGCTGGCTGTCAGAACACTATCCGGGAAAACGATTCCGGCTTCCAACCGAGAGGGAGTGGGAGTATGCCTGCCGGGGCGGGGAGAGTGCCATTTTTCCCCGGGGAAATCAAATTTCGGCGCAGGATGCGAACTACCTCTATGACGAGCAGCGGAACAGTGTAGGACCGGCGGAACGCACTGCGGTGAAGAGCTACCCCGCCAATTCTTTTGGTCTCTTTGATATGGCAGGGAATGTCTGTGAGTGGACTTCTAGCCCATGGACCTCCCGTCTCGATTCGAAGGAAGCTGATCCCGATCGAAGAGTCATTCGGGGAGGTGCGTGGGACCACATGCCGAGGCTGCTGCGTTGCTCCTGGCGGGACTGGGCGCCGGTGGATGCGCGATACGACAATCTAGGTTTCCGTTTGATTGAGGAAAGCGGCCTCCTATGAGACTGGAGCTTTTTAAAACGCTGTGGGGGCACGAGGGGCCGCTCCCCGAAGCCGCCCAACTCTGCGTGGAGGCCGGGTTCAGTGGAATCGAAGCTCCCGTTCCCGCTTTGGCAGAAGAGCGGGAGGAGTTTGTCGGGACGCTTGCAGAATACGAACTCGGATTGATTGCCGAAATCAGTACGGTTACCGAGGTGGGTTTTTATGTTCCGCTGCCTCATCGAAGTCCACTCGAACATCTGGATTCGCTGAGAGCTGGTATCGAAATTTCGCTTCCCGCTCAGCCCCGCTTCATCAATACCATGGCCGGCTACGACGGATGGTCGTTTCGGGAGATTATGGAGTTTCATTCCGCAATACCCGACCTGGAAGCCGAATATGAAATCTCGATTTCCGTGGAAACCCACCGCGGTCGATCGTTCAATAGCCCGTGGAGGGTCCGTGATGTTTTATTCGAACTGCCGGAGCTCAAGATCACATGCGACTTCAGCCATTTTTGCGTGGTGGCGGAGCGCCTCGTTCTGGATGAAGAGCCGGAGATACTGGCACTCTGCGCCGAACACGCCTTTCATGTTCAGCCGCGGGTCGGCTACAGCCAGGGCCCCCAGGTTACCGATCCGAGGGCTCCCGAGTCAGGCGATGCTTTGCTGGCTCATGAACGCTGGTGGGATGCGGTTTGGAAATCCCAGATCGAACGCGGATTCGCTGTTTCCACGATGACTCCGGAATTCGGTCCGGATGGCTATTTGCACACCCTCCCGTTTACGGGGGAACCTCTGGGAGATCTCTGGGAGATCAATCAATGGATGGGTCACCGCCAGCGGGATCGATTCTCCCAACGCTACGAACCCTGCACCCTATCATGAATACAACAGAAACCCTTCCCGATTTGAATTCGCCTACGGCGAGTGATCCCCCCAAGTATCGTTTCCCCATACCGGAGGGCATGCCTTCGACGGAGGCGATTTTTGCAACAATTGTCGAATCATCTCAACTACCCAGAGAGAAGTCACAGTCGCTTCCTCCCGGGGCTTACGTGGATCCCGCGTTTCTCGATTTTGAAGCGTCGGAGATTTTCAGAAAAGAGTGGATCTCGCTTGCCCACATCTCGCAATTGCCGAATCCCGGAGACTTTATCAAGGTGGACATTTGCGGCGAGCCCATGGTGGTGGCCCGGGGAAAAGATGACGTGATTCGAGTGTTGTCGAGGGTGTGTCGACATCGGGGGATGGACGTGATGCCGAATGGAGCCAACTATCCTGATAAAGGCAACGAGCGTGTCATTCTCTGCCCCTATCATCTGTGGAGCTATGAAATGAGCGGGCGCCTTGTGGGTGTCCCCGAAATGCAGGAGGCCGAGGGCTTCGATCGAACGGAAATCTGCCTGCACGAATATCGCAGTGAGATCTGGGAAGGTTTCATCTTTGTGACCTTGTCGGAAGAAATTCCGCCTCTCGCTGAAAAGTACGACGGCTTGCGGGAGCAGTTCATGGGAAAATGGAATCTGAGCGAAGCGGAGCTCGTCTGGGATCAGCATTGGAGCTGCGACTTCAACTGGAAGATTCTACTCGAGAATTTCATGGAGGCGTATCATCACCTCGGTGCGCACCGAAAAACCCTCGAGCCATTTTTGCCGGCCAAGGGCTGCTGGACAGAGCCGTACGATGAAAACTACTCGGTAATGCACCTGCCCTTGCGAGAGGATATGAAGGAAGAGATTCTCGCCTCCGGGGATGCCGGAACGACCATGAAGCCTTTTCCCGGTCTTGAGGTCGAAGATTACACCGAATGGTGGGTCTACCTTGGATTCCCTAACTTTCTCATCTTCAATGCTCCGGACCGAACCTACTGGTATCGGTTGCTGCCGACCGGACCGGAAACCTGCAGCCTGACCACCACTATGTTGATTCATCCCTCGACGAAGGAAGAGAAAGGATACGACGAGACCTACGAAAGTGAAGTCGCAGCGGCGATCAAATTTCATCTGGAAGATATGGAGGTTTGCGAAGCGACGCAGCGGGGAATGAAATCCTCCGTCGCCACCCCCGGTCGACTCAGCCACCTTGAGGAACCGATTTGGCACTTTCAAAAGTATCTCGCAGAGAAGATCAAGGCACACTCAAGCTGAACGTTACTTCCCTGCGGGTATGACTTTCCTTCCATAGCCGTAATACGAATTTCAACAAAAGTATTACGGACGGCACGGCTGCTGCTATCTCTTCGTTTCATCATTCAATCGATGAGCGAACAGGAAACCGGCGTCAAGCGAATCAGCATATCACTCCCGTGGGATGTCTATCGTGAGTTGTCGAATGTCGTAAATGCCCGTGGTTTCGAGAATCGATCCCAGGCGATTTCCGAGATGATCAATTCGAGCCTGATCGAGCACTACAAGCAGCGCGGTGCCGAGTTGATGGCGGGAACCATCACTCTTTTTTATGACGGGCGGCCCGGGCTGTTGCAGCAACTGGCGAACATCGAGCGGGAATACATCGATGAAGTGATCAGCTCTCAGCACATTCTCCTGGAGGAGGATCATACGATGGAGGTTCTCCTCGTCCAGGGCCCTGCCCGGCGCCTCAAGATGATCTCTGACAAGCTCATCACCTGCAAAGGCGTTAAATCAGGACGCCTCGTCATGATGTCTACGATCATGCCTCCTATTCATCCCCGTAAGGAGGAAAAGAAATAGCCCCGGCTTTCTCTATTTTATGAACCTGAGTTCTTCGATTTTCGAAAAAGTGATTCCCGGTGGCGGGATGTGGTCACAGGTAATTGGGCGGGGAAAAAGGCTGCGGCTCACCGATCTGGAAGGCGGGGCCAATGTGTCGATGCTTCTCTACAATGCCGATCAACTAACAGAGCGCTACAACATGCCCGACACGCTGAAAGGGCAGCACGTTTTCTATCTCACTGCGCCGCTTTGTATCCACTCCGACATGGGCCGGATCTTCTGCTCCGTAACGGAGGATACAAGGGGATGGCACGACACGGTATGTGGTTGTACGGACTCAGATCAGATTCTGGAAAAATACGGAGGCGCGGGGAGCTACCAGGCCTGCCGGAATGACTTCTATCGGAACGGAAAAGAGAACTTTCTCATCGAACTGGCAAAGTGGGGGCTTGGCCCGAAAGACCTCGTTCCCAACCTGAACTGGTTCAGCAAAGTGGTGTCGGACGAGGAGGGGAACCTCGATTTCGTCAGCGAGGGGAGCGGTGCCGGTGACTCTGTGGAACTCCGCCTGGAGATGAAAACTCTCGTGGTTCTGAATACCTGTCCTCATCCCTTTGACCCCGGAACGGAATATTCTCCGAAGCCGGTGAAACTGGAGGTCTTTTCCGGAGAACCCGCAACGAGCAATGATCCCTGCCGTCTTTCCCGTCCCGAGAACGAGCGAGCCTTTATTAACACCGAAGACTACTACCGGCTTCGCGACTAACTCATCCTTTCGGATCCAATTATTCCTCCAATTCCCTATGCTGACGGAAAGCAAAAATGACCCGGCGAACGCGACCTATGATCACACGGTTCCCGCCGGCGATCACTGGATGCACACGATCCTTGCAGGACAAACATTCCGGATCGTTGATCTGGAGGGAAACCAGGCCGCCGACACCCTGTTTTACGATGCGCACGATCCGGCCAATCGCTACAGCGCTTCGGACACGATTCGCGCCCAGAAGAATCTCTATCTGACGACGGGAACAAAACTGATGTCCACCGATGGAAGGCCGCTACTCACGATCGTGGCGGATACCTGCGGACGTCACGACACGGTGGGGGGCGCCTGCTCACGGGAAAGCAATACGATGCGCTACTCCCTCGACAAAGAGGCGATGCATGCCTGTCGGGACAGTTTCATCAACGGGGTGACAGAATGGGGCCACGGAATGGGAAAGCGCGACATCACCTGCAATATCAACTTCTTCATGAACGTGCCGGTCACGCCCGACGGCAAGCTCACCTTTGAGGATGGAATCTCCGCTCCGGGACGCTATGTCGAAATGAAGGCAGGGCGCGATGTTGTGGCTCTGATCAGCAATTGCCCGCAGTTGAACAATCCCTGCAACGGCTACAATCCGACGCCCGTGCAGGTTCTCATTTGGAACTGACCATTATGTTTACCAAAGTGCTTATGGCCAACCGCGGTGAGATCGCCTGTCGGATCCTGCGGACTCTACGCGAAATGGGCGTTGCCTCCGTCGCGGTCTATTCAGAGGCGGATCGTGATTCCCCCCATGTGACGATGGCTGATGAGGCGTATTGCCTCGGCCCGGCACCTGTCAAAGACAGTTACCTGAATCAGGATCGCCTTCTCGAAATTCTCAAGGACACCGGCGCGGAAGCCGTTCATCCGGGGTATGGCTTGCTCAGTGAAAGCGCATCTTTCGCAGAGCTTTGTGAATCGGTAGGAGTGGTCTTCATCGGCCCGACGCCGGAACAGTTGCGAGTCTTCGGCTTGAAGCATGAGGCACGGAATCTCGCGGTAGAAAGCCGGGTTCCCTTGCTGCCAGGAACGGGCCTTCTCGACTCTCTTGAGGAGGCCGCGGGAAAGGCGGACGAAATTCGCTATCCCATCATGCTAAAGAGTTCGGCCGGGGGAGGGGGGATCGGGATTCAGATTTGCCCGGGGCCCGCTGACCTGGCCGGGGCCTTTGATTCAGTGAAGCGCCTCAGTACCGCCAACTTCGGTGAGTCTGGCGTCTTTATAGAAAAATACATTGAGCGGGCCCGCCACATCGAAGTGCAGATCTTTGGGGATGGTTGTGGAAAGGTGGTTGCGTTAGGAGAGCGTGACTGTTCTTCGCAACGTAGAAATCAGAAGATCGTGGAAGAAACGCCTGCTCCGGCCATTTCAGGGGAGGTTCGAAAAGCGCTTCATCAGTCTGCCGTCGATCTGGCGGCGAGTGTGAACTATCGATCTGCCGGGACCGTGGAATTTCTCTACGACGTCGACACCGCCGAGTTCTATTTTCTCGAAGTGAACACACGCCTCCAGGTTGAGCACGGTGTCACGGAAATGATTTTCGGGGTCGATCTCGTGGAATGGATGATTCGATGCGCCGGGGAGGCATGGGACTTGCCTGCTGCGGAATCTCTCGTTCCCGATGGACATGCCATCGAGGTCAGGGTCTATGCGGAAGATCCTAACAAAGACTTTCAGCCGTCTCCGGGATTGCTGACTCATGTTGATTGGGCGGCCGCGGACCGCATTGACGGGTGGGTGGAAACGGGAACCGAGGTGACCGGCTTTTACGATCCGCTTCTCGCGAAAGTCATGTCGAGAGGCGCAACGCGTGAGGAGGCGGTTAGCCGCCTTCTTCACTCGTTGGCGAAAAGTGAGGTGGCGGGGATCGAGAGCAATCTGGAATATCTGCGTCAGGTGTTGGGCGCCTCCAACTTTCAGAGTGCTGACCTTACAACTCGTTGGCTCGATCAGTTCGACTATCAGCCACACAGTGTCGATGTGCTTACCGGGGGAACCCAGACGACGATCCAGGACTATCCTTCGCGGCTCGGTTACTGGGATGTTGGTGTGCCACCTTCCGGGCCGATGGATCCTCTGGCGTTTCGACTCGCGAATCGACTGGTGGGAAATTCCGATGCGGCGGCGGGATTGGAAATGACTTTAACCGGGCCGACTCTGCAATTCAATCACGATACGGTCATCGCGCTGACCGGTGCCCCCATGGAGACAACGCTGGATGGAGAGCCTGTCGCCTTTTGGGAATCGATCCCGGTCAAGCGGGGACAAACTCTGGCGGTAGGGCCGGCCGTCACCAGTGGGATGCGATCCTATCTCGCTATCGCGGGAGGGTTTGACGTTCCGGAATACCTCGGCAGTCGATCCACTTTTATCCTCGGACAGTTTGGCGGCCATGCAGGTCGTGCTTTGCGAACGGGTGACGTGGTTCATTTCGGAGAATCAGACCAGTGCGCAAGCGAGGCGGCGGCAGCCCTGCAAAATCCTCCCGCCTATACCAATTCGTGGAAAGTCCGGGTGATGTATGGTCCTCATGGAGCGCCCGACTTTTTCACTCCAAATGACATCGAGACCTTCTTTTCGACCGACTGGGAGATTCACTACAACTCTGACAGGACCGGAATCCGTCTGATTGGCCCGAAGCCGGAATGGGCGCGATCGGACGGGGGGGAGGCTGGGCTTCACCCTTCCAATATTCACGACAATGCCTACGGAATCGGAACGGTGGATTTCACAGGCGATATGCCGGTGATTCTCGGGCCGGATGGTCCGAGCCTGGGTGGATTCGTCTGCCCTGCCACCATTGTTCATGCCGATCTCTGGAAAATGGGACAGCTTCGGGCGGGTGACAAAGTCCGGTTTGAAATGGTCAGTCTCGCCGATGCCCGGCAACTCGATGAGGATCAGGAAGTGCGAATCGCAGATTGGAATGCCCCGGCTGATCGTGCGGAGGCGGTATTGGAACCTCAACCCGTTCCTGCATCGGCCACCTTGCGGGAGCGCGGAGAAGGGGATGAGAAGATTGTCTACCGGCAGTCCGGCGACCGATATCTCCTGATCGAATTTGGACCTTTGCGCCTCGACCTCAATCTTCGCCTCAAAGCGCACGTGCTCCATCAGGCGATTCAGTCAGGGGAAATATCAGGAATCATTGATCTGACACCGGGCATTCGGTCGCTTCAGATTCACTACGACAGCCGGATCATTGCACAGGGCGATTTGATCGAGCGGATCGAGTCGATCGAACAAGCCCTTCCTCCGCTGGAGGAACTCGAGGTACCCTCACGCATCGTCCATCTTCCGCTTTCCTGGGACGACCCTTCGACGCAGGAGGCAATCGACAAATATACGCAATCGGTCCGACCGGACGCGCCCTGGTGCCCGAGCAATATTGAATTCATTCGGCGAATCAACGGGCTCGGTTCTATCGAGGAAGTGAACCGAATTGTGTACGAAGCAAACTATCTCGTTCTCGGTTTGGGTGATGTCTATCTGGGCGCACCGGTCGCAACGCCACTGGATCCACGGCATCGACTCGTCACCACGAAATACAATCCCGCCCGCACCTGGACGCCGGAGAACGCGGTGGGAATCGGCGGTGCCTATCTCTGCATTTACGGGATGGAGGGTCCGGGAGGATATCAATTCGTGGGCCGGACGATTCAGCAATGGAACCGCTATCGAACTACGGAATCCTTTCGCGAAGGCAAGCCCTGGTTGCTGCGCTTTTTTGATCAGATTCGCTGGTATCCGGTCACCACAAAAGAACTGGAGGAACTCCGGAACGACTTTATTCAGGGACGTTTCAATCCGCGTATCGAGACAACGCAGTTTTCGATCGGGGAATACAACCGGTTTCTCGAGGAGAATTGCGCGGCGATTCAGAACTTCAAGTCAGGCCAGCAGGCTGCTTTCGAAGAGGAGCGCGAACGCTGGGCAGCCGCGGGAGTCGCTGAGGTTGTCGACGAACTCGAAACCGGGTCCGGCGAATCAGGCAGCGAGGCGGTGCCTGAGGGAATGGAGCCCATCGACAGCTTTGTCGCGGCAAATGTCTGGAAGGTGTTCAAAAAGGACGGGGATACCGTCGAGGCCGGGGAACGGGTTGCCATCCTCGAGGCAATGAAAACCGAATTTATTGTTTCCGCCCCGCGGAATGGAACGGTTTGGAAGGTCATCGCGAAAGAAGGCGCGGCAGTCGCCCCGGGGGAACCACTTTTGTATCTCGAACCTTCCTGATTTCTCTGATGACTCCTCTGAAGCTCCTCCGAATCTCCGACCTGCAGCGATCGTATTGCGACGGAACGACAAGTCCCCGCGATGTCATTCTCGATATCCTGCAGGCCTGCGATGAATCGGATCCGAAAATCTGGATCGAGCGCTTGTCGAGTGAGGCGGTTCTCCGGTATGTGGATCAGTTGGAAAATCGCGAGCCTTCGGAGCTTCCGCTTTTCGGAATCCCGTTTGCGATCAAGGACAACATTGATCTGGCCGGTGTCCCCACGACAGCCGGGTGTCCGGAATATGCCTATACTCCGGAGGTTTCTGCACCCGCCGTAGCCCGGCTCATCGAGGCGGGAGCGATCCCGATCGGGAAGACCAATCTCGATCAGTTTGCGACCGGACTGGTCGGGGTTCGATCGCCCTACGGTTATCCCGCGAATCCCTATCAGGCCGAGATTATTCCCGGAGGATCCAGTTCGGGCTCTGCCGTCGCGGTTACTTCCGGTCTCGTTTCCTTCGCTCTCGGAACGGATACTGCCGGATCAGGACGGGTTCCGGCGTCTTTGAACAATCTTGTCGGACTCAAGCCGACCATGGGGCTCGTGAGTTGCCGTGGCGTTGTGCCGGCCTGCCGCTCTCTCGACTGTGTCACGGTGTTCGCAGGCACGGTGGAGGAAAGCGCCCGGGTCGTCGACCTTATGGCAGGCTTTGATGAGGAGGATCCCTACAGTCGGGCGATGATCACTCCCCTGGAGCCGTCTCCTTCAATGGCTTCCGCAAAAATCGGAGTGCCGCGCCCGGATCAGCTGAAATTCTTTGGCAATGACGAGGCGGCCGGACTGTTCGGAGACTCTTTGACCCGCTGTCGGGAATTGGGTTGGGAAGTAGCGGAGATCGACTTCGAACCATTCCTCGAAGCCGCCCGCCTTCTCTACGAGGGGCCCTGGGTTGCTGAGCGCCTCGCTGCAATTGAACCCTTCTTCGAGAAACATGGGGAAGACATGTTTCCCGTGACGGCGAAGATTATCGGCGGTGCAAAAGGTCTTTCCGCAGTGTCGGCATTCAAGGCCGAATACCGATTGCGCGCATTGAAGCGCAGGGCCGACGAAGTCTGGTCGACCGTAGATGCCATCCTGACGCCGACGTTGGGTTCGCCCTATTCCACTGCGGAAGTGGAAGCTGATCCGATCCAACTGAATTCCAATTTGGGATACTATACCAACTTCATGAATCTGCTGGACTATGCCGCCGTTGCGGTGCCTTCCGGGTTCCTGACTCAACAGGGTATGCCATGGGGAGTAACCCTGTTTGGTCCCGCGTTTCGGGATCCGTTTCTCCTGGGGCTGGCGTCCCGCTTTCATGATGCGACCGGCTTGCTGTCGCCCAGTGACAAGGAGAATACCTTCGATCCTGGCGCGATGGCTCTGGGTTCGACCGAAACGTGCATCGATGTTGTCGTCTGTGGAGCCCACCTTTCCGGATTGCCATTGAATCACCAACTGACGACGCGCGGAGCCCGTTTTGTGGAAGCGACAGAGACGGCTCCCGTGTATCGAATGTTTTCCCTGCCCGCCACGGATGAATTTCCAGCCCGGCCCGGTCTCGTTCGCGATGAGGAAAAGGGGGGCGCTATCGAAGTCGAAATCTGGAGCGTTCCCGCGTCCACTTTTGGGTCCTTTGTCGAAGGCATCGGATCTCCCCTCGGCATTGGGAAACTCCTTCTGACAGGCCAGCGGGAAGTGAGCGGTTTTCTCTGCGAGTCTCACGCGATTGTGAATGCTGAAGAGATCACCGGCCTGGGCGGTTGGAGAAAGTATGTTGGTGGTTAGACACCGGCAATACAGTTCCGGGCGCGTGAAATCAGCCCTCCGGAGGAGGGCGCTTGATGTCCTCTTTCATTCCGGCAATTTGGTGGAAGATTTACCCGTGGCGACTTTGCCGGACGATCTGATTGCGCGCACCCAACACGAGAATGAAACGAGTTCTAGGAATCGAAGGCGGCGCTACTCACACCACCGTCCTGCTGGCGGGAATGGATGGGGAGGTGTTGCGGGAGTTTTCAATCGGCCCCGCGAATGTGCTCCTGCTGACAGATGCAGAACTGAGATCCCTCTTTCGGGAGGTAAAAGCGGGGCTGGGAGAATCGACGCCGGACGCCATGTGCGTGGGCCTCGCCGGGGTCAGGGGCGAAAAGGAAGTGGCCCGGGTTCGCTCTGCCCTCGAACCGCTTTGGCCGGATATTCCCTGCCGGGTCACCGATGATCTGGAAACCGCGCTGGCTGCAGGGACCCGGAGGGAAGGAATGGAGGCGCAGGTTCTCGTCCTGAGCGGGACCGGGTCCTGCTGCTTCGGTCGGACCGAAGACGGGCGCACGGCCAAGGTGGGCGGTCGGGGACATGTTCTCGGGGATCGAGGCAGTTCCTGCGACATAGGACTGCAGGGACTTCGGGCCGCGGTTGCCTATTTCGACCATTCCGGTGTCTGGCCACGGCTCGGGGAATCGATTTTGGCACGGCTGCAAATCAACGATTTGGAGAGCCTGATTCCCTGGTCGGTCGAGGCCGGAAAATACGAGATTGCCCATCTCGCGATTCCCGTGTTTGAGTCGGCAAAGCTCGGATGTCCGGTGGCGGTTTCCATTGTCGACAAGGCGGTCGAGAGTCTCGTCTCCGATGCGATTGCCTGTGCCGGAAAGTTGACGAAGAAAGGCGGAGTTCAGTTTATTCTCTCGGGCGGGACCTTGCGAAAGCAGCCGGAATTTTCGAATCGCGTTGCCGCGGGGATTGAAATGGCGCGGCCCGGCGCGATGGTCGAGCAACTGGATCGGCCCGGGACCTGGGGGGCTGTCGTTCTCGCAAGAGAACAGTTGGGCGCCTCCGCTTCCGTTTCGGAGGGCGGTTCGGTTCGACCTGCGGCCGTCGAGATGAAGAGCCTGCTGGAGTCCCCGACCGAGCAGCGGAATCCGCGATCCATGAATCTCGATGCCATGCCGATCCCGGAGGCCGTCTCGCTCATGATCGAGGAGGATCGTCTTTTGCCGGAGGCGCTGCTAGCGGAGAGGGACAAAATCGCATCCCTCGTTTCCACCGTCGCCGATACCTTTGAGAAAGGGGGGCGCCTCTTTTATGTGGGCGCTGGAACCAGCGGGCGCCTCGGTGTTCTCGATGCGAGCGAATGCCCTCCGACCTTCCGGTCCCCGGCTGAGCAGGTGCAGGGAATCATCGCGGGAGGATACCGGGCGCTCTGGAGTCCGGTCGAGGGAGCGGAGGACGATCCGTCCGCAGGAGCCACTGCGATTCAGTTCCGGGGAATCACGGAACAGGACACGGTATTGGGAATCGCCGCCAGTGGGCGCACTCCGTTTGTTCACGGGGCGCTGGCCGAGGCAAGGGTGCGTGGTGCTTCGACGGCCTTGCTTTGCTTCAATCCGGCGGTTCAGATTTCGGAGGAAGCGCGTCCTGACCTGGTGATTTCCCCCAATGTAGGGCCGGAGATTTTGACCGGCTCGACACGACTGAAAGCAGGAACAGCTACCAAGATGGTTTTAAACATCGTCACGACCCTGGCGATGGTGCAATCGGGCAAGGTGATCTCCAATCTCATGGTCGATGTTAATGCATCGAACGAGAAGCTCCGGGATCGGGCGGTTCGAATTACCGCCGCGTTGACCGGAGCCGGGGAATCTGATGCCGCAGAAGCTCTCAGCCACTGCGGTTGGCTGATTCGGGACGCCTGTGAAAGGATCGAAGGAAACTGAGTCAGCAGGAAATCAGTTCTGCCCGTGGACAAAAGGACTGGGATCGGTGCCCATGTTCACCAGGATGTGAGCCAGATCGGGGTGAAATCGAATGATGTCTTCCGCGAGTTCGCGAAGGCTCTGATCAAAAGCGGCTTGGACTTCGGGATTGTCTTCGCAAATTTGAGCGGGAGACTGAGCGGCTGACTCAAGAAGAGCGAGCGCGTTGGCGGAGCTGTCGCCGTGTGCTGGATCGGGCAGATACATGGTGTCGAGTGGTTTGGTGGTTCCAGGTGGGGTGGTGGTCAGGTCGCTATCGCCATCAGGTCGAATACTTGGGAGCCGGTGCCTGGCCGTCGCGTTGCAGATCACGGATTTTCTCCTTGAGCAGCATCAGAGCGGTTTCGGCAGCGTTCTTGCCGTAGAACCCGGACTTCGACAGCTCCTCGAGCAGCTCTTTGACCTGCGGTGTCGCAGAAAGAGTGATCTGAACGGTCTCGGTTGTGTTCTTGGGCCTCGCCATGAATTCCTTTAAATGGAATAACTATGCCATAGTTATCGGAAAAGAATGGCACACGTCAACGGTTTTTGCCGTTTTTTTGCCCTTTTTCGGAAAAAATCCCGGATTTGCTTTGTCAGGCGCCTCATCGACCGATTTTGGCGTAAGCCCGCTGGCATAGAAGATTGCGATTTTGCAAAGAGGAGGCAGGATGAGGACGAGATGAAAAAGCCGTTCTGTTTTTCCGCCGCTGCTGTGATCGCCCTAAGCTCTTTGCTTTTTGTATCCTGTTCTGATCAGGGGGAAACGGATTCTCCGCCTGCCGATGCTTCCGAAACAGAAGTGGGGGAGGGGGCCAAGAAGAAAGAGGCGGAAACGACGCCGATGAAGGAATCAGCGAATCAGGTTGCCGCCGGATCCGGGAAGGAACAGATCACTCTTGCCGGAGGATGTTTCTGGTGCACCGAAGCGGTTCTCGAAAAGATCGATGGCGTAGAAGACGTCGTTTCCGGATACATCGGAGGACATGTCGAGAATCCGACCTACGAGCAGATTTGCACAAAGACGACAGGGCATGCGGAAGCAATCGAGGTGACCTTCGACAATTCCAAAATCAAGCTGGAGGAGATTCTCGATATTTTCTGGCAGGCACACGATCCCACCACCTTGAATCAGCAGGGCGCTGATCGCGGACCACAATACCGCTCCGCAGTTTTCTATCATTCTCCGGAACAGAAAATGATCGCCGAGAAGTCGAAAGCGAAACTGGATGCGAGTGGCTACTACTCTGACCCGGCTGTCACCGAAATCACGGCGGCATCGAAGTTCTGGGTCGCGGAGGACTATCACCAGGACTATTACCTGAACAACAAAGGGGATCGCTATTGCACTCTTGTGATCACGCCGAAGCTGAAGAAGCTCGGTTTGGAGTAGTGCGAATTCTGCAGCAGTGTGGTGTCTTCGAGGAAGGATTCAGAGCGGGACAGGTCCTCGATTCCACGCCATTACAGTTGGACCAGCGCCTTGCTGTCGATCGACAGTTTGTCACCATCGAGCTTGAGTTCGCGGGCCTCGAACTCCCAGAGGACACGGGGGCTGCCGGAAAGAATGATCGTTTTGTCCTTTTTCACCGCCTCGAGTTGGTCAAGATGGGGAAACATTTGCTGCACGGCGTTTTGAATCGGTTCCGCATCCCGTTTTCCAACCGGGGCACCCGGATAGGTAGCGGTTATCTGTGTTGATTCCGTGACTCCAGTGATGACGAAAAGTTTCTCCCCGCTTTTGAGCCGTTTTTTGACATCGGCAAGTTGTTGATCGGCCCTGGGAGGAAACGAGACAGAATCCAGGTCTTCCGCCCGGTTGCCCCCGGCGAGGTCATCGAGGAGGCGTTCCAGTTTGGCATTGTCGGACGAGTAGGTGAGAGCGCGAAAGTCCAGAGCAACGCTGCGGGACGGAAGGTAGACATCGTTGCCGGCGGCGGCGGCCTGATTTCTCAAATCCGCCAACTCCGATGAGGAAATCGTCATGGGAACTCTCATCTTTCCAGAGCTGGTAAACACTTCGAACAGCTGCTTTCGCTGCTCTTCGGAGAGCGCGTCGGCGAGGCTGAAGGACTTGTTTAAAACAGGACCTACATTTTCGGAGAAAATATCACCGGGGCTGATCGAGCGGGGATTGAGTCCCGGCCGCCTCCAGGCCGTCAGGGGATCAAATACCTCTTGGCCGGGGAATTGCAGATCGACGCCGTGGGAAGCCAATCCCTCTGCTCCGGTTCCCGCCTCCATCTCAAGATTGGAAGCGGGATCGTTGGCAATTTCCTTCAGTTTCTCGATGGTCTCCTCGCTCACTTCTTCCCCATGGGCGAGAGCTCCGATGATGGGGCTTTCATTGAACGCCATGCTACGTTTCTTTGCTGTTTTGCAGGATGGAAGAACCCCGACTGCAATGCAGGCAAAAAAGATGAGGATGGTAGGGCGAGCAGACATGGCGAAGACCAAAATTTTGGAAAACTTAATAATTAAGTAAGCAAAAACATAAAAGCCATAAAAGTCAACAGGGTTAGGTCATTGATTTGGCCCTGTTTCGGGGAGCGCAGGGCGAGGCTTCCGGAGTGCTCACGCGGGATTTTAGTCTGGTTCAAAGAATGCCGGAAAAGGACAGAGCAGGAGCTCGATCCTTCAGCATTGGCCCCGATCTTCCCGCCTCAACGCTTTTGCGCGCGCACCTTCACGACATCGACTTTTCCGGGGTCGAGAACCGAAGCTGCCCGAAGGGTTCCTGAGAAACGCTTCTTCTGTGAATTACGCTTTTGTTTCACCCGCACTTTCGTAGAGGTTCGAGGTTCCATCCTGCTCCCAGACGGAAAACCCGATCTCGCGTTGGCTCGAATTTCCAACCGCAAGGTATTTGCCGGTCAGGGCGATGTTTTCCTCGGAAACTGCGGGGAGTGTTTGCACAAAGAAGGACCGCAACCTGGTTGCGAATGTCGATCAGCACCGTTTTGGAGGTCGCATTTTCATTGTGGTCAAAGACAACCGGACGCCCCGCTTTTTTCTACGACCATGAGACGGTTGGAAAAGGGAACCGGCAGCATTTCCACCGGATCAATAACGGTCAGGTTCGGGAAGGCATTGGTCAGTGTCCAACTGCCCGAGGAGGGGCGGGGCGTTTCAGAAGGAAGTGCGCCGTTCAGGTAGTTCCCAATCGCCTCCGCCTGATCAAGACCACCGGTTTGGGCGTGGAGGGATGTGACCGAAGTCATGGACAGCCCGAGCAAAAGTAGATGGTGAATCCTCATTTTTTCCCGGCGTGACGGGAATTATTAAAATTCGAATAAAATTTATATAATAGTCCCATTTATGCGAGATGGTTTGGCTGATTCGGGAGATTAGGTATATTTATGATTTGTGTCTTGAGGCGGCATCGCTCTTGCTCCATTGCTACCGGATCTGGTATCACTGTCCCATGTCTAAACCCTCTATTGTCGGCTGTCCCCGCGAAATCAAGAAACAGGAGAATAGGGTCGCGTTAACTCCCGGCGGAACGCGGCAGTTGGTTCGACAAGGCGTTTCGGTTTTGATCGAATCCGGAGCCGGGCTTGGTGCTGCTTACCTCGATTCGGAATACAAGGATGCGGGTGCTGAGATCGTCGCCACGGCAACCGGCATTTTTTCGCGAAGCGATATCGTAGTGAAAGTGAAGGAACCCCAGCCTTCCGAGATCGAAATGCTTCGAGAAGGACAGATTCTCTTCACCTATCTCCATCTCGCGGCGGATGCGACCTTGACCCGCGACCTCGTTGCTACCGGAGCGACCGGAGTGGCCTATGAAACGGTCAAAGTCGGGAACCGGCTGCCGCTGCTTGAGCCAATGAGCGAAGTGGCGGGCCGCATGAGTGTGATGGTGGGAGCCTACTTTCTCGCCAAGCACGCGGGAGGACGGGGGACCCTGCTCGGCGGAGTTCCCGGAGTCCTGCCGGGGCGGGTTACCATTTTGGGCGGAGGAACCTGCGGAACGAATGCCGCCAAAGTGGCGACAGGAATCGGAGCGGAGACGGCGATTCTCGAGATCAGCAGCGAGCGCATGACCTGGCTCGATACGGCGCTGCCGGCTGCGCGGACCCTCTACAGCAGTGAGGCCGCGCTTCTTGAAATTCTGCCACGAACCGATCTTCTCATTGGGGCTGTGTTAGTGCCCGGGGCCAAAGCGCCGAAACTGGTATCGAGAGAATTGCTGGGATCGATGCGGGAAGGAACCGTGCTGGTCGATATTGCGGTGGATCAGGGAGGTTGCATCGAAACGACCCGTCCCACGACGCATGAAGACCCGGTCTACACCGAAGAGGGCGTGATCCACTACTGTGTTGCGAATATGCCGGGTGCCTATGCAAGGACATCGACGCAGGCATTGACCAGCGTGACGCTTCCGTATCTGCAGACGCTCGCTACTCTCGGATTGGAAGGCGCCTGCGAGAAGTCGCCGGAGTTGGTGGGCGGAATCAATTGCAGGGAAGGCGAGCTTACTTGCGCCGAGGTGGGCGAGGCGCACGGGATGGAATATCGTTCCTTGTAGTCGAGCCGATGCCTCAACTTCTCCAAGAGATCGAACCTTTCCCGGTTTCCCTCCCGGACGGACCTGACCTGTTGCTGCGCCCTCTCGGGAAAGGGGATCAGGAAAGGGTGCGGCGTGCCTATGCTCTCCTTTCCCCCGAATCCCGTCTCAACCGTTTCTGGGAGAAGCCGGCAGAGATGAGCCCTTCGAGAGCCGCCAGCCTGACCGATACCGACAACTCTGATCACATTGCCTGGGTCGCGCTTTCGGCATCCGATCCTGATTTCCCCGGGTATGCCGGAGGCTCCTTCTGGCGGGATCGAGAAAGCAGGGAGCGTGCCGAGTTGGCCTTTACGGTGGGGGATGAATGGCAGAGAAGCGGGTTTGCTACGCTCCTGTTTTCGATTCTCTATATTGACGGTTGGAGAACCGGAGTTCGGGAGTTTTTCGGCTCCTGCCGTAGACAGAATATTGCGATGGCGGACTGGTGGAACTCGATGGGCGGAACCGTGATTGCAGAACCGCGGCATTTTCAGTTGTCTCTTCCTCTCGTTTCACCCGAGCATTTCGTGGAAAAGATTTCCTTCGAAATGCCTCCGGGTCCGAGAAGGGTGGAAGCGGCCGAGTGGATCGGAGAGTGGTTGGAGCGACTCGAATAAATTCTCCAAATTGCTCACTCGATCAAATACTGCGACATCGCCGTGTCCACATCCATCCCACCCCGGAGCAGGGTATTGCCTTCGAAAAGAGCGGAGGGATCGATCCCTTCGCTGCCGTCCCAGTCCTTTTCACTGACCTGGCCGCTCTGGCCGTAGGCGGCGAGAGGATTGTGATAGGTGACCTGTTCGATCTTCTCAAGACTGATGCCTCGATCTTTCATCAAAGCTGCTGTTTTCGGTACCGCGAGCGGATCGCTGATGCCCCAGTCGGCGGCGCTGTCGACGACGATTTGCTCGGCTCCATATTCGAGCATGAGCTCGACCATGCGCTCGTTGCCGAGCTTGGTGTGGGGATAAATCGTAAACGCAGACCAATAACCACGGTCGAGGACTTCTTTGACCGTTTCCTCGTTGTTGTGATCAATGATGACTTTGCGTGGATCAATCCCGACGTCTTCAAGAACATCCATCGTTCGGATCGTGCCTTTCTTTTTATCCCGGTGAGGCGTGTGGATCTGGATGGGAAGATCGGCCTCAAGCGCGAGTTCGGCTTGCTTGATGAGATATTTTTCCTCCGCCTTCGTCTGGTCATCGAATCCGATTTCCCCGATGCCGACGACGCCCTCTTTGCAGATATACAGTGGCATCAGCTCCAGCACCGCTTCAGCGAGCTTTTCGTTGTTGGCCTCCTTCGGGTTCAGGCCAATCGTACAGTAGTGTTGGATCCCGAACTGGCTCGCGCGGAAGCGCTCGAATCCGATGAGGGAATTGAAGTAGTCTTTGAATGTCCCGACTTCGGTCCGGGGTTGCCCCTGCCAGAAGGACGGCTCGATGATCGCGGTGACACCGGCCGCAGCCATCCGCTGGTAGTCATCAGTGGTCCGGGAGACCATGTGAACGTGGGAATCGAAGAAGCGCATGGGAAAGTGGGAAGGAAGGTGGAGAGGAGTGGAGGGGAATCAATCAGGTCAGGCTTTTACGAACGAGTTTTTCCTCCATCGTTTTTCCAAGAGTGTGCCAGGTCAGGGAGCCACTTTCGATGGATTCGAGTTCGGGTTGGAGTGCTCCGCGTAGATCTTCGAGGACGCCCGAAGAATCCTCCGAAACGACCAGGGCAGCTGCGGAGCGGTCATCGGAATTCTCGCTTTGAGCCATCTTCCGAATGTCCCCGGCGATTCGGTCATCGAGAAATCCGATACAGCTTCGCCATGCTTCCGGCGTGATGGCTCGTCCGGCGGCCCAGCGCTCGTGAGCAAGATCGGAGATCGCCTCGGCGAGCAGTTGATTCTTTCGCTCCGCAATTCCGGCGATGCGATACAGCGGACGACTGATGAAAATGGCTTTCAGCACCATCTGATTCCACGCTTCATCGGTGAAATGCTGTTGCGGAAAAGGATTGTCGAGAGCGATCGCATCATAGATGTCGACAATGTTGGAGCGAAGGCCATCCACAGCCGGTTCGATCAAGTCCTCCTGATGGGGCATCCACCGAAGGGCGGAGAAGAGGGCGATCTGTTCACGAATGTCAGCGGTATTGAGCACTGCGAAGAAGGTTTCCAGAAAGACTTCTTTGTCCTGCTCTGCGAGCACGAGAAGAAGTGCGACACGGGCGGCCCGGTATTCGTCCCATCCATCGATGAGAGGATTCTCCGGTGAGTGGATCGTGGCCGCCTTGTCAAATCGACGGGAGACACCGCTGAAAGCGTAATAAAAAGGGCGCTTCTCGAAGTTTTCCGACAGGCCCGAAATGGTCTCGCGGAGCCACGAGACAGCGTCGGGATTCGCGGAGGCAGCGATGGTGTCAATGAGAGTGTCGCGCATGGTTTTCTTCCGTAAGATCAAAGCGTTTCATCCTCCCGTCAAACAGCTTAGGGGGCGGGAAGCGGCGATTTCTTGCCTCCAGGGCAATTGGATAACGAATCGCCTTTTTCACCGCTGACTCGCACGTTTCGGCTCGGGCTTTGGCTTTTTCTGAAAGTCGGTGATGTCTTTCTTCAGCACTTCGACGGCTTTCTCGATCTGGCGATCTTTTCCTCTCGAGAGTTCTCCCGGTTGGTTCCAGACAACAACATCGGGAACAGCTCCATTGAGTTCCATATCTTCTCCGTCGCTGAGTCGAAACCATCCGCGGAAGGGGATGCGGAGAGTTCCGATGTCCATGATGTTTTTTGAGCCGGTGGAGATGACTCCTCCCGAGGTGGTGACTCCGACGACTTTTCCCCGACCCAGTTCCTTGATCGCATGACTGAAAATCTCCGCGTTGGAAAAGCTGTTCTGATTGCAGAGAACGGTGATGGGTCTATTCCACGTTGCGTAGACCCGTCGATCCTGAGGATAGCCGCGTTCACCGCCGCGGGGGATCGTGAAAGCGTGCTCCGGAGGCGTCAGAACGGTGAGCAGGTGATCAGCGGTGAAGCCTCCTCCGTTGTTGCGCACATCAATAATGAGTCCGTCTTTCCCTGCTCCACGAGCGTAGATTTCCTCCTCAAATTTGATGAACTCATTCCATTGCATCCGCGGGACGTAGACGTAGCCGATTTTTCCACCACTCAGCTTGTCGATCATGGCGCGGTTTTTGCGAATCGTGTCGCGATGCAACTGTGTTCGAATCAAAGAGTAGGACGTCGGACGAATCGTTACGGTTCGGAATTTTTCTTCCTCGGCCTTTTCGTCTTTCGCCTTTTTCCCGGCCTGCTGCCGCACTTTCAGGGAAAGCATTCTCTCCAGCGGGCCGTTCAGGATCCGTGTGAGGTCCGTTTTCGGATCCACTTTGGCTCCATCGATTTCGAGAATGACATCGCCGACGGTAAGCTTGCCGTCGTTCTGGTCTGCCGGGCCGAAGGGCACCACCGATTCGACTTTGATCCCGGGCCCTGCAAAAAAGCGGTCAAAGCTCACACCGAGATGAGCGGTCGTTTCTTTCCATCCCGCAGTGGGCTTCCACGGAGATTCCCCAAAAGCAGTCGAGGAAGCGCGGAATCCCAGGTGGGAGCCGTTCAGTTCTCCGAGCATCATGGCCACGGCCCGATCGAAGTTCCTGTTGTCCGGCGCGACGGCGGCTACGGGGGTGTACTTCTCCCCAATCGCTTTCCAGTCAAGGTTGTTGAGATTGGGATCATACCAGATGTCGCCCATGGTTCGCCAGATCTGGCGGAAAGCCGTTCTCCGATATTCTTCCCGGTCCATGGTCTGCAGTGACCGGAAGGAATAGGAGCGTAGGCTGCCTTTCGACAAGGATGAGGGGATCCCGTTTACGAGCCAGAGAACGGTGTCGTTTTTCGGGATCCAACGAGCGAGTGATCCCCGTTTTGAATACAAGGCCGCGGGTGTGATGAGCCTGTCAGGAAAGGTGACGTAATAGGTCGCGTCGACGTTTTTGATCTTGGCGCCAAATGCGAGACGCTTGGAGTCGTGGGACCAGAAGAGGTTTTCCTCTTTGGCGTCAGGAATGGAGATGCGATGGATGCGCTCGTAGATGCCTCCGAAATCGATTTTGACCTCGGGTAGTTTCGGGCTGCTTGATGGAGTTGGCTTCTTCGCTGCCTCTGCCTCCGGTTTCGCCTCCGGTTTCGCCTCCGGTTTCGCCTCCGGTTTTGCCGGTGGGGAAGGTTTTGCTTCGTCTTTTGCTGGCGCCGTTTTTGGTTTCGCCGGAGCGGGTTCCTTCGTGGGCTCCGCTTTGGCTGGTTCCGGCATCTTCGGCTCCGCTTTGCCTTTTGCCGGGGCCGGTGCGGGATCTTTCGGGGCGGCGGGCTTTTTGTCAGGCTCTGCTTTGGGCTCTTCCTTTTTGGGTGGGGTAGGGGGAGTCTGCGGCTTTCTTTCTTTCGACATCTTTTCAACGGCTGACTTCAGGGAGCGGTCGCGGCGATCGAACTCTTCGTCGGCTCGCGAAAGATAGACGTAGTAGATGTCGGTTTCCTGATCGTAGCGTCTTCCCGTGAAAGCGAGAATCTTTCCGTTGGGCGACCACTTGGGATTGCTGTCGGAATCGGGGTGACGGGAAAGATTGAAGGGCTTCCGTTTGCCGTCGGCAGGGGCGATCCAGATGTCCCGGTTGAAATCGGAGTCGCTCTTGGCGTAGGCGATCCACCTGCCATCGGGAGACCAGTCGTATTGCATCGCGCTCCAGGATTCGATGAGGCGCTTTGCGTTCTTGCCATCGACATCGGACACCCAGAGGTCGCCTGCTCCGGCGTGATAGCTGATTTGCCTGCCGCCGGGAACAAAGACGAGATCATGCTTTATCTTCCCGTCCTTGGTGAGCCGGGCTTCTTTGAATTCGCGATTTCTCCACCAGTAGTTGCGAGCGTCGGATCGCTCGACCGACCAGATGTCGGCACGCTCGCCATCGTCGCGAATGAAAAGAACCTGCTTTCCGTCCGGGCTCATGACCGGCTCGCGCTCTTCGGCAGCAGTGGTCGTGATGGGAACCGGCTCTTTCAGCTCGGTATCCATGATCCAGATGTCTCCGCCTGCAGCAAACGCCATTTCCAGTCCGTCCTCGCTGAAACTCACGTTGCTCGCCTTGGTAAGCGTTCTCCGAATCGTACTGTCGTCGGTGATATCTCCCGTTGCGTGCAGCGAGAGCTTGCGGGCGCGCGCGGCTTTGCCTTTTGCCTCGGGGCGCACGCGTGAAAAATCAAATCCTGCCCGATACACAACCGCCGAACCGTCCCGTGCCATCGCCGGCAGGATCACTGGATCGTCTTTCTGTGAGGTAAGTTCCGTTTCCTTCCCGGACTTGAGATCGTGGGACCAGAGGGAGAACAATCCACTCTCCCCGTGATCTCCGAGATAGAAAAATCCAGAACCATCCGGTTTCCACAGTGGTGAGCGAGCGCCCGTGTCACGAGCGATTAGCTTGGTAAATTTTGGATTGGGAGTTTCCAGCTTCTCCGCCATCCAGATTTGGGATGAGCGCGTGCCCCGGTAGCCGCGACGGTAGAGATCGCCACCCTCGCGAGTGAAAAGCAACTTCTGTCCGTCCGGGGAAAGGGATGCATTGTCCGTTCCGATCTCTGCGTCGAAAAGCAGCACTTCGGCCTCGCGTTTTTCTAACGAGACCCGGTAATAGCGATAGGAGGAGCGGGTGCCGAACGAGCGCTGTCCACGGCTCAGGATTGATTTCCCATCCGGATACCAGTCTACGGTGCGGGAGCCTTCCGAGTGAAACGTGACCTGGCGGGGGATCCCACCTTTCACCGGCATGGTAAACACTTGATCGCTGCCCGTCCGGTTGCTCGTAAACGCGATCGATTCCCCATCGGGGGAAAAAATCGGAACGCCGTCACTGGAGGGATGAGTCGTGAGCCGCTTTGCGTCCCCGCCGCGAATCCCGGAAATCCAAACGTCACCGGCCCATTCGAAGGCCAGCCTTCGCCCATCGGGAGAAAGGGCAGGAGTCGAGGCAAGACGAATCGGTGTTGGATTGTCGTCTTCAGCCGACAATCCGACGGAAGGCAAAAGCCCAAAGCTCGTTACGATGATAATAGAAAAAAGAGTGGCTCTCATAAAGGCAGATTTGAGAGTGCGGAGGGGGCGGACGGGAAATGTGAAGGACAAACGTCTCTCTGTCGATAGTGGAATCGCGCTTCTCTTAGGGGAAAAGTGGTGCAAATTGGCCCCATGTTTTCTTCTCTGGATAGCGGTCGGCTTTTTCACCCTGTTGGAATGGGGGCTTTTCTCGTACTCACCCTCTACCTGTCATCCTGTGGCCGGAAAGAGGATTCCAATGCGCCCATGCCCCTCGTCGTCGGTATGGAGATGGCCTACCCGCCCTTTGAAATGCGGGGACCGGACAATCAGCCGGACGGGATCAGTGTTCGGATGGCGGAAGATCTCGCTGTTTATCTGGGGCGGCCTCTTGAACTCCGGGATGTGGCCTGGGACGGCATCATTCCCGCACTGCAGTCGAAGAAGATCGACGTCATCATCTCCTCGATGACCCGGACGCCGGAGCGCGAGAATACGATCGCTTTTTCGGATGGGTACGTGACGAACGGGCTTTGCATGCTGGTGCGTAAGGATTCCGCCATCCAATCGATTGAAGACGTTGTTCCCGGGGAAACGAAGCTGGCGGTGAAGCTGGCAACGACGGGGCATCAGTGGGCAACGAAATCCCTGCCGGAGGTTCCGTTGATCACGCTCGATGAAGCGGCGGCCTGCGTTTTGGAAGTGGTGCAGGGGAGGGCGGATGCGTTCGTCTACGATCAGATTTCGATATACCAGTTCTGGAAAAAATATGAGGGGGAAACCCGACCCATTCTGAATCCGATTCGGGAAGAGACCTGGGCGGTGGGCCTGCGTAAGAGCGATGAGGAACTTCGGGCTCAGGTGAATGCTTTCCTGGCTGAGTATCGGGAGAAAGGGCGCTTCGACGAACTCGCGGATCGGTATATGGCCGAGCAGAAGGCCGCCTTTGAAGACATGGGCGTTCCGTTCATCTTTCATTGAAGCGCGCTAGCGGGAAAACGTAGCCGCCCTCGCGAGAAGGTAGTCACCGGGTTGGTGGATCTACCTCTTCACGGTGCGTCATTTTGGCGCGCCAATTTGGCTCCTTTGTGCCAAAAAGACTCAAAACTGGGATTTCTATGTTTCGCATAAAGCCTTATTTCTTTTCATAAGTCGTTAATTAGGAATTTGTTGTGATATACTAAGGCCGAATGGCACAGCGATTGCACTCCCGAAGATTAGAAATGAACTGCGTTTCGACAAATCGGCGCGCATCTCAACAACCCCCGGGGCTTCGGTCCCAAAATTAAATTTAGAAGGAGATAAGTAATATGAGTAAAATTCTTGGAATTGACCTGGGAACAACGAACTCCTGCATGGCTGTCATGGAGGGCGGCCAACCGGCGGTTCTCGAAAATGCAGAAGGCGCCCGGACGACCCCGTCTGTAGTGGCATTCTCAAAGGATGGCGAGCGTCTTGTCGGTCAGGCCGCGAAACGCCAGGCGATCACGAACCCCCAAAACACGATTTTCTCCGCGAAGCGTTTGATCGGCAGGAAGTATGATGAGCTCTCCGATGAGGAGAAGCAATCGCCCTACAAGATCGTGAAAGCGAAAAACGGCGACGCCCACATCGAAGTGGAAGTCGGCGGGGAAACGAAGACCTACAGTCCGCAGGAGATTTCTGCGATGATCCTCGGAAAGCTGAAGGCGGATGCAGAAGCTAAACTGGGTGAGACAATTACGGATGCGGTAATTACCGTGCCGGCCTATTTCAACGACTCCCAGCGAAATGCGACCAAAGCAGCCGGGGAAATTGCCGGGTTGGACGTAAAGCGAATCGTCAACGAGCCGACTGCGGCCGCTCTTGCCTATGGTCTCGATAAAGAGGGCGAGGAAAAGATCGCTGTGTATGACCTCGGTGGCGGAACCTTCGATATATCGGTTCTTGAAATCGACGAGGGCTTTTTCGAAGTGCTTGCGACTGACGGTGACACCCAACTAGGTGGTGATGACTGGGACAATGCGATCATCAAAAACATTGTCGATCAGTTCAAGCAGGACAACGACATCGATCTGAGCGGTCAGCCCGACGCGCTTCAGCGAATCAAGGAAGAGGCGGAGAAGGCGAAGATTGCTCTCTCTTCGAGCCAGTCCTACGAAATCAACCTGCCTTTCATCACGGCTGACCAGAGTGGTCCCAAGCACATTCAGCAGACCTTGAAGCGTTCGCAACTGGAGCAGATGACCGATCATCTCTTTGAGCGAACCAAGGGCCCTGTTGTTGCCTGTTTGAAAGAGGCCGGCGTATCCTCCGGTGACATTGATGAACTCGTTCTCGTTGGTGGTATGACCCGCATGCCGAAAGTGGTCGAGACGGCCAAGTCTCTCGCCGGAAAAGATCCGCACCAGGGCGTGAACCCCGACGAGGTGGTGGCCGTTGGTGCCGCGATTCAGGGTGGTGTTCTCGCAAAAGACCCGACCCTCGGCGATGTCGTTCTTCTCGACGTGACTCCGCTGACTCTCTCCATCGAAACGATGGGCGGCGTGGCGACTCCAATGATCGAGCGGAACACGACGATCCCGGCGAAGAAGTCGCAGGTGTTTTCCACCGCAGCGGACAGTCAGCCCTCGGTCGACATCGTAGTTTGTCAGGGTGAGCGCAAGCTCGTCACGGATAACAAGATGCTCGGAAACTTCCGTCTCGACGGCATCAACGCGGCGCCTCGCGGCGTGCCACAGATTGAAGTGACCTTCGACATTGATCGGAACGGTATTCTCAAAGTGTCCGCCAAGGACAAGGAGACCGGTAAGGAGCAGAACATTTCCATCGAAGGCTCCAGCGGTCTCAGCGATGACGAAATCGAGAAGGCCAAGCAGGAGGCTGAAAAATACGCCGATGCCGACAAGGAGCGGATGGAAGGTATCGAAGTCCGCAACACGGCTGACAACGCCGTTTACACGGTGAAGAAGCAGATCGACGAACTGGGTGATCAGCTTCCCGAAGACGCGAAAGCCGGTATCGAGGCAAGCGTCGCCGAGGTCGAAGAGGCTCTCAAGTCGGACGACACGGAGAAGATCAAGTCTTCCACCGACGCCCTTCAGGAAAAATTCAGTGAACTGGCCGCAGCCGCACAGCAGGCCGGTGCAGGAGCCGATCCAATGGCAGGAGCACCCGACGCAGGGGGCGATGACAGTTCCGACGAGCCCAAAGAGGCGCAAGGCGATGTCGTCGACGCGGAATTCGAAGAAGTCGGAGAAGAAAAAGCTTAATCCAAATAAACAATTTCCCCGGTCTTTCTAGGAAAGAAATCGTAGTGAGACCGGGGTTCCGAATTCCGAGGGTCGTCGGCCCGCTCCTGAGCTTCAAAACTTTGCCAGCGGCGTGCCCAGCGATTCCCGGAATTTGAAAACCCAAACCAAAAGAAAACCAACTAAACTGTATATGGCAACGAACATCACACCTCTCGGAACTCGTGTCCTGGTGAAGCGTATCGAACTGGAAGAGCAGAAGTCCGACGGCGGAATCTTTCTTCCTGACACCGCAAAAGAAAAACCTCAGGAGGCCGAAGTGGTCGCGCTTGGAAACGGAAAGAACGACGATGGTGAAATTGTCGAGTTTTCGGTAAGCGTCGGCGACACTGTCCTCATCTCCAAGTATGGAGGAACCGAGGTTAAAATCGGCGGAGACGAGTGCGTACTTGTCAATGAGAGCGACATCCTCGGAATCCTCTCCTAAACCCTGACAGGGTTCATGCACCGACCAAACACGGTTGGGCAACGCCCTGTTGAATTGAATTTATTCTAAAAAACAAACTATATTATCATGGCTAAACAACTGTCATTCGACGAAGAAGCACGTCATGCCCTCCTTGCCGGAGTTCAAAAGCTGGCTAAGGCGGTCAAAGCAACGCTGGGGCCTGCAGGTCGCAACGTCATCCTCGACAAGAAATTCGGCAGCCCCACGATCACCAAGGACGGTGTCACGGTTGCCAAGGAAATCGAACTCCACGATCCCTACGAGAACATGGGCGCTCAGCTCATTAAGGAAGTCTCTTCGAAGACTTCTGACATCGCGGGTGACGGAACAACGACGGCTACGGTTCTCGCTGAGGCGATCTACACGGAAGGTCTCCGCAATGTGACTGCCGGTGCCAACCCGATCAGCCTCCAGCGCGGTATCATGAAGGCCTCCGAGGGCCTCATCGAGCAGCTTCGTAACATCTCTAACGAGGTTACGGAGACGAAAGAGATCGCTCAGGTCGCTACGGTTTCCGCTAACTGGGACACCGAGATCGGTAACATCATTGCTGACGCAATGGACAAAGTCGGCAAAGACGGAACCATCACCGTTGAGGAAGCCAAAGGAATCGAAACCACTCTCGACGTGGTTGAGGGAATGCAGTTCGACAAGGGATACCTTTCCCCCTACATGGTGACTGACACCGAGGGAATGGTTGTTGACTTGAACGACGCACTCATCCTCATCAACGAGAAGAAGATCTCCAATCTCAAGGACATGCTTCCTCTTCTCGAGAAAGTTGCCCAGAGCGGTAAGCCTTTCCTCATCATTGCAGAAGACGTCGAGGGCGAAGCTCTTGCTACTCTCGTGGTGAACAAGATCCGCGGAACCCTGAACGTAGCTGCTGTGAAAGCTCCCGGCTTCGGTGATCGCCGCAAGGCCATGCTCGAAGACATCGCAATTCTCACTGGCGGTAAAGTCATCACGGAAGACCTCGGCATCAAGCTCGAGAACGTTTCCATGGATGACCTCGGTTCTGCCAAGTCTGTGAAGATCACGAAGGAAGAGACAACCATCATCGAAGGTGGCGGATCCAGCGAAGACATCAGTGGACGCGTTTCCCAGATTCGCCGTCAGATCGAAGAAACTACCTCCGACTACGACCGTGAGAAGCTCCAGGAGCGTCTTGCCAAGCTTGCCGGCGGTGTTGCTGTCATCAATGTCGGTGCTGCTACCGAGACGGAGATGAAGGAGAAGAAGGCCCGCGTTGAAGACGCCCTTCACGCTACCCGCGCTGCTGTGGAAGAAGGAATCGTTCCCGGTGGTGGAACGGCTCTGATTCGTGCACAGGCCGGACTTGGTGACCTCGGTCTCGAAGGAGACGAAGCAACCGGTGCCGGGATTGTTCAGCGTGCGATCGAAGCTCCGCTTCGTCAGCTTGCTGCCAATGCAGGTCGCGAAGGCGCTCTCATTGTTGAGCACGTCAAGAACGGATCCGGAAACGAAGGCTACAACGTCGCTACCGACGTCTATGAAGACCTCGTTAAGGCTGGTGTAGTGGATCCGACCAAAGTGACTCGCAGCGCTCTTCAGAACGCCGCGTCGATCTCCGGTCTCCTGCTCACGACCGAATGTCTCATTACCGATGTTCCGGAGCCGGAGGCTCCTGAAGCCGGTGGACATGACCACGGCATGGGTGGAATGATGTAAGATCGTTCCCGCATTTTGCACTGCAGGGCGGGCGCTTCGCCTGCCTCGCAGTCAGAAATTTCAAAGACCGGGCGTCGCGAAAGCGGCGTCCGGTTTTTTTGTGGACCAGTTCTTCTATTGGGAGGCTTCCCCAAACGGATCTCCCGATGTCTCCTCGGCAGCGTCTTTCGACGAATCCGGTGCCGCCGGCGGTTTGAATTTGCCGGGACGGTAGGAGCGATTGGGATCTTTCGGTTTCTTCACTTCTTCCACCTTCTCGACTTCCACTTCTTCGACCCCGAGACCTTCATACAGATCCTTTGAGATGAAAACAAAAGAGCTGAGAAACAAGGTGGAAACGAAAAGGTAAAACAGGACCGGCTTCCAGGAGTCCCGCAGATGTCCCGTCGCAAAAATCAGCGTGACGAAAGCGCCGAAGAACGGCACGAGGCACGATCCGACGAAGTCGGCAAGGATCTGGGCAATGCCCCAGAGCGGGTTGGCCGCAAACTCGTGCTTCAGAAGCCAGATATACGCAGGAAGGAAGAGAACGAGGCTGGCGAAAAACAGAATGAAAGGTGTTTCCGGTCGTTTCATCCATTCCGGAGCGAGGGACGCCATGAACTGGAGCCTCCGAATCAACCGTTTCCCGTGCGCTCCCTTTTCGTCCAGTTCCTCGAGCATGTTTCGGAGCTCCGGCCAGAACCCTTTAGATACTGGAACTTCTTTGAACTCTTCCTCCGGAGGGGCTGCGATCGGCGCATTCTCAAAGGGATCTTCTGTTTCCGGAGCGGGAGCCGGTTGAGAAAGCGATTGGAGATACTCCCGGTCTCCGGTGCTCAGTTTCAAAACCGGAACCCCAATGACGACTCCGTTGTCCTTTCGCAGAATGACGACGTCTTCCTTTTCCTCGATCAGTTCCGCAAGCACTGTGAATTGACCGCTGGTATCCTGCCATTGGCGCGGTTCTGCGTCTGCGGCGAGGGTGGTCAGGAGAACGGTGAGGATAAGGAGGTGCCGCAGCTTCGAAAGGATCATTGTGTGCAAAGAGTGGAACCCGCTGAGACAGGGATAGAAGGAACCTAATAAACTACCTACAAATAGGCGAGATGAAACAGGAACGCGGGAACCCCGTAACAATTTCCAGTTTCGCCGTGACACGCGGATTGCTTTCTGCCTGAATGAAACAGTCCGCTTCCCCTGGCGGATCTCACTAACCACCAAACCCCTACGAAATAATATGGAATTACTTATCAGCCTGATTTGTGGAGCTGTCGGCGGAAACGTCGGAGGCCTCATCTTTAAGAAATTGAGCCTTGGAACTCTTTGGAACTCGGTCGTTGGAATCCTCGGGGGAGGACTGGGCGGTCAGTTGCTCGGGATGATCGGACTCGAAGGAGGCGGTGTCCTCGGTCAGGTCGGCAGTGGCGGAGTCGGAGGAGTCGTCCTCATGCTGATTGTCGCAGCGGTCAAGAAAGCGATCGGCAAGTAAGCAGCGGATCCGCACTGAATTTCCAGGGCACACTTCAGGTCGAGCCATTCGGCCGGGTGTGCCCTTTTTGCGTCCAGTGATCCACTTCCGGATTCCTCTGGAATAGTAGCAGGGACGAGAGGTTTCGAATGAATTTTTGAATCTCTATCTTCTTCGGGCACGTTTCCTGCTTTGTAGGATTCCTTCCCCCGTAACTGACTGACTTTCAAGAATGGAAAATACGATCTCCCGCATCATTCAAGAGCTGTATGAACAATACAAAACATGTGATGACGGAGAGCTTGCCGACTACATCCCTGAGCTGGCGAAGGCGAATCCGGATTGGTTTGGGATCAGTGTTTTCACTGCCGACGGCCATGTCTACGAAGTAGGGGAGACGACACAGGAGTTTACGATTCAATCGATTTCAAAGGCGTTCACCTATGGAATGATTCTCGATGAGTTCGGGATTGAGGAGGTGGAAAAGAGAATCGGAGTGGAGCCGTCAGGGGAGGCGTTTAATTCAATCAGTCTTGATCCGGCTACCGGGAGACCTCTCAACCCGATGATCAATGCAGGAGCGATTGCCTCATCGGGCATGGTTCCCGGGATTGGGTTCGAAGCTCGCTTTGAAGAGATTCGAGGACGCTTTTCACAGTTCGCGGCACGGGAATTGAGCGTCGATGAGCATGTTTACCGGTCTGAGAGCTCGACCGGGTTCCGGAACCGGGCCATTGCCAATCTTCTTCGAAATTTCGAAATGCTCGACGATCCTGTCGACGAAGCCGTAGAGGTCTACTTCAAGCAGTGCTCGATCCTGGTGAACTGCCGCGATCTGTCGGTTATGGCAGCTTCGCTGGCCAACGGGGGCATCAATCCTTTGACGAAGGAGCGGGTTCTCGAGCCGACAAACGTGGAAAAGGTGCTCAGTGTCATGAGTACCTGCGGAATGTATGACTACTCCGGTGAGTGGATTTTCACGGTAGGGCTTCCCGCCAAGAGCGGAGTTGGAGGGGGTGTCGTCGGAGTCCTGCCGGGGCAGTTGGGCGTGGCTGTTTTTTCTCCCCGTCTCGATGCGAAAGGAAACAGCGTACGGGGTGTCCGGGTCTTCCGGGATCTTTCAAAGAAGTTCAATCTGCACCTTTTTAACCTTCCTGTGATTTCTGATCAGGTGATCCGTCGTGTCTACAAGCTTTCTCAAGTCGGGTCGCACTGCAATCGACTGCAAACCCATCATGAAACGATCCGCAAACATGGGGATAAGGTGACGGTGATTGAATTGCAGGGGGATATCTTCTTTTCGGCTCTGGAGAGGGTGGTTCGGAAATCATCTGACCTCGCTGCGACGACCGACATTTTCCTCTTGGATCTGAACCGGGCCGGATTGATCGATGCAGGGACGCAGGATCTCCTCCTCGAGGTCGCCATGGCTTTGAAGAATGCCGGAAAGAAGCTTCTCATCGTAGAAAATGCGGTGAAGCTGGATCCGGAAGCATTCAAGGAGCTGGGAGAGCATGTGCAGTTCTATGAGCAGATCGGATTTGCGCTCAAGGTCTGTGAAGATCAAATACTGAAGATGCACCTTGATGCTCCGCTAGTCGGTGGACTGGTTCCGTTTTACGAGTTTGATCTCTTTGCGGAATTAACCCCGCGAGAGCTTTCCGAAGTGGAGGGCTTGTTTGAAATGACGGCTTTCCGGAAAGGGGCGCAAGTGATCTTCGAGGGGGACCCTCCGGATGATGTTTACTTTCTTTCCAAAGGGGAGATCAGCGTTTACCAGCAGGATTCTCGGGAAAGCGGAAAAGGTCGACTGGTGAGTACCTTCGGACCGGGGGCCTGCTTTGGTGATATCGCAGTGATCACCCGGGCCAACCGCTCTGCCGATGTCTGGGCGGATGAGGATATTACCTGCTATACGCTTTCGCTGGAGCGGTTCGAAAGCCTTCGGGAAGTGAATTCGGAGATCTATATCAAATTGATCCGCGGGATTCTCGAATTGAATGTTAACCGCCTCCGGCGAAGAGATCTCGAGGTGGCGGCATTGAAATCGGGTTGATTGACCGGGCGTCTATTTCGTTGTCATTCGATAGACTCCATCCCAATCGTCCGCGGGAGGGGAGACTTTCAGCACTCCGCAACGGGCAATCATGACCCGCGAAGGGTTCGTCTTGATCCCCGCGTCCCGGTCGGGCTGAAACGGTTCGAGGGCGGAGGATTTTTCAAAGTGGGCAATCGCTTTGTCCCACTCTCGATTCAAATGGAGGCGGTAGGCTTCCTCGTAGAGTTCAATGCAGGCGAGGTCGTCCGCGCTGACGAGATCCTTCTTTTCGAGTACTTCAAAGACTTTTACCGGCAGGGTTCTTCCCTGGACAATGATCTGGTCGAGATAGCGATAGACGATGTCATCTTTGATTTCTTTAGCCTCCCGGTAAGTGTCCTCCGTGATCATCGTATAGACGCCGTAGGACTTGGCGGCCGATTCACAGCGGGCTCCCAGATTCACGTTGTCGCCCATCATGGTGTAGTTGAAGCGGCGCTTCGACCCCATGTTGCCGACAACGGCGGCTCCGGTGTTCAGGCCTATACGAGTGCGCATTTCCTGGACGATTTCAGGTCGATTTTCCGCTTTCCAGAAGGCATCCAGCTCCTGCTGTTTTCGTTGCATCTGAATAGCGGCATCCACGCCTTTGTAGGCGTGTCCCTCAAGCGGTAACGGCGCGCCGAACATCGCGTCGATGGCATCGCCGATGTACTTGTCGAGCGTGCCACCGGTGTCGGTCACGATGTCGGTCATCTCCGAGAGGTATTCGACCATCAATTCGACGAGGGCGACCGGAGTCAGTTGTTCGGAGAAGGTGGAGAAGCCCTGGATGTCGCTGAACAGAATCGTGATGTTGACCTGCTCCCCGCCTAGTTCGGGAGTCTGACCGGAGCTGATGATTTGATTTACGATATCCGGGGAAACGTAAGAGCCGAAGACTCCACGAATGTAGCGCTTTTCACGAAGTTCGATGGACAGTCGATCTCCGATCATGGTCGAATGGATCACGAGGAATCCGGCTACGGGCAGAAAGAGCGGCAGAAGCAGAGAGTTCCTCTCAAACAACCAGAATGCGACAGTGATGAAGAGCCCTGTAAGCACGATCGGAACGAGAACCGAAACGAGGATGGGAGCCTTTCGAAGCAAAGCGAGGGTGATCCAGGCGATGATCGTCCAAACTGCCAGAAACAACCACAGGGGAATCGTTTTGATGTAATCTTCCCGCAGAATGCTGTCGAGCACGGTGGCCTGAACGGCGAATAGAGGATCTTCGGCACGGTAGGGGGTGGGGCCGAAATCGGAAAGTCCCTCCGCGCTTTGCCCGATGATCAGGATTTGATCCGCGATGGGTGGAAGTTCATCTGCAGGCCATGGATCTCCCAGTTCCTCCGTCCTTCTGATTTGCTCTCGAAGTGCATAGTAGTCAATGATTTGAAACCGGCGTGTGTCACGATAGTTTACATAGTGAAATCCCTGCTCGTCGATGGGGATTCTCCATTCACCTCCCTCTTCTTTCGGAACGATGATGGATTCTCCGATTACAATTCTCACATCCTCGCGATGTGCCTCCTCTTTCCGGACCAGGATTTGCAGGGCGAGCGAGGGATAGACGTCGTTCCCGATACGCACAATCAGGGGGATCTCTCTTCGCATGCCATCGACATCAGAGGGCGGAAAATTTACGGATCCGGTCCATGAACTTTCGGCAATGAGCTCGATCGGCACATCTCCCGTAGGGCCGCTGAGAAGTCTGGTCGTATCACCGGTCACGTCGGGAAACGGTTTCGTCGCGTGGAGGGAGAGGGGAGGGAATTCCATCCCTGCAACCGCCTTGTCCGCAGTCTCCCTGCTCGTGTCGATATACATTCCCGTGATTGGCTCGAAATGCAGGGAAAGTCCTTCCGCAAAAGCGATGTCGTCCGTCTCGTCGGCACTGGGTTCCGGAAAGAACAAGTCGAACGCGATCACTTCGGGGGGGCGGTAGCCGAGCCAGCCCAGCAATTCCCCGTGCTCTTTTCTACTCCAGTCCTGCCAGCGACCGATCTTTTGCAGAGAGACATTTCCGATCCCGACGAGGGCGAGTTTCGGGGAGGGGGGCGGATCCGAGTCCGCACGCGCTTTGAACCTCCAATCTACTGTCACGTTCTCCAGTTCGAGGACAAACTCCGTTGGTCCGATGAGTGCCATGAGCAAGGCAATTGCAGGGGGTGCGAGAATGAGGGCCACATAACGATGTCTGTCACTTTTCCGGGGCATGTGTAGCAGAAATTTTTTGAAATAGTATGAATCAATTCGCACCACTCTTCGTCTTAAAAAAGAACCGATTGGCATTGATCTTTGTGCTGTAGGCCTCTAGATAACAGAAAGGAACCGTATCGAAAGCTTTTATGAATCCAACATTATTTAGGAGTTTCCTGATCGTGACGACTCTATTCGCGATTTTCTCCACTCTTTCAGAAGCCGCACCTGAGAGCGGCCGGGTTACTGTAGCAGTCGGCGAAGTAGTGGCCCTCTCCAAAGAAGGAGGGGCGGAAACGCCTCTCGAAAAAGGAGACAAGGTCGCAGTCGGAACGACGATCAAAACCGGGGCTGATGCCCGGGCCGTCATCGTGATCACTCCTCGTTCTGCCATCCGGATTTCCGAGAATTCAGAGGTGGTGATCGAGACCGTGGATGAGGCGGCGTCTCCCAAGCAGGTCATGATCGATCTCAAGGACGGAAGCCTCGGTGCTCTTCTCAAACCGAACGCTTCAGGGGAATTGGATTTCAAAGTGCGAACGCCCAGCGGCGTGGCGGCTGCCCGGGGAACCTTTTACTCCGTCGCAGTGAAAGACGGAAAAGGCTACGCTCAGGTAAAAGAGGGTCGCGTTGAGATCATTCCGGCTGCCGAAGAAAACTAGCAGGGCGTGCCGAAAGATTGCGGAGTTCAGAAAATTTGATGAGCGCTCACCCCTACGGGGAAACACTCTCCGCAAGCCGCCTTGCGATTGCCCTGGCGCTCTGTTTTTCGCTGGGCTTGCCGCTTTCCTCCTTTTCCAACCCCGGGGGAGCAAACATTCGGCAGGGGGATATTCGCATCCAGCAGGGTGGGAACGCCCTCCGGGTGATCCAGAAATCCAATCGCGGTGTCATTGACTGGAACTCATTTTCGATTCAGCACGGGCAGACGACCCGCTTTGTGCAGCCGAACGCAAGGGCCGCAACCTTGAACCGGGTCACCGGTGGGACCGTGTCGCGAATCGACGGAAACCTCCGAGCCAACGGCAGTATTTTTCTTCTCAACCCGAACGGAGTATTGGTCGGGCGGACGGGCGTGATCGATGTGGCCGGTTTTACCGCTTCCACACTCGACATCAGCGACCGGGATTTCCTATCCGGAGGGGATTTGCGTTATCGAGGGGATTCCCAGGCGGCAGTCGTGAACCTGGGCAGCATCAGCGCGTTCGACGGCGATATCTTTTTAATCGCCTCGACGGTGGATAACTCGGGATCACTCAGCGCGCGCCGGGGCACCGTGGGGCTTGCCGCAGGAAATGATGTTCTTATCAAAGAGTCGGGGACGGAGAGAGTGTTTGTTCGAGGTGCCAGCGGGGAAAAGAAGGAGAACGGGGTCGTCAATGAGGGATCGATTCACGCCAACATAGCCGAGTTAAAATCGCATGGAGGCAACCTCTATGGAATGGCCGTCAAGAACGAAGGGCGCGTCGCCGCGACCGGTGTTTCCCGGGAGGGCGGACAGATTTTCCTCCGGGCCGGAGGGCAGCGATCATCGGGAAGCCGCGTTCGGTCGACCGGAACGCTCGTTGCGAAGAACCCGAATACGAAATCGGGTGGCCGGGTCGTCGTCGAGAGTGGACAGGGCGGCGTAACGGAAGTTGGCGGAACGATTGACGCTGCGGGTGGCGAAACTGGCGGGGAAATTGTATTGCTCGGTCGGGAGGTATCGGTATTGGAAGGCTCACTCATCATTGCCGATGGAGAGCGCGCCGGCGGTACCATCTACATCGGAGGCGGGCGTCGGGGTGAGGAGATTCGCTTCATGAACGCGACGGATGTGAGTGTCGCAGAAGGAGTCATTCTCAGTGCCAACGCGACCGTCGAGGGAGGCGGTGGCGAGGTGATCGTGTTTGCCGAAAAACGTCTCGATTTTCTCGGATCAGTTTCCGCGACCGGAGGAGACCAGGGAGGCAACGGGGGATTCGTCGAGCTTTCCGGAAAGAATGAAGTGTTCATTCCCGATCTCGCGAGCCGGGTATTTCTTGGCGCCGCGAACGGAGACGGGGGGACGTTGCTCTTTGACCCCACCGACATCTATATCTTCAGCGGGACGGGAACGGGACCTGATGCGTCGTTTCCGATGGGATTAAATACGATCGAGGACGGCGACATTGTCAGCTTTCTCGGAACGGGGGCGAATCTGGTCATCGACACGAACAGCGTGGATACAGACGCTGGAGATATCACGATCTTTTCCGGAGTCGACATCACCTGGTCGGCAGGTGGAAATCTTTCGTTCAACGCGGACAGGGATTTTGTCCTCGAGAACGGAGCCAGAATTGAGGCGCTCGGAGCGGGTTCGGTTTTTGTCACGGCAGGTAGAGCCGCCGAACTCGGGAAGATGCCGGAGTTTGTTACGGAAGAGGGGACCGAACCGGCCGACCTGCCGCTGGCGGGGGGAATCAAAACCAACACCGGTGACATCATTATCACGGCAAATGAGGACGGTCTTGCCTTCGGCACGTTCACCGGCGTGAACATGGTGGGCGGTGCGTTGGAAACGGCCGACGGAGCCATCGAGTTGAGTGGACACGGCGGGAATCAGGACGCCAGTATTTCGGAGGCAAATTTCGGAGTTTCGATTTTCAATTCTTTCATCAGCGCGACCGGCCTGGGGAGCGTGACGATCGAGGGCACCGGGGGCGACGCCGCATTGGGGAACGGGGATGGATTCTCAATGTCCTCCGGGCTCATTCGCACGCACGATGGTGACCTTTCCATTACCGGAGTGGGAGGCGCGACAACGAATGCGGTCGCTTCCGGCATCCAGATGCAGGGACTTTTCGAGACGACCGGGACCGGGTCGATTCTTTTGTCAGGAGAAGGGGGAGCGAATATCGGACACGGAATCGAGCTTCTTGGCGAAGCCCGGGCAACTGGTTCGGGTGGTATTCACATCAAAGCCGATTCCCTGGGAAATGCAGAACAGGGGCTGCACCTGGCATTGACGACCAGTGCTATCAAAACTGCGGACGTAAACAGCAGCATTTTGATTGAAGCCAATTCGGTCGATTTTTCCTTTGGGAGTGTTTCTTCTCCGGGCGATTTGATCATCCGCCCGCTCGACCCGGCATCGGATATCCATATCGGCGCGGGAGCTTCCGATCTGGGGTTTCAAGTGACGCAATCTGAGATTGATCTGCTCGCGGATGGCTTCCGTTCGATCACGATTGGTGATACCTCCTTCGGTTCGGGTTCCGTCTATGTTTCGCCGGTGACCTTTCGTGATCCAACTACTTTGGCGGCCTCTGGTGTAGGAGGGGAGATCTTCGTGAACGGTCAGATCACGGGAGCTGACAATGCTTCCATCACCCTGGATGGAGCCGGTCCGGGTGGATTGGTGCCGAACACGACCTATCTCAATTCCAACATCGTGACAGCGGGAAATGAGATTCGGATCAGCGATGATGTCGTGTTGAGATCCGATGCGATCCTCGATACGACGATGTCCGGCGCAGTTGTCGGCGGTGCCGATGTCCTGATCGAGGGGACCGTGAACAGCGAGACGACGGCGGAAGCTCTGACGATCAATGCGGGAACGACAGGGGAGATCGATTTTCAGGGCGCGGTGGGAGCCTCCAATGCGGTTGGAAATGTTGATCTGGATGCCGGTCAAATTTCCATTGGTCACTCGATGACCTCTGTTGGTGATTTGACGGTCGATGTGACTCGCAGCGCAAAGATTCTTCCGGGAGTGTCTCTGCATGCGGATGGCAGTATTACCGTCAATGCAAATCAGGTAACCGCAGTGTCAGGAGATTTTCATGGAATTGAAGTGGCGGGAAGCCTCACCTCGACAGGCGGGCAGGTCATTCTGGTAGGCAATGGAGGCGACTCTGCCGGGAACAAGGGCGTTTGGATACACTCCGGATCCGGGGTTTCGGGAAGCGGCGCTGTGACGATCAGCGGGAACGCCCGATCGAACGAAGAGGTGGGTGTCGCGATTCAGGCCGGGGTGCAAAGTTCAAATCAGTCTGTGAGCGTTTCGACCGAAATGGGTAAGATTGAGGTAGGTAATTCTGTAACAGGAAATTCCGGAGTTTCCTACACGGGATCTTCGACTGATGACACGGACTTTCTTTTTTCGATTCGACCCTCTTCCGGCGGTTATACCGTCGATGGCGGCGCGGGATTTAACTCGGTCGACTTTTCCGGACACTCGGGCGGGAGTTTGTATCTGAATGCCGATCAGTTCAGCAATGTGGATACGCTCACGGGAAGTGCCTCTTCCTTCGATTCGTTCGAGGGCTCCAGCAATACCGGTGCCACTTTTACCATCAATGGGAGCGATGAATTTATCTACGATGATCTGAACGGGGAGAGAATTTCGGTCTCCTCTTTTGAGAATGCCTCCGGGAGTGACTTCAATGATCGCTTCATCATCAATGTAGGAACGGGGAATTCTTTTGCCGGTGATCTTTATGGTCGAGGCGGCAGCGATCGGTTCGAGCTCGTATCAGGAGCGGCAGGGTATATCTCCGGTTCATATGAAAATGCCGGCGGCGAGGATGTGCTCGACTTCAGTGGTGTTACCGTTTTCGTCGGGGTGGATTTGGATTCTATGACGTATGCCTACGGAGGCGATACTTCGTATTTTTCGAATATAGAGCGGGTGATCGGAGGAGCTTCCGGCGATGTGATTCAATCGACCTACGGAAATGATAAAATCCGGATTACCGGAAACGGTTCCGGCTCGATCACTTTTGAGGAAACTTTTGAGGAGATCCTGACAGATTACCCGGCTTCGGAACTGGCTGCAGTTTCCGAAATCGGCATCCCGTCTGAAGCTTTTACGCAAACGATACAGTTCGAGAGCTTTTCCGAGGTCCGGGGCGGAAATGGCGACGACCACTTTTTCGTCGAGCTTTTGGGCGAATCTGATTTTGAAGGAATCCTGTCCGGGGAAAGCGGGGACGATACTTTTTCCATGATGCCTGGCGGATCCGTAGGGACGATCTTTGGCGGGGCAGATTTTGACTCCCTCGATTTCGGTTCCTTCACCGATGCCGTCGAAGTGGATCTCGATGCCGGAACCGCGACGCAAGTGGGGTTTTTCTCCAGTATCGAGAAGCTCGCCGGTGGACTTTCAGTCGATGGAATCACTGGAACCGGGCGAGCGGATCAGATCACGATCACGTCGGGGACCGGTGGTATTTTTTCCACGACGGTGGACGCGGGGGAAGGCGCCACCTCCATCCGGGAATTCGAATTCTCTGATTTCGAAAAAATTTCCGGTTTGGGAGGGAACGATACGTTTTTCGTTTCCATTGCCCCGGGACTTCTGCTTGACGGAGCTCTCCTCGGTGGGGCAGGGAATGACCGGTTTGTGATCGCACCGGGCGGAGGTGTTTCTGCGATCCACGGAGGGGCGGATTTTGACACGCTCGATTATTCGGGTTTCTCAGCACCCGTCAAAGTCGATTTTCGAAACAATTCATCGACTTCGGTAGGATCGCTGAATGGCCTTGAGAGGCTAGTGGGCGGTTCCAATACCGATACTCTTTTTGGAACGAACAACGCTGATATATTCAGGGTTCAGTCGAGCAATGCAGGAACGCTGAATCAGGGAAGTTTCTCAGGATTTGAAATCCTGAATGGTGCCGGAGGGAATGACCAGTTTCAGTTTTATAATCAGGCCGTGGTTGACTTGATCGTAGGCGGCCAGGGGAACGATTTACTTCGCATTGATGACCGGACCCTGGGTGGAAGAAATACCTACACGATCGGGCAGGACACGATTGTTCGAAATCCCACTTATACCTTTTCCGGTCTGGAAGCGCTCACGCTGCTGCTCGGTGGGGGGGGCGACACGGTGGTGACCCGGAGCAACGGGCTGACCCAAATCCTTGATGGGGGTGGAGGCGAAGACTTTCTCGATATGGGCGCGAACTTTTACCTGGGGGGGAATCCCATCCAGCTGGGCAGTTCGAGGGTATTTGCGAGTAATTTCGAGGGCCCGAACCCTCCTTCGGACGACAGCGAGGTGATTTTGACGCAGCAAACTCAGAACGTTCAGGTGCCGGCTCCAACCGAGGGGGACGGAGCTCCAATTGACCAGTTTTCTTCCACTACCGTGACCCCGGGAACATTCGGTGCTTTCACTGGCTCCCTCGCTGCGGCAGTCGCCGGTCAGGCGATTGCGATCCAACTCGACGGTTCGCAGTATCTGCTGCAGGCTCCTGCGAGTCTGGACGGGACGTTCACCGTTCCTCCCGCGAGCATCATAGAAACTCTCAAGAACAATCTAGAGCCGGATGTCTGGGCCGAGTTGGCCAATGCGATTGATTTTGAAGGGTCCACAATTCTCCTGAGGATGGATGGGCCTTACATGATCAATTTGACGGAAGCAACTCCCGCCGAGATGGCGGCCCTGCTTCAGGAAAACCTGACTGTTTCCGGATCGCTCGAACTCCTCAGTGCTCTTGAAATGACCCTTTCCATTCCATTGGTTTCGGCGGATGGGCCGATCGGAATCATGACGGTTCAGGTGCCGCTTCCTCAGGAAGTGATCGACATGCTGACAGATTTGATCGGAGAAGAGTCTTTTGCAGAGTTGAATTCTGCTCTTGAAGAGTAACTTGCGTCTCATTTTGTATGTATTTTCGAACGCCAGTTACCTTCGTTATTTCCTGTCTTCTTATTGGAGCGGTGATGGAAATTCGTGGTCAGAGTCGGCCGCTCGACCGGGCAGAGCGAACCCGCAGTGAGGTGCTCCCTCAGCAGCAGAACAGGGATGCCACGGTTCGCGATGATCGCGAGGCCGAAGAAGCCTCTGCGGATGATACCCCTCTCGGCGTGGACGTGAAATCGATTCACCTGATCGCTCATCAGGACAATGCAACAATGGACCCCGGCGCGGGACCGGACTCCATCGTGGTCGAGAAAGAACTACCTGCACCGGACGGACTCCGGGAGTTGCTTGAGCCTTTCGTGGGCAAACCGATGTCGATGGCTCTGCTTTCAGAGGTGGGGAAAACGGTCGTGCTGGCCTGGCGCGAAAGTGATTATCCCCTCGTCGATGTCTACTACCCGGAGCAGAACATCAGCGGAGGAAAACTGCAGGTGGTTGTCCGCGAAGCAATTCTCGGAGAAAAATCCGCCGAGGGTGCCGTTGTTTCCCGGGAGGATTATCTGCTCAGCAACCTCAGGGTGGACAGGGGAGATCGAATCAACCGTCGCGTTGTCGAAGCGGATTTGGATTGGTTGAACCAGAATCCGATCCGCAATGTAAATCTGATTTATGATCGTGGTGACGAAGACGGGACCAGCAATATCGTGCTCGATGTGTCGGAGGAGAAAGCATTTTCTGTGTATTCAGGATTCGCCAATACCGGAGTGAATCAGACAGGGGAAGAGGAGTGGGCTTTCGGATTCAACTGGAACAATCCTCTTCGAAAGGAACACCTGATCGGATACCACTTCGCGACGGATCTGGAGTGGGACAATCTGCAGGCGCATTCCGTTTTTTATCAGGCCTTTCTGCCCTGGCGCCACACGCTGCAACTGATGGGCGCTCACGTCACGAGCGAGTCATTGGTCGCAGTTCCGAGCGTGACAGGCCTGAGCGAGCAGCTTTCGGCTGAGTATCGCATTCCGCTTCCGCGGCCGGAATTCAATCGTCAATGGACCCACAATTTCATCTTTGGCTTTGATTACAAATCCACCAATACCGATCTGCTTTTTGGAGGCCTTACCTTTTTCGGAACCGAAATCGAAATTGGGCAGTTTCGCGCTATGTACGATGCGGAGATTGTCGACTCGTTGGGACTGACACGATTCGCCATCGGGCTCGTGGGATCTCCCGGGGGCATGTTCGAGAACAACGACGATGCCAGCTTCGACCTGGCGAGAATTGGTTCGACCGCTGACTACTGGTATGGACTCGCTGAATATGAGCGGCTCATTCGCCTGCCTGGTGACTACAGCCTTCGTGTCGATCTGCGGGCGCAGAGCACAGGAGACCGGCTTTCCTCGACCGAGCAGCTTCTTGCGGGCGGGTATTCCACCGTTCGCGGATTTGATGAAAGCCTCGTGCGAGGGGACTCGGGCTTTCTCTCCACGGTGGAATTGATCAGCCCTGACTTTTCTCTCTGCGAAGCCTGCGACGATACCTGGAACGCGTTTGTTTTTTACGATGCCGCCGCTCTCGACATCAGCGACGCGCTTCCCGGTGAAGTGAGCCCCTCGCTACAGAGCCTCGGTATCGGGCTCAATCTGCGGATTACGGATCGAGGATTTGCTCGCGCTGCCTATGGTTGGGGAATCCAGGACCACGGGCTGCTACCCACCGACGACGACGGCGGGAAATTTCACTTCGGCGTGACCCTGACCTACTAAGCGTAGAGGAAATCGTAAGATTTTCTTCCGCGGAGGGAAGCGCGCGCGGGGGTGCTGTCAGGAAACGCACTCGAAACTCTCACGAGTTCCGCTGCGGGGTAGAGGAAATCGTAAGATTTTCTTCCGCGGAGAGAAGATCGCGGGGTGCTGTCAGGAAACGCACTCGAAACTCTCACGAGTTCCGCTACGGGATGCGAACACTTATTCCAGCTCTTCGCCGGCGATCAACTTTTTGATGTTCTCAACAGCCACTTCGGGAT
>JARGNG010000003.1:0-3030 GCA_029213265.1 Verrucomicrobiales bacterium | reverse complement strand
TCCAGCTCTTCGCCGGCGATCAACTTTTTGATGTTCTCAACAGCCACTTCGGGATGGATCGTAAATCCGTTGAACTCGACCATTCCTTTTCGATCAATGATCACCCACCACGGGGTTCCGCCTGTTTCATAGGCGGCATTGATGCTGTAGGCCTCCCGTGTCTTGGCGAGGTGGCCGAAGGGGATATCGAGGTCGAATTCCTCCGCGACCGGCTTGAGCTGCAATTGGCTGTTCGTGGCGTATTCCTGAAAAGGCGTCTGAATGGCCAGGAAAGCGACACCTTCATTTCCCTCGAACTCTTTGACCAGCTTCTGGAGAACTGGAAACTCACGCTTCTTGCAGGCTTCGCAGGTGCTTTGAAAGAGAAAGAGGACGAGGACCTTGTCCGTGAAATCGTTGATTTCGAGGCGCTCTTTTCCTTCGGGTAACTGAATCCATTCGGTGACACCGAGAGGGCGGGCCGGTTTTCCTTCGATTCCTTTGGGAGCCAGTTCCTTTTTGTCTTCGGTCGTTGGCTCGGGATCCTGCGCGGACAGGAAGGAGCAGGACAAGGCGAGGGCAAGAATCGTAGTGGGCAGGAGTCTCATAGCTGAAATGAAAAGATTGGGGGCAAATTTTGACACATTATCGCGGCCTTGCGATGGAAAAGATTCCGCATCATCGTCCTTTCCTATGAAAGCACTTTGCATCCTCTTTTCCGTCTCCGCGGTTTTTCTTACTACGATTCAGGCCGGGCATCCTGAGAAAAATGAGAAAGGTTTTGAAAAGAAAGACCTTTCCGCGCTCGAAACAGAGGGCAATTGGAAGCAACTGGACGACGGTTCTCTTTACCTGGAGCCCCGCGAAGGCGAAGAAGGTTGGAAGCGTTACCATCACTACCTCTGGCTCCCCGAGGCCTACGGGGATTTCATCTTTGATTTCGAATACAAGCATCCTGCAGGAGGTAATTCCGGATTATATTTCCGGGTCTCTGACAAAGTAGATCCTACCATCCACGGATTTGAGGTGCAGATTCTCGACTCTCTCGGAAAGCCCGATGAAGAGATGGGGCACCACGACAATGGTGGGGTCATCAAAACGAAAGGTGCCGACAAGAACATGTCCAGGCCTGCCGGCGAGTGGAATCGGATGACCGTAGAAATGAAAGGTGACAAGCTCACCGTCACCTTGAACGGCGAAGTCGTGCAGAATATCAATCTGGCCAAAGAAAAGCCGGAGGACAAACCGCTCCCGAAAGAGGGGTATATTACGATTCAGGATCACGGCCTTCCGTTCTGGGTTCGGAATATTCAGGTGAAGAAGCTTTGATCGGAAATCGAGGCGATGGAGCCTCTCCCTCTTCGTCGGAACCCTGTTGAGTCGATGACCGAACAGGGTTGAGTCATTGGATTTCCCCGCAAATTCGCTTTGCGTTGAGGGTTTTTCCCTCCAATGTAGCCGACCGCATCATTCTTTACCGAATTGCTATTGTGCCAGACGCTCTAACCATTGCCAAGACCTGCGCGAAGTATGCAGACGAAATCCAGGCGGAAGACATTGAGATCCTCGATCTCAGGGGGCTTTCCAGTCTGGCTGATTTTTTTGTGATTTGTACCGCGACCTCGCTGCCTCATTTGAAGGCCGTCAGCCGCGACATTCGTCACAACACGGAGAAAGCGATCGGCGAGTCTCCCCGCAGTTCGGACGGCGAGGCGTCTAGTATGTGGCTGGTGATTGACTACGTGGATGTCGTTGTTCACGTGTTTCACGAGGAGAAACGTGATTTGTATGCATTGGAGGAACTCTGGTCCGACGCCCCCCGGGTTGAATTCGATTCCTCCAGACCATCCGCGGAGTAGTTCGTTCTTATTGTGCGATGAAGGTGGAAGTGGTGAATACGGGGACGGAGCTCCTCCTTGGCAAAGTCGTCAATACGCACGCAGCATTCTTCGGGCAGGAATTGTTCAAGCTGGGCCTGCGGGTTCAACGGCAGGTGACAATTCCGGACGGCGACGAAATTCGATCGGTATTGGAGGATGCGTTTCCCCGGGCCGATGTGATTCTTGTCACCGGAGGCTTGGGACCGACCAGTGACGACATCACCAGGGAAGTCGTCGCGGAAATGCTGGGGCGGAAGCTGCATCTGGATCAGGGCATTCTCGATTACATCAACGAGATGTTTCGCAGCCGCGGGTTGAAGCAGAACCGCTCCAACGACCGTCAGGCCATGGTTCCCGAGGGGGCTGTGGTCCTCCACAATCCAAATGGAACGGCCCCGGGATTGTATCTTCCCCGTGACGAATCCTTCGGCTCTCCGCACCTATTTCTACTGCCGGGCCCACCCCGTGAGCTCAAGCCGATGTTCGCCGACGAGGTCTATCCACGTTTGGCGGACTTGAGAAACGAAGATGACCGTTCCGACGGTTGGCACAACTTTCGAATCTACGGAGTGGGGGAGTCGTCGCTGGCGTCTCTCCTCGAGCCGAAATTTGCCGGGATTGAAGATCTCGAGTTGGGGTATTGCGCGCGCCTCGGGGAGGTCGATTTGCGTTTGATTGGTTCTGAGGTAGCCATTTTTTCCGCCTCGGAAATCGTTCGGGCGGAATATGGCGAAGATATCGTAGCTGAATCGGAGGCCCCGATCGAACAGGTGGTTCAGAACCTGCTTGTCGAAAGAGGACAGGTCGTTTCGACGGCGGAGAGCTGCACCGGCGGACATATTGCGTCGACCTTGACCAATGCGTCAGGATCAAGCGCCATTTTCCACCGAGGCTATGTAACCTATGCGAACGAAGCGAAGACGGAAATGCTGGGAGTGCCGGAGGAGCTGCTCGCTGAGCACGGAGCGGTCAGTGAGCCGGTCGTAAGAGCGATGGCGGAAGGCTGCCTGCGCGTCAGCGGGGCGGATCATGCTATTGCCGTCAGCGGAATCGCCGGTCCCACGGGCGGAACCGAAGAGAAGCCGGTCGGGACCGTCTATGTCGGCATTGCCAGCCGCGATGCGGAAACCTTTGCAAAGCGCTATTTTTCCCCGTCCGATCGAATCAGCTT
>JARGNG010000118.1:1064-6734 GCA_029213265.1 Verrucomicrobiales bacterium | reverse complement strand
AGTCCCCTTTCCTCCGTAGTTCATTCACGATGTCCATCTCGAAACCCAACAGCGCGCTCCTCATTCTGGGCCACGGCTCGACCGAAAATCCCGATTCCTCTCAGCCATCGTGGGAACACGCCGAGACGATTGCCGAATCAGGCGGCTTTGGAAGTGTCCATTGTGCCTTCTGGAAAGAGGAGCCCAGCTTTCGTCAAATCTGGCCCATGATCGAGGAGGAGGAGATCTATGTGGTTCCGAACTTCATCAGTGAAGGGTATTTCACCCGTCAGGTGTTACCGCGGGAGCTTGAGCTCGATGGCCCCACCACAGTCAGGAATGGAAAAACCGTTCACTACTGCGATCCGGTCGGGATCCACTCCCGAATGACCGATCTTCTCATCAAGCGGGCCAAAGAAATGATCGATGAAAGTGTTCGGACGGAGGAAGCGACATTGATCATCGTGGGGCATGGAACAAATCTGAACAAGAAGTCGACCGATGCAATCAAGGATCAGGTCACTGCAATTCGCGAGGCCGGAGAATCCTCCGGGGTTCAGTTCGCAGAGGTTCTTGATGCCTACATGGAGGAGGCCCCGTTCATTGCCGACTGGAAAAAACTGACCGATTCAAAAACGGTCATCGTAGTCCCGTTTTTCATCGCCGATGCTCTCCACAGCTACCAGGACATTCCCGTTCTTCTCGGTATTGAATCCGAAATCACGGAAGCAGCGAGCCAGCGCGAAGTCTTTCGTCAAAACCCGTATCACTTTGGAGCCAGGACACTCTACTACTCATCGGCGATTGGAACGGATCCAGCCCTTTCGGAAGTGATTCTTGATCAGGTGGCCTATTTCGACGAACACTATCGTTCATGACACTCGCAGAAACATTGGAGTCGCTTTTGCCGACCGGAACAGAACGCCGGTTCGGAGAATTGCAGTTGAGCAGGTCCGACTCCGGCGAATTTGTCGCCTTCCATCGGAACAACCGGGGCATGACAGAAGACCTCCGGGAGATTGCTTCTCACACGGATCTTCGTGAGTTGGCCAAATTCGATTCGAAAGAGGAGTATCGCCCGCTAAAAACAGCTCCCAATTTGAAATGCGGATGGGTCACCCGCAGCCCGGACTCAGAGAACTTCCTGAAAAAGCTCGACGCCATTTACCCCGGTGTTTTCGCCACCTGGGTCGCTTACGACCTCGGCGAACACGACCCGACACCACTTCGAAGCACTCTCGAGCGCCAAACTGGAATGTACAAATTTGCGGGTAGCATCACCGATCAGATGGCCAACGAGATCATGCGGGAAACCTGCGGAAAAGGATGCCTGCGACAGATTGCCTGGCCGATCGATGATCGCTGCCCCGTCAGTCGTTTGACGGGATCGCCCAGGGTGATTCCCGTCATTTGTACGGAAGCCTGCACCTTCGCCGTATCGGAAGCGAGACGCCTCGTAAAAGAGGCGTATGAAAAGGAAAACGCACCGTAGCCGATCAACGTGGATCGACACCGCGCCAGAAGCGACTCGATTCGCGATCCGATTCAGGGTCTTCGTCTGGAATCTGATTCACGGTGAGACGTTCCGCGTGACCATCCAGAAAGACGGCCATGAGCTTGCCGCCCTTGTAACGCTCCTCGCTCGTTTCCTCGAGGAGCTCACGATCGTTGAAGTCTATGACATTGCTTTCAATGCAATCGATGTAGAGAAGGGCCTTGGGACTGAAGACCAGATTCGATAGAGTTTTCTCTGTCAGATAGGGATCGCTCGAATCGACCTGATCATAGATCCTGTCATACTGCAGGTTCTTGTTCATCGCATAGGTATGTCGATGCCAGTCTTCCTCTTGGGGATTTCTCAGAACGGAAATGGTGTTCTCGAAAAGAGTCCCTTTCAGATGCTCTCCCTTCTCGTTCACATCGTAACTAGATACCTCCCCGTCCTTGTTCTCCCTCATGTAAATCTGAGCGAAAACCACTCCGTCCAGCCACAGGCCGGAAGGACCGAGATCCCAATACTCCGGGAAATAGTCCTCTGTTGAGACACTGTCGGGCACCTCCATACCACCGGGATATTCCGGTGAGGGAAGTTTATTTCCCCGATCGGACGCCCAGGTAATGGTCGCAATGCCGATCTCCCTGATATTGGCCGTATTCTTCGCATAGTTCGCCATCAGCCTTGCCTTCTCCACTCCGGGAACCATGAGCGCCATCAACACGCCAATGATGGCGATCACGATGAGCAACTCCATTAATGTCAGACCGAGTTCAGAGACGCGGCGATTGGAGATAGGTATACGAAGAGAAGAGGGAAGCTTCATGGCAATTCAGGAGGGGGGGATTTCCTCGATCAAAAGGCGATTGTACTTAGGTTTCGGCCCAATGGTCAAGACTTTTGCCAATTTCTCTGATTGATCAGTGGAATCTCCACCGAAGAGAACCACCAACCCGTTGATTTCGGACTTGTCGATTCATCCCACCGTTGGTATCTAGCGCCCATGCAGAAATTCGCCTCCCTGACTCTTCAATTTGCTCTGTTACTCGTATTGAGCATCTCCGTTTCTTTCTCGGCTGAGAAACCGAACGTCGTGATCGTCATCACCGACGACCAGGGCTATGGCGATCTTTCCTGCCACGGGAACCCGATTCTCAAAACTCCTCACATCGACAAGCTCGCCGGCGAATCCATTCGTCTCGAAGACTACCACGTCGCTCCGACCTGCTCGCCGACCCGTTGTGCGTTTCTCACTGGTCACTGGACCAATCGGACAGGGGTCTGGCACACGATCATGGGACGCTCCATGCTTCGCGAAAATGAAGTGACGATCGGACAGATTTTTCAAGACAACGGCTATGCCACCGGGATGTTCGGCAAATGGCACCTCGGTGACAATTATCCCTTCCGCCCGGAAGATCGCGGTTTTACGGAAGTTCTTCGCCATGGCGGCGGCGGTGTCGGCCAAACACCCGATTACTGGGACAATGCCTACTTTGACGGGTCCTACTTCCATAACTCGAAGCCCGTTCCCGCGAAAGGTTTCTGCACGGATGTGTTTTTCGATTATGCCAAGCGATTCATTGAGAAGCAGGTGGAAGAAGACAAACCGTTTCTTGCCTACATCTCGACCAACGCCCCCCACGGCCCCATGCATGCCCCCGAAGAGTATGCTAAACCCTATGAAGACCAGGGACTGAATACGGGTCTCGCTCACTTTTTCGGCATGATCGCCAATATCGACGACAACGTAGGCCAAATGCGGAAATGGCTTGCCGGGAAAGGACTCGAAGAAAATACGATCTTCATCTTTACCACCGACAACGGAACGTCCAGTGGATCCAAGGTTCACAATTCCGGCATGCGCGGCCAGAAAGGCAGTGAGTATGACGGAGGACACCGCGTTCCATTTTTTCTCCATTGGCCTGCCGGTGGTTTCCAAAGCGAGCAAAAAGTCGGGGCCATTACCGCTCACGTCGATGTTGTCCCGACCTTGATTGATCTTTGCGAAGTCGAGGCGCCTGCAGAGATCAAGTTCGACGGCGTATCGATCCGTCCTCTTCTCGAAAGCAAGTCCGCACCCTCCGACTGGCCGGATCGCATTCTTGTGACGGACAGCCAGCGAGTGAAGGACCCGATCAAATGGAGAAAGTCCAGCGTCATGACGACAGACTGGCGACTGGTCAGCAATCACAACGGAAAAGGCGAACTGAACCAGGAGCTTTATCAAATTAAGGAAGATCCCGGACAGGAGGAAAACGTCATCGCCGACCATCCCGAAGTGGCGGAACGTTTGAAGGAATTTTACAACAACTGGTGGGATGAGATTGCCCCGACCTTTGGCAGCCCGGCCCGCATCAAGATCGGGCATCCCGCCGAAAACCCGAGCCGACTCACCAGCCACGACTGGATCTCCGATAACATGGTTCCCTGGAATCAGCAGCACATCCGCAGCGGCGACGACAAGCCGCAGAACACCGGATTCTGGTATCTTGATATCGTGGAAGCGGGAGATTACGAAATCACTCTGCGACGCTGGCCCGATGAAGGGGAAGTCGCGAAAAAGGCAATCACCGATCCGGTCGCGCCGGGAGATCCCGTTCCCGGGACAAAGGCCTTTCGTGTCACTCCGGGAAGAGCAATCGCCGCCACCAAAGCCACCATCGATATTGCCGGCAAGAAGCTGGAAACCGAAGTTTCCGCGGGAGCCTCCTCCGTTACTTTTGACCTTTCCCTTTCGAAAGGTCCCGCTCAACTTGCCGCGCGTTTTCTCGGGGACAACGGCGAAGTTACCGGTGCCTTTTATGCCTACGTAAAGAGGAAGTAGCAGGGGTAATGCTTAGACCTGACCCTGTTGAATCGGAAAACCCCTGACCATTTTCATCCCCGCCTTTCGACTTGAAGGAAGGCGGATTCTTGGCAAAGGTAGCGCAACTATGTTTCATCCCATCGTCGCGGCAATGGCCTCCGGAAATGTCGCCCCCGGCGTGACCGGTTCCTGGACACTTCTTGCCGTCTACTTCTGCCTCGCCATTGGGGTCTCGTTTTTCTGCTCCGTTTGGGAAGCTGTCATTCTCAGTGTGACCAATCCCTACGTTGCCAATCTCAAGAACAAGAAACCGAAAGTCGGAGAGCGCCTCGAGGGTTTAAAGAATCGGATCAGCCGTCCTCTCACCTCGATTCTCACGCTCAATACGATTTCCCACACTGTAGGCGCGATGGGAGTCGCCTCGCAGGTCTCCGCTCTCGGCGGCGGAAAGTGGGATGCGCTCGCCGGAGCCCTCATGACGATGGCGATCCTGATTGCGTCCGAAATTATCCCGAAGAATCTCGGAGCCCGTTATTGGAGAAACTGGGCTCCCTGGGTCAGCTTTTGCCTGGTCTGGCTGGCAAAGATCATGACCCCGGTCGTGTGGTTCATCGAATTGTTCAGCAAGGGACATCACAGCGAAGCTTCCTTCAGCCGCGACGAACTGAAGGTGATGGCCGAACTCGGAACCCGCCAGGGAAAACTGCAGGAGGACGAGTCACGGATTCTCGAAAACCTTCTCACACTCGGGGAAATTTCCGTTCGGGAAGTAATGACTCCAAGGATCGTCGTTTTTGCGCTTACCGAGGACACGACCGTTCAGGAATACCTGGATCGCCACAACAGCTCCCCTTTCTCGCGAATCCCGATCTACGATGACAACCGCGACGACATCAAGGGTTTCGTGCTCAAACACGACATCCTTCTCGCGGCTGCCCGGGATCAGTTTGATCTGACCCTGAGCGAGCTCAGTCGGGAAATTGCAGCGATGCCGCAAATTACGAAGTTGACCGATGCGTTCCAGCACCTCGTCGCAAATCGTCACCACGTCGCCATCGTTCTCGACGAATATGGAGGTCTCAGTGGACTCGTGACGATGGAAGACGTCGTCGAAACTCTTCTTGGCCTCGAGATTGTCGATGAGGCCGACACCCGCGAAGACATGCAGGAATTCGCACGGAATATGTGGAAAAACCGCGCCGCGAGAATGGGGCTCGAGATCACCGAGCCCAGCGTCGAAGAGCCAATCGATCCGCAGAAGGAAAACTCGTAGCCGTAGCTGCGAGCGGGAGCGAGTCAGGCTTTCGCTCTTCCGCGCCCGGTCGACCCATTCTCCGCATCTGCTCGCTCACGCTCGCTGCTACCCTTCTTCCTAACGCGGACTATC
>JARGNG010000118.1:0-964 GCA_029213265.1 Verrucomicrobiales bacterium | reverse complement strand
CTTCCATGCCCGGTCGACCCATCCTCCGCATCTGCTCGCTCACGCTCGCTGCTACCCTTCTTCCTAACGCGGACTATCGCCCCCGTAGCTGCGAGCGTGAGCGAGTCAGGTCGTCGCTCTTCCATGCCCGGTCGACCCATCCTCCGCATCTGCTCGCTCACGCTCGCTGCTACAATTTTCTTGCCATCCACCGCCCCGTCTCGGGATAGTAACTGGCTGATGGAAAACCGAAATCTACCTCGTCTCGATCCATCCTACTATCAGGGACTTGCCATCGTTCACTGGATTTTCACCATCAAGAACCGGAAAACCGGATACCTGAATGAACGCTTCTTTCTTCAGTTTCAAGGAATCGCCGTTCACGCTTTTTCGCGATATCAGATCGTTTGTCCCTGCATCTGCCTGATGCCGGATCATATTCATATCCTTGCACTGGGAACCAGCGAATCAGGGAGCGATCAGCAAGTTGCCATTGCCTTTCTCCGCAGACATCTCAGACAGCATCTTTCCCCTTTTGAATTTCAGAGACCTGCCTTTGACCACGTACTTCGGGACCGGGAACGTAGTCGCGAAGAGTTTCAAAAAACAGCTGCCTATATCCTTGAGAATCCAGCAAGAGCCGGGCTCGTAGATTCCGCGACGGACTGGCCTTTCGCCTGCGCAATCGTTCCCGGCTACCCCGATCTCGATCCTCATGCAGCGAATTTCTGGGACGTGTTCTGGAACATCTATTCCCGCAAAATCGAAACATCGTAATCGTAGCTGCGAGCGTGAGCGAGTCAGGCTTTTGCTCTTCCAAGCCCGATCCCCCAATCCTCCGTACCTGCTCGCTCACGCTCGCTGCTACTCTTCCTCCGAACGCGGACTATCGCCCCGTAGCTGCGAGCGTGAGCGAGTCAGGCTTTCGCTCTTCCCTATCCGATCCGCCCATCCTCCGCACCTGCTCGCTCACGCTCGCTGCTAC
>JARGNG010000029.1:38084-54877 GCA_029213265.1 Verrucomicrobiales bacterium | reverse complement strand
TACGAACCCTACCAGACTAACATTCCCGGTGGGCCAGTTCGGGTGACTCGACCAGCTGCCACCTGTCCGATCAGCTTCAGTTTTGCAGGAACCCCAAACAGATCGTCGAAAAAGCCAAGCAGGAAAATCCCGGTGCCCAGTCCCAACAGCGCAACCGGAAGCCCTTCCCCGGCCGGCCCGCTCCGGAACCAGTTCAGGTAGAAAAAGCAAATCACGAAAGCTCCAAAAATGGGAAGCCCTCCCAAACGTAAGATCGGTTTCTTCTGCAATTTGCGAACGCCGTCTCCGGCATCTGTGCCCCGGACAAAGCGCCAATGTCTCACCAGTCCGGAGATTCCCGCGAACACAACGAGAAACCCCGCCGCGAGAACGGCGGCCATTTCGTACCAATGTGGGGAACTGATTGTCATGAGGGAAACCGGAAAACTCACACTTCACGTGTGCTCCCCTTCCCACTCCACCCGTAGAGGCGACCACGGGCATTACGCCGTGATCTCCCGGTAAAAGGGTCGGATTAGGAAAGGAATCGAGTATTCCAATATAAGTTAATTATAATATTTATGGTATTTATATTATAATCAAGTAGTTTCGCCTTCTTTTTTATTTACCTTTCCAAAGCAATCAGCCTCTCCAGGTGTTCCAATCCGTTGAATCAGAGGCGGTCGCGAACTCGAATGGCGGGATTTCCGGCATAGACACCACCGGCCTCTGCGTCCGAAAGCAGGACCGCGCCGGCCGAAAGAACCGCATTTTCCCCGACGGTCCGGCCGGGCGTCACGAGTGCCCGGGCTGCCACCCAGGCACCCGTCTCGACAGAAATGGGCTCCATCCGGAGGTCAAATTTCTCTGAACGGTAGTCATGATTCCCCGTCAGGAGATAGGCCCCCTGCGAAATCGTGACATGATCCCCCAGGGTCACCGCGCAAAGATTGTCGATCCAGGCGTCCTCCCCGATCCAGCAATGATCGCCCACCGTGAGAAACCACGGGTATTTGATACGAACACCCGGCTTAATCACCACGCCCTCCCCCACCTGTCCACCAAATGCAGACAGCAGCGCGCTTTTGAAAGACGACGGCCAGGGAATCCGGCATTCGAAAAAGGAAACACTGACGAGATACCAAACGAGGCGCTTCACCAAAGGCCCGGGATCAAAGTCGCCCGTATCATACGAGCTCAAGTCGACCCGATACGAAGAGCTGTTTTCATCCGCTGGCACCATTGTGCCAAAGTAACGGGAAATCCTCCGCATGCCAACCGGCTTTGCGGGAAAGGCCCCGGTTCCGATAACTCAACAGGGTAGCCTCAGGTAGGCAACCCAGTTGGAAATCGGACCACCGGCGACCGCAGGCTGCCGCGCCTGTGAAAGTGGACTTCCAGCATTGCAAAAAGGCATTCCATAGCGAGGGGCAGCCGAAACACACCTCACCCTGTCACTTCGATTTCCAGTGCACCGCCAGCCAGATTGTATCCTCATTTTCGGAGGTTGCCTCGACGCGGTGACGAACCATCGGTGGGATTTCAATCCAGTCCCCCCGTTGCAAAACAAGGTCCTGCTCAGGTTCTTCCAACCGGATCCTTCCCTCTCCCTGCAATACCATCACCCACTCCGAAGTCTTCTCCTCATACCAGAAATCAGCAGGTGACGAATGCCCGCGCGACACGATTCGCTCGATTTTAAAATCCCCCGAACCCGAGGCGAGAATTTCCATCAGCTCGTTTTCAAGAGGCCCCGGAACCGGCGAAAGTAGATTTCTCTTTTCGATCATTCCGAAGCATACACCATGGCGGTCCTCCCGGCTCACGCTCTGCCTGCACTTCGCCAGCCAGGACCTCCTCCTGAATCCGACCATGCCCCTTGGCTCATTGGCCCCGCTTCCTATTCCGATGCTGACTTCGATTTCTCCATCATGACGAGGCGGAAACCGATATCCGGCATACGCACGTTGGGAGTGGCACCATCCCGGCGAAAGACGAGGCATTCCTCGGCATCAAATTCATAGCCGCCACCACGCGTTATTTTTGCGGCTGCGGAATAGGGCTTTTCCAAGCTTCCGACCACTGGATTGTGGCGTGCTTGATCAGGGTAAGGCCCCATATCCGCGTCGTCGTGACAAAACTCCCAAAGGTTCCCTGTCATATCATACAGGCCCAGTTCGTTGGGCTTCTTTTTACCCGATGGATGAAGGCGCCGCTCGCCATTTCCTGCATACCAGGCAACCTCGCCGATCTCGTTCGAACCACTGTATTGATAGCCCTTCGAGAGCTGGCCACCCTTCGCTGCGTATTCCCACTCCGCCTCAGTCGGCAATCGAAAATGCTTTCCCGTTATTTTGTTAAGGCGCTCGATGAAAAGCTGAATGTTGATCCAGCTCACATTGTTCACCGGATTCCCCGCGGCGGGAAAGTAGCTGGTGTCCCATCCCATCACCTCCTGAAACAATTTCTGGCTGACCTCAAATTTGCCCATGTAAAATCCATCCAGCGTCACCGTGTGTGCCGGTTTCTCCGCCGTCGAAGCTTTCTCCGAATTTGATCCCATTGAAAAGCTCCCGCCTTCCACCCAGATCATCTCCTCCATGAGGAGTCTCGCCGATTCAGCAGAAAGCGATCTCGGCTTCGCTGGCTCCTCCTCCGCCAGCATGGAGCCGGCAAAGGCCGAACAAAAAAAGAAATAGAGAGAGACGTTTAGAATTCGCATCAGCCTGACCTAGCTTCTGATAGGAAATTCCTTAATCAAGGCCACAATGGAAGCCCCTATCGAAATCGGGATGCACGCGGAGCGAAAGCAGGAAAGACGCTTAGTCTGGCCTCGACCGCACATCTGAAGGCCCACCCCTTCGAAATACCCGGGCCTCAATGAATCTATGGATGGGAGTCATCCATGGCCGCTGGAGCGATCGTGAGGTTGGCACATTGGAAAAGCGGTGCGCGAAGAGGGATTTGAATTGTCGGATCGCTTCGCTCCCCTGAACTGCCGCTTTTGCGCTTCGCGTTTTTGTCAGTTGAGCTGCGCTCAACGGGCAGTCCCGACCTGCGGTCGTGGGTTCCTCTGGTTCGAACGCCGGATTGGGAAAGATCCGTTTTTGAATCGTTGAGAAAAATGGTGCGCGAAGAGGGATTTGAACCCCCGACCGCCTCGGTGTAAACGAGATGCTCTACCGCTGAGCTATTCGCGCACTTGCTTCCCAATCAGGACGCAGGTCCTGTTTCAGGCGAGGCGGAAGATACATGGGTTTGCGGGGGCTTCAAGAAAAAGTCACTCGCCATTTTTCGCTGCGAATTCTCCAGCAGAGGCCCGAAGTTTCGAAAACGGATTCCCGGTGCCCGCCCAAACCCACCGAAGCTCCCGCGCGCTTACGAACAGCAACTGAAACGCGACGATCTGGAGCATGAAATCGGTCATTTGTTTCATCATTTGGGCTGTGCAGAGGATGAAGCCGAGGGCCCGGATCAGGCTGACCCGGGGAACGTCCACCGGGCTGCCGGCCACATCCGAAATGCTCGATTGTTCCGGCGGCAACCAACCGAATCCGGATCGTGATCTACGGAATCCGAAACGCCATGGTGGAATCAAATGTCCCGTTGCGATTGCCCCCGGCATCCCTTTTCCGGTCAATCCGTTCCAGGTGATGGGACCGATTCAGAGACTAAGAAACAGTAGAAAGAGTGCAAGGTAGCCAACTCGCTTTTTGGTCCATTGCCACTCGGCTGCTGCTCTCGGGGCTGCGCTCACCGCCCTACAAGAACACGCTAAGAAAGAGGTTCAACTTCCTCTTGGATGTATTCCGGCTTCGGCTTTACTTCTGGACTCCCATGAAACTCGCTCTCTCCAACCCGACCGGCCCTGTCTTCACCCTCCCACCGGAACTCCTTGAGGAAGGACTGAAGGCATCACGTCAGAGTCCGCGCGGTCGCATGCTTTTGCCGATTCATCGCCATCAGGACGATCTCGTCCAGCGTATGATCAATTTTCTCCAGCCCGGAACCTACATTCAGGCCCATCAACATCCACGGGACTGTGCGACGGAGACGATCCTGGTCACGGCGGGGTGCCTCGGTTTTGTCATCTTTGATGAAAAGGGCGAGGTCCTCTCGACCCATCGTCTCGGGCCGGGGGAAATGATCGATATCGAGGCCTGCGTCTGGCATGGCGTGCTCGCCCTGGCGGAGGACACGGTCATTCTCGAAATCAAGCGAGGCCCTTACAATGACGAAGACAAGGTGTTCGCGAACTGGTCGCCGCCGGAGTTTTCGGAGGAAGCTCCGGCCTACCTCAAGAAGCTTGCGGCCCTCTTTCCGGCTCCCGAATAATTCAGGAGAAACAACCGGGAAACCGGCCTGCTTTGCCAAATAACAGGGCTGAAAGACCTTGTGTGAAAGACCTTGTGTTTACCGGGTAGCGTCCCTACAAGGGAGCGTGAGGAAATCCTTCGAAACCGCACCCCTATCATGAATCGCTCTTTTTTACCCACCCGTCCTGTACCGATCGCCATCGCGCTCTGCGCAGTCCTCCTGCCTTCCGCCTCGCGCGCCGAAACGTCCCAGGGCAGCGCCGGTCCCCGGCCCATTTATCGTTCCACTTCAAATCTGGACCCCACCGCCGGCAACAATGGTGCGGATGATTTTCTGATCTCCTGGACCGCAACCACAGGGGTTTCCCCTTCCAATGTGGCCGATCCCCACATTGTTCTCGAAGTTGGCCAATATTTTTCCCTATCGCGATCCAGCTCAGGACACCCGTTTTTCGTCATGTCCGGAAATATGCCGGTGAAAATCAATAAGGCGGGGAAACTCTACCGGCCTTTCAACGATCAGGGCACCCTGGACTCCTACAAACTGGCCGATGGCAACGGCCTCGCCCACGGCTCTCTCCAGGACAATGGAACAACGCAGGGAGGAAATCCGATTTTCTGGCAGCCAACCGTGGGAACCTACTACTACACCTGCGGGGTTCCCGGACACAACAATATGGTCGGCCGCATCGATGTCGTTCCATCCATCGATCACGAGGTTTTTCCCAGGCCCTTTGTCACGGTAACCCAGGGAAAGTTGGTCAAAACCAAAAAGACCTTTGCGAATCTGAGCGGGGTGAGTTCCGCCAAGAAGGTGAAATACAGCTACAAAGACGGGAGCAAGAAATATAGCAAAACCGCTCTGGTCAGCCCGAACGGAAAGTGGAAAGCCAAGATCTATGTGCGGAAGTCGAGGAAGGTAAAAGTCACTCTTTCCGGAATCTACAACCGCACCTTATCCCGTCCTGCGAGAGTAACCGTTAAGAAGACAAGGTAGGAAGTCTCTCCTTTTCTCCCCGGCACAAACCCATCCGGAGCCGAATGCTCCGGGTCGAATCAAAGGCGGGAAAAGACCACCAATCCCCGACGGGGCGGAGTCCCCGCAGCCAGTGCGGGGCGCTTCCTACTTCTGCCTTTTCAAAAAAATCACTTCAATTTCCCGCGATCTAAGCGATCTTAGTGACTGCGAAATCGCGATTATGGAGAAAGACAACGAAACAGTAGAACTGGAAGGAACGATTCACACCGTTCTGCCGGGAACCATGTTCCGGGTGGAATTGGAGAACGGCCACCTCGTTCTCGCCCACATTTCGGGCAAGATGCGCAAACGATTCATCCGCCTTGTGGCCGGTGACAATGTCCGCATCGAGATGTCTCCCTACGATACGGAAAAAGCCCGGATCGTTTACCGTGTTGATTCCCGCAGCAACCGCCCCGGCGGTGGTGGTCCCGGAAAGCGTCGCTCCCCCCGGAGTATGGCACGTCCCGGTCAGCCCAAGAAACGCGCCAAGCCGAACCTTACCCCGCGTCGCGGAAAAGGTGGCGGGCCCAAGAAGAAGAGGTAATCCCTCTTCCTCCATTCTCCGGTTCCCGGCCTTCTCTGGCTCGATCTAATCCGGTCCAACTTCCGAGCAGGTGGTGTCGAATCATTTCACTACTCTGAATCTCCCTGAATCCCTGATTCTCGAATCGGGGGACATCGACGCCTCGTGGCGGGAAAAAACGAAGGACGAAGAGTCGGGTGATCTGCACGAGGCCCGCGCCACCCTGGCGGACCCGGTCAGGCGACTGGAGCATTGGCTGTTTCTTCGCAAGGTCGAACCTCCCCGGGGAAGCTCCATGGCTCCCCCAATGATGGATCTGTTCTCCCAAATCCACGGGGTGCTCGCAGAAACGGATGCGGTCATCACGAAAATGAAATCGGCAACCACAGCACTGATGCGTGCCGTCATGACAAAGAGCGCGGTTCAGGCCCAGTTAAAACTCCAGGGGTGCATGCAGAAAATTCAGCAGGAAAAAGCGGAACGGTTGGATCGTTTCCCGGAGTTTGAGAAGAAGGGAAATGGCGGAGAATTCACCGAAGCGGTAGAAGTGCTCGGTCAGTTGAAGTTTCTCCGGAAATGGGAACAGCAGTGCCAGGAACGACTCCTGTCCCTTCTCGAATTCTGATCGTAGACTGTTTGTCGTAGACTGTTTGCCATCGCGGCAATCTCCCATGGACAAAGAACTCATCATTGGCATCGATCTCGGCACGACAAACTCCCTCGTCGGAGTCGTCGACTCAGGTTTCCCCATCATTCTGGCAGATGCGAACGGGGAGCGAATTATCCCCTCAGCGGTCTCCTACCGAAAGGGCGGGGAGCCACTCGTCGGGCGCGAGGCGCTGCGATCCCGGGCGGTTGCCCCGAAACGAACGATTACTTCGGTCAAGCGCTTCATCGGACGCCCATTCTCCGATCTGAGCGCGGAGGAGATATCATCAGTCCCCTATGAGCTGACCGGCGGAAAACAGGGGCCCCTTTCGATCCCACTCGGAAGCGAAGACGCCGTGACTCCCCAACAGGTCTCCGGAGAGATTCTCCGCCATTTGAAATCGATTGCCGAAGCAGCTCTGGAAACGGAGGTCCGTCGCGCTGTGATCACGGTCCCGGCGTATTTCAACAACGCCCAGCGCGAAGCCACCAAAGCGGCCGCCGAAGAGGCGGGGCTGCAGGTCGAGCGAATGATCAATGAACCCACCGCAGCGGCCCTTGCCTACGGTCTCGACAAGCTCGACGAAAATCAAACCGTAGCGGTCTACGATCTGGGTGGAGGAACGTTTGATCTCTCCGTGTTGCAAATGCGGGATGGTCTCTTCGAAGTGATTTCCACCGCAGGTGACACCCGACTTGGAGGAGACGACATCGACGCGGCCATCGCTTCCGAGTTGATGTCCCGCTTCGATCTGAGGGAACTTTCGTCCGGCGAGCAGGCTACCCTTTTGGCGGCAGCCCGCGAGGCAAAGGAAGCTCTCAGCAAACAGGATTCGCACACTGTTCGGCTTCCCTTTTTCCGTGACGGGAAAAGCTACGAGCAAACCGTCAGCCGCGCGGAGATGGAGGCCCTCATCGCTCCGGTGATCGAGCGAACCCGGCCGATCTGTCAGCGCGCCTTTGCCGAAGCCGCCGCAAAAGGAGCCGGAACAGTGGACCATTTGATTCTCGTCGGCGGAAGCACCCGGATCCCGCTGGTTCGCGAAAAGGTGGAGGAATGGTTCAGTCTGGAGCCGAATGTGAGTCAGCACCCTGACGAAGCGATCGCCCTCGGAGCTGCGATCCAGGCGGGTATCCTATGCGGGCGGGTTCGCTCCATCGTTCTTGTCGATGTCACTCCCCTTTCTCTCGGTATTGAAACCTTTGGAGGTCTCATGAATGTGATCATTCCCCGCAACAGCACGATCCCGGCAAAGGCGGGCGAGATGTTTACCAACGCTGTTACGAACCAGGAATCCATCGCGATCCGTGTTCTGCAGGGAGAACGTGAAATGGCGAAGGACAACTGGCTCCTCGGGGAAGTTCTCCTACCCTTTGAAAAAGGTCCCAAAGGAAGTGCACGTGTCGGCGTCCAGTTCGCCATCGATCGCGATGGCATTCTCGAAGTTCTCGCCCGTGATACCGTCACGAACGAAGACTACGTTCTCGAAATCCGGGATGCGGCGGTCGACGTCGAAGATGAGGCGGTCGAAGCGATGGTCAGTGAATCCATTGACTATGCCTTCGACGACATGAATGAGCGCGTCTGGACCGAAGCGAAGCTCAAGAGCGGGGAACTTATCCCGGCCGTCGAAATGGCCCTGGAGCAGGTGGGTGACCAGCTGGAAGAAGAAGAGCTTTCTCAAATCGGGGCCGCTACGGAAACCGTGATGGTGATTCTTCAACGGGGAGACAAAGACGCCGCAGCCTTGAAGAAGGCCAATCTCGCTCTCGATGAAGCAACGCAAACGCTGGCAGCCATTCTCGTCGAAGCCGCTTTTGCCGACCCGGATAGCTAGAAGCACGGCTAAAACCCATTTTTAGAAACTTTCCCGTCACAGAAGAATGGTCTTGAGGCCAATCTAGTGCAAATGGTATCATTTTGATGCTGAAAACTAATCAAATTGAGAATTTCAGCGTTGCATTTGCTGCTCAATTTGAGAAAACCTCCCCCTCCTCCCGATTTCCTTCACTATGGAAGAACAATTGATTCAACTCAGTTCCACCCCTTCTGACTGGGGCCTCCGATGCTCGATCGCCCAGGAATACTACGAAGGTGGCAAACATGCCGCCGCCGCGTCCCTCATTTCTTCCGCTCCTGAAATTCCGGGAGACGAGAACAGCACTCTCTTTGCAGCGACCATTATCGGGGCGACCGATCCGGCAGCCGGTCAGCAGATGCTGGATGATTTTTCCCAGGCCAACGGCAGTTCCGAAGGTATGGAAGCCCTGAAACAACAGCTCGGAGAACTGGCCGGAAAGGACGAGCCGGAGATTCCCGCCATCACTTGTTCCACCCCGGTGGCCCCGAAAAAACTCCGCCCTCCCGGCGAAGAGGAGGAGGAAGTAGCGGCTACAGCAGCGCCCGCGCTCGAAGCATCGACCACTCATGTTCAAGAGGTACATGAAAACGTCAAAGTTCTTGATGACGACGTCCCCGTGGAAGGCCACGAAGATGAACATTTCCACACCCTGGTCGCCGAAGATCATGAGCATCACGAGCGGGCCTTTATCGTGGGAGAAGGAGAAGCCGTCCACGCGGCCGATCGAGCCCCGGATACCAACGAGAAACTCGGTGCCGTCCTCATCGCGGCGATTATCCATGTGGTCGTCATTATCGGCCTCATGTTCTGGGCAATGGCAGATCCGCCCCCACCCCCGCCCACCATTGCGGTTTCCTCCGCAGCTGACGACGGGGATGCCAGCCTCGAAAATCAGACGATGACGAAAATGAAGCAGAAAACTGCTTCTGCGGTCGCCACTTCCCAGCCGATCATTTCCAGCACCGCGTTTTCGAGCTTCGCGATTCCCGAAACTTTCGATGCGGATACCAATCTCACGATGGTCTCGATGTCCGACAGCGACGCCGGATTCGGCATGTCGATGAGCGGGTTTGGTGACGTCTCCAACATGGGCGCGATTCCCGCAGGAATGCGGTCCCGTTGCTCCATGTCGCAGCGAATGAAGCGACTCCGTGAAAGCGGTGGTGAAGATCGTGCGGAACGCGCCGTGCGCGAGGGACTTGAATTCCTTACCAAGAAGCAGAACAAGGAAGGTGCGATCGCCGGATCCTTCGGTGAGGAATATCACGCCGGCATGACCGGTCTCGCTCTCCTCGCCTATCTCGGGCACTGCGAGACCCCTGAGTCACCCAAGTTTGGCGACTCAGTCGTCAGCGCCGCACTTTTCCTGATGGACCGCTGCCTCAAGAACGACGGCAAAATTACGAACGGGAAGAAAGGCCACCACGAAGCCTACGAACACGCCATCGGAACCTATGCTTTGGGCGAGCTCTACACGATGACCAAGGAAAGCGGAAAAGAGATTCCGCGACTGGAATCAGTCTTGAAAAAAGCAGTCGGAGTGATCGTCGACGCGCAGTCGAAAGACGGTGGTTGGCCCTATGGATTTGAAGCCAAAGGCAAGGATGACATGTCCGTTGGCGGGTGGCAAATTCAGGCCTTGAAAGCTGCTTATAATACCGGTCGAAAATTCTCCGGTGTGGAAAAAGCGCTCGATAAAGCGACAGGAAAATACCTTCCTTCGATTCAGGATTCCGAAGGCGCTTTCAAATACAATCCGGATCACGCAAAAGGTAAGCCGACCCTGACCGGAGCGGCTCTCCTGGGAATGCAGATCTGGAAGGGAATGGGGACTCCCACCTACGACAAGGGCTTCAAATATCTCACGGCAAAATACAAGAATCCAAGTCCGGGAAGTAACTACTACGCGCCCTACTACAACACGCAGGTTTTCTTCATGGCGGAAGGTCCAGAGTGGGAGGACTACAACAAGAAATTCCAGCCGAAGCTTCTCGATGCGCAAAACGAGGACGGATCGTGGCTGAAAGACGGAGGAACCAGAAAAGACAACCAGATTATGAATACGGCCTGGGCCATTCTCATGCTGGAAGTCTACTACCGCTATCTCCCGACGACCGACAAGGTCAAGGATCTCGAAGTGAGGTAGTTTTCGCAGTCAGTGGCCCCGTAGCGAAAAACGTAAGTTTTTCCCCGCGGCTGTCGCGCTGCTCACTCTCCGCAGCTCGAAACTCTCACGAGTTCCGCTACTCTTCTTCCGCCGGAGGAAATGGCAATTCGATGCCGGATTCTTTGAACTCAAGGGCTTCAGGAGTCAGCTCGCGCCCCCAATAGTAAAGTCGATAGGTCGGCGACTTTTTCGGATACCCGTAAATCAACAACCAGCGATTCTCTTTGGGGGGTGCCAGGATGGTATCGCCTTCCTTCAACAACCCTCCGTCGAGTGCCAGAGGAGTGGCATGCGGATCACTCCCGTAACTCATCAGGCTGGCTCCATCGACGATCTCGATGTCGTCGATATCGAAAAATTCGGTATGTCCGGATACGGTGATATCTACCGCCACGAGCCGGACTTCGATCGCCGCATTCGGATCGGGGCTCAGGTAGGAATACCCCTTGTATTCCCAGGCACCATTGACTTTGACGCGCCCTCCTCCAAGACCCTCCGCCTGCTCCTGCGCCTTCGCCCGCATGATGCCGTTCAGCACTTCCTGCTGCTGTTCCGGAGTCAATTGCCCGGAGTTGGCCGCGATCCCGACCTCTTCCTGCGCGGCCCCGGTTCCCCCCTCTTTTTCAGCCTCCCCACATCCGACGAATGCGAACAAGCCCAGCGCGAGAAGTGCGGGGTAGAAAGGAAATACGGTGAAATTTCGTCGAATCATAGCGGTGATCATTTTCGAAGATTGTTCCGATCCGTCCCATCCGTGACTTCCCGGAATCTCAACAAAGCCGTTTTGACGACTCAAACAAGACAAAAGCTTCCCTTTCAAACCGACATCGGCATGCGTAAACTATCAGTATGAGCCAAACTGCGGAACCACTTTCGGACCGGGAAGTGATCGGAAAAAACTTTCAGATCGCCCGCCTCGCCGAAATTGAACCTACGCCCTGCCCCTGCGGGCAGGCTCGTCGCGCGTTTATGAACGACCAGAACGATGTCGCGTCAATGCACCTTGTGGAGATCAAAAAGGACAGTGAGACCCACTACCACAAGCGAATGACGGAGATGTATTATGTTCTCGAAGGAGAGGGACACATCGAGCTCGATGATGTGATTTATCCCCTCGCACCCGGAACAGCCGTCCTCATTCAACCCGGCTGTCGCCATCGCGCCGTTGGATCGAACCTTAAAATTTTAAATATTCCCGTCCCGAAATTCAACCCCGACGACGAATACCACATCTAAACAGTTATGGAATTCAGCTCCCCCGAAGAACTGATCTCGGACATTCGTGCCGGGAAAATGGTGATCATCGTCGATGACGAAGACCGAGAGAACGAAGGCGACCTGATCTGCGCAGCGGAAAAGATCACGCCGGAGATCATCAACTTCATGGCGACTCATGGTCGCGGCCTTATTTGTGCGCCCATCCTTCCCGACGCAGCCCAGAGGCTCGGGCTGCCCCTGATGGTGAATCGAAATACCGAATCGCATGGCACCAATTTTACGGTTGCGGTGGACGCGGCCGATGGCATCTCGACCGGCATCAGCGCTGCAGATCGTTCCCGGACCGTCGAAATTCTCGCAAATCCCCTTTCCGAGCCCCAGGATTTGGTTCGCCCCGGCCATATTCTCCCGCTTCAGGCAATGCAGGGCGGTGTCCTCCGCCGTGCCGGCCATACCGAGGCTGCGGTTGATCTGGCGCGGCTTGCCGGATTGCAACCCGCCGGAGTGATCTGCGAGATTCTCAACGTCGACGGCACCATGGCACGTCTTCCGCAGCTCTCCGAATTCGCCGCGACTCACCAGCTGAAAATGGGGACGATCGAATCCCTCATCGAGTATCGCCGCAAAGAGGAAAAACTGATCGAACGACTGGAAACGATCGAAATGCCGACGGACTTCGGAACCTTTGTGCTCTACATGTATGCCAGCAAGCTGAACCCGAACGAACAGCATCTCGCTCTCGTAAAGGGCGATATTGATTCCACCCAGCCAGTCCTGGTGCGGGTGCACAGCGAATGCCTTACCGGTGATGTTTTCGGCTCCCGACGATGCGATTGCGGAGGACAACTTCACAGTGCCCTGGCCCAGATTGAGGAAGCGGGCAGCGGGGTTCTCGTCTACATGCGCCAGGAAGGTCGGGGCATCGGCCTCGCCAACAAAATCCGCGCTTACAAACTGCAGGAAGAGGGCCTCGACACCGTGGAGGCGAATGAAAAACTCGGATTCGGCTCCGACCTTCGCGATTATGGAATGGGAGCGCAAATTCTCTATGATGTCGGCGTTCGTAAAATTCGGCTCATGACCAACAACCCGAGAAAAGTGGTCGGCCTCGACGGTCACCAACTCGAGATTGTCGAAAAAGTTCCCATCAAAGTAGCTTCCAATCCGCACAACGAGCGCTACCTCAGCACCAAGCGGGACAAACTCGGTCACAGCCTCTAATTCGATCATGGTGGTTGAATTCGAACAGAATCTCTCTATCTACTTCCCGTAGCCTGAACCTGTTGCCATGTCGAAATCCGCTCCCGAAACACCCGATTCCACTACTCAATCCGGCGTCATCACGATTGTCGCAAGTCGTTACAACAGCACCTACACCGACGCGCTGGTCGAGTCGGCTCAGTCCACGATCGAAAAACTTGCTCCCGAACTGGAGATCCGCGTCGTCCGGGTTCCGGGCGCGTTTGAGATTCCTGTCGTCGTCGAGGCCGTTGCCTGTGGAGAAGTTCAGCCTCTCGCCATCATAGCGCTCGGCGTGATCATTCGCGGGTCGACCGCTCATGCGGATCTCATCGCGGACTCAATTACCAAGTCCCTGCAGGAATCCAGCGTTTCCCATCTCGTTCCTGTGATTCACGAAGTTTTGCTCGTCGAGAATGCAGAACAGGCCGAAACCCGCGCTCTCGGCGATGAACTCAACCGTGGCCGCGAAGCGGCCGAAGCCGCGGTCGCAATGATCGAGGTAATGGCTTCACTCGAAAATTGATTTCCCATGGCAGACCGAATCGTATTTCTGGATCGCGATACCACCGATCGAAGTTCCTTTGGGGGAACTGACGTGAATTTCTCCGCTCTTGAGGAGTTGGGAGAAATGACCTGCTACGGCACAACGTCGCCGGAGCAAACCGTATCCCGGGTCGCCGATGCCGAAATTATCCTGACCAACAAAGTCGTGATCGGAGCGGCGGAGATGGATGCTGCTCCCCATCTCAAGCTCATTCAGGTTGTCGCTACTGGAGTCAACAACATCGATCTCGAAGCCGCGAAAGAGAGAAATCTCGCCGTTTGCAATGTGAGCGGGTACAGCACCGAAGCGGTGGCCCAGCACGTCTTTGCTTCGCTCTTGAACCTGGAAACGAATGTTCACCGCTTTGCTTCCGAGCCGAAAGAGTGGGCCAACTCACCGATCTTTACCCGACTCGACTACCCGATCGGCGAACTCGCCGGGAAGACCTTTGGAATCGTCGGACTGGGCTCCATCGGTAAAGCGGTCGCCCGAATTGCTCTCGCATTTCGAATGAATGTGATTGCCTACGCGAGGGAGAATACGAATCCGATCGGTGGGATGCCCCGTCTTCCCCGCGACGCGTTCTTCCCCTCCTGCGATGTGATCAGCCTCCACTGCCCGCTCACGCCGGAAACCCATCACTTCATCAACGAAGAAACGCTTTCCCAGATGAAGTCGTCTGCCATCCTGATCAACACCGGTCGCGGGGATCTCGTCCATGAAACCGCTCTTGTAAGCGCATTGAAAGACGGAACGATCCGTGCCGCAGCGGTCGACGTGCTCACACCCGAGCCGCCCCCATCCGACCATCCCTTTCTCACTGCCGGGCTGGAGAATCTATTCATCACTCCCCACACCGCCTGGAGTGCCCTCGAGGCCCGGCAGCGACTTGTGGACGGAATGGTGGAAAATATCGAAGCCTTCCGGAACGGAGAGTGCAAGAACCGCGTCGTCTAACAGGGTTCCGTCGGTCAACCCAACCCTGTTGGGGTAAGGGTCCTCCGAGCCAGTCGAAGGGAGCGCGGCTGTTTACGCAATTTCGGTGCAGTCAATGGACAGAGCGGGAGCTCTATCCTCCCTTCTTGGAATCAGTCCGCGTTTAGTTTTCTTCTTCGGGTGCGGGAGCATCTTCCTCAGCCCCGCCTCCAAAAATCCCTTTGAGGAGGGAATTCACTTCCTCTCCAAGATCGAGTCCTGTTGCCTCTTCGATTTCCGTCCCGAGAATTTTGGCCGCGCCTTCTTCGTCGTCACCGAGGAGAGTTTTTAATTCGCTCAATGACTCCGGAGATGTCCCTAACACTTTACTCAAATCCCCCGAAACAAAGTCGAGGGGAAAGTCCTTCAATCGAATCGTGGGTTCCGCAAGACTGCCCTCACCCTGCACCGTGATCGATTTCCCCTCCAGTCCCGTCGCAGTCGCGAGCGTGGGTTGGAGACTTGCTACGGTGGTGAAGTCGACGGTCTGATATTCCAGCTTCACACTTCCGTTCGTGACCAGGGAGGCCCCGGCCTGCTTGACGGTGAGATCGTTTGTCACGAAAATCCCGCTTTCGATAATGTAGGCCCCCGTCAGGGACCCTTCTTCTTCGCCACTGAACGCGGGGATCATTCTACCGAGCAAATTCTGAACCGGTCCGATGACGGGGAAAGACGGAAGCCTGGCATCTTCGATCCGAACTCTTCCTCCTCCGCGGATTTTGGAGACATCGGAATATCCGACTCCACGGAAGTCGAGGTAGAGATCCCCGGTCATTCCAAGCTCTGCTTTTCCAAAGTAGGACGCAATCTCCGAAAGCGGCATCTTTGTAATTTCGATTAATCCACTGAATGGAGTCGATTCGGCAGTGATCCGCGTCGCCCCGTTGAGTCCGACCGTTCCTCCGAGAACATGAGCAAGAAAATCATTCGTTTGAAGAGTTCCGCGGGAGAAGGTGACCGTTCCCCGAAGGTCGCTCACGGGCAATTCTCGATCCGAGGTTTTCACGACGATCCCCTGGCGTTGCTCATAGAGAATTTCCAGTTCGGAGTTCTCCGCCGACTCCATCGGGACGGTCCCACTAACTTGAATCGTGGGAGCATCGACCATGGAGACCGAAGCCATTTTTGCCTTCCACTCCGAATTAAAATCCATGGCCAGGGCTAGAACATCGACCGTCGATTGTGCTTTTGTTACCGTGAGAAGCTTCGTGGCCGGGTCTATGGAGAAAACTCCGCCGAAAAATCCGTTTCCGTATCCGATTTGGCAGGTAGGCACAACAATCGTCTTGGTTGCCGGATCGAAATCTGCTACCACCGCAGCCGAAGAGATGGGAACTCCGCGCCATGTGAAGTTACGACCATTAAACCGTCCCGAAAATTTCATCGCTTCAGGCGAGGCCGGATCATACTCGATATCGACATGGAGCGAAGGGTTGTCAGCAGAAGCCTCCATCTCAAGAAAAGACATCACCTTTTGTAGCGCGCTGAAGTCCATCGGGCTCGACGCCTTTTCTTCCGACGTTCCTTCAGTAGCCACTTCTTTTTTCTCTTCCTCTACCCCGTCGGAAGTCTTGCCCTGGGGCAGCTGAATTTCCCCCCGGGCAGTCAGGTCGAGAGCGCCGATTCCGGATTCGAGACGCTCAATGACAACTGACTCGCGGCTCGCGAAAAGCTCCCCGTCGATCTTGTCAATCGAGCCAACGGTCTCACCTTCCTGATAAAAGGTGAAAGACGAATCATCGAACGATACTTCGGCACCGTTCAATTGTGAGCGATCTTTCAAAAGTGCCACAACGTCCACATTCACTCCGATATCAGACGCCGTCAGTTTCGGCACCTCTCTCGCCGAAGTTTCAAAGAGCGTGACGTTTTCCAAAATGAGCCCGCGGGGAAACTGGTATCCCCAGCTTTCGTATTCGAGATAGATCCCCTGCTCCTCCAGCTTGCCATTAGCAAAGGTTTCGATTTCCTCCGCTACATTCCCCAGCTTCGAGTAAGCCAGTCCACCAGCCACGAGGAGGGCCCCCAGGACCAGGAGCGTTGCGAAAAAGAAGAGCGTGGTAAAAATGCTCCAACACCCTCCCTTTTTCTTCGCCGGCTTTGTTGCGGTCGCGGTCGCGGTCGCGACGGCACCCGACTTCGCGTCGAGCACGGAATCCTTCCGCTTCTTTTTCTCTTTGCTGTCAAACCAGTCATCGTCTGCCTCGTCTGCCTCGTCCGCCTCGTCCGCCTCGTCTGCTTCGTCTGCTTCGTCTGCTTCGTCTGCTTCGTCTGCTTCGTCTGCTTCGTCTGCTT
>JARGNG010000029.1:0-37984 GCA_029213265.1 Verrucomicrobiales bacterium | reverse complement strand
CGTCTATCATCGAAGGCAAAGGCGGAGGACCACTCTTCGATGGCGCTTCCTCGTTCTCCTCTTCTTCCAAGCTCTCGGCATGCGGCTCTTCTTTTGGCTCTTCCAGAATCAGCTTGGGAAGCACGGGAGGTGTGATCAGCTTCCTTCCTTTCGCGGGGGCTTTTTCCGCCGCCTCCAGAATCACATTGCCAACAGCCGGAGACTCCACTTCGTCTTCTGAACTGTTCGCTTCGCTGGCGGGGACATCCTCCGCCACTTCCGGAGAGCTTACTTCGGCCCTCTTACGTTCCCGCTTCTCAATCGGATCAGAATCCACCGCATCAGCTACCTCAAGCAGCTCCCCGGCGGGAGAATCTTCCGTTTGCGTGTCATTCGCGTTCAACGAAGCCGCCTCCTCTTCCTTCTCCTGCAGCTGATCTTCCGCAACTTCTTCTTCGATGGCCAGCACAGGATCTTCCGGAAGCAGGGGGGGAAGTTCCAATCCCGAAGCAACTCCCTCTGCCGCGGCCCTCTTCTTCTTGTCCTTCCGACGAGGCGGCAGCCCAATTGCATCCAGGCCATCTATGTTCCTGTCCTCTTCTCCGCTTTCCGCAATGGATACATTGACTTCCGTCGGTGCGACTTCCACCTCTTCCACCGGCTCATTCCACCAACGTTCGACAGGATCCAGCAAATCGCCGGATTCGGGATCAAGAGACAACTCGACTCCCTCCGGTCCTGTAATATCTTCGGAATGGGAGGATTCGGATTTATCATTCTCCTCACCCTTCCCGCTTGCCTTCTTACTCATCTGTCTGTTAACAATTCGGTTCGCAATATATTCAACCCTCCGACATGAATCGCAAACTGTACCTACGCCTTCCTCTCTTACTTCTACTACTGACCACAATTTCCAAGGATGTAATTGATGCTCAGGATTCCACTAACTTCCCAACCATCGGCGAAATCCTCTCATTCGACCCCGCCTTTGAAAATCTGGTCGCCCCTGCAGCCTCTATCGAAGTCCTCTCTTCCGGTTTTGTCTGGGCGGAAGGTCCTGTCTGGGTCCCTGAAAAAGAGCATCCCTATGGTGGCCACATTCTTTTTTCCGACATTCCCAACAATCGCGTAGTTCGCTGGGACGAAGGCAAAGGCGCGATAACCTGGCTGAAGCCTTCCGGCTATACCGGCGCGGAAGCCTATGGGGGAGAACCCGGCTGCAACGGCCTCCTTCTCGACAAGATCGGGCAACTCATTTCCTGCGAACATGGCGACCGCCGACTCTCCGTTCTCACCAAAGGCGGCGGAAAGCGCACCCTCGTCGACAACTACGAGGGCAAGCGACTCAACAGTCCGAACGACGCCTGCCTCGGCAAGGACGGCGAGACGATCTATTTTACAGATCCTCCCTACGGACTCCCGAATCGCTACGACGACCCGAGACGCGAACTCGATTTCTGTGGTGTCTACCGACTCGCCCCGGACGGCGAGGTAACCCTTCTTACCAAGGAAATGACCCGGCCCAACGGCATCGCCTTTTCTCCCGATTTTAAAACGCTCTACGTGGCCCAGTCCGATCCGGAAGCAGCCATCTGGAAGTCATTCCCCGTCAAAGAGGATGGAACCATTGGAGAAGGCAAGGTCTTTCACGACGCCACGAAAGCATTCAAAGACGGTCTCCCCGGCCTGCCTGACGGACTGAAAGTGGATACGGACGGCAACATCTGGGCAACGGGCCCGGGCGGCGTCTACGTTTTCTCACCGGAAGGGAAGCTGCTCGGAAGAATCTCAACCGGAGAGAAAACCGCCAATTGCGGATGGGGAAATGACGGCAGCGTCCTCTATCTCACTGCGGACATGTATCTATGCCGAATCCAAACCAAAACCAAGGGCGCCGGATGGTGATCGATTACCGGGAAGACCTATGAGTGAGTGGAGCTGCAACATCGAAATCAAAGGCCGGTTCATTCGAGGCATCATCGGCCTGATTCTGCTGGCCCTGGGCATTTATCTGCTGGTGAAGCTGGATCAGGCTTTTCTCGGAACCGGTCTCTGCACTCTCGGAGGCTTCGCGATCTTCGAAGCCATCAAGGGATGGTGTGCCTTGCGTGCAATGGGAATTCGACTTCCCTTTTGACGTCACCATGGGGCCTTGCCGTAGCCGGATTCGTCTGGCACTTTAGGACTTCGATGAACCGCATCCCTCTTCTTTGCCTTGCCTCAGCATTCCTTTTTCCGACCACGGCCCGCCCGGACGAATTTGTGGTGTCAGATGAATTTGTTGTTTCCTCCGCGGTCAAGCCGGGGTTGGTGAAGCATCCGATCATGACCGCGCTGGATGATCGCGGCAGACTCTTCGTTTCTGAAAATGCAGGTGTGAACCTGAAGAAGGACGAGTTGCTTGAGCAGCTTCCGAATTCGATTCGTCTGCTTGTGGATACGGATCGCGATGGCGTCTACGACAAAGCCACTACCTTCGCTGACAAGCTCACTTTCCCGCAGGGAGCGCTTTGGCTCTACGATTCGCTCTACGTTCTTTCCCCCCCGAGCCTGTGGCGGTTTGCCGACCGCGATGGCGATGGGGTGGCCGAGGAACGCGAGGAGCTGGCGACCGGCTTTGATTTCACAGGCAACGCGGCATCCACTCACGGTCCGTTTCTTCATCCCAACGGAAGAATGTTCTGGTGCCACGGACGGAAAGGCTATGCCGTTCCTGACACAGACACAGGCGAAATCATATGGACGGGAAAAGGGGCACGACTCTGGTCCTCCAGTCCCTCCGGCGGTGACGTGGAACCATTCGCCGGCGGGGGTATGGACAACCCTGTCGAAGTCGACTTCACTGAAACCGGCGAGATCATCGGAAGCATCAATCTTTTCTACGGTCGCCCCCGCGGTGACACCCTCACCCACTGGGTCCACGGTGGTGCGTATCCCCGATACGATCAGGAGCAGGCGATCATCGATTTACCCCGCACCGGAGACCTCCTGCCGGAAGTTCACAACTTCGGGCATGTTGCTGTGTCAGGCATGTGCCGCTACCGCAGCGGAAAACTGAATCCGGAGTGGGAGGACCAATGGCTGGTTTCCCACTTCAACACCTCAAAAATCACCCGGACACGCCTGACAGAAAATGGAGCCGGATTTCTGAGTTCAGGAACGGAAGTGATTCTGGAAATAACCAGCCCGGACGCGCATCTCACCGACGTGATGGAGGATCACAACGGAGACATTCTCGCGATCGATACGGGAGGCTGGTTCCGCATCGGATGTCCCACCTCGCACATTGCCAAGCCCGATGTCAGTGGAGGTATTTATCGAATCTCTCTCGCGGGCAAGCCCTATCGGGCACCCGACTACCCCAACTGGGAGAAGTTGACTAGCGAAGCGGTTTCCGGCCTTCTCGACGCCAAAGAATTCTGGCTCCGCGAAAGAGCGAGCCTTGAACTGGCCGGGCGCGGAGATCCTGCCATACCCGAACTTCGGAGAATCCTGCGCAACAAGCAATCCACTGCCACCGCACGCAGGAACGCCGTCTGGACGCTCGCCAAGCTGAGATTCTCCGAATCCGTCGACCTGGTTTATGAGGCCCTGATCGACCCCGACCCGTCGGTTCGTCAGGCTGCCTGCAATGCGATCAGTGTCACCCGCAACTGGCAATCGGTGGCCGCCAACCAACCGGCTGAGCGTCAAATCGAGCTGGAACGGAACAAGACCATCACCGGTGCCCTCGCCGGAATCGTACGGTCGGATGAAGCGGCCGTCGCCCGGCAGGCGGCCGTCGCTCTGGGCAGAATGGCCGAGACTCGTGCCATTGGAGCCATCCTCGGACGGCTCGGAAGAGTGACCGATGACCGAATGTTAGAGCATTCCCTCATTTACGCCCTCATCGAAATCGACGACGTCGAGCGCACCAGAAGCGGGCTGAGTTCTGAGAATCCACGAACCCTTTCCGGTGTCCTCCGCGCTCTAAACGAAATGTCGGACTCCCCGCTCGAAGTCTTCGACATTCTGCCCCACCTCGACGCGGAAGACCCCGCTCTGCGAAAGACCGCGAGCGATATTGGTGCCGCTCATCATGAGTGGGATGCCGCCATCGCGAACCGCTTCTTTGACTGGAACAACGAGTTCAATGAGCCAAGGATCGCCGCGCTGCATTCCCTCGTTCCTCCGTTTTCGGACGCGCCTCCGATCCTGGATTTTCTAACTTCTTTACTTTCCTCCGAAGATCCTGATCTCCGGAAACTGGCTCTGGAGCTGTTGTCGGAATCGACCGTGGTCACCATCACTCCCGAATGGGAACCTGTCCTCGCAGCCAACCTGAAGCCGGACGCGACCGCAGAACTTCGCGATCTGACCTTGCAAGTTCTCGCGGCCCACCCGGGGAGTCAATTTACCGACGAACTGACTGCGATCGGGGATGATGTCTCCCTGCCCCGCCTCGCCCGACTTCGTGCGGCGCAGGCCCTCGCCGAACCGGGCTCCGTCCTGAGCGAAGCCGCCTTTCAACTCCTTCTCGATATCCTCGTTGATGAGACGGACACCAACGTCCGCTCCCAGGCAATTGCGATTCTCTCCAAAGCCCGTCTCACTGTCGAAAGAAGACTTCAAGTGGCCGAAAAGGCGAACTACTTCTCACCCGTCGAAATCCCGGCGATGATGGAATTGTTCCGAAGCATTCGAAACGCTGACGAGGCCGCGGCCTACTCCGGGGCACTCGTAAAATCACCTGCTTTCGCGAGCCTCAATCTGGATCGCATCCGTCAGGTTCTGCGGCCCTATCCCGAAGCCGTCTCTCCTGAGCTGGAGAGAAAGATGGCCGAAGTCGAGGAGGAGAACAGCAAACGAAGCGAGCGAATTGAAACCCTCCTTACTGACTTCAAAGGTGCGGACCCCGAAAAGGGAAAAGTCGTCTTTGATAGCGGAAAAGGTTCCTGTGTCGTCTGCCACCGCATCGGAGAGGCAGGTGGCAACGTCGGTCCGAATCTTTCCACGATAGGACGAATCCGATCGGTAAAGGACCTGTTCGAATCCATCCTTTATCCCAACGAATCGATCGCCCGGGATTTCAATACCTTCGAAGTGAAGCGGAAAAACGACCTTCCCTCCCTGGTCGGCTTGATTGAAAGCCAGAGCGCCGCTTCCGTCCTCGTGATCGACCCTGCGGGTCAGCGTCACACCGTTCCCCGCAGCGAGATCGCGTCGCTGGTTGAGATTCCAACGTCCCTGATGCCCTCCGGACTGGAGCAAACTCTGTCGCCCGAAGAACTGCGGGATCTGGTCGGGTATTTGATGGAGTTGAAGTAGAGGAGCCTTCCGACTGATTTTGCAGGTCGGTTTGTTCCCGGCAAGTGGGCGGATGCTTTGCGACTGACTCGCTCACGCTCGCAGCTACCTGAAATCGGTTGCGGTGGAGCGGGAGGGGCATTCTCCGCAATGCACGCGGTTGAGGGGCGGATGCTTTGTGACTGACTCGCTCACGCTCGCAGCTACCCGGAACCGGTCGCGGCTTATTCTCCTTCTGCTCTGAGCAAAATAGGCCGTTGCGACCGGGAGTGGCTCGGGGTAAGAATGCACAACCTTTTCCCCTTTCAGATTCCTTTGACAGCCACTGCCAAAACCGTCCCTCCGGCTGCTGCGCGCGAAATTGATCGCCGCCGCACCTTTGCGATCATTTCGCACCCCGATGCGGGTAAAACCACCCTCACCGAGAAACTGCTTCTCTACGGAGGAGCCATCCACCTCGCCGGCAGCGTCACGGCACGGAAGAACCAGAGCTCGACCGCCAGTGACTGGATGGATATGGAGAAGGAGCGCGGCATCTCCGTATCCTCGACTGTCCTGCAATTCGACTATGAAGGCAGCTGCGTAAACCTGCTCGACACACCCGGCCACCACGATTTTTCGGAAGACACCTACCGGGTTCTCTCGGCCGTCGACTCGGCGGTCATGGTCATCGACGCCGGTAAAGGAATCGAGGCCCAGACCTTGAAGCTCTTCGAGGTGTGTAAAAAACGCGGCGTCCCCATCTTTGTATTCATCAACAAACTGGACCGTCCCTCACGCCCCCCCCTTGAGCTGATCGATGAACTGGAGCGAGTTCTCGGGCTTCCCCCCGTCCCCCTGAACTGGCCACTCGGAGACGGCCCCCGCTTCCGGGGCATCTTCAACCGGGAGACGAACGAGGTGAATCTTTTTGAGAGAACTCCGCACGGCTCTTTCAAGGCACCGCTCTCTGTCGGTGGAATTGATGACGACAAGGTCCGTGAGGCGATCGACTCCGAAATCCACGAAGCGGCGAAACAGGAAATTGATCTGCTCGACGGAGTAACAGAGGAACTCGATGTGGAAAAAGTGATGCGCGGCGAACAAATGCCGATCTTTTTCGGAAGTGCGATGAACAATTTCGGAGTGCAGCTCATGCTGGAGCGTTTCCTCCAACTCGCTCCCGGGCCCGCCGCGCGTGATTCGATCGACGGTCCCATTGATCCTCATCACGATGCCTTTTCCGGATTCGTGTTTAAGATCCAGGCAAACATGAATCCCCGCCACCGCGACCGGGCTGTTTTCGTTCGGATTGTCTCGGGAATCTTTGAGCGGGACATGCAGGTCACCGATACCAAGACCGGGCGGAAAGTGCGCCTGGGAAATGCTCAGAAGTTGTTTGGTCAGGATCGCGAGACGCTCGACGAAGCCTATGCCGGTGACATTCTTGCCCTCGTTGGCAACTACGACTTCCTCATAGGTGACACCTTGACGAGCGACTTAAAGATCCGCTACGACGAGATGCCCCGCTTCCGCCCGGAGTGTTTTTCCTACCTTTTCAACAGCGATACGGCGAATATCAAACGCTACCGTTCCGGCATCGAACAGTTGCTCAAAGAAGGCGTGGCCCAGGCCTACGATGTTCACGGGAGCGCGCAACGGGTTCCTCTTCTCGGAGCCGTCGGCCCCCTCCAGTTCGAGGTGATGAAAGCGCGTCTCGAGAATGAATACAATGTGGAATGCCGTCTTGAAGGCTCCCCCTGGAACGCTGTCCAGTGGGCCCGCCAAAAGGAGGCCCCGGAAGAAGCGGCCAGCCTCGACCCGCCGGACCTGACGCTTCCTTCCGGATGCTCCCTCGCTCGAGACCAGGAGGGGCAGTGGGTTATTCTTCTGCCGGCCGGTTATTTGATCAGCATCCTCCACGACCGAAACGAGGCGTTCGAGTTCAGCGACAGCCCCTTCGATTCCTAGAATTCGGAATGGAACCTTTCGTGACGACGTTCCTGAGTCTGGGTCTCGTGCTCCTTCTCGGAATCTGGTACAGTTCACGCAAAGCGAGACGCCGGCGGCACCTTATGAATTCGCCGCTCCCTGAAGAGTGGGAGACCGTGATCCGGAAAGACTTCCCCCGCTACAACGAACTTCCTTCGGATCTCCGGAACCAACTGGGTGGAATTGCGAGGATACTGGCCGAGGAGAAAAATTTCGAAGCCTGTGGAGGGTTTCCGGAAATTACAGAAAGAGTCAAAGCCCTCGTCTGCCTTCAGGCTGCGCTGCTGCTTGTGAAGCTGCCGAAACATAAATTCTACCCCCGTCTCCAGTCGATCCTCATCTACCCCGGCGCCTTTCGCGATCTCGGTCGTCGGCGTTTCGGAGTATCGGAGGAAGCAGACGACGGATCCATGCTCGGCCAGTCCTGGAACAGTGGCTCCGTCATCCTTTCGTGGGACAGTGTCGTTGCCGGCGCGAAGAACGACGACGACGGGATGAACGTCGCCATTCACGAATTTGCGCATCAACTGGACCAGGTCAACGGTGCTGCCGACGGTGTCCCCATCCTTCGAAGCCGCGACGCCTACCGCCAATGGGCCGAAGTTTTCGAGCGGAACTATGAAGAGCTTGTCGAGGAAGTGAACGATCGACGACGGGGACGGGAACCGCTCATTGATCCTTACGGCGCGACCAATCCCGCCGAATTTTTTGCCGTGGCATCAGAAACGTTTTACGAAGAGGCGCAGGATCTGAAAAAGGCGCATCCGGATCTCTACGAACAGTTGCAGGACTACTACGGCGTCGATCCTGCGAGCTGGGGGTGAATGGAAAGTGAAGGCTAGTCACCTGACTTCAGCCCTGCCCTGCTCTCTTCCGAAAGATTCTCGATTGGATAGCGATAGACCGTCCCATTGGCCAACCGCAGCAACGCCACTTCCCCCTCGACCCCCAACAGAGTCGCAGTGATGGACTTTCCTTCCCGGTTCGTCCATTCGCGTGGTTGAGGAGCCGCCGGCATTCCCTCGCTTTCCGAATCCCCGGTCTCGATGTAGCCCGGTTCGCCCGGCTTCGGCATCGGGCCCTTTTCGCCCTTCTCGCCGAGAATCTCCGCGCCTTCGGAAATCCAGCGCTGGACGAGAACCACTTCCTCCGGCGTGAGTCGCTCGCCCTTTCCTTTCGGCGGCATGGCATCGTCGTCACCTTCCGGTCGAAAGAGCGTTACAAAAAGATAGCTCGCGTCCCAGTCCCCGGGAACCACCAGCTTATTTTTCCCGAGACGCCCGGAGAGATGCTTCGGATCGTCCAGCTTCAAGCCTCCTTTCACTTTCCCGGAGTCGCTGTGGCAATCCGAGCACTTCTCAATAAAAATCGGCATGATATCCTTCTCGTATTCGAGAGCGAAGGCCGGTGCCCCGGCGAGAGCAATCAGGAGTAGCAAATGTTTCACAGGAAGGGATATCCGGTTCATAGCAAAATGTTACCCGCCAACGGACGCTCTCTCTTTTTGACGCCGCGTCACCTCTTTCTGAATCGAAGCGAGAGTCGCCGGAATCGTTTTTCTCATTCCCCGCTTCACGACAAATTGCGGGGCAAACACACCCGGATCGATGTGGAGAGAATAGACGACGAGCATCACTTCCGGATCGGGTGCTTCATAGATCCACCAGCTCCCCAGCACGTTTTTGATTTCCCCTTCGACAAAGGAAAAGTCGGCGCGCTTCATCGGCTCCAACTTGTGGCGAAGAGTGTATCGATAGGCCCCCTTGGGACCGCCGACGTGGGTCTTCTGCGCGACAAGAATTTCGTTCTCCCCCTTCTCAAGAACTTTCGACTCCAGAACTCCATCGAGAAACTTCTCTGCGTCCTCCTTGTCATGGATGACCTCCCAGATCAACGACCGCGTTCCGGTGAGGAGTTTTGCCATCGTCACAAAACGCTTGTCGATCTCCGCGGTCTCGTCCGGGCGGCGCTCGAGGACAACGGCATTCCCTTCGCGAAGCCCTTTCTTCGCTTCCTCAGGCAAACGCGAAAACAAGTCTTCGTCTGCGAAAATACCTCCTGCCGAGAGCAGGGTAACGAAAACCAGGGGGAGAGTCGACCCGTTCATGATTCGAGGAAGAAAGCCTACCACCGATTCCGTAACGCGGGCGAGGGAATTTCCCGCCCGGTCGCATTCCCCTCCCGGGCTCCGTCGGGGTGCATCAGCGATCCCAGAAACAGGTGAGTTTATCCTTGTCTTCTGCGTTTACATCGTCACGCTCAGTCGATTGCCTGATCTCAGCAATCAAATTACCGAATCTCTATGAACAAACTTACCAAATTAATCGTTTCCGGCTTCGCAAGTATTGCGTTTCTGGCTTCTTCCGCCTCTGCCACCACGCATACTTTCACGATCAATCTCACGGTAGGTCAGGCCTCTACTTCCACCGGCTCGGGTAGTGGTAGCGGCACAGCAAGCTATGACGACGTAACCGGCACGTTTTCATGGAATTATTCCTATTCAGGTCTTTCCGGTTCGGTAAACAATGCCCATTTCCACGGACCTGCTGCCCCCGGTTCCAGTGCCGGCGTCGAAGTTGGCGTGACGACGCCTACGGACAACCCCAATAGCGGATCGGTTTCGATCTCTGCCGGACAGGGATCAGCTCTGATCAATAGCCGTTGGTATTTGAATATCCACACCAGCACCGTGGGTTCAGGCGAAATCCGCGGACAACTGATCAATGACAATCCTCCTTCCGTCGACAATTCCGCCCTGATCGCCTCGCTGAAGAAAAAGATCAAGAAGCTCACAAAAGCGGCGAAACAGGCCAAAAGGAAGGGTCAGGTCGGGAAAGCAAGACGCCTCGCCAAAAAAGTAAGGGTGCTAAAAGCGAAACTGCGGAAACTTCAGTAGACCGCTCTTCGAATTTCCTCATCGCTCCGGCTGCGTTCGTTGCGTTTCTCCGGTTCGTTCCTACGAAATCGGACTAGAGAAACCAGCACGAAGCTGAGGATCATGAGCAGATACCAGGCCCAGAATTTCTGGACCGAAACCATTTCCCAGCCATCTTTCTGGCTCGGATACATCCACGCCCGGGCATAGGTTCCGATATTTTCGGCGCCCCAAATCGCGAGGGCGACGAATCCAAGCCCGAGAAGCAAGGGCAGCTTTCGATCGCGCGCCCCGGTTCGAATCGTGAGTGTGCAGCGACCGAACAGGACTACCGAAGCTGCGATCAAGATCATCGTATGTCGTCGGTGAAATGATGCGTAAAGAAGTTCGCGTAGGCGAGGACGGCAAGAATCACCGTCGTCCAGACGGGCGGATATCGGGAGAACCGAAACTCAAAGAGCCGCCACGAACGGGCAATGTAGCTTCCAACTGCTGAATAGAGAAACCCCGCGAACATGGGCACCTGATAGATGCGAAAAATCACGCCTTCGTCGGGATAGGACAATGACCCGATTGCCGGGGAGGTTTTGAACCACTCCATCGCAGTCGCGAGAATGTGGAAGGCAAAGATCACGACCACCTCGTCTTTGTGCTCCAGGCGAAATGCGATCAGAGCCGCCTGGAGAAAAATGGCATAGAGAAACAGCAGGTCGGAGCGGGAGAGAGCACCATCCGGCAGCCAGGAACGTGTCACCATGAGGCCGGCCAGAAACAGCACTCCGAAAAGGCATGCGAGAACCTGGGTCTTTCCGAACCAGATCAGTTCGTCGAAGGACGGAAGGTCAGCAAAGCGGGCGGTCTCCGGTTGATTCATACCCCCACCCTGCCGGGCAGATGTGAATCAGGTATGAATCGAACATGAAATGCGGGTGAAAGCTTTGTGAAAAGACAATCAACCCCGTTGTGCCTGCGACCTGACCCTGTTGGGTTGCCCGGGCTTCCCCCCCTGCCCACGCTCTCGCGAGCGCGGCTACCTTTGCCGCCTTCGCAGGACGGTGTCCGGATCTCCCGGGCCTCACTGACCACCCGCTGTCGGGATCTTCAGGCCCAGCTTCTTCAACTTGGGAAAAAGGACATTTTGGAGATAGGGATTGTCGGGATTAAGACGGGCGTAGTTCTGGTGAATTTTCTCCGCGAGGTAAAATTCGTCAGCCGGCTCGATCGCAGTGACGATCGGATCTTCATATTTCCCGGCCTCGGTGAGTTCCTTGATCTTCTTTTCCGTCGCGAGCTTCTGCGTTTCGTCATGATAAAAAACAACGGAGCGATACTGCGTCCCCCGATCGTAGCCCTGGCGGTTTAGAGTGGTCGGATCGTGCAGCTCAAAGAAGCGATCGAGCAGCTTGTCGAATGGAATGACTTTGGGATCGAAATACACCTGAACGACCTCAACGTGATCCGTTCTCCCTGTTTTCACCTTGTCGTAGATCGCATTCTCCTTGGTGCCCCCCATGTAACCCGAAAGAGTTGACGCAACACCCGGGGTCTGGTGGAAGAATTCCTCCACACACCAAAAGCATCCAGCACCGAAAGTAGCCGTTTCCACATTGTCGGGAATGACTTCTGCATCGGGGTTTTTCTCATCCGCCGGAGCGGCGAGCACGGAACCGGCTGCGAGAGCAGCGAAAAGGAGTAGAGCGAGATGTTTCATGGGATCAATTGGGATCGGTTTCTAAGTTATCAGGACTTCTCTCTGCCGTGGACTGAACCACGAAGGTGCGGCCTCCGGCTTTGTTCACGCGAAGGCACTCAACTTGGTAGCCTGAATTGGGGAAAGGTTCAAATTTTCATATTCGAGTCAGGATTGCCGCCGTTCTCGCCCTGCCTCTCTCGTTTTTAATCGTCTTCCCACAAAGTCCCGTTGCAATTCGAGTGGATCGCTTCTGAGTTGCCTTACTTTTTTTGCAACAAACACGCCCTCCTGCACCGTTTCGCTTAGCGCTTCGAAACGTCCAGCCCAGCCCATGCCTTACCTGCTCGCGATTTTCACACTGACTGCGTCCGTCCTTTCCCTCGGGACAAATTCGGAGTGGCAATCTCTCTCTTTTGACGGCGTCGCCTCGAACGAGGTTTCTTTCTTAGATCCGGGGATGGAAATCCGGGTATCGAAGTCCGCCTCTCCCATTCTCTATTTGTTTCCCGAGCCCCAAATGGTCCAGTCAGTTTCCGCTCGGGGCCGGAGCGAGGGAACCCTGAATCTGAGTCCGGAAGCAACATGGGAATCGGCTCCGGACGGTGCCCTTCTCCGGATTGGCATCATTGAAACAGGGGACCGCAGGCTCAATCCACTGCAAAAACTGGCCGCGGCGGGATGGATCAAAGAACTGGAGACGCTGGTGAGCTCCGGCGATTCCGGTGTGGCTTCGATCCACTGCTTTCACCTCCTCCCCCGGAAGGACTGGCTCGGAAAAAAGCGAACCAACCCCAATGTCTCCCTTTTCGAAGAAGAAATCGTGGCCACTCCAAATGAGGACGGCTCTTTTCTCCTCCCCGGAAAGCTCGATGCCCCGGTTGAAGCCCATGGTATCTGGATCCTTGCCGATGGGGACGATACCGGCTCGGAATTCACCATCCTCATCGAAAAAATCGAGGTGATGATGGAGGAAAAATAGCGCTTTCGATGCCGTAATCAGCCTCCTTAGCCCTTTCGGGTCGTACCATCGGGCGGCAATGTGAACGCCATCACGCGAAAATCGGATTCGACAGAGGGAATCGGGCTGGCTTAAGGTCGGCGTAATCTTTAGAAAGACTGGAGCGCGGGACGAAACCCGCCCCAAATTTTACCGAAAGAAATCATGGCAGATACGGCATCCCCGCAGGCAACAGAATCGGAAGCTGAACTTGGAAGTTCGGACAAGGAAGTCATCGAAGAACTGAAGCAGGCCTACGAGGCGATGAAGCAACAGCTTGATCTCGTCATCGTCGGTCAGGAAGAAGTCATTGAGCAACTCCTCATCTCGATTTTCTGCCGCTCTCATGCGCTTCTTGTCGGTGTTCCCGGCCTTGCGAAAACACTCCTCGTTTCGACCCTTTCCGAAGTGCTGGATCTTGGCTTCAAGCGAATCCAGTTTACACCTGACCTGATGCCGGCTGACATAACCGGAACCGAAGTTCTCGAAGAGGACATGAGCACCGGAAAACGGATCTTCAAATTCGTGCGCGGCCCCATCTTTGCCAATATGATTCTGGCGGACGAGATCAACCGGACTCCGCCCAAAACGCAGGCTGCTCTTCTTGAGGCAATGCAGGAGCATCACGTTACGATTGGAGAAGAGACCTACCCCCTCCCGGATCCGTTCTTCGTTCTCGCGACTCAGAACCCGATCGAGCAGGAGGGAACGTATCCTCTCCCCGAAGCCCAACTCGACCGTTTCATGTTCAACATTCGCGTCGACTATCCGAGCGCTACGGAAGAGGAAGACATCATCAAACGGGTTACAGGAACGTATAAAGCCAATATCGAAACACAGCTTACCGGTGAGACGGTCATCAAGCTACAGAATGTGGTGCGCCGCGTTCCTGCGGCTGACCACGTTGTCACCTATGCAGCACAGATCGCGCGGGCTTCGCGACCGAAATCAGATGATGCCCCTGACTTCGTTCGCGAAATGGTGAGCTGGGGTGCCGGGCCTCGTGCCGGGATTTATCTCATCCTGGCCGCGAAAGCACGTGCCATTCTCCAGGGCCGTTACCACACGACGACCGCGGACGTTCGCGCGGTGGCCCTTCCCGTACTTCGTCACCGGATCCTGACGACCTTCAATGCAGAAGCAGCCGGGGTGACCAGCGATGAAATCGTCAACATGCTGATCGACAAGTTTCAGCCGAGTGCCGATCTCGAAATCTAATTTCCTGATTCCCCCTCCTCATGTCGGAATCCACGCAACCCTCCTTCTCTGAACTCCTGCCGCCAGAGATCATCCAGATGATCGGGCGTCTCGAATTTCTGGCGCGAAGCGCGAAAGAGGGAACCATCAACGGGCGCCACACCAGCCCGCACAAAGGCTTCTCGGTCGAGTTTGCGGAGCACCGGCAATATGTCTCGGGAGATGATTTGAGAAATTTGGACTGGCGGGTCTACGGAAAGAGTGACCGCTACTACATCAAGCAGTACATCGAAGAAACCAACATGCGCGTCACCATCCTGGTCGATGCGTCGGGCTCGATGAACTACCGGGGGGAGGAAGCAACCGGACTCGGGGGAAAAGACAATCTTTCCAAATTCGAATACGCCCGCTACCTCGCATCCGCCTTGAGCTACCTCCTCATCCGCCAACAGGATGCAGTAGGGCTGGTCACTTTCGCCGATGGGATCAACACCTATCTCCGTCCCACCGCAAAGCCAAGCCAGGTGCGCGCCATTCTGGAAGAGCTTGCCGGAACCGAGCCGGGAGACGATACCCGCTGTGCGGAAACCTTTCACGAAATCGCCGAACGTATCCCCTCCCGGGGTCTGGTCATCGTGATCAGCGATCTCTTTGATGATGCCGAGGCGCTCAAGGAAGCGCTGCATCACTTCCGATTCAAGAATCACGAACTCGTCGTGTTCCATCTCATGGCCGAAGAGGAGCTCAGCTTTCCGTTCGAGAAGTTTGACGACTTCAAGTGCCTCGAAGTCGAGGGACGGCGGCTCAATATCGATCCTTCGACAATTCGCGCATCGTACCTCGACCGGGTATCCAGTCACTTGAAATCCATCGAACTGGCCTGCGGCCAAATGGAAGCCGACTACGTTCCCATCAACACAAAGACACCTGTCCCCGAAGCTCTTTTCACGTATTTCTCCCAGAGAAAAACCTGAGCCCCCTCCCTGCCCTTCTCAGCAACGTGCTTTTCCTCAATACCATTCTACTTCTCGGCGCCCTCGGTATTTCTATTCCGATTGTGATTCACTTGCTGAATCGCAGGTCCAGCCGTGTCGTCGACTGGGGAGCGATGAGCTTTCTGTTGGAGTCACTCGCGATCCGGAACCGGCGCATTCAATTGGAGGAAGCGCTTCTCATGGCGACCCGCTGCCTTCTTGTCGGCTTGCTCGCCCTCGCGCTGGCGCGTCCGTTCATTCCTCCCGGATCGACAATTCCCTGGATTGTGATCCTGCCGCTTCTTCTGATCGCAGTCGTAGGCATTGGAGTTGCGGTCGTGCTTCACGAGGAACCAAAGTGGCGGCGATGGATCGGCGGTTTGTCCGTTCTGCTCCTTCTCGCCTGCGTCGGACTGGTTGCTTTCGAAAAGTATCTGAACCTTTCCCGATTCACTCCCGGTTCCCGCCAGGACATCGCTGTCATCATCGACGGATCGACTTCCATGTCGGTGGCTTCGCATGGCGAAAGCAACTTTCATCGAGCCGTCGAAGAAGCCCGCACCCTCATCAAGCGGGCTCCGCGAGGCCACGCTTTCAGCATCATCCTCGGAGGCCCCTCTCCCACCGGTGTCGTTCTCGATCCGACAACCGACCGTGCCGAACTGGAGGCGGCCCTCGATGACCTCGTCGAACTGGACGGAGCCATGGCCACCTACCAGGCCTTTACCCTCGCTTCCCTGAGCCTTGCCCGCGGAGACAATCCGGCCAAGCAAATCGTGCTCTTTTCCGACGAGCAGAACATCGGATGGGAAATCGGGAAAAGCGGTCGCTGGAACTTTCTTCGCGATGCCTTTCGCAATCTTCCTTCCGAGCCACAGCTCATGCTACGGAAACTTCCGCTTCCGGAATACATCCGCAACCTCGCCGTGACCGATGTCATTCTCTCCCGCGACATCGTGGGCGTAGACCGCCCCGTCGAGGTGACGGTGACTGTCGAAAACACCGGGAACGAAGCGGTCACTCCCGGCTCTCTCGTTCTCTCCGTCGACGATGGTCGCGAATACCGGGACCAGTCCCTCGGACAACTGCAACCGGGGGAGCAACAGTCGGTCAAATTTGCCCATCAATTCTCGGAGCCGGGTGCCCATTCTTTTTCCGCGACCCTGGAGGTGGAGGACGATATCGCCACCGACAACACCGGCTACTATGCCACCAATGTCGCGGATGAATTGAAAGTGCTCATTGTCGACGGCAGACCCTCGGCACGCGCTTTCGACCGTGCTTCCGCTTTTGCTGCGGTGGCGCTGGCACCCTCGGCGCTCACCCTGGATCCTTCCCTCGAAAGCAACCGGCCCAGTGTCAGCGACGAAGCCTCGGATGACTTCAACATGGACTATGATCCGACGCTGGATCCGATCCGCTTTCTCGTGGAACCTCTCGTCATCGACGCTCCCGACATCGGGACGGTGACGGATTTCGGGCAGTATGATGTCGTGATCCTCGGCGATGTTCCGCGACTTCCTGTGGAAAGTGCGAGGGATCTTGTCGAATTCACCGAAGCGGGCGGCGGACTTCTCATTACGGCTGGAAACAAGGTTCAGTCCGATTTCTACAACGGCTGGAAACGGGAAGACGACACGCCATTCCTGCCCGCTGTTCTGGCACCCGCAGCCACCGTTGCCGAAGGAACTGCTTCTTTCAGCCCTTCGGCTCAGACCCTGACTCATCCGGCACTCGCAAAAATCGCCGATCCGGTGAAGAGTGATTTTTCCTCCACCGCGTTTTCCAGCTACCGAAGCCAGCAGGTTCCGGAGGATATGGGCAGCGAAACGGCAATTGGAGCGAGGCTCAACAATGGAGATATTCTCCTCACCACTCGCGAGGCAGGAGCGGGCCAGGTTGCGCTGATGAGCGTTCCCCTGGATCTTTCCGCAGGGAACCTCGTGACGAGGCAGGCCTTCCTCCCCTTCTTGCACGAGCTCGTTTATCACCTTGCTGATCCGGCCGCGTATCAACTCAATCTCGATCCCGGGTGGGAAGTCTCGATCGGCCTCACCAGCAATGGTGGTCGTGCCATAGGTCAGGGCCTGATCGGGAATTATTACGCCTCCCACAATGATTCGACCCCGGCCTTCACGAGGCAGGACGACGCGATTCAGTTCAACTGGATCGGCGGCAACCCCGCCCCCGGAATTCCCGCCGACAATTTCAAGGTGGAATGGAAAGGCGCGATTCAAGTGCCCGAGTCAGATCGCTACACCTTTTCCATGGACGTCGACGATTTCGCTGAAATCTGGCTCGATGGAAAACGCATCGGGGATTTTAAATTCCCGGGAGGGAGAAGAAGTGTGAACGCCAAGCTGGAGAAAAGCCGTTGGTACGATTTCCGCGTCCTCTTTCGTGAGGGTGACGGCGAGGCCAAAGTGGTTCTTTTCTGGGAAACGAAAAACCGATCCCGCGAAGCGATTGGCCCGGAATACTTTCGAACGATGCCGGCAAAATCCGGCAACACGGGCAATCCATCCACCCTGTCCAGTTACGATGTGATCGGCCCGGGAAACCGCCCCCGGACCGCCTCTCTTTCCTCCACCGGATCCGGCTCGGTGCTGAAGCTGCAGGGGGAAATTTCATCGGGCCTGTATCGACTTTCCGTTCCGGATGATCAGGCTGCCTACTTTTCCGACTTCCTCCGTCCGGAATCGAGGGAGATCCCCTTCACCGTGAAGCGGGACGCTGCGGAGAGCAGCCTCGTGAAGCTGAATGAGTCCGACTACGCGTTCCTCGCAAACTTCGTTACCCTTTCCCAGCCGCAAACGCTCGAGGAATTGATTGGGTTTCTGAATGGAAACCAGTTCGGTCAGGAACTCTGGAAGTACCTGGCCATCGGAGCGTTTCTCTTTCTTCTCATTGAAATCGCTCTTTCCCGATGGATTGCCCACAGCCGTCGGATGGGCGAAGAAATCACCATTCAATTTGAGTCCAAAGACGCTCCTTCGACCGCATTTCGCGATCAGTTGGTGAAAATGGGCAAAGCCTGACAACCCTTTTATTTCGTGAACCCGGAAGACTACAGCCGCGACGATCTCGTAAACAACCTGAGCCCTGCTCTCGCTGCGGTGGGTGCTCTCACGGCCCTGCTCCTCTGGATCATCACTTTGGTTGTCCGCCGGCGTTTCCCTCAACTTGCACCGCTCTGGATCGCAGCCGGTCTCGTCCTCGCCGGTCTCGCCATCTGGCTCACGCTGCAGTTTCTCGGCACCTTCCTGTCTCTGGCCACCTCGTGGCCTCTGCTCGTGCTGGTCATGGGAGGAGCCCTCGCCGCCGAACTCCTTGTGCTGCTTTACAATTTTGAGAGAACCCTCGTCAAACCGGTGCGCGGGCGCTGGCTCCTGGCCCTTCGTTTGGGGGCCCTTGCCATTCTCATTCTGATTCTCGCACAACCGGTCCGATCCTTCCTTGAGTCCCGTGAAATTGACCGGGAAATCGCCATCTTGATTGATGAGTCCGACTCGATGTTGCTCTCCGATCAGCGACTTTCCTCCTCCGAGACTTTGGATCGCGCCGAACTCCTTCAAGTCGGTGCCGCCCAGGATCGCCCCGCGTTTCAATCCGTTTCCTCTTACACCAACGAATTATCAGACCGGATCTCAAAAGAGCTGAACGGAATGAAATCGGCTCCCAACGCAATGGCCGGCCTTGAGAACCGCGCTGCTCAACTTCCTGCTTTCTTCACAGAGATCACGGAAGCCAATACGGCGCTCACCGGAACCCTGACAAACATCCAATCGACCTCTCTTCCCGGCGAAGCCAAATCCCGCGTTGATGACTATCTGAAACGAAGCCGCGACGGACTCTCCCGTATCATTGCCGCGGCGAAAACCGCTTCCGAAAGCGGCAACGCGGAGGAGCTACTCAAGCAACTCGAAGTCGCGCTGACTGAATTAAAAGGCATCACCGACACACTGGAGCAGACTTCCGCCAAGGCAGACGAATCTTTCTATGTCTCCCTCGATGAAACCGCACGACAGAAGATCCAGGAGGCTGCCGCCACACCTCGTCTTGAACTGGCACGGGAAATTCTCTCCCGTGAAGTCCTCGCAACGGAACCGCCCAACCCATTGTCGGAATCCGGGGAGACGGCCCGGGGCAACCTACTCAGCCAGCTCCGCGAAAACTACAATCTCCGCATTTTCCGCTTCGCGCGGGAGGTTACCCAGATCGCAATGGGCGACGGGGAAGAGATCGTTTCCTGGACCGGGGAGATGGGGGCGGAGCCGGAAAACGCGCAAACCGATCTCACGGGTGCCTTGGAGTATGTTCTCGAAAACACGGCACCCGAGTCTTTGGCCGGGGTGCTCCTCCTCAGTGACGGAAGACACAACGGAGGAGCCCTGCCCGAAGACAGCCTCCGCCAACTCGCCGTTCAGAATACGCCTCTATCGGCGGTTCCGATCGGAGGACAGCTCGGCCCCGTCGACATCTCCCTCCTCAATGTGAAGGCTCCTGAATCGATCTACCTCGATGACCGGGTCATCGTCGCAGCCGAAGCCAAACTCGATGGACTGCTCGGACAGAAAGTGAAAGCGGAACTTTTCTGCAACGGTGAAGTCGCCGACACGATCGAAATCGACGTGACCGATGTGAGCTTTCGGACCGAACTTCGCTTTGTCCATCGCCCGGAGGAGAAAGGAATTCTCGACTACCAGATCAGGCTCCAACCGGATGACCGGGAGATTTTCAAAAACAACAACGATTGGAATTTTAAAGTAGCGGTGACCGACGACCGGACCAATGTGCTACTGGTCGACGGGTATCCCCGATGGGAATTCCGCTACCTGAGAAACCTCTTCTACGGACGCGATAAATCCGTGCATCTGCAATACGTCCTCCTCAACCCGGATGAGATTCATCGGGGCCGGAAGGCCGATCCGGTCGCCGCCAGCGCGACCCGCCCCTTCGGAGAGGCCGAAGCCACATCGCTTCCTGCGAACGCAGATGAATGGGGACTTTTTGACGTCATCATCCTGGGAGACGTCTCCCCTTCCGCCCTGACCAGAGAAGACTGGGCCGCCATCGAAGAAACCGTAACCCGCCGCGGCGCCATGCTCGTCTGCATCGCCGGCGCACGTCACATGCCTCACGGAATTGAACAGGAAACCCTGCAAAACCTGCTCCCCATCAGTTACACGCCCAGGACCTCAGTCCAACTGGAAAGTCCGGAGCCGGCCTTCCACATTGAATTGACCGGGCCGGGACAAAATCACGCCGTCACCTCGCAATCCACCAGTCGAGCGCTCAATCTGGAACGATGGGCGGACTTCCAGCCGATGCGCTGGAGATTTGCCCACGACGGAGTCAAAGACACCGCGGAAGTGCTTGCCTATGCGCGACCGGTCGGTTCCCCGGGAATCAATCAGGCAGCGTCCCCGGATGGCTCGCCCGGATCTGTCGAAGCCGCGCTGGAGCAGTTGGCCAACCGCAAACAAATCGAGAAGGACAACGCTCTCATTTCCACGATTCGGGCAGGACTCGGTAAAGTGCTCATGTTGAACTTTGATCAAACGTGGCGACTTCGCTACGGCGTCGGCGACACCTACCACCACCGATTCTGGGGACAAGTGACCCGCTGGGGCGCCGGGGAAAATCTTCGTTCCGGAAACGAACTCGTTCGCCTCGGATCAGATCGGCTCACCTACACGCCGAACGATCCGGTTGAAGTGTCCGCAAAAGTCCTTGATGAGAATCGTCGCCCCGTGACGGACGCAGAGATCGAAGTAGAAGTGTGGAAGGATGACGAAAGAATTTCCCGTCAGAAATTGAGCTATCGCACCGACTCTTCCGGCGTCTACGAAACCAGCATCTCAGGGCTGAGGGACGAAGGTGAGTACCAACTCAAGCTCGTCGGCGAAAGTGTCGACGCCGGGGTTGCTTCCTTTCCGGACGGGCCTGAATCCATCGAAACTCAATTTCTGGTCGTAACGACGCGAAATCCCGTCGAGCTGGCAGAGCTCACCGCAGACCGAAACTTCCTGAACCGTTCCGCCACCCTGACCGGAGGACGGGTTGCGGAGCTGAATCAACTGGAAACGCTGCTCGACTCTTTCGGCGCACCCAAAGAAACCCTGACCGAACGACGAAACGTGACGCTCTGGGATACATGGCCGCTTCTTCTCACCTTTCTTGGATTCATAACCACCGAATGGATTCTTCGCCGCCGCAGCGGTCTGGTATAATCAACGGAAAGTAAACGTATGAGCACTCTCGAAGCTGCCTTTGGCCAACTGCCGGAACCGATTCTTAACAAGCTGGATTCCATGATCCGGCGAATCCGGCGACTTCTTTTCCTCCGGGGCCTGTTTGCGACCCTGGCGGTGGGTCTGGCCTGCCTTCTCGCGATCATGGCGATTGATGCCACGATCACGCTTTTCTCCTCCACGGCCCGGTGGATCCTGAGCCTGACCGGTTTAGCAATCACAGGGGTTGCCGCGTGGTGGTTTCTCTTTCGCCCTCTCTCCCGCCGTTTCACTTTGACGCACATGGCTCGGATTCTTGAAATCCGTCATCCCGAATTGCAGGAACGCATTTCAACCGCGGTCGAACTGCTTTCGAGCAATGACCCCGATTCCATTCGCGGGTCGGAGGAACTGATCGAAGCCGTCGTCGATTCCGCAGTCGAAGATGTCGAGCTGGTCGATCCCAAGACCGAATTCAAACCGGCTAAGTCGAACAAGTTTGCCCTCGCTGCTGTTGTCCTCGCTTCGATCGTGGCACTGACGCTCGTGATCTGGCCGAAGCAGTCCTGGACTCTGATTACGAGAGCGCTGGCTCCGTATCTCGATATCGGCAACGCCTACGCCGATTCCCTTGTCATCAAACCCGGAGATATTCGCATCGCCAGAGGGGACTCTGTTTCGATCGAAATGTCGATCCAGCACAAGCGCCTTCGGCGTGCTGAAATCCGGCGCCTTCTCGCTGATGGAACCGAGTCAGTCGAGAGAATGACTTTAATTGGGGAGGAGCAGGATGGAACAAAACGCTTTTCGCTGACCTTTCCCAATGTCGAAGAAAGCTTCGACTACCGCGTTCGGGCGGGCTCAGCCTTGAGTCGATACTTCAAGGTGGAGACCGTGTTGCCGCCATCCGTGGATAGTCTCGCCCTTCGGTATGACTACCCGGATTATACCGGACTTGCGACGTCCGTATCATCCACTCAGACCGGTGAAATCCGCGCGGTCAACCACACCGCCGTTTCGGTGACAGCCACGGTGAACAAGCCGGTGCAGACTTCCAAATTGATCATCAATTCGGCCACCGAACTTCCCGCGCCGGATGTGGAGGGCAATCAGCTCACCTGGTATTTTGAGATGAAATCAGGAATGAACGGCAGCTGGCATCTCGAACTGGCCGACGTCGATGGATTTTCCAATGCACCCGTCTCCTACCCGCTCGAAGTCCTCCCCGACAAAGCCCCTACCGTGCAACTGACTCAACCGACGCTTCGGGAACTGAGCTTGAAGCCAACGGAAAGCCTGCAGATTACGGCGGACGTGATTGAAGACTACGGATTCGGCGACGCCGCTCTCGTGATTACGCCCGAAGGCGCGACCGACTCGATCGAGCAAATGCAACCCTCACCCGTTTCGATGCAGGGTCCAGGAGCCTACCAGGCAAAAGCAGTTCTCAACTTACCGGCACTCCATCTCCGCCCGGAACAAAAACGATTGGCAGTGCAACTCCGTGTGCGCGACAACCGGCCCGGTGACTATGACGGACCTGGCGTTGGCTTCAGTGAGACGATCTTTATCAATGTCAGCAAAAGCGCAAAATCTCTGGCCGACCAGGCGATTGAGAAACAACGAAAAGAAGTCCGCGAAAATCTGGAAGAAGCCAAGCGTGAGTTGCAAAGAGCTCGGGACGAGATGCGACGGGCCGAACAGGAACTCAGTCGATCCGATGAGGTCAGCCAACAGGCGAGAGAGCGGCTCGAAGAATTTTCCGAACGAACTGAGAGTGCCCGTAACAAGCTGGACGAAGTCGCTGCTGCGTTGAACCAGAGCCTTTTCCAGGAACAGGCTGACAAAGCCCGGGAGTTGGCTAACGAAACCATCGCCGAGGCACGGGAGAAAGCCGACCTCGTTCCGGTTACCGACGGCAAAAAGGAACGTATCAAGGAAGCAAACCAGGCGCGGCAGAAAGTCGAGGAAGCGATGCGGGAGATCGACAAACTGGCCCGTTCCATGCAGGACGCGGAGGAGGACTACGAAACTATTTCCAAGCTGAACGAACTCGCCAACCGCCAGCAGGAACTGGCGATGAAAGCGGAGGAAATGGCGGATTCCCAACAACAACAGGCTCAGCAGCAGGCTCAGAACCAGCAGCAGCAAAAGCAGATGAACCAGTTCCAGGCGGAGCAGAATCAATTGCAGCAACAACTCGGTCAGATGCTGAAAGACAATGCCGCCGCGTTAAATGAAATTCTCGAAGGGCAGCAGGAGGAGGCACAACAAATGTCGCAAGAGGCCGCGGCGCTGGCTCAGGAACAGAACGAACTCAAGAAGTTGAGCGAAGACGCTCTTAAAGCGGACGAAGCCAAACAGGAGGCTCTCAAGAAGGAACTGTTGGATCGACTCAAGGAAGAGCAGACTCAACTCGCTCAGGAGGCAACTCAAAGAGCCGCTCAGGAGGCTGCGGACGAAGCGACCGCCAAGGAATCACCTCAGGGAGAATCCTCCGAAAGCGAGCCGGACACCCCCGGAGAGATGGCCCGGAACGATCCTGCGGAACAGACCGCCGGTGAAAAAGGAGATTCTGCTACCCAACCGCAGTCGAGCCCCGATTCACCGGGCGATCCGGCCCCGGACGAGGCAGCCGGAGAGAATACACGGGCGTCCGAAACCCCGTCCGCCCAGAGCCCGGCCGAGCAACTGGCGGAAGCGGCCGAGCAGGCGACCCGGGCGGCCGAGCAACTCGGGAAAGAAGACCTCGCAGCCGCATCAGAGGCAGCATCGGAGGCGAGTGATACTCTGGCCGAGGCTGCCGCCCAATCCCCGGGCGATGCGATGCCGCAGGACAATGCTTCCGAAGCCGGTGGAGATGAGACGGGCCCCGCCGAGCCTGCCGGTCAGGAAGGCGAGGAGATGGCGTCTACTGAAGCTGCCGGAAACGAAGCCTCCCCTGCAGGTGAGCCTTCCGCCCCCGCGGGCGCTCAGGCAGAAGCGGGCCAGGAAGGCGCCGAACCCGACCAAGCTCCCGCTTCCAGCGCTGAGCTGGCGGAAAGACAGGAAGCCCTTGCCGAGCAGATTGAAGCGGTGAAAAACGGAGACCTCCAGCTAGCGTTGAGCCTGATGGAAGAGCAACTCAGCGCCGAGGCCGATTCCCTGCAGGCGGAAGCCCAGGCGTTTGAAGAAGCTTTGAAAAACCTGTCCCAGCGAAGCGCGCAGTCGGGAGCCGACCGGGCCGAGCAGGCTCTCAATCGCGGTTCCCAGAAGGCCGGCGACGCGTCCAAACAACTGGCCGATGCCCAGAAACAACAATCACAGGCTGAGGAGCAGGGACGAGTGGAACAGGGCGAACTTTCCTCCGATGCCCAGTCGACCATGCAGCGAAGCCAGAGCGAGCAGGGCCAGTCCGAGAACTTCCTCAACCAGGCGGCGCAAGCGCTGGGTCAAACGTCCGAGTCGATTGGAAAGACGATGGATGGATTGGAGCCATCCGACATGGATGATCGAATCGCCGACAGCAAGGATCTCGCAAACGGCTTTGAAGAAATGGCCGAGTCCTCGCAGGCCCAAAATGCCCAGCAGGCAGCGCAGGAATCGCAGGAAGCGGCCAACGCAATGAAGCAAATCGCTCAGGCCGCCATGTCCAAGCTCGGTAATCCGGGAAACACTCCGCCCGGTGATCCAAGCCAGCAGAACCAGCAGATGCCCCAGGATCTGACCGGGGATCCGACTTCCGAAAACCTCAACGAAACGGGCCAGAAAACAGCGGATGGAAACGGAAGCGGGGTTCCCCCGGAACTCGAACGTCTCGGAATCAGCGTCGAAGACTGGGCCCGGTTCCGCGGAGCACTTGTGGGAGGAAACGCCACTGCCATCGAAACCGAACTCCCTGCCGAGTACCGGGAACTGGTGGGCCGATACTTTCAGGTCATTGCGAAAGAAGCCGGAAAAGACAAATGAGAACGCTACTCTCCACCCTCCTCATTTTCGGTATTTGCCAGGCCGGTCCCGCGGGCGCCGATGAAGCGCTTTCGAATTCGGTCTTTCAAAAGCACCGCTCCGGCGTTGAGCAGGCGGTCAACCGCGCACTTGCCTATCTCGCGACCAATCAATCCGCGGACGGGACTTTTAATGACTCCTACGGACGTTCCGTCGGAGTGGTTTCTCTCGTCGGAATGGCCTTCCTTTCGGCCGGCTATACCCCGGGCTACGGAGAATACTCTGAAAATCTCGACCGGTGCATGAACTACGTCCTCGACAGCCAACGCAGCAACGGGCTGCTCGACAAAGGCGACTCGGGACATGGACTGATGTATGCCCATACCATTGCGACGCTCTTTCTTTCCGAGTGCAGCGGCATGGTGGACCCGAAGACTCAGGACAAACTCGGCCCTGTTCTCGCGAAAGCGACCAAACTCATTCTGGAGGCTCAATCCGTGCCGAAAAACGACAAACACCAGGGAGGCTGGCGCTACAAGCCCGACTCCCGTGACTCGGATCTTTCCTGCTCCGGATGGGCGCTCATGGCTCTTCGCTCCGCAAAGCTGAACGGTGCCGAGGTCCCCGACGAAGCGATCGGCGATGCAGTCGGCTACGTTTTGAAAAACCACGACAAAGAGTCGGGACGCTTCGGCTACACCGATCCCTGGGGTCACGCGGAAACGCTCACCGGATGCGGACTCCTCTGCCTTGAGCTGTGTGGATTTCACGGAACGGAATCCACCTTCCGCGCCGGGGATTTCGTGCTCCAGCACCGGCAGAAAATCGTGAACAATGCACACGAATACTACGCCAATTACTACAATTCCCAGGCCATGTTTCAGCTGGGAGGCCGATTCTGGGCTCAATATGCCGATTGGATGTATGGGGAATACGTTCCCAAGCAGCAGTCCAACGGCTCCTGGTCCAACGGGAGAAACGGCGGCACCTACGGGACTTCCATGATGGTTCTGTCTTTTACCGTTCCTTATCGTCAACTCCCAATCTATCAGCGTGATGAAACGGTTGACGAGACTCCCTGAGGACGGATCGTTCGACCATGGACTTTCGCTGGCTCGGAAGAATCGGCTATTCCGAAGGATTGGCCCTGCAAGAGGATCTCGTCGTGAAAAGGCAACAGGGTTTGATCGAAGATACAACCCTGTTGCTTGAGCACGAACCTGTCTACACCATCGGAAGAACCCGGGACCGATCCAGCCTGAAGAATCCCGACGACCTCCCCTTCCCTGTCGTGGAAACGAACCGGGGCGGACAGGCGACTTTTCACGGCCCCGGTCAACTGGTTGGCTATCTCATTCTGGACCTCAATCAATACGGAAAAGATCTTCACACCTACCTTCGGCAAATAGAGTCTTTCCTCATTGAATTCGCTGCGGAATTTGGTATTTCTTCCTGCCGTCGCGAAGGCCTCACCGGGGTTTGGATTGAAGATCGAAAACTTGCCTCCATTGGTGTCGGCGTTCGAAAATGGGTTTCCATGCACGGGTTTGGACTGAATGTTTCCAGCGATCTCAGCGGCTACGAAGCGATTACCCCCTGCGGAATTTCCGATGTATCCATGACTTCGCTTTCCCTCGAATCAAAGCGGGACCTCTCCGTGGAAGATTCCGCAAAAATGATCGAACCAATCATCCGCAAAAGTATCCAAACTCTCCTGAATACCTGAAACCCGGACGGGTTTCGTTTTGTGCCTCTTCATTGTATGTATCTCGTAGCCGTAGATCTCACTGACCCAACCGCGAAGGCTGAAGTCGCGGTAAAAGAGGGAGTCCCGGCGCGGATCGGAAGAAATCCCGAGTCCCTGGAGGGCGAACGCGTCGAACTCCTGCGAATCACGTGGAACGACCGATTGGTGAGCCGGAATCACTGCGAAGCAACACGGACTCCCACCGGGATACGGATTTCGAGGCTGCCGGCCATGACGGGCCGCTCCACGCCAAACGCCCTCTACACCGCGAACCGCCCGAGATACCGGGAAGTCGTCGAGGAGCCTGCCATGTTGCAGCCCGGGGACCTTGTCGTTATTGGAGCCAAAGGCACCACCGCTCTTTTCTGCCTGCTCGAGCCGGACGACCTTTCCGGAGCGCTCGAGAAATACCATACCAAGCTGGGGGATGAAGAGCAGGACTTTGAGAATTCTTCGATTTCCACACAAGACTACGACGAAGTGTCCCAGCTCGACGAATACAGCCTGCGCCTTCAGTTAAAATTGCTGCAGAAAGATCTCCCGGAACAGGTTCTCACGGGGTGGACCGACGACGCGCAACTGTTCACCAGTGCTTCGATTTTTCTGGAAAATGCACTTCCCGGCCAAAAGGGCGTCAGTTGCGGATTTGTCGGGCTTGAGCAGATCGAAGAAGGAATCGGATATGAAATCCTGAATCCCGACCCGAATGCACGGGCTGACTTTCGCCCGAGCCGCACCCTCCTTTCCAAGATTGACCTGGAAAAGCCGAATCCTTCGGACGTTCACATCTGGTCGTTGAAAGAGCACAAGCGGGTTTTCGAAGCGGAGAGCCTCGGCGATCAGGTCGATTGGGTCATCATCATACCCGTTTCACAGTTGGACAAAGATGCCGTGATCTACCGGGACGGGGCGGGTAGACCCGTCTTTCTCTACGTCGAAACACGACAGGCCTCGGAAGCGGCGGCCGCTTCGTTCGTGCCGTTTATCCGTCTGATTACCTCGTTGGTGGCAAGCCTTTTATCCGCCCGCGCCGAGCAGAAATTGCAGGACCAACTGTCCGCCTACTTTTCTCCGGGACTGCGTCGACTGATGCAAAACCAGGACCAGTCCATGCTGGAGCCTGCCATGATTGATTGCACGGTTATGTTTGCGGATCGCCGGGGTCACTCGCGGATGCTGGAACGGGCCAAGAGCGATGAAGAGATTCTGGATCGACTTGACGAAAACCAACGGGTCGTGGGATTGATCACCGAGGAAATTTTCCGTAGCAGCGGAGTGGTGACCGACTTCGCCGGGGACGGAGCTCTCGGATTGTGGGGCTGGCCGAATCTGGGGGTCAAGGAAACCAATCACGCCCTGGAAGCCGTCGAGGCCGCCGAAGCCATTCTCCACCGACTGGCGGACCGTGTCGTCTACGAGGAGGAACTGGAGAGGCATATGTCGGCCGTTCGCATCGGCATCAGTACCGGTCGCATTGCCGTGGGAAGAACAGGTCCCTCCCAACAGTGGCACATCAGTGTCTTCGGGAGTGTTGCCAACCTCGGAGCCCGCCTTGAGCGTATCGCGAAGGAGTTTCGGATTCCCATGCTGATCTCTGACGAGACGTATCACCGGATCCGGGGGAAACGCGGACGCGAGTTCCGGAAGCTTTGCCTGATCCGACCGGCAGGTTTTGACGAGAGCTATCCGATCTACGAACTGGTTCTCCCCATCTCCGTGGGCGGCTCCGGTATTGGAAAAGCCGATGCCGCGACCTACGAAAAAGCACTTTCCTCCTTCGTCGAAAGAAATTGGGACGAAGCAATTGATCTTCTCAATTCTCTCCCTCAGGATGACCCTCCGACTCTCTGGCTGAAGAAGAATGCCCTCGAGTTCCGCTCTTCGCCCCCTCCCGAAAACTGGGGCGGGGAAATACAAAGCTTCAGCAAGTAACCGTTCCCGATCGTGCCCGACGAAGAACAGATCAAAATTAAGGATTACCAGATCCATTTCCCTCCCCTCGGGGAAGGAGCTTATGGGCGTGTCTTCCGCGCGACCTATCGGGGAATCTCCGAGCGCGCCTTGAAGATCTTCCGCCCCGGCGCGGTTGATTTGTCGACGATGGCACGCGAATTGGAAAAGCTTTCCCAGGTCACCGAGCACCAGGGCATCGTGACCCTCCACGATTTTGATCTTCTCAACGACCCACCCTACTATGCGATGGGGCTGCACGCTGATCAAAGCCCGGACAACCAGTGGGAAACGCGAACGCTGGAGAAACTATGCGGACACGTTGACCATCGGGAAGGGTGGCGCCTCATACGGGAAATGGCCGATGCACTCGGCTATTTGCATCGCCATCAGATCATTCATTGCGATATCAAGCCTTCCAATATCCTGCTGACTGACGAGACTCCGTTTCATGTAAAGATCTGCGATTTTGGGCAGAGCCGCGGACTGACCGCGATTGGCTTCGAACCGGCCGGCACTCCCCTTTACGCGAGCCCCGAACAACTCCGTGATCCTCGTGATTCCACGGAAGGTCGCGGTTTCAAATGGGACGTTTACAGCTTTGGGGTTGTTGCCTTCAAACTCCTCACCGGCGACCTGCCCCGCCTCCAGAATTTTGCCGAAGCGGAGAAAAAGAGTTTCGACCTCGATTCGACGCTCTCCGACTCCTCCCTCGAAGCAACCCTTGCCGAAACTGGAAATGCCATCGACGGGGAGCAGCTCGCGACCATGACGGAGGCGGTCGAGGAGATCCGCTGGCCGGAGGACTTCTATGTTCCGAGCGGTCAAAAAGAACTCATCGAACAATGCCTGCAACTCGATCCGAACAAACGGCCAGCGGACATGCGGGAAGTCTGGAGTCGCATTCAAAATCTGGATCAACAAAAAGTCGTTTCGAGAGCCAGGAGACTCAACACGATCTTCGCCACCCTTCTCGTTGTCGCGATCTGGGCCTCGGGATTCGCCTTCGTTCAGGCACAAAAGGCCAAGAAAGCGACGGAATCAGCTATGGTGGCATCGGAAGAGTCGGAGCAAAGTGCCGGAGCAGCCATGGAATTGATGCTGCTCTTTGTGAGTGAGCTCAACAAAGGCGATATCTCGGGAATCGGAGCAGATCGCCTTTACTCCATCGTAGCGGAGAATTCGGCCACCTTTCTGGAAAATCGATCTCAGGATCGTCGGGCTTCCACGCGGATTCTTCGTTTCTCCGCCCAAACAGCCTCTCTCAGTGGCCGACAGGCGATCGACGAGGGCGACCTCGAAGAAGCCCTGAAGCACTATTCGAGTGCCTACGAAATCCGGTCCCGTCTCGCAGAAGATTCCAATGCTCCGGAAGACCTCTCGCTCCTCGCGTCCCGCGACCTCATGCAGATTGGAAAAATCCATGAGTTTAAAGCTGACTACGAGCAGGCCCTGCTCTCCTACCAAAAAGCGCTCGAATGGCGATCTCTTAACCTCCAGAAAACGACGGCGACAACCGTGCAAAATGTTCGTGAGTTGGCCGACACCTACAAAGCCATTGCGAGGGTTCAGTATGCCGGGGAAGAGCTCGATCTTTCGATAGAAACGCTCGACGAAATCAAGATGCTCCTTGATTCACTGAAAACGGAAGGAAGCCCGGCAGAAGTTGCGGCCTACTCCATGGAGGAAATTCGTGTGCTCGAGCAGAAGGCCGGCATTGAATACAGCGGCGAATCGCTCGACGCCGCTTCTGCGTCCTTTGAGGAAATTCTCCGCATTGCCAATTCACTGGAAGAAGCTTCGCCCAGCATTGTGGAGGAGGCTCGAAATTCCTACATCAGAGCGGTCAATTCCCTCGGGCGCATCCAGCTTGACCAGGAGCAAGCGGAAGCAGCTCTCGTCCTGTTTCGCGAAGAGATCAAACTGCGCGAACTGGCGACGAAACGCCGCCCCTACGATCCCGACGAAAAAGTCGCCCTTGCCGGCGCCTACTCGATGGCCGCGGGATGCCTCCCACTCGACGTCGCCACCTCACGGTCATTGGCCACATTTTACCTGGAGCAGGCGGTTTCGTTGATCAGTCGACTCCCTTCCGAGGTTCGCAACCGCGCCGACGTTCAGGACAAGGCGATCGAATACAACGATACGCTGTCTACGATTCTGGAAATGGAGGAGTAAGGAAGCTCGCCCAGAGCTGATTCTCCTTCGCGAGCCCAAATTCATCCAGGGCACGGAAAATATCTTCCCGCCCAGGCTCTGTGACACCTTCCTCTTCCAACTGAATTTCGTCCGCCGGGTAGTCGGGAAAAATGGTGGAGGCATATGCCCAGCAACCCCACGCTCTCCACGAACGAATCGTCTTTCTTGGCTCAACCATGCGGGTCGCCAAGTGTTGAAAGTGCCTCCTCGGATTGCCTACAAATTGATCCTCCAATCGGTGAGACATTACCCAATGCATAGCTCCGTAGGGAAGTGGGAACTCTTTCAAAACACTCTCCTCGCCCGAAAGATCCGAGGAAAAAGCGCGGTTCATCAAGAGAATGGACTGGGCTGGCAGCCCCTGGAGCCAAAGCGATTGTGCGCAGGTCAGGGCGAAAAGGTAGAACTCCGCTCCCCGATCTTCACCCACTGATTTCATCTCTGCCGCGCGCAGCGGCCGCTCCGCCGGGGGGAGAAAAGGGCAGGCTTTCAAATGCAGGAGATGAGCTGCCATCAAGTATGACCTTTCCTCTCCCCGTATGGCTTCGGCTCGAATCTACCAATCAAACGAACCACCTCCGCCGCATCATCAGTAAGAGCCACCATGGACTCATACTGCTGCCCTTTCGCCAATCGCTTCACGGTGTCATAAAGTCCGGTTTGGGGGCCATACCGATCCTCTCCCAGAAATACCATGGGGCTTACGCATTCGAAGGTTCCATAGTGATTCTGAGCCGCATCCATGAAAATCTCCTGCGTCGTTCCGGCACTGCCGGGCGCATAGATCACTCCGTAACGGGCAATCGCGAGCAATCCGTCTTCACGAATCCCGTTGCTGAAATACTTCGCGATGTGAGCCGAAAACTGGTTACTCGGTTCATGACCGTAAAACCAAGTCGGGATGGCCAGACTGGATGCACCGTCCGGATGCCACTCCCGCACTCTCGCCGCAACATCATTGAATCCGGGATCAGAGTAGAGTGGGGCCGATGACAACTCTGCAATCGCCCGATCCAGAAAATCATCTCCCGCATTCGATATCCAGGCACCCAGGTTCGCCGCCTCCATGATCCCCGGACCGCCGCCACTGGCGACAAAGTAACCCGCTCTCGTCAAATCTCTCGCGATCGCTGCCACTTTCCGGTAGTAGGAATCCGTTCTCGGAGTCCCGTGTCCGCCCATGATCGCAATCACCTTTTTTACACCTCCCGGTTCGACACGACCATCGAGAAGATCCATCAATGCATCGTCGATCGCATGATCGTGGAGTCGCTGGCAGAGAGCTTCCATCACATGCGGCCGATGCCTCCCCTTCGACTCGAAATGCTCAAAAATTTGCAAATCTGCGGAACGATCGTGGTCGGGAGTCCATCCCTCCATCAATTCGTCACGGGAGTAGAGCCTGGGGCGATACGGATTGTAGGGCAGCCTTGGCAGTCGGGGGAAGATCAGGGCCCCTCCTTCGCGGATGCGCTCCTGAAACGCCAGGGAAGGAAATCGGCAGCCTAGAAAAACGGAACCGGCCAGTCGCACCGAAGTCCAGTCCACCTCAACCTCGCCGAGGTTCAATCCCTGAACCACACAGTCAGATAGATTGTGCTCCCGGGCGATAAATTCCTCAAGACGATCGATTTCGTGGATCTCTCTCATGCAGGAGCAGCACCCGGGCTCGATTCGAGTGCGAATGTCAGGATTGAAAACTGGTTCACTCAGCGATCCAGGAGAAACTTTCCGAACGTGCCCGGCACGTGGAAGTCCACTTCCTTTTCCTTGGGATCAATCCAGCTGATCCAGTTTTCATCGATCCCTTTCTTGCCCTGGGAAAATTCGGCCCGGTAGACACCAACGATCAGTTCCTTACCTTTGACGCAATCCAACTCATTCAACTCCTCCATCGAAAAGCGGCCGCGAACAGTGTAGCCATCTTCACGAATTTCCCCGCGAAACTTCAGATTGGAAAAAGACCAGTCCGTATCGAACTGACGGTGATACTTGGCCCGGTAGTCATAGACCGCTCCCCGGGGATCCATTTCTGCTCCATAGTAGAATTTCTTCAAATCAGGAGAGGTCGCCAGGAAAATCTCAACTCGATCGGAACCCAGCACCGCTTCGTCGGGATCACTCGACTCCGCTAGAATAATATCCGAGTCATCAACATCAAAATAGAATCCGAGGGCCTGCTCATTCCACACCGCGCGAAACTCTGTCCTTGGCGCCCGCCCCCGCTTCCACGGAAAGGTGAACCCTTTCATGATCTCGCCCGCCATCGGATCAAGTCTATCGCTGTATCTTACCGAATATGTTTTCATAACAATGGCTCTACAATAATAATTCCAGCTGACGAAGGTCCGTCAATACTGCATCGGCGCTTTGGCAGGCAAACTCAATTCCTTTTCGTCCCGGCCGAAAGCTCCTTTGATCCCCTGCGAAGAGAGCGGCTCGAAATCCTGCCTTCTGCGCTGGTTCGACATCTTTGCAGAAATCGTTGCCAATGTAGAGAATTTCTTGCGACTTAATTCCACGGTCACTCGCATTTCGACGAATTTTTTCATACAGAGCTGCGGATGGCTTCCCCTCCCGCTCCTGATAGGAGAACAGTATCAGGTCGTTGACCCAACAGGGTTGCGTCATCTTCAGATCCAATAAGCCTTCGACCAGATCGTGAGTATAGAACTGAGCGTTCGAAATGATCCCCAATAAATATCCACCCGCGGTCAGGGATGAGATCACCTCACGGGCCCCCGGCATTTCCCAGCACGGGTTCACCCCATATTCATACTGTCTGGCTGCGGTTTCGAGGATCTCGGCCTCGAGCGTTTCCGAAGAAAATTCGGAAATCAAATCTCCCCACACTTCGCGAATTTCGACTTCGGGAAACTCTACTCCTTCCGCCGCGCGGATTTGTTGCCTCTTGGTGAGGGATTTTTGATAGGCATCAAGCCAGACATTCGGTGAGACGGATTTCAAATTCGGCCCCAGTGATTCGATTGCTTTCTTCATCGCATCGAACGAGCGGGTTTCCGACGCAAGGCTGATATCTCCCGCCGCGGAAATCAGCAGGGTGCCGTAAATATCGAATAGAACCGCTTTGATTTCGCCAAGCGGTTCAAGCCTGGGTTCCACCCCGGCAGGAAGGCGCGAAAGAGGTCTCATGACTTCCCTGATATAGGAAACGGAGTCCATCCAATCAGTCGCGCAGCAAGTTCAGACGACCGGGATTCAAAAACTGCGCCAGCACCTTGTCGGTGGAGAGGTGATCGACCTTTCCCCGCGAACCGGAATTTACTTTTTCATAAATGCCTTCCAATCGATCCCCGTAGCGATCCAGGCTGTAGGATTCAGCGATGACTGCGTTGGCATTCTCGATTTGCGCCGGAGAGGGAAGCTCGAGGGCGGGGACCTTAATTTCCCGGATCAGGTCGGGCTCTTCTCTCAGCTTCCGCAAGATCGATAGCTGAATTCCTTCGTTAAGAACCCCAAAGTCCACCTTATTCTTTCGGACCCAACTTTTCCAGGTCTGCTTCACCGCACTGCGACGCAGAGGCACGTCGTAGGCTAAATAACTTCGACGGAGAGCCGATTCAATTTCACTTTTGAGTTCGCTCTCATCCAGCCAGGCCAGCGGAATATCGAGGCGGGAATACAGGTTTTCGAGGCGAAGTCCGTTTTCGGTGAAGTCTTTGGTAATCTCGGGTAAATCCCGACCGAGAACCCCTTTTCCAACCGTCCATGGCTCAAGAAAGGCGAGCCCAAATCCCTCCGCAACACTGGTCGTAACAATGAAGTCACTCCAGCCGACCAGCTCTGGAAAGGAGTATTCTCCGCTGTCTGCAATTCCCAGGGAAACGGGAAGCTGCAGCTCCTCGACCGCGGCCACCCAGCGGTCATGGGCGGCGCGCCATTCCGGATTCTCGGGGCTCAGGGAACTGGCAAAGAAGGCTTCCTCCTCATAAATCATGGAAAGAAGAAGCAACTCCCCCACATTCTTGCGCCGAATGCCCCGGCTCGGGTAGAGGCCAAAAAGCTTTCCCTGAGCAAAGGGTCGATCTTCCGGCCCGCCGCAGACGGACATTTTTGAAATGGAATTCGGGAGCACGTGAAGATTCGACGCCGCCATGCCCGCCTTCTTCAGAAATCCGTGATCGCGATGATTGATCGTCGCGTAGTGAATCTGCTTTGAGACCGGATACATCGTCGTTTCGAAACTGTCTTCGGAATCGAAAAAGGATCGCTGGTTGGTGTAGTTTCCAGGACGACCATCCTCAGCGAAGTCATGCAGTTGCAGAAGAACCCGCTCCCCGTCCTCCGCGAGCTCTCGCACTACGTTCGGGAAAAGAACATTTTTGGCGAGGGTCGGATTATGGAAATGCCAGAGGTCCGGCTCGCTTCCAAAGTGTGCCGTTGCTTCGCTCTTCAGCATATCCGCCAGACTCGAAGCAATCACCGAGCTACCAGTCCTGCGATAGGCAAGGGCGGGAACCACGCGGACATTGTCCTTTTCCCCGTCTCCGAAGGGAGCTTCCCCGGTGAGAATCAGCACCCGGTGTCCTCTCGATTCGAGCACTTTCACCGCAGCATCGATCACACGGGTCACCCCTCCCCGCCGGAGGTGATAGTGAACCAGAACAATCTTCTTCTTTTGTGCTTCAGCCATGTTTTTCCTGATATTCCGGTAACGTCTTCATCGGCGGCCGTTCCTCTTCCACCATCGTCCGGTTGAGAGTCTCGTAGCGTTTTCCCTCTGCCTGTAACTGTCGGAAGATACCGTCAAATTCCGGCATTTCCGGAACAATTCCATTGTGTTCGAGTCGGTTTAGAAATGTCTGCAAAATTCCAAACGACATTTTCCCCAAGTCGATCGTAGTCTGATTCCGGTGAACCCGACGATCCAGATCTACCTGCGCAAAGGCGTCCAATCCACTCTTCTGATACAGGTCAATCAAGTGGGAAGTTTCCACTCCATAGCCGATCGGAAAATGGAGAGATTCGAGGGTTTCCCGGCGAACCGCATACTCTCCCGAGAGCGGCTGCATCATGGCAGTCAGCTCCGGAAAAAAAAGAGAAAAAAGAGGACGCACAAGAATTTCCGTGACCCTGCCGCCCCCGGAAGGACGGACGCCTCCTGATAGTGCCAGCGGGCGATCGTAGAAGGCCTTCACATACTGGACCTTCTCACGGTAGAGCAGCGGAGCAACGAGACCACTCACGAATTTCGAATGAATGTTTTTGATGTCGGCATCGACGTAGCAAATGATGTCCCCCTTCAACTGGTAGATCGCTTTCCATAGATTTTCCCCCTTGCCGGGGCGAAACCCATAGGACGGGAGGATCCCAGAGGAAAGGTAGGTGTCTGCACCGAAGGCCTCGGCAATCGCGAGGGTATTGTCAGTCGACCCCGAGTCGATCACCGCAATCTCGTCGAGCAGCGGATAGCGATCCATCAGCTCGCTCTTGAACATGATGACCTCCTTCCCGATGGTTTTCTCTTCGTTCAGAGTCGGGATGCAAAGGCTCACCGTGAGGCCGGCCTTTTCCTTGGCCCGGACTAACTCACGAATGCTCCAGAACTCGCTGTGGTGGTAGGTATTGGTCCCGAGCCACTTCTCAATTCTCTGCTCCATCGCATCCATGTCAGTCGCAACCTCCTGAGTCCATGAACTGCAGGACCGAAACGATTTGTGCCAAGCCGTCTTGCATCTGATCGAGCTGAATCGTCTCTCTCGGAGAGTGACGCCCCTCTCCTTTCGCCACACCAAGCGTCAACGAAGGAATGCCCGCTTCAAGGAGCGCGGCAAGTTCCGAAATGCTCGGTTCCGGCCTGGCCTCGACCTCCAGAATCTCCAGGGTCTTCCGGGCTGCCTTCACGAGAGGGTGCCCCTCACCCAGATCACCGGGAACTCTCCGCGCGATAATTTCGACAGCGACTGCCGCTCCATCTGACGGAGCCTGGAGCCTCTCCACCAGCGCGTGAACGAGCCTCTCCACCTCGGCGACCCGCTCTGCCTCCCTGCTCCGAATTTCGAAACAGATCTTGCCCAGTAACGGTGGCACATTGTAGCCGGAGACCGAGTCGACCGTCCCAATGAGGATTTTCACTTCAGGATGGTGCGCCCGGTTGAACTCCAGCAATCCTGCCAGTGCTTTTTGCAAAACGGCGATCACTCCCGCATTGGCAAAATCGGGATCCTCACTGCCGCCTTTCAACTCCACAACAATCTCGCCTCTCGCCATTCCCAGGCTGGAGAAACTGAGCCGCCCCAAATTCATGCCCTCCACACAAAGGGCTCCGTCGATTTTCTGATCGGTATTTTCGAGAAAAAACCTCATTCCCGCGAGATCCCCGCGACCGAAACTCCTCGTTGTCCCCAGTAATATCAGATTGGCATCCAATGCGATCGAAAGGCGCTCCAGGATCAGGGGCAGGGTGGCAAGCACCGCGACTCCGAGACTATTATCCGCAATGCCGCGCCCACGCATCGAACCGACCCCGACCGAAACCGTATGGTCCTCCGAATCCGGCCAGACCTTGTCGACATGAGCTGCCACAAGAAGATTCCTCGACCGGTCCTGTCCCGGTAATACCGCGGCAATATTGCCGGCTTGGTCATTGGCAATATCGGTCAACCCGGCCTCCGTAAAGCGGTCGCTCAAAAAACGGGTCAATAGACCTTCCGAACCGGTGGGAGCAGGAATTTCGGCGGCCATCACCACATTCGCGAGCAGCAGTTCACGGATGGCACGAAGAGACTCCCGATTCGAAAGAACCGCCTCCCGCTGCAAACACTGAACCTCTTTTCCCTCCATTTTCCGTACGGTCTACGCTACGGAAATCAAGGTCTACGGAAAGCCTTTTCGCAGCCGCTATAAGGGACTTCCCCGGTTCTATTCCTCCCCGGAATCCTTTTCCGAATCCTTTTCCGAATCCTTTTCCGAATCCTTTTCCGAATCCTTTTCCG
>JARGNG010000028.1:53673-54987 GCA_029213265.1 Verrucomicrobiales bacterium | reverse complement strand
CCGAAGCGATGATGAAGATTCATCAGTATTCGATGCTCTGTGCTCCGATCATGAGTCAGACTGCCGCTGTCGAAGCGCTCGAAAATGGGGCGACGGAAGTGGAGCGAATGCGTCAGGCCTACGCCCGCCGACGGAATCTCATGCTGAAGCGCTTTAAGGAAATGGACGTTCCCTGCTTTGCTCCGGGAGGAGCGTTTTACATGTTTCCCGACATTCGGAAATTCGGTCTCTCCAGCAAAGACTTTGCCACGCTCCTTCTCGAGGAGGAGAACGTCGCGGTGGTTCCCGGCACTGCCTTCGGAGAGGCAGGCGAGGGGTGCGTGCGCGCCTGCTATGCGACTTCCTACGAGCAACTGGAGATCGCCCTTGATCGAATTGCATCCTTTGTCAAAAGACTCTAACCACACAATTTTATGAGCCAGGTGAAAAAAGCGGTGATTCTCGCGGCGGGCCGCGGCACCCGTATGAAAGAACTGACCGACGAATTGCCCAAGCCGATGGTGAAGGTCAAGGGGACCCCGATTCTGGAATCGATTGTCCGGGGGCTGGTCAGGAACGGTATTGAAGAAATTCTCATTGTGATTGGCTATCGGAAAGAAGTCATCACCGGCTATTTCGGTGACGGCTCGGATTTTGACTGCCGTATCGAGTACATCGAGCAGGTGGTCCAGGACGGAACCGGTCGAGTCGTGGAGTTGGCGAAGGACTTTGCCGGGAGTGATCCTTTCATCTTGAGCTATGGAGATATTCTCGTTCCCGCCGAGTCGTATGCGCCGCTTGCGGACTTCAGCGGCGTAGATGGCAAGCTCACTGTGAAAGTTGATGAAGATGTGAGAAAGGGAGGCGCGGTTTTTATTGAGGACGGCATGGTCACCAATTTGATTGAAAAGCCGAAGGACAACGAACCGACGAGTCCCTATTACAATGCGGGGATCTACTCCTTTTCCCCGCAGATCTTTGACTACACGGCGACGCTGGAGCTTTCCCCCCGGGGAGAATACGAGCTGACCGATGCGATCAAAGCGCAGGTGACGGACGGCCTTCGCATTGCCGCGGTCGAGTTGGAGGGAGACTGGGCCGACGTTCGCGATCCGGAAACGCTCCAGGAGCTGAACGACGAATAGAGTAGGCGAGATCGAACAGGGTTGGGTGCCCGACCTGACCCTCTTTGGCCTTCTGAATTCGGGGGTGTTTGCGCAGCCTGCCGGTTGAGGAAGCGGATTTTTTCCTTGTAAGGGATTTGTTACTCATTCATTATCATTGCGTTTTGCGGGCGGGGCATAAGATTTGCACCCATGTTTGCAAGACGCTTTG
>JARGNG010000028.1:0-53573 GCA_029213265.1 Verrucomicrobiales bacterium | reverse complement strand
ATTGCGTTTTGCGGGCGGGGCATAAGATTTGCACCCATGTTTGCAAGACGCTTTGTTTGCAAGACGCTTTGACTGTAACCCCCGAAAAAATGAAATTATCAGCCCCTAGCAAACCATTATTTCTCGTCTCTGTTGTTCTCGCCGTCGTCGCTATTCTCGGCGGACTTGGCGTCGTTGGCGCGATTGCCGGATACGCATTCTGGATTGCGATCGCTTCGTTCGTCGTTCTCGCGATCGGATGCCTCATGACCGGCATGTAGTCCCGGAAAAGATTTTCGTGGGCTCACTTTGAGTCCACGGCTAACCGCAAGAGAGCCATCACGGACACAGCGTCGGTGATGGCTCCTTTCTGCACCATAGAGATCGCCTCGGCGAGCGGAAGGCGTTTGACGCAAAGATTCTCGGTTTCCTCCGGTGCAGCCCCTGACTGAGTGAGCCCTCTCGCGACAAAGATGGTGGCGCGTTCGTCGCTGACGGAATTCGACAGGGAAATATTGTCGAGAAGCACTTCGTAGTCGGTTGCCATCAGTCCCGTTTCTTCCCGTAGTTCCCGCTGTGCCGTTTCGAGTGGGGTCTCGTTCTCTGGGCAGCCTCCCTCTGGAATCTCCCATTCATAGGTGTTGAGGGGATATCGATATTGCCCAACGAGCCAGGTGTGGCCCTCTTCATCCACAGGAACAACGCCGATAGCCCGGTTCTTGAAGTGGACGACTCCGTAGATCCCTTCGCCGCCTCCGGGATTGGTGACAGCGCTTTCGGCTACGGAAATCCAGGGATTGTCATAGACCGTTCGGGTGTCATGCGTGGTCCAGGGAGAGGTTTCTCGGTTTTTCATGAAGGGAGAACGGAACGGTAACAAACCGGTAACAATGGAAGAGCAGGATCGTTGGCGTCGGGAGAAAAAGAATTCAATCCCGGCACTGAACCTCAAACCTAATCTACAATGATCCTACCAAGAAAAAATACGAAAACGCCCGAGGCCTTCACGCTGATCGAACTGATGACCGTGGTTTCGATCATGGCGGTCCTGACGACGATCGCGTTTCCCGGAATCAAACTCGCCATGATGAATGCCCAAATGGCACGCTCGACGGCGAACGCGAGAAGCATCGTGATGGGCTTGCGGGCCTGGGCCGGAGACAATCAGGGAGTGTTTCCGGTGGAGGAGACCTATGAAGGTGAGGAGATCGTGTCTTCGAACGATGCCTTCCGCGATCTCATTCCCTACTACATCGACACAGAGGCGATCTTCGCCGTGGCACGTTCGAACTATGGCAAGCAGGCCGACAACCGCATCGAAGAGCTGGATGAAATTCTGGAGCCGGGTGAAAATCACTTTGCCTATGTGGCCGGATTGACGGACACGAGTCGCTCGAACTGGCCTCTCGTGATGGATGGTACCAGCGGGAACGGAACCTATGTTTCCGAGCCCGGTGAAAAGGGGGGCTGCTGGGAAGGTCGCAAAGCGATCGTTGCCTATGTCGGCGGAAGTGCCGCTGCCGTTCGCCTGCGCGGCGAACGGGGAGGGGAGAGGTTTGGGTGACGAAGAAGCGCTGCACCTTGAATCAATTGCTGGAGGATCAGGTTCTTCTCCTTTCTCCCCAGTTTGAAAACGCCGGCGGAAGTCTGCGGCTTCATTGCGAGCAGACCTGGGAGGTGGAGACCGATCCTCGGGCTGTGAAGCTTATTCTCATGAACCTGCTCGAGAATGCTCTGAAATACGGCGGCGATCTTCCGACTTGTGAGGTGCTCGCGAAAGAATCCGGTAAGCAGATCGAGATTGTTGTTTCCGACGGGGGCGCCGGTGTTGAGCGGTCGGAGCAAAAAGCGATCTTCCGGAAATTTTATCAGGGGGACGCCGAACTCCGCCGTGGAAAAAGTGGGGTGGGGCTGGGACTGGCGATCTGCCGTCAGTTTGCCCGGCTCCTGAAGGGGGAAATCTACGTTGCCGATTCGGCAGAAGGCGAGGGAGCTTCGTTTGTCTTCACGGTTCCTTTTGCAGGAGGGGGAAAGTGTTAGCGGTATGAAACAGATGCATCGGATTCTTTTGGTGGAGGACGATCCCACTCTCCTGCGGGGAGTGTCGGACAATTTTGCAAATCAGGGCTATCTCGTCGAAGCAGCGATAGATGGTGAATCGGCTGCCGGGCGCGTCGACACGCTGCGATTCGGGAGTTTTCACCTCGATCAGGATTCCCGGAAACTCCGGGAAAGGACCAAAGGATGGGTGAAATTGTCTCCGAAAGAATATGAGCTTCTCGCTTTTTTCCTGGAACGACGGGGGCAGGCGCTGAGTCGGGATCAGATTATGAGTGGAGTCTGGGGGCATGATTCCCGGGTCACATCGCGAAGCATCGATCGATTCGTAACCCAGTTGCGAAAAGTCATAGAGACTGAGCAGGGGCAGTGGATTGAGACCATTCGTGAGTATGGATATCGGTATCGGCCGGATTCCGGGGAAAAATAGGGGACCACGGAATCACCGGATTTCCACTTGCCTAGCGGGAAATTCGCCCCTTATTTACCGCCCTCCGCAAAATGCGGATGATCAACCATGGGTAAGCAGCACAACAAAGTCGAAAAGCGCCGCCGTCGCGAACGTTACGTGAAGCGGAAAAAAGAAGCAGTCAAAGCCCAGATTGCTTTGAGCCGGAAGTCGCCGAAGAAGGCTCCCGCCAAGAAGGAAGAGAAGCCTGCTGAAGAGCCGGCCGGGGACGAGGTAAAGACTGACGCCGCTGCAGAAGCGCCGAAGAAGAAAGCCGCTCCGAAGAAAAAGGCTGCTGCCAAGAAGAAGGCGGCAACTAAGAAAACGGCAACTAAGAAAACGGCTGCGAAGAAGGCGGCAACTAAGAAAGCTGCCACCAAAAAGATAGCGCCTGCAAAGGAAGAATCTGACTCCGCCGAGGAGAAAAAAGAAGATTGATCCCAGGTGTCGGGGGGATTTCGATCTCCTCACAGATTTCCAGAGACGGTCGGTGATGAATGAATCCCGGCCGTCTTTTTTGTTGGTGGATGGAAACAACATCATCCATGCCTGGCCCGATTTGCTGACGCTGCATCGGCGCCGAAGAGGGAGCGCTCACCCGGAACTGATTCGCCGGCTGGGAGAGCATCAGGACTTCTCAGGTGATCGTGTCGTAGTTGTCTTCGACGGACGCGGAGTCACCACGACGGAGGAGCGCCAGGCGGAAGGGCTCCAGATTTTCTATACCAGCGCGAGTCATACTGCAGACGACATCATCGAGAGACTGGCGATCAAGTATGCCGCTCAGTATGATATTACCGTGGCGACGGACGATCGGGCGGAGCAGGATATCGTTGTGGGGGCGGGAGGTTCGGTTCTTTCCTCCGACGGTTTGCGGGATCGACTCGATGCCGCAGAGCGGTCGATGCGGGACTGGATCAAGCGTCACCGAAAGCGTTGAGGCACGGGCTCACAGGATTTTCTCCTTGCAGATCCTGGAATTGGACGGACTCTGGAATCTCGAAAGTTTCAATGAACTCCCTGAATCACAACCTGAAAACGACGTATCGCCCGGCTCAAGGCTGGATGGCGATTTCAGGTATCGTTGTTGGCGGGGAAGATTGAGACAGTAGTTAGACACCTATTTTTGTCCTGTTCGGCCCCGCATGCGATTTCGCTTGTGGGGCTTTTTTTTGCCCATGAAGCCGGAACCTGAAAATGAATCGATCGCGAATGAAACGCTTCTCGAACAGATGCGAGCGCTTCCCCGTGTCGTCTGGATTCTCTTCGCGGGCCTCTTTATTCACCGCTTTGGAACCTTCGTAGTTCCCTTTTTGACCCTCTACTTGAAGGACTCGGGATATTCGTCGCTGGAAACGGCGGCGGTATTTGTGTCGATGGCGGTCGGAGGGATCGGGGCCATGTTTCTTGGTGGCCGTCTCAGTGATTTGGTAGGAAGGAAGAACACAATGGGGATATCGCTCTTCGGAGGAGCCCTCTCGATGTTGCTGATGTGGCAGGCAGACGGAATGGCGACCTACGTCTTGTCCGCATTCTTCGTGGGACTGACTCACGGAATGTATCATCCGGCTTCCAACTCCCTGCTCATCGATGTGGTTCCGGAAGATCGGAGGGTCACGGCTTTTGCGGTAGTTCGCTGGGCCGTGAATCTGGGTTTCGCGTGCGGGATGGCGGCAGGAGGAGTCCTTGCGGAAAAGAACTATGCCTACCTTTTCATTGGGGATGCGGCTACCTCGGCGGCCTTTGCTTTGATTGCGGTGCTCTTTCTTCCTCACGGGACAAGGACAAGCCGGGAGCAAAGCCGGTGGGGCCTGGCCCTGAAAGACATGGTGGGGAACCGGCTTTTTCTGTCCTTCTTCTTTGCCAATCTCTTTGCGGTTTCCCTATTTTTCCAGTGGGGTAGCAGCGTGACTCGTTTGCTGGGGGATCTCGGCTACAGCAAGTCTGTCTACGGCTGGCTCATGGCGATGAATGGATTGTTAATCGCATTTTTTGAAATACCGATCAGTCAATTGACGCGCCGGAGGTTTCCCCGGCCAGTGATCGCGCTGGGATTTCTTCTCTGCGGAATTGGGGCGTGGATCAATGGATTTGCCGACGCGAGTATGGAGCACGCCTGGATCGTTCTTGCGATTGCTCTTCTCGTCTTCACTGTCGGGGAAATGATCAGTATGCCAATTTCGGGAGCCTATGTCGCATCCCTCGCGCCGGAAAAGATGCGCGGGCGATACAGTGCCGGGGTCGGACTGACATGGAACCTCGGCCACGCCGTCGCTCCTGGAGCCGGTCTGCTTCTTTACGAAAGTGCGCCGCAGGTCCTGTGGTGGGGGTGTCTCGCGCTTGGTTGCATCTCCGGTTTGCTACTGCTGCGGACGGGAAAGCAGGCGAGTGAGGGGTAGAAAAAGGTTGTCTCCGATCGGAGGGCGCTGCCTGAATTGCGACCACCTGCAAAACTTGCGCTGGCTCTTCGAAACCGGTATTCTCCTCTTCGAATGGAAAGCCCTACGACAGTCTCAGGTGAAGAGCGTTTTTGGCGAGGGAGAGCTGCGGCGATTGCCCGCAGGGTCAACTCCGGTTGGTGGATTGACCGGCTCAACCGGCTGCTTTCGGTTTCACTGATGGTCCTTGCGGTTACGGCTCTCCTCTTCCGGGCCAACCGTGAGCCACTGCTGAAAGGAGAAAATGCCATGGCGGCCCTGGGGATCCTCGTGGTGATGCTGGGGGTGATCGCCTGGGTCTGGGCAAAGCCGCGATTCATCAGTGGCAGTGACGGGCTGGTCCGGCTCGACGATCAAATGCATCTTAGGAATCAACTCGTCACAGCCGCGGCCGGTGTCGGGACATGGCCGAAAGCATCTCCTGTACGGAAAAATGGAGCCTCCCCCGAATGGCGCTGGCCGGTCGTGTTGCTTCCGACTTTATTGGCGGGAGTTATTCTCGCATTGGCGTGTTGGGTTCCGTTTCCGGAGCGGAGGGTCGCGGAACCTCTCGTCACCAACGAGCCGGGTGACTGGGAACTCATGGAGGATTGGAAGGACACTCTTGAGGAAGAGGATTTGATTGAGCCGGACAGTCTCCGCGAGATGGAGGAGCGTCTGGAGGAACTTCAGGACCAGCCGGAGGACGAGTGGTTCAGTCATGCGAGCATGGAAGCGACCGACAATTTGAAGGAAACGTTCGGGCGGGATATTCAGGAGCTCGCCGATGACATGGCAACGCTGGAACGCGACCTTGAGGCCTTGCGGTCCTTTTCCACCGAGATGTCGGAGGAGGGGAAAGAGATGCTTTTTCGTGAGATGGAAGAGGCCATGAAAGGATTGGAATCCAATGGGCTCGAATTGAACGAAGCTCTCGCGAAGCAATTGAAGGGACTGGATCCGTCCTCCCTGGGGCAGGAAATGATGAAGTCGCTTTCCTCCGCAGAAATGAAATCCCTGCAGGAGCAATTGGGAAAAGGAGCCAAGGCCCTCGGATCGATGGAAGGGCTGCCGGCCCGGTCGGAGGGCGAAATGTCAGCGACGGGACTGGGGCAAATGCCCGGAAATGGCGGGCTCAATCGCGGGCGTGCCGATGCTCCTGTTTTTTATGGGGATGAGGAGGATTTAAAAACGAACCGGATCGAAAGTGTCACGAATGAAGACCGGTCTCAGGCCGTGATCGGGGATTTGCTCGGTGTCGGCGAAACTGACCATGAGAAAGAAGATCTTAAAGCAGCTGTTCGGGCCGGAGGAGCGGTTTCCTCTGCGGGAAAAGGGGGAGAGGCGGTTTGGCGGGACACGCTGCTTCCGAAGGAAAAGGCGCTGCTGAAGCGGTATTTTAAGTGATCTGCGGGAAGCGGTCGTTGCTTCCCCTTCGGGATTGCGTAGCTTCCGGCCTCATGCATCGAACATCTCTGCTACGCCTGCTCGACGAATATCTGATCTCCTATCCGGGAGAAGAGGATTGCGTGTTGCGGTGCAAAGATTTCGTCGAACGGCACGAGAACTGTTTTGAGCGGAGTTTACAGAAAGGGCACATCACCGGTTCCGCGTGGATTGTCGATGAATCCGGTGAGCGAACCCTGTTGACGCATCATCGGAAACTCAACCTCTGGCTCCAGCCCGGCGGACATGCGGATGGAGAATCGAATGTGCTCAAGGTGGCGATGCAGGAGTGTCTCGAAGAAACCGGGCTGACAAGCCTCGAGACTTTCTCCGAATCGATCTTTGATCTCGATATTCACGGAATTCCGGCCCGAAAAGACGAGCCTTCCCATTTTCACTACGACATCCGATTTCTTGTGCAACAAAAAGGCTCCGGGGATTACACGGTCACGGAGGAATCCCACGACCTTGCGTGGGTTCCGATGAACGAACTTGAGCGCTACACCGACGAGTGGTCGATGCGGCGCATGAGGGACAAAGCGGTTCGCCTGCTGGGGAAGTGAGTCTGACTACTTTCGAACGGCGTAGAGCTGATCGTCTGTCCGGATGAAGAGCGTTCCGTTGGCAGGAACGATCGAGGCCCGAATATTGACGCTCTGGGAAGAGCCGAAAGTGGTGGAATTCAGCAATTGCCCTCCATCGGGGCCGGCACTGTAGACGAAGACCTCGCCGAGGTGGCTCATCAGGTAAATCTTCCCGTCAACACCGGTAGGGGATGCCTCCAGCTTCACTTTTCCGTTGATGGCTTGACTCCAGACCACTTTTCCGCTTCCGGGGTGAAGGCAGGTGAGAAATTTGTTGCGTCCATTCAACACGTAGAAATACCCGTCGTAGAAAAGCGGGGTGGGAACGTCCGCGGTGACCTCTTTGCCTTCCGTCGTCCAAATGTTGGCTGTCCCGAGGACTTTCCCGTTTCCTCCGGCTTCAATGGCATAGATGGGCGAACCTTTGGGTGCGCAAACGAGAAACGTTCCCTGGCCATAGACCGGTGAGGGGACGAGGCGCCAGTGGCCGATTCGCTCAGGATTGTAGGTGCCCCAGCGCCAAAGCTCTTTTCCGGTCTCTGGATCATGTCCGGTGATGCAATCGCCCCCGGTGATCACCAGTTCGGGTCTGCCTTCGTGAAGAATCGGAATCGGGGTGGAAAATGCCTCACGGGATTCCTGCACCGCGTCGGAAGGGCGAATGTGAGTCCACTTGGTTTTTCCCGAGGCGGGGTCCATAGCGAGCAGGTAGGAATCGATTGGTTCCTTGTCACTTCCCCGTCCGTTTACCTTGGTGTCGCGCTGCAGGACCTGGAGGTAGAGCGTATCGCCGTAGAGTTGAGGCGAGCTGGAGAAGGTCCACTGGAAGGCAAAGGCGCCGTAATCCTTCTCGATGTTGCGATACCAGAGCTGGTTGCCGTCGAAGTCATAGGCGGCGAGGTCACCGGCTCCGCTGAAGAAATAAACGGTCTTTCCGTCCGTGACCGGTGAGCTTCCGGCAAACGTACTGCGCTCATCATGGCGGAGGCCGTCTCCGAATTTCTTCGCCCAGACAATTTCCCCGGTTTTGGCACTGATTCGAATCCCGAGGATGCCGTCTTTGGACTCGTCAATGGAGGTAAGAAATACAGCGTCATCCCAGACCACGGGGGTGGAAGCACCCTCCCCGGGGAGTTGGGCTTTCCAGGCGACTCCTTCGGTGGGGGAGAACTTCTCGGGGAAGCCGGTTTCCTGGGAAGCACCGTTGAAATATGGGCCGCGCCAGTTGGGCCAATTGTCGGCATGCAATCCGGATGAGGAAAGAAGGAGAGTAACGAGAGATGCGAGGCAAAGGCGTTTCATAGTGATCAATTTGGGAATGATAAAATTCGATAGCGGGAGCGGTTCTGTCAAGATGGTGAATTGGCGTGGACAGGGGCGGGAGAGTATGATTGAAATGACTCCATGAAACAGCTTCTCCTCATTCGTCATGCAAAATCGAGCTGGGACTTTCCCGGGGCTTCCGACCACGATCGCCCCTTGAATGAAAGGGGAGGGAGCGATGCGCCGAAGATGGGCGCTGCTCTGGCTCAGCGTGGGGTAAGTCCGGATGCGATTGTGACGAGCACGGCGAATCGCGCAAAGACTACCGCAGGCATTATTGCGGAAGGGTTAGGCTTTTCCAGCTCATCCATTCGAGAGGAAAGAGATCTCTATCTGGCATCCCCTCAGGCTATCCTGCGGGTCGTTCAGCAGATCGATGAGTCCTGTGAGACGGCTTTGCTGTTCGGGCACAATCCGGGCATGCATGACGCGGTGGAGATGATCTGCGGAGCACCGGTCGATCACTTTCCAACTCTGGCTGTCGCGAGAATCGAGTTGGATATTGATTATTGGGGGGAGGTAGACTCGGGAACCGGCTTGCTTCTTGAGTTACTGACTCCGAGGGCGCTCAAGACTGATTAAGTATCGGATCAATGTTTTCCCTTCCAGCGATGCCGTGTTAAATTAGCCCGATCATGAGCGATACCCCTCCTCCTCTTTCTCCCGGTAGCCCATACAATCAGCAGGTTCCCGCCGGAATGGGCCAGCCGCCGGAGGGCGGATCCGGCAAGAAAACAGCAGCCTGTTGCGGGATCGGATGTTTGAGCCTGATCGTTCTCACGGTAGTTCTGGTTATTGGTGGAATCACTTTGGGTAAGAGCAAGCTGGAAGAATGGACCGAAACCTACACGTCGAATCAAGCTGTCGAGCTCGTTCTGCCCCGGATTGATCAGGCCGAGATCGATGTGGCCACGAATCGTTACGATGCCTTTAGGGCAGCGATGGAGGAAGGGACAGCAGAGGAGCCACTCATTCTCTCCGAGAATGGGATCAATGCGCTGCTCCAGCATCACCCGGATTTCTCCGGTCTATCGAAGTCGGCCGTCGCCAAAATCGAGAGTGATCTCCTGAGTATTAATTCGAGTTTCGATCTCGATTCCATCAATATCCCTTTTGATTTCATCGCTGAACGCGTGAAGGGAAAATATTTCAACGGGGATGTCACCGTGCGTCTCGACAGTGTTGCGGGACGCCCCGCGATGTATCTGGAAAATATCGGGGTGGGCGACAAGGAGATCCCGCAAGTGGTGATTGATTCGTTGCGAAGCGAAAATCTTCTCAAGGAAATTGATTCCAATCCGGAGATGAAAAAAGCCTTTGGGAAAATCAAGGAGCTGAAGATTGAGAATAATCAGCTGATCGTGGTTCCCGCGAGTGCTCTGTAAATTGAGGATCGGATCCGTAGCCGCCGTCGCAAGACGGTGGTGGCTCTTTGGCTTCCCGGCCAAGAGGAACCCTTCCGGGATACTTGCAAGGAGCCACGTTCCAATTTCAGGGCCACGTTTTTGCGAACGCGGCTACAGACAGTCAGGCGCGGGTTACAATTTCTCGTAGGTTCCCTCGTCGCGTTTCTCCAGAACCGTAAAGCCGGCCTTCTTGGCATCGGAGACCGAGAGCGGCTTTGTGATCTTCGGCGAGGTGATGCCCCGGGAAATCAGCTTCTTGACGGGGCTCTTGCAGAGCGGGCAGGTCTCCATCGGGGGCCGAGTCACAGGGCGCCTGATTTCGAAGCCCTTTTTGCAGATGCGGCAGCCCTGATCGGGATCCGCGCTGATGTACTCATAGAGTGGCATTCGCAAATATCCTGCGTGGGGTGCCGGATTGCAAGGCCTTCTCGAAAACGGCCCGGTTTCGGCAACAAAAAAGCGGAGCTACAAAGCTCCGCTTTCAGCGAATAGAAATTCTAAAGAGTGGCGGTTACCAACTGGCCTTGGTCACACCGGGGATCATCCCGTGAGAAGCCAGTTCGCGGAACGTAATCCGGGACATCTTGAACCGGCGAAGATAGCCGCGACGACGTCCGGTGACTTCGCAACGGTTCACGACGCGAGTCGGGCTCGCATCACGGGGAAGCAAGGTAATGCCTTCGTAATCCTTTTCAGCCTTCAGCTTCGCCCGAAGCTTCGCATACTTGTTAACAGTGCGAGCTTTGCGCTTGTTTCTGGAGATCCAACTCTTTTTCGCCATAGTGAGCGGGAATGTATCCGTTCTGAGAGAAATTCAAGTGAAAAGTCAACATTTGCGCTGGTAAGTGGGTCTCTAAGTGTGATTCAGTCTACTTATCATGGGAAATCTCCTCTTTCGCCTCCTCACGCTCATTTTTCTTGTCGCCGTCATCAACCCGGTATTGGTGCATTCGGAGGAGGAAAAAGACTATCTCGAATTCTACTACCAGGATCCTCAGCCGGAACGCTTTGTGGAGCAAATGAAGAACTGGGCCAAAGACGGGACTCTGCAGAATCCTCATGCCCGTCCCGCTTTAATCGCCTTTATCAGCCAGGTGATTCGGGCGAACAGGGAGCTTCTCGGAGACTGGTTTGTCGCACTGTCCGGTCTGACTCCGGATCAAAAGAAGGTGCTTTTTACCGGTATGCTGTACTCCCGGACGACTGAGGCGGACAAACTCCTGACGGATACCTTCGGGGAGAAATACGAGGAGCAAAAAGTGGAAACGGACAAGATTCTTGAGCTGCGGCTGGATAAGGAAAACACCCTCGATATGCTCTGGGGATTCTTCTATGCAACCGGTTCCGAAACCGCCGTTCGCCGGCTTGTGGAATGTTTTCAGTTTGCCAATGCCCCGGACAATCCGGAGGGGGTAGCTGTTCCGAAAGGATATAAGCCTCTCTACAAGCAGTTGCCGGATTTTGCTTTCCGTTCCCTGTGCGCAAATGCAGAGCGTCACCCGAGAGTCGTCGAGATTCTTGAAAAATTGCTGAAAGAAGACAAGTCCCTGAGCAGGATCGAGAAAGAGGGCGTCTATGACGTTCTTTCCGAACTGAATCCCGACAAATATCCTTTCGTGGATCGTTCCGGCAGGAGTGTCTGAAAAGCTGGTCGCTCCTCCTACCGGACGACGCGAGCACCGCCGCCTCCCACGATTTTCTCGACTTCGGACAGGGACGCCATCGTCGTATCGCCCGGAGTCGTCATTGCGAGCGCGCCGTGAGCAGCCCCGTAGTTGATCGCCTTGTCGGGATCATTGTGTTCGAGAAAGCCGTAGGCGAATCCGGAAGCAAAGCTGTCTCCTCCCCCGACGCGATCGAGGATCTCAAGTTCGGGAAATTGCTTCGCTTCGTAGAATTCACCATCGTGCCAGCAGATCGCGCCCCAGTCATTGACGGTTGCAGTGTGCACTTCCCGCAGTGTCGTGGCAGTCGCTTTGAAATTCGGAAACTCCTGCACGGCTTTTTCGATCATGTTTTTGAAATTGGTCACATTGATTCCACGGATGTTTTCATCCACTCCCTCGACTTCGAAACCAAGGCAGGCAGTGAAGTCCTCTTCGTTCCCAATCATAACATCGACGTACTTGGCGATCTCGCGATTGACCTCCTGTGCTTTTTCCAGACCGCCAATCGCTTTCCAGAGAGAAGGGCGATAGTTGAGGTCATAACTCACGATGGTGCCGTTTTCCTGCGCGGCCTTACAGGCTTCGATCGTCAGCTCCGCTGCCGTTTCACTGAGGGCGGCAAAGATGCCTCCGGTGTGAAACCAGCGGGCACCCTGCGTGGCAAAGATGTCGTTCCAGTCAACATCTCCGGGCTTCATCTGGGAAGCGGCGGTGTTGGCGCGGTCGGGGCAACCCACCGCTCCACGAATGCCGAAGCCACGTTCGGTGAAGTTGAGCCCGTTGCGCACTTCGCGCCCGATGCCGTCGTAGTCGCGCCAATGAAGGAAGCGGGTATCAACTCCTCCCTGGAGCATGAAGTCCTCGATGAGCCTTCCAACCGGATTGTCAGCAAAGGCGGTTACGCAGGCGGTGCGCAATCCGAAACAGCGCCGGAGTCCGCGGGCAACGTTGTATTCTCCGCCGCCCTCCCAGGCGCTGAAGTTGCGAGCGGTATGGATGCGGCCTTCGCCGGGATCGAGACGAAGCATTACTTCGCCCATCGAGATGCAGTCGAAGGCGACTTCAGAAGCGGGTTTGATTGTAAGAGCCATGCTGGATTTTTGGATTCAGATTAAAACTTGTTTGCCTGAATGAAATCGGAATCCCCGTTCAGGTAATTGATCATATTGTGGGTCGCACGCAGAGCCTGCCTCTCCACCGACTCGTAGGTGCGGGAAGCAATGTGACTTGTGATGACACAATTGGGAGCGCCGATGAGAGGATGATCCGTCGCTGGAGGCTCTTCGTCGAGCACATCGGCACCGTATCCACCCACTTTGCCGCTCTTCAGCCCTTCGAGCATGCAGCCGGTTTCGACGAGTTCCCCGCGGGCGCAGTTGAGAACAATGACTCCGTCCTGCATTTCCGCGATCTTGGAGGAATTGATCATCCCGTGGGTGGTTTCGTCGAGAAAGCAGTGAAGACTGACGACGTTGGCCCCGGTCAGAACGTCGTCCATAGACTCGCAGCGCTTGACTCCGTGTTCGGCGGCAAAGGCCTCGTCAAAATAGGGGTCGAAGGCGATCACGGGCATGCCGAATGCTTTGGCCCGCGTTGCGACCTCTTTTCCGATGCGCCCGAGACCGATGATGCCCATGGTTTTCCCCATGATTTCGTTTCCGACCGGTTTTTTCCAACCTGCCTGCCATTTTCCTTCGTTCACCTCGACGGCGTTTTGCTGGATCTTCTTGGTGATGCTGAGCAGCAGGCCAAAGGTGTGTTCCGCGACGGTGGTGTGGTTGACCCCGGGAGTGTTGAGAACGGGCAACTTCTGTGTCGTGGCATAGGCGACGTCGATTTTGTCGAGGCCGATGCCGTATTTGCTGATCACCTTGAGCCGGGGCAGTGATTTCTCGATCACCGCCTGCGTGATCGTATCGTCGCCGCAAAGGAACGCGTCAAATTCGCCTGCCAGCTCCAGCATCCTGCTTTCCGGAAGAGGCCCCCGCTCGCGGACAATTTCGTATCCTTGAGACTCTAAAAGTTCATGGTGGGGTCCAGGCGTGTCTTGGTAACTCGTCGTGGTAAGCAAAATTCGGGTTGTCATAGGCTGGTCGAACGGTTAGCGAAATGTAGGACGCTGGCAATCTGGAAATTGCGCGAGGCGGGAATGTTTGCAATCAACGATGGAGGAGACAAAACAGGATGTGCCGCGGGATCTCGGACCGCAGCCGGTCGACCAGTTGCTGGAGGAACTGGCATTGACCAATCGTGACCTCGTCGCCGCTAGTCCTGAGCAACTCACTCACAAGCAGGTGCAACGGGCCAGAAAAGGCCGCCGCCTCACTCGCAATATGCAGCAGAAAGTTCGTAAGGCTCTTCTCGCGGCCGTTGCCGCGCAGGGTATCGAGAGAAATGTGGAAAGGGAGGAGCTGTTTAATTACCGCCCTTGAATTGTGAAATATGCAGATTTCGAAAAAAGCCGACTACGCGATCCGTGCGGTGACGATACTCGCAACCCTTGGCCCGGAGCGAACCCTGCAGGCGCAGGAGCTCGCTTCGATGGGGCAGATTCCCACGAAGTTTCTGGAGCAGATTCTGCTCGTTCTCAAACGAGCCGGTATTTTGCGGAGCAAACGCGGCGTCGGAGGTGGTTACCGTCTTGGAAAAGAAAGCCGTCTCATCTCGGTCGGGGATGTGATCGAGGCGGTCGACGGCGAATTGGTGCAACTGCATGACTCAACGGAGTTCCCTTCGTTTTCCGGTGCCTCGGGAATCGCGAAATGCCTGGGTGATGCGGAGGAAGCTGTCAATGATCTGCTGCGAAAGACGACGATCGAGGATGTCGTTCAGCACGGGGAAGGGGATTCCATGGTTGGCTACGGGATCTAGACTGCCGGGAAGCAGCCCGGGATGCGCCGCTCAAGATTTTTACCCATTCTCATGGGCAGGAACCATTCCAACCGGCTCGAACACGTTTTCGCCCCAAAAGGCGTGGACTTTCTCTTTTTCGATCAATGACTCTGTCGTCGCCAGCCCGACGATGGCGAGAAAGAGCGCTACAAAGATCTGGGCGAAAAAGATGAGAAATCCCCTCAGGATACTGCACTGGTAGACGGCGGAAATGAATACGGAGAGAACGATCATGCCCAGCCCCGCTCCAAATAATACCAGCTTGTAGTCACCCCCGAGACGCGCTGCGAAGAAAAGATAAAAAATCACGAATGTGGTCCCGAGAATCCAGCCGCCGAGACATCCGACCAAAGCACGGATGGGGCTGACCTTGCGGGCAAGAAGTATTCCGGCGATCCAGAAACCGATCAGGAGAACGGCCATTGGCGACAGGATCGCCAGCAGGAGCAGGTGGACTTTTTCCGTGGAGAAGGTCGGTTCCTCTGGAAAACTCGAGAGAAAGACCTGATTGATGAGCAGCCGCTGCTTGCTTCGAAAGGAAAGGTCCCGAGCTGGAAAGGTGAGAGATCCTGCGGCGTCGCGATTCGAAAATTCGACTGTTTTGGACGCAAAATCGAATTGGAGAGGGGTGCCGTAGATATTGTCTCCCGATTCCAGCCCCCACGCTCCCGCAGTTGCGGAAACGAGCAGAATCGCAAAGGCGATAGCAGCAGCGCGCATTCCCTCAATCGTTTTCGGACCGTGGATCCCGTTCGAGCAGTTCCTTGAGCGCGAGCCCGGTCGGCTTTTCCTCAAAAAGCACCGCGTAGGCCTGGTCAATGATCGGGGTCCGCACGTTCAGTCCTTTTGCCATGTTGTAGGCGTGCTTTGCGTTGGGCACGCCCTCCGCGACCTGATTCATGGCATCGATGGCCTCCTGCAGGGTTTTGCCGGAGCCCAGCAATCGTCCGACCCGGTTATTCCGGCTCAGCGAGCTGTAGCAGGTCACGATGAGATCCCCGATTCCGCTCAGCCCGCGGAAAGTTTCCTCTTTTCCGCCGCGGGCGACTCCGAGACGGGTCATCTCAGCGAGCCCCCGTGTCACGAGGGCCGCCTTGGCATTGTCACCGAGGCCAAGCCCGTCCGCGGCGCCAGCACAGATGGCAAAAATGTTTTTTACGACCGATCCGATTTCGATGCCGACGATGTCGCTGCTCGTGTAGGTGCGGAACCACGGAAGCGTGAACACTTCCTGCACTCTTGCCGCAGTTTCAGGGTTCTCTGAACCAATCGTTGCGAGAGTCGCCATGCGCTGAGCCACCTCTTCGGCGTGACTCGGACCGGAGAGAACCGCGATCGGATTGGCCGGGAAAAACTCGTCGAGCAACTCGTGCATGAGTTCGCCCGTATCGGGATCGATGCCTTTGGTGCAACTGACAAGGATGGTGTCTTCACTGATGCCTACCTCAGCAAGTTGCTGAAGAACGATTCGGGCCACCTGAGAGGGGACGACCAGAAGAATGAATTCCCGATCCGCAAGGTCGCCGATTTGAATGGAGGCGGTGATTCCCTCCGGCAATTCGATTTCGGGGAGATACTTGGAATTACGACGATTGGAATTCACGTCTTCGCAGACGGCTTCTTCATTCCCGTAGAGAATAACGTCGAGTCCGCGGTCAGCGAGAGTAAGGGCGAGGGCAGTGCCCCAGCTTCCGGCACCGAGAACGGCAGCTTTGGTGAGATCCATATTAGTTGGGTGGGGCTTCGGTGGGGGTGGGTGATTTTGGCTGAACGCGATTTTCCTCGCCCCGCCGGAGTCGCGCAATATTGCTGCGGTGTTTCCAAATGGCGAGAAGGCAAACGAACATGCCGAGACCAAACGTGTAGTAGTCCCACTGGCTTGTCGCGAGGAATCGAATCAGGAGGACCAGCGGAATCGTGACCGCGGCGACGAGGGATGCTACGGAGACGTATCGGGTTGCTTTTACCGTTAGGATCCAGAGCAGAATTGCGGATAGGATGGCGATGGGCATGATGGGAAGCAGGGCGCCGCCCGTTGTTGCGATTCCTTTGCCTCCCTTGAAGCCGAGCCAGAATGTGTAGTTGTGACCGAGGATCGCAGCTACGGCTGTGGCGATCACGACGGCCGAACCCTTCTCGGCCCACATCACGATGAGAACCGGGACCATTCCCTTGAAGACATCCAGGATCAGAACGGTAGTCCCGACCGGTTTGCCGAGGGTTCTCATGACATTGGTCGCCCCGATATTGCCGCTGCCGTGGTCGCGAATGTCGATTCCTTTGCTCTTCCCTGCGAGAAAGCCGAAGGGCGTGGCACCGATAAAGTAGGCCAGAAGAGCTGGCCACCAGGTTTGTAGAAGTTCAATCATTCCGGGGAAGGGAAGTCGGGAGATAGTGAAGGATTCCACACAATCTGTCCAGCGACGGATTTGATTCAATCGATGGTTGCGAGGTGATCTATCACAAATGCAGCCGTTCGCTCCGCTGCTCCCTCGTGACGTGCCATGGCTTCCGCTCCTCTCTGTGCCATCGCCTCGCCGGTTTCAGGATGAAGGAGGAAATCGCGGACCATGTCGGGGAGGTCCGCCGCGTCTCCCGCCTGGCAAAGGCCCTCTACGAGAAGGAGATCTGTCACGACATCGGCGAAGTTCTGCATGTGGGGACCGACGATGACCGGCTTCCCGGCAAGGATGGGCTCGACCGGGTTTTGTCCCCCTTCGCCGGAAAAACTCTTACCAATGATCACCACCTCGGAAAGATGAAACCAGGCCCGCAGTTCGCCGGTGGTATTGGCGATCCAGACTCGCTCGTCGAGGGAGACAGAACCCTGTTCGGTCAGCGACTCAACGGGGTTGGATGTTGCGTCCTTTGCTTCGACCCGCAGAACGGGATCGAATCCATCTTCTTTCAACCGGGCCGAAATCGAGGCTCCGCGCTCGGCGTGCCGCGGGACGATGACGACGGCCAGATAAGGCACCGATACGCGAATTTTACGGGCGAGATTGGCGATGAGCCGTTCCTCGCCGTCATGAGTCGATCCCGCGAGGAGAATGCGCCCGGATTCCGGAAAGCCGGTTTGAGCAAGCCAGGCCCGCAGTTCGGACAGTGTTTCTTCGAGGGCTCCTGCTGCGGACATGCTGTCGAATTTGACGCTGCCAAGGAGATGAATCTTTTCCGGATCGACACCAATATTGCCCCATTTTTCGCGGTCCGCTTCGAAGGGGATGGAGACCGCATCCAGCTGGGAGAAGATCGGCTCGATGAAGGCCCCAAATTTTTTGTAGCGACGGGCCGAGCGCGGGGAGAGTCGGGCATTGGCAAGCAGGACGGGAGTGCTGCGGCGCTTCATCGTGGCAACGAGGTTGGGCCAGATCTCCGCTTCGACGAGGACGAGGGCGAGCGGATTGACGAGGCGGGCGACCTTGCCCGCAATCCAGGGAAGGTCGACCGGATTGTGGATCACGATCAGTTTGTCCTCCGCCTTTTCATCGGCCACCGCATAACCAGTCGTCGTGGTGGTGCTGAGAACGATCAGTTGGTCGGGAGAGCGGGCATGGATCGCTTCGATGATTTTCAAGGCGATGAAAATTTCGCCCACACTGACGGCGTGAATCCAGATCGGTCGATCTTCTTTCAGCCGCATTCCCAGTTCCGGGGAGAAAATTCCGAACCGCTGCCGGAAATTCCGTGCGAGCCCGCCCCGGCGAATGCCTTTGATTATAAAAGAGGGAAACCCGATCACGAGGACGACGGGCAACAGCAAATTGTAGATCAGGTAGACGAGGGGGCGCGGCATGTCAGGGAGTGGGGGCGGAGACCGGAATGAGGAAGCTAACACGTGTCGTGCCGAAAGACTTCTCTTTCACGATTTCCCAAAGATCCGTTTCGGGCAGAGGCCGGGAAGAGAGGGACTCAAGAATGAAAGATCCGTTTTCACGAAGAGCGAGGGGCAGTTTTTCCTGCTTGAGGAGGTTTTCGAGAACCGATGAGGTCTCTTCGTCCCGGGCGTAGGGCGGATCAGCGAAAATGAGATCGTAGCTTGCCGGAGTGAGTGTTCCGGCAAAACTCAGTGCGTCGCGTTGAACGACTCGAGCGCCTTCCAGTTTTGTTTTGGCGAGGTTGGTTTCGATCGCCTGAATGGCTCCCCTGGCTGAATCAACCAGTGTAGCGGAGGCGGCTCCACGGCTGAGCGCCTCCAATCCGAGAGAGCCGCATCCGGCGAAGAGGTCGAGAACCAGGCTGTCGATCAGCTTTGCCCCGAGGGAGGAAAACACAGCTTCGCGAACCCGGTCCGTTGTTGGACGGGTCAGAGATTTGGGAACCTGGAGCGGAATGCTGCCCGCTTTGCCGGAAATGATGCGCATCGTTGGTAGGCGGGAAATTATCCCAAGGTTCTGATCTCTCCAGCCGTTTCTGAAATACGAATTCGGCCGTTGAACTCTTTGACGAATCGAAGGAAGCTGTTTCCGGGACAAAAGTCTCCCTCATTTTCTGTATCGAATGCGCTTCATCCGCCGACTTTTCCTTTTGATTTGCCTGATTTCGGCCTGCCTTCTCGTGTGGGCCGGAGTTCATGCCAGGAAGCACGGCTTTACCGAATCCTGGCGGAACGCGATCGAGAGTGAGTTCACGGAGCGTGGTTACTATGTTGAAATCGGAAAAATTACGCTGGGAGCATTTCGCGGACTGGTTGCCGAGGATGTGACGTTTTTTCACGATGACAAAAAGAGCGAGCCGATTGCCTTTCTCGATGATGTTTTTCTCGACGTGGATCTGAGCCGCATCTGGAGCAAAGAAGTTTCCGTTAATACCCTCGATGTGGAAGATGCGAGCCTCTCCCTGCCACTCGACGCGTCCGATCCGGGAGGTCGGCGGCTGGAGGTGGATGATTTATCGGGCCGGATCGTCGTTACGGAAAGTGTCATCGAAATCGTGAAAGCGGAGGCCGCTGTTTCCGGCTTTGATCTGGACATCAAGGGGACTCTTGTTCGAGCACGGAAGGAATCTGACGAAGACGACAGTGAGGAGAAGAAAGAGGAAAAGCGGGATCTCAAACCATGGCACCAGCAGTTGCAGGGCGTTCTTCGAGAATTGGATAAATACGAGTTCGCGGGTGACCGGCCGAGGATTTCGATTGAGTTTTCGGGCGATCTCGAAGATCTCGCCGACACCACTGCGAAACTTCATATCGAAGCCGAGGAGTTTGCCCGGCGGGGGAATGCCTATGCCATTTCCGCCCTTTCCGTGCGGGCAGACTACAGTGGTTTGGAAAAGTCGGCACGGATCGAGGAGTTTCTTCTCCGCGATGAAAAGGGGGAGCTGACCTTGACTGGCGATTGGTCGCAGGAAACCAATCGGTTTCAATTCTCTGCTCAGTCGGGAGCCGATTTGTCGAGCATTGTCGGATTGTTCTGGAAGGATCGTCGTTTGCGGGAGGTCGTCTTTTTCCAGCCGCCGGAGGTCCAGGTGGACGGGCATTTGGATATGACCCTGCTTGGAAAAGAGGGGGCCGGATTTCCCGGTGAGGTGATCGGGGAATTCCAGGCGGACCGCTTCGTGACCCGGGGCGAAGTCTTTGCCGGTCTTGATTTCGGATACAGCTTTTCCGGAAACCGGATCTACTTTCGGAATTTGCGTCTCGATCACCAGTCCGGGGTTGCCTTTCTCAATTTGAAATACGAGCCGGGAACGGGGCCGGAAGCGATGCAGTATCAGACCGAAGTTAAGCTCGACCCCCATGTGTTTCGTCCCTTTTTCCGGGAAGGGGCCCGAAAGTTTGTTGACTCCTGGAGGTTTGATGAAAGCTCTACGGTTTATTTTGCAGCGGCCGGCAACGGCAGTTCGGGTGACCCGAAGACCTGGAAAAATAAGGGGGAGATACAATTTCGGAATTTCCACCTCAACGGAGTTTCGTTTCAGGAGATGGAAGCGGACATGGAAAGCGAAGGGGCACTTCACTGGTTTCGTGATGTGAAAATGAAGCGCGAGGACGGTGAGATTCTGGCAGAAGTGGCGGAGTTCAATCCTGTCGTGAAAATGTGGGATGTGAAGGGCGTTGTTTCCACCACGGACCTGGAACAGGGGGCCCGAGCCTTCAGTCCCAAGTTGGCGGAGACGCTTTCAAAGTATCAGTTTGAATCTCCCCCCACGGTTCGTCTTGCGGGCCAACTCGATGCGAGGCGTCCCGAAGAGGTGGGTGCCGAGCCGAGGCGGAACAAGCTGGAGATTTCTTTCGAGTCCGACACAACGGCGCGCTACTCGTTCCTCGGAGAAACGATCACGGCGGAGCGCTCGAACGGGTCTATCTCGGTAGATCGGAGCCGGGTTCACTTGACTTCACTCCAGGCGGATATCTTCGGAGGGTCCTTTGAGCTGGCCTACGACGCGAAAAATGTTCGTTCTCCTCAACGCCCTTTTGAGGCGACGGTTCTTCTTAAGGATGTTCCTCTGGAGGCGATCACGCTTCTTTACGCCGATACAGAGACAATACGCGGCCGTGTGGAGGCCGTCCTGGCGCTATCCGGAAACGCCGGTGACATCACGACCCTGGACGGGCAGGGAACTGCCTCGATTACGAACGGGAATCTTTTTTCCATTCCGCTGTTCGGTCCGCTCTCGGCTTCCATCGCGAAAGCGCGTCCGGGACAGGTCGGGGAGGGGGCGAACGTGGCTCGGGAAGCGAGGGCGACATTGCGGATTGAGGATGGTGTCATTCATAGCGATGACTTTGAGGCCCTCACTGATTCCTTTCGCGTCCGGGCTGCGGGAGATGTTTCGCTTGTTGATCTGACCGTCGATCTCGAAGCGGTGGTGAACACAAAAGGCGCTCTATCCAGCACGGTGCTGACTCCGGTAAGTGAGCTTCTCACCTTTTCGTGTACCGGGACCGTGAATGAGCCGGTCTGGAAGGCAAAGCATATCTCCAATCTCGGAAAGGTTCCGGCCCAGGTGATTACCGACCTGACGACGATTCCCGTGGAGGGTCTGAAGAAGATCGGTCAGGGGATCTTTGGAGCGCAGGGCGATTCGAATGGCACGGAGTCAGGCGAAGAATCAGCCGACGTGACCGCCGATGGCGCGAAGAAACCAGGTCTCTTGAATTTGATTCCGGGATTTAAGGGGAAGAAGGTCGTTCCGGGAGAGTGAGAGCCGGACGGGCCGGAAAGGTTTTTTTGTGGGGTGATTATTTCTTGGTGGGGTTCCTTTCGCTTTTCGGGAATCCAATCAGCTCGGAATTTTCTTGGCAACTTTGTCCGGGAGGCTCAGCATAACTCCTGATGTCCTGGATCATTGGAGTAGTAATCGGTGCTTTAGCGTGGTTTCTGGTGCGATGCGTTCTCACCGGGTTTTTCACCGTCGAGCAGAATCAGAGAGCCGTGCTGACCACATTTGGTCGGGTGCAGCAGTTGCGTGGGAAAACCACTCTCGACCTTCCCATGGCGGAGCATCTCAGCGACGACCACAAGCCGCGCTATCGGTATCCTCAGGTACGGGTGATCGGCCCGGGCGGCCCGTATATCAAGATGCCATGGCAAAAGGTCCATAAGGTGAATGTCGCGATCGAAACCGCGAGCATTGCCTATGATCCGGAGGATCCCCATGTGAACCAGGAGGGGACGGTGCTCGAAGCCGTCACGAAAGATCAACTCAATATTGGGGTGACCGGTCAACTTCGGTTCAAGGTGTCAGAGAAAAATCTCTACGGCTATCTCTTCGGAGTCAAGAATCCGGAGGCTCATATCATGGGCTATTTTGTTTCCATTCTCCGGGAGCGGATCGCAAATTTTTCGGCCTCGAAAGAGGCGAGTCTTCCGCTTGCAGACATTGATGAATCTTTGATGGAAGGCGACGGGCCGCCGTTGGAGGGAATCTCGATCAATGATCTGCGAAAGAATCTCAATGAGCTCAATGAGCAGATGGATACGGAGTGTCTCAGCTCAACCGCTCGCTACGGAATTGAGCTCGATGCATCGCTGATTACGGGAATCGATCCGCCCGAGGAAATTGAGTCGGCTCTTGCTGCGATCAATACCGCTCACAACGAAGTGTCTGCGGACATCAGCCTGGCACGGGCCGAAGCGGATCAGAAAATCGAACAATCGAAACGGGCCGTGGAAATTCAAACGATGCGTGTCCAGGCGGAAGTGGAGCCTCTGGAAAAAGTGGCAGGGGAGCTTTCCGAATTGAAGAAGACCGGAGGTTCAAAGTCCCTGGAGTCCTATCTGCGCAATGTGAATTTGCAGCTCTTCCGGAAAGCGCGAAGGGTGATTAGCGCGCAGGGATCTGCGAAAACAGAGGGAGGGGCAAGCTGATGGAAATTCTGATCGCCACTGCCGTCACATTCTTCGGGCTTCTCATCGGAGTTCCGATTCTTACGGGAATACTGCAGTATCTTTGCTGGTTCACGACGGTGGACGAATGCCGGTGCAAGGTGTTCGTCCTTTTCGGGAAAGTCATCGGCGTGATCGATACGGCAGGGCTCCACATGATCCCTTTCAAAATCGGTCCCAGCGTCTTGCTGGTTCCGTTTTTCGGAAAGGTCTACACACTCGATATGCGTCTCGATCAGCGTTACCTCCGCAGTCGGGCCGTAAACTCGGAAGAGGGAACGCCCGTTGGAATCGGGGTTTGGTACGAGATGAGGGTGAGTGATCCCGTTGCCTATCTCTTTGAGAATACCGATCCGGAAGGCTCTCTCAGAGCCAATGTTACCAACACGACGGTACGTTCGCTCAGCAACATGCCGCTCGATGACATGATGCAGAATCGTCATCACATGAGTCGCGAGGTTCGAACGGAAGTGTCGCCGAAATCGGAGAACTGGGGCTACGAGTTGGGATCGGTCTACATTCGAAAAGTTCACTTTCGCGATAGCATGATGATCCATCAGATCGAGCAGAAAGTGGTGAATCGTCTTCGCCAGGTCACCTCAGCGATCCGGCAGGCAGGGGACAACCAGGTCGATATCATCAAATCCAGAGCCGAGCGCGAAGCGTCCATCGAATTTGCAAAGGCCCACGCCGTGCGCCCTCGTCTTGTCGGGAAAGCGCTGCGGGAAATCGGGGAGGATCCTGAAGTTACGAATACCCTGTTCAGCGTTCTGGAGACGCAGGAATTGCTGAGCGGAAACGGGGAGATCATTCTACTTCCCACTTCAGGAGCGGCAGGCGATTTGTTGACCGCTCTGGAAGCGGAGAGGGATACCGGCGCTCAGCCCCCGCCGATTCGATAGGTGTGGTTTTCAGTGTGAATCCGGCTAAGCTGCCGGAAGGGCAATCATCGCCCCTTGACTTTCCGGCCCCGGTCGGCATTTTCCGCCGTATCCTAATTCCCCCAACAACCACTATGCCTACGTCTACAACACCCGAAAAACGCGAGTTCCAGGCGGAAGTCAGCCAGGTTCTCGACATTGTGATCAACTCGCTTTACACGGACAAGGAAATCTTTGTTCGTGAGTTGGTTTCCAACGCTTCCGATGCACTGGAAAAGTTCCGGCACATGCAACTGACGGAGAATGAGGTGCACCAGCCGGATCTCCCGCTGGAAATTCAAATCTCGATCGACGAAGAGGCAAAAACGATCACGATTACGGATCATGGTCTCGGGATGACGCGCGAAGAGCTTCACGAAAACCTGGGAACGATTGCCCATTCCGGGTCGAAGGCGTTTGTGAAAGCGCTTGAGGAATCAAAGCAGAAGGAAAGCTCTCTGATCGGCCAGTTCGGCGTAGGTTTCTACTCTGCCTTTATGGTTGCTGATGAGGTAACCGTCGAGACCCGCTCCTGGAAGTCGGATGGAGAAAGTCTCGTCTGGAAGAGCGATGGAAAAACCGGTTACGAAATCGAGGAGGCCGAAGGCGATGTGGATCGCGGGTCGAAGATCGTTCTCAAGCTCCGGGAGGATGCGGAGGAGTTTGTGGGTGAAGGGCGCGTGAAGCAGATCCTTGAGAACTATTCCAGCTTCGTTTCCTTCCCGATTCTCATCGGGGAGGATCGGGTCAATACTATTGAAGCGATCTGGCGGAAGAAAAAGAACGAGGTAACGGACGAGGAATACAACGAGTTCTACAAGTTCTCCTCGAAGGCCTTTGACGACCCCCGCTACCGGATGCACTTCAGCTCCGAAATGCCGATCGAGATCAACGCGCTCCTTTTCGTGCCCACCGAGAACACGGAGTTGTGGGGCATGGGCCAGATGGAACCGGGGGTTTCACTCTATTGTAAAAATGTTCTCATCGACGATAAGCCGGAGGGACTTCTCCCCGAGTGGTTGCGATTCCTTCGAGGTGTCATCGACAGTGCTGATATTCCCCTGAACATCAGCCGCGAATCGATGCAGGACAGCACTCTCGTTCGCAAATTGAATCGGGTCGTGACGAAGCGATTTCTCAAATTCCTCGATGGGGAAGCCAAAGGGGACGCGGAAACATACAAAGAGTTCTACGCGAAATTCGGGCGATTTCTCAAGGAAGGGGTCGTGGTTGATTATGATCATCGCGAAAACCTCTGCAAGCTGCTGCGCTTTGAAAGCTCCATGACCGAAAAGGGCGAGCAGACCTCGTTTGAGGATTACCTGACCCGGGCCAAAGACGGGCAGGAGGAAATCTACTACCTCGCCGGAAGCGACCGCGCTTCGATTGAAGCGGGTCCGTATCTGGAAGCACTTAAATCCCGCGGTCTCGAAGTGATCTTTTTCTTCGACACGATCGACGAATATCTTCTTCAGCATCTCCGTGAGTTCGATGGAAAACAGCTCGTCTCGGCAGCGAGTTCCGGACTGGAGCTCGATGATGAAGAGGTGGAGCAGGAAGGGGATCCTCTTTCCGAAGAATCTACCGAAGCTCTCTGCGAATTTCTGAAAGAGGAATTCGGTGACAGGGTCGAAAAGGTGGAGGCCGGCAAGCGTCTCGTCAGTAGTCCGATTGCGGCTCTCGTTCCGGACCAGGGAATGACCGCCCAGATGCGGCAGATGATGCAATCAATGAATCCCGATGGCGATCTTCCCCCGATGCAGGTGGAGTTGGAGATCAATTCGCGTCACCCGTTGATTCATCAACTCTCCGAAATTCGTGACTCCAATCCCGACCTCGCCAAGCTCGTCGCCGGCCAGCTTTTCGACAACGCCCTCCTCAGTGCCGGAATGCTGGATGACCGGACCGACTTGATCGAGAGGGGATTCCGTCTCATGGAGGAAGCGATGAAAAAGTGATATTATTTTTGCAACCTTTCCGAAGGTCGAGCGTTTATGAAGTTACACAACGCACCGCCAATCCAGGTGGGCGAACTCTACAAAACGAAAATTATGAAAAAATTCCTCTTAGTGGCGACCGCAATGGTAGCCGGACTCGCAGTTGGTATCGCTCAAGCCGAAGACGAAAAAGGCAAGGGTAAAGGAAAAGGTAAAGGTGATCCTGCCAAGCGTGCCGAGATGATGATCAAGAAGCTCGACAAGGACAACAACGGAACTCTTTCCAAAGAAGAGTTCGCAGCCAATCCTATGGCCAAGAAAGCCAAGGAAGGCGGCAAAGAGTTCGACCTGGATAAGGCCTTCGCAGCCCGCGACAAGAATTCTGACGGCGAACTCGACAAGGCTGAGCTCAGTGCTCCTCCTAAGCGTGGTAAAGGTAAGCCCGGTGACAAGGGGAAGGGCAAAGGAAAAGCGAAGCCAAAGGCTGAGTAATTTTTTCTGATTACCCGCAACACTTTCAAACCCGCCTTCGCGTTCTGCGTTGGCGGGTTTTTCTTATCAGCGAACCGGCCTTCGAATTCGTAGCGGAAAACGGAAGCTTTTCGACGAGGCCGGAGGCCCGCCCGGAAGTCTCACGACTTCCGCTACTTCCCTGACATCGTCACCAACCGTAGCGGAAAGCGAGAGTTTTTCGACGAGGCCTCCTTCAATCGCTTTCCTCATTATCGGTATATTCCAAAATATCGCCGGGTGAGCATTCCAGGTGCTTGCAGATTGCATCGAGGGTAGAGAAACGGATTGCCTTTGCCTTGCCTGTTTTGAGCACCGATAGATTTTGCGGAGTAATCCCGACCGCTGCGGCGAGGTCGTTCAGCTTCATTTTCCGCTTCGCGAGCATGACGTCGAGATTGACGATAATGGCCATGGTAAGAGAGTGGTAGGGAGGTTAAACGATCAATTCCTGCTCTTCCTGGAAGCTCTTCGCAATCCAGCTCAGAGCAAGGGCCAGCATGCCCCATTCGATGCCCGAGCCGCTGAAAGTGAAGCTGTAGTTACAGACGTCGTGGATAAAACTGAAGTAGAGTAATTCACAAGTGTTGGAGGTCCATGCCAGCTGGCCGATGATGCCCCAGAAAAAGGCAACGACACCCTGGATGACGTAGATCCAGCCGAGAAGGTGTAGACTGCCGATCGCCTGTTTACTGAGTAAATCCCCCCGCTTGAGCGACTTTGCGATTCGGAGCATCAGTATCATCGTCGTGACAAAATAGCCGGTGGAAACGAGGGCCAGGGTGAAGATAAGCCAGAAATGATCGAGAAAGGTCTCGTAGTCCCATGTGATAATCTTCTCGATTTCCTCCGCGCCGAGTCCGGGGACGAGCTCAGCGAAGGTGAACAAATCCACGACTGTCTGCCGCGAGCCCGAGGTTCCTGCCACGTAGAGCCCGACGACTGCGGCAAGCATGATCAAAAGAGCGATGGAGTTTAGAATGAGCCAGCCGAGCACGAATCCGTAGAGTAGCTTTCCGATCCGAATGATTTTGTCCCTGTGTTGAGTGATCGTTGCTTCCATACCGTCATCATTTGCCGATTTTGGGTGTAAAGCAATGAAAAGTTACCGATAAACAATAAAAAAATATTGCAAAAGACGATTTCTGGCAGTTGGTTCATAACTCCTGAAGGATTTCCTTCATCATTCCTTCTGCCTGATTCGCATAGCCGCCCCCGAACAGAACATAGTGATTGAGGATGTGGTAGAGATTGTAAATCGTTGTCCGAATCGGTTCCGGTTCCTGGTGCGACTCCCGATACGCATCATAGAATCCCGGCCCGAATCCACCGAAGACACGGGTGAAAGCGATGTCGGCTTCGCGATCACCCAAATAGGACGCGGGATCAAAGAGGACAGGTTCGCCCTTTTCGTCGTAGCTCGCATTTCCTCCCCACAAGTCGCCGTGAAGGAGGGATGGCTCGATGTCGAGACTCGAAAGATGAGAATGGACGGAGCGGAGTAGTTGCTCCTGCTCCGGAAAGGTCCGTCCCCGTTTCGCAGCGAGCTGAAACTGATGCCTGAGTCGGTGCTCCGTGAAGAAGTCCGCCCAGGAGTCCGTCCACGGATTCGGCTGAGGCGTTGCCCCGATGAAATTGTTGAGATCGGCTCCGAAGCGATCACCGACTACATTGTGGAGGCGGGCCAGTGCTCGACCTGTCCGGCGGTTTGACTCCGAATCGGAACGGTTCGAGAGCGTCAGTGCCTCCATCGCAAAAAAAGCGGTTTGGTCCACTTTGCCGCAACAGAAAGGGTGGGGGACGCGAACGGTTTCCGACGATGCCATCCATTTGAGGCTCCGGAATTCTGTTTCGAAGAGAGGCAGTGCTCCGGCGCTGTTTTGTTTCACAAAAAGAGAGTGGCCGTCCTCTGTTTCGAAGATCGCTGATTGATGGATGCAGCCACCGGAAACGGGTCGCCCCGACGAGGGGGGAATTCGCTGCCCTGTTTCCTTTTCAATTTGGTCGACAATGCCGGGAGCCATCATGGCAGCGAACCGGTGCGCCACTTCTGAAGAAAAGAAACGCAGCCGTCCTCGAGAAGGTCGAGCACTTTTTCGAATCCCTCGGGGCCGCCGTAGTAGGGATCGGGCACCTCCTCGTCGTCCTGCTCTTCGCAGAATTCGCAAAAGCGCACGAGACGGGCGGTCGGATCGGGACATCGGTCACGCACCTCGAGGAGGTCTGCGTAGTTGCTGTGGTCCATCGCAAAAATCCAGTCGAAAGAGGCGAAGTCATCCGGGCTGACCTGCCGGGCCCGACCCTGCATGGGGATGCCCCGGTTTTGAGCTGCGCTGGTCATTCGGGAGTCCGGTTTCTTTCCCACATGCCAGCCTGCCGTTCCGGCTGAGTCGATTACGAAATTGTCGGCAAGACCTTCCCTTTCGATGAGATGGCGCATCACATTCTCGCCGGAGGGGGAGCGGCAGATGTTTCCGAGGCAAACGAACAGAAGACGGGTCGGGTTCGGCATGGGAAATGACTGCCAGTCGCGGCGGGAGTTGTCAAATGAAGGAGCGTAGCGGAAGCCGTGAGGCTTTCGCACAGTTGATCTGCCATGTCGAAAAACGGACGTTTTCCGCTACGGGGGGTGTGGAGCTCCAGCAATTTCGCATCTCAGAATACTTGGCAAGTGAACTTGCCTACTTCATCATCGGAATCGCGTACGTCGCGTTTACCTCACAGGCGTGCCACCTTCCCTTCCAACGAAAATCCCTTTTTTATGACCGACTCTTTCAACCGCAGACGATTTCTCGGAACCTCGCTCGGAACGGCCGCATTTGCCGGTGCCTCCGCCGCTCCGTTCATTCGAGCCCAGTCGAAATCCGGGAAAAAATACCGAACCGCATTGATCGGTTCAGGCTGGTGGGGAATGAACATTTTGCGTGTCGCGATCGAAGATGGTTCCTGTGATGTGGTCGCACTCTGTGACGTCGACTCCGACGAACTCGAAGTCTCTGCGGACGAAGTGGAGGGGCTCACCGGAAAATTTCCGAATATGTATGAGGACTATCGGGAAATGCTGGAGAAAGAAGAGATCGAGATTGCGATCATTTCGACCCCGGATCACTGGCATGCCCTCCAGGGGATCGCCTGCATCGAGGCGGGGGCCCATGTCTTTGTCGAAAAACCAACCGGACACACGATCGGGGAGAGCCGAGCGATGGTTGAAGCGGCACGCGCCGCCGACCGGGTCGTTCAGGTGGGAATGCACCGCCGGATCGGTCCTCACCATGTCAGTGGAATGAAATTCCTGAAAGAAGGTGGTGCCGGCGACATCGGGATGATCCGTGCCTTCGCTCATGGAGGGGGAGGATTCGAAACTCCGACCGCCAATTCCGAGGTGCCGAAAAATCTGAACTGGGATCTCTATTGCGGGCCGGCCCCGATGCGGCCTTTTAATAAGAAAATTCATCCGGGCGGGTTCCGTAACTTTCTCGATTTTGCAAACGGGACTCTCGGTGACTGGGGCGTTCACTGGCTCGATCAGATTCTCTGGTGGTCGGATGAGAAGCATCCCAAAAGCGTATATTCAACGGGCGGTCGCCCGATAAAGGGGCCGGTCATTCTCAACGAAAAGGAGCAGACAACGGATGCTCCCGATCATCAGGTCGCGACCTACGAATTTGAAAACTTCACCGCAGTTTGGGAGCACCGCCGATTTGCCGGAAACGATGCCGAAAAGTCCCGTGTTGGATGTTATTTCTACGGAACGAAGGGGACGTTTCACATGGGATGGCGGGACGGCTGGACTTTCTACCCGACGAAAGGGGAGCCTGTCCACCAGGACCCGAAATTCGACAACGAGAAGGACGGCCACAACGTCCCGCCGCTCTGGCGCGACTTCATTGAATGCATCGAAGAGAAGCGGCTTCCCGTCGCCGATGTTGAAATCGGACATCTAGCGACGAACATGAGCCTGCTTGGCATGATCAGCCTGAAAGTGGGGCGAAGCATTCAGTGGGACGGGGAGAAGGAAACCATTCCGGGCGATGAAGAAGCCGCCGCCCTGCTGACGCGGGACTATCGCGGGCCGTGGGAGTATCCGACGGTGTAATCTTACTCTTTCTATTTTATGAAACATTTCGTTCTCATCCTTGCCCTGGTCGCGGCCGCACTGTCTGCGAAAGCCGACGATCGTCCTCTCAACTTCATCCTCATCCTCGTCGATGACATGGGCTGGATGGACCTGTCCTGCCAGGGAAGCGATTTTTACAAGACGCCGAACATTGATCGTATTGCCGAAGAGGGGATTCGATTTACCAATGGCTACGCGGCCTGCGCGGTTTGTTCGCCCACCCGGGCAGCCGTGCAAACAGGTAGGCATCCTCATCGTCTCGGCGTGACGGACTGGATTCGCTCGCGCTTTCAGCGGGGAAATCGCGGAACGCCCGAAGCGAACCCGACAGAGTATGTGGGCGGGCCGAAGAACAAGCTGCTTTGCCCTCCCAATCCTTTCTGGATGGAGCACGAAGAGATCACCATCGCCGAGAAGCTCAAGGAAAACGGGTATAAGACCGCCTACATCGGGAAATGGCATCTCGGTGATCCCGACTGGTTTCCCGAGCACCAGGGCTTTCTCGAAAACCGGGGGGGGTGCGACTACGGGCAGCCGCCGTCCTACTTTGATCCGTTTAATCAGCCCAAGGGAAAACACGAATCCTTGCGGGAGGGAATCTACAAGCTGCCCGGACGGAATCCGGGAGAGTATCTGACTCACCGCGAGGCTGATGAAGCGGTCGAGCTGATCGCCGGCTGGAAAGACAAACCGTTCTTCATTCAGATGTCTCACTACGCGGTTCATACGCCCATTCAGGCGACTGATGAAATGGCGGCCAAATACAAAGACAAGCCGGGTGCGACGCAGAAGAATGCCAAGTATGCCGCGATGGTGGAGTCGGTCGATCATTCGACCGGCAAGCTTCTCGAAGCATTGGAAAAGCACGGGATCGACGACCGGACCGTGATTCTTTTCACCAGTGACAACGGGGGGCTCGACAATAAGAACAACCCGACGGACAACGCGCCGCTTCGGAGCGGAAAAGGGTATGCCTACGAGGGTGGAATTCGTGTTCCCTTTCTGGTGCGCTGGCCCGGCGGCATACCGTCCGGAAAAGTGAGCGACACTCCGGTGACATCGGTCGACATCTTTCCGACCTTTCTCGAAATGGCCGGCGTGAATCTCCCTTCGGACCGGCCTGTCGACGGCAAGTCTCTCGCGAATCATTTCCAGAGCGGGGGAGAGGCCCGGATCAATCGGGTTGATCTCTTGTGGCATTTTCCTCACTACCGTCACGCCCCCGGCCCGTATTCGATTTTGCGACGGGGCGACTGGAAACTGATCAAGTGGTGGGAAGGCGGCCACGAATTATATGATCTTCGAGCGGATCTTTCCGAAGAGAACAACCTCGCCGATGAGAATCAGGAAACGGTGAAGATGCTCGACGAGTGGCTCATCAATGAATTGAAAAAGACCGGAGCGAAATTTCCAAAGCCGAATCCGGACTACAAGGGGTGACCTCCAACAGGGTTGCGTCAATGACCTGACCCTGTTGAATGCGAAGCCGGAGCCGGGCTCTGCACTGGCATCACGAATCGTGGGAGTTTCGTCTTTCCCTGGTGAATGCGGAGTTAATTCGTGACTGAAACCGTCTTTCGCCTCCCTCAATAACGTCGAATTTGCTTGGAACGAACGGTCGAAAGTCTTACGACTTCCGTTACGTTTCTGAAATCGTGCGTATGAAGAATTTTTCTGTCCTGCTTCTTGTTCTCTTTGGTGCGTGTTCGCTCCGTGCGGCTGATCTGCCCAACATTCTCTGGGTCTCCTCGGAGGACAATGGCCCACATCTTGGTTGCTATGGCGACGACTATGCGATGACTCCGAATCTGGATGCTTTCGCAACCCGCAGCCTCCGCTATACGAGAGCCAGCTCGAATGCTCCTGTTTGTGCCCCGGCGCGGACGACCATTATTTCCGGGGTATTTCCTCCGGCAACCGGCGCGGAGCACATGCGGTCGTTCCTGCCACTGCCGCAAATGATGAAGCTCTTTCCGGCCTATCTTCGGGAGATAGGTTACTACACCACCAACAATTCCAAGGAAGACTACAACCTCGCGAAAGGGGATGACGTCTGGGATGAGAGCGGCAGGAAGGGGCATTGGAAAAACGGACCTGAGGGTCAGCCGTTTTTCTCGGTGTTTAACTTCACGATTTCTCACGAATCCAAGATTCGAAACCCGATCGAGGACAAGCATCGCATTCACGATCCGGCGAAGGCGCGGATTCCGGCTTACCACCCCGACACTCCGGAGGTACGCAAGGACTGGGCGCAGTACTATGATCGGATCACCCAGATGGACGAGGAAGTCGGTCAGGCACTGAAAGAGCTGGAGGAAGCGGGCCACGCTGATGACACCATCGTAATATACTGGGGCGATCACGGTTCCGGAATGCCGCGAAATAAGCGCTGGCCCTATAATTCCGGCCTGCACGTGCCCTTCATGATGCATGTTCCCGAAGAATGGAAGCATCTCGCTCCGGATGAATATGAGGCCGGTGGCACCAGCGATCGGCGGGTGGGTTTTATTGATCTCGCTCCGACGATGTTGAGCCTGGTTGGCATCGAGCCAAAGGAGTGGATGGACGGCTCCGCTTTCGCAGGGAAATTCGAGAAAGAGGGCGGGAAATACAGCTATGGATTTCGCGGGCGGATGGATGAGCGATACGATCTCGTCCGCACCGTCTTCGGGAAACGCTACATCTACATTCGCCAGTACATGCCCCACCGCATCTACGGGCAGTACATTGATTATATGTTCCAGACTTCGACTACGAAAGTGTGGCACGAAATGTTTCATGCCGGGGTACTGACCGAGGCCCAATCGCATTTCTGGAAAAAGAAGCCTTCCGAAGAACTCTATGATCTCGAGACCGATCCGGACGAGGTGAACAACCTGGTGGGATCTCCGGAGCACGCGGAGATTCTTGACGAAATGCGGGCTGCTCACGTTGCCTGGGAGAAAGACATTCGCGACATCGGATTTCTGCCCGAGGCCGAGATTCACAAACGAAGTGTGGGCACGACGCCCTACGAAGTCGGGCATGATCCGGCGAAATACGACTTCGATGCCGTCTTCGCAGCGGCCCAGCTCGCGTCGTCCCAGAAAGCAGAGGACATTCCTGCCGTCGTCGAGTTACTGAGTGACGGGAATCTGGCGGTTCGTTATTGGGGTGCGATGGGCTTGCTCATGCACGAAGAGGCCGGAGTGAAAGCGGGTCAGAGCGCGTTGGTAAAGGCGCTGGAGGATGAGTGTGCCTCGGTCGCGATCATTGCGGCGGAAACTCTCGCCCGCTTCGGTCCGAAAGAAGGGCAGGGGAGGGCGCTCGAAGTGATTCTCAGCCATGCCAATCAAGCGGAGGGCGATGTGTTTGAAGCGATTCTCGCGAACAACGCTCTCGATTACGTAGACGACCTGGCCAAGCCTCATCTGGAAGTGATCAAGGCGCTTCCCCGCAAGCCGGCAAAGCCAGCGCCCCGGGCTGACGGTTACGTCGGCAACCTTCTCAAAAAGATCCTGATGGATCTGGAACAGTGAGGAGGCGGCGGGCAGCTGTAGCCGGAGGATGGGAATCTTTCCGGGCGGAGGGCCCGGAACGGAGGGCCCGGAACGGAGGGCCCGGAACGGAGGGTGCAGTCTACGCGGACGGAATTCTCACGAATTCCGCTACGGGTTGGTGACGAAGGTAGCGGAGGACGGAAGTCTTCCGAGCGAAGGCTTCCATGCAGGGTCGGTCTCTCTTATTCTCCCCGCTTCGGAAATGTCTCGAGATACTTCTTACGAAGTTCTTCGATGTGCTTTTTCTGTTCAACGAGAGCGGCTTCCTGGCGCTTCCGCTCGGCTTCCGCTTCGGCGAGGAGACGGGCAGCCTCCTGCTCTTTCTTGGTCCTTTCAGCAATCACCTTCGGGGTTTCCCGTGCGACCTGATCCGCTTTCATGACGGTTTCCTTGGTCTTGTCGGCTTCCGTGTAGGTGCTTTTGAGGATTCCTTCAATCTCGTTGAGGCGGAGGCGAAGTGCTTCGACCTCTTTGTCGATTTCCTCCCGTGATTTGTGAGCCATGGTTTCGGCTGCGACGGCTTCGATCTTCTCTCCGAGTTCGATCTCTTCCGGCATCTCCCCTGTCTCAAAGGGATCCGGATCGAGGTCGGAATCAATCGATGCAACCAGGGTGTTCTCAGGATTCACACCGGGTTGGAGTTCAACCGCCTCCTTCTTTAAGTCAGCCACTGCGCGGCTTGAGACGAGCTGCAGGGCCCGTTCCAGAACACTGGTGGACTTCTCCTCCAGTTTCTTATTGCCGTCGGTTACTGTTTTCTGCGCGACGGCCAGTGTCTTCTCGGCCTCGGTTCGGGCCTGGGTGGCAGCGGCGACCTCGGTCTTTTTCTCGCCTTCCTCTTCCATCATGTCTTCCAATTCGATCGACATATCCTCCAGCTCTTCTGATTCCTTACTGGCCGTCAAATTGATGGCGGCAGCCTGCCACTTCTTGACGAGAAATTGACTGTCTTCGAGTTCGGCCTTGGCGAGTTCGATCGACTTTTTGGTGTCGGCGTCCTTCTTGGCAATGGCAGTAACTTTCGCTATTGCGCCTTCTTTCTGTTTGGCTGCAGCAGCGAGTGATTCTTCCGCCTTTTTCAAGGTTGCCTGGGCGGCGGCCAGTTGGGTAGTTGCGGTTGCCAACTCTGCTTTCCTGGCGACGAGAGCGTCATTCGCCGTCTTCTCCTCTCCCTGCGCCTTGGCGAGGGTAGCCTTGATTTGGTTCACCTTGTTGGTCGCTGCGGCAAGCGCGGTGTTGGAGGCGTCGAGTTTTGCCTTGGCATCGTTGCGAAGTTTCTCCGCTTGCTGATAGGCCGTCGTCTTTGCGACCAGATCGGTTTTGGCTTTGGCGAGCTGCGCTGTCCCCGCGGCAAGGGCGTCCCGGAGCGGTTTGAAGGCGGCGTCCGCTTTCGCGAAAAGATCAGTCTTTGCTTTTTGATCAGCTTGGAGTTTGGCGATTTCCGTATTCACGGCTTTGAGTGTAGCGTCTGACTGCGCAACCGCGTCGTTCGCCTGCTTTGCACCCGTCTCGATTTTGGCGAGATTGGCTTTTGATGCCGCGACCGCTGCTACTGCGTTTCGTTCAGCCTGGGCGGCCGCCATCTGGGCGTCGACGAGATTCATCGGAGGCGTCTTACCATCCTTGGATGCTTCGACCAGGGCTGCGTCGGCTTTTTCGCGAGCGGCGGTGGCATTGCGGAGCTGCGTTTCAGCGGCAGGGAGCGCTGCTTTTGCGGCATTGAGCTGGTTGGTGGCAGCAGTGGCATTTGTCTTCGCCTGCGCAAGGGCTGCTGCGAGAGGGGCACGGGTAGCTGATTTCGCCGCAAGAGTCGCATCGGCCCCCTGCTTTGCTTTCTCCGCTGCAGCGCGAGCCACGGCGAGTTGATCATGCTGCTTTTGTTTTTCCGCATCCAGGGCCGGTTTGGCCGCTGCCGTTTTCGCTGCATTGAGGTTGGTGGTGGCCGTTTGAAACCCTGCTTCCTTTGCTTTCCAGTCGTTTGTGGCAGTGGCGACCGTATCCTGAGCTGGCTTCAGTGCTGCATTGGCGGCGTTGAAGGCATCATTCTGCGTTTTGGTGGCCGCCTGACGAGTGACGAGTAGCTTCTGCGCAGCCTCTATCTGAGGAGTGAGCGCTTTGATCTTCGCATCGAGAGCGGCTGCAGTTCCCTTCTGTGTATCTCGCGCCTTGGTGGATTCGGCGACCGTCTTCTCGATGGAGGCCAGTTGGCTTTTCGCGTCGGCAAGTTCCTTCGAGATGGCGGCCACTCCCTGCTCCAGCTTGGGAAGTTCTCCGGTCAGCTCACGGATGCGCTTTTCCGAGTAGGCGAGTTGCTCCTCGATGGTGGGTGGGTTGGGTTTGATTTCGGCCAGTTCGGCTCCGTTTTCCACATCCCAAACTTTGATCTTGCCGTGCCAGTCGCCGGTAAAGACGCGCTTGTTGTCATGACTGAATGCAACACTGAGCACAATATCGTCGGATGCGGCGATGGATCGCAACTGTTTGCCATCCCCCTGCCAGATCTTGACGGTCTTGTCCCGTCCCACTGAGGCGAGGTTGCCGTTCGGGGCGAAGGTCACCGCCAGAGCTCCACCGCTGTGCGCAGCCCACTTCTTGACTTGCTTGCCTTCGTTCATCTCCCAAAGAATGATCTGTCCGTCTTCGCTGCACGAAGCGAGTACGTTTCCGTCGGAGCGCCAATCCACGTCAGTGACGGCTTTGGTATGGCCTTTCAGGGTATAAAACTCATAGCCGGTCGCGGATTCCCATACGTAGAGGCCGCCGTTGCGGCCACCAGTGGCGAAGATGATTCCGTCGGGGCTGTATTTTGCGGTCAACATCCAGTCGGGATGTTTCTTGATACTGTTGATCTCCTCGCCTGCGACCGTGTCCCACAACTTGATGTTCCGCTTCGGGCCACCCATGATGGCATGCTTCAAGTCGGGCGAAACGTCGGCCCCGAGAACAATGTCGTATTCTTTTCCGACCTCGAGAATTCGCTCGCCGGTTTTGATGTCCCAGGCAACCACGTTTCCGGATTTGCCGGCGCGACCTCCACCGCAGGAGAGGTAGGCCCCGTTCGGGCTGAAATTGAGGGTCTGCGGGAACCCTTCCGGATACGGAAGCACTCCAAGAAGGTCAAAATCCTCGGAATGGTAAAGAAGAACCTGTTTTTGTCCTGCTACAGCGACGATGGGGGCCCAGGGGCTGTGGGCCATCGCAGGAACGGAGTTGGGCCGGTCGGTCAGGATTTCCGGCTCGAGGATAAGGTGCTCCGGCATGGCGGGGGGGCCGTCCGGCTTTCCCGTCGCGGATATCGAATTGAGATCGACTTTCGGCTTGTCGGATTTGCGAGCCTTACTGGTTTTTGTTTCCAGAAGACCGCCGGCGATCCAGTCAGAGATGACTTTGAGTTCCTTCTCTGTCGTCATAGAGCCTTTTGGGGGCATAAAGGGCTCCTCTTTATGGGCGGAGAGAGTGAAAAGGCGGGACGAGCCCGGGTCTTCAGAAACAACGATCTCTCCGCCGGAGCCGCCGGACAGAGCCGCAGAAAATGTTGCCAGATTGAGACCGCCTTTGGCTTCGTCGGGATTGTGACAGTTGTTGCACTTGTTTTCCAGAATGGGCAGAACGTCGTCGACGAAAGTTACTTTCGCTTTGTCGTCGGCGCCGTAGAAGAGACTTGGAAGAAGGGCAAGTGAGCCGGCTACAAGGGTGGATACGCTTCTATTCATAACAGATGGTTGTATCGGATTGGCACAGAAAGTGCGATTTTCACGGTTGTTTGGAAGGGTGAATTATCCTCACAACTCTTGAATAATCCATGAACTATACGACCATTGGGCGTTAAGTCGTCCGAAAACCTATGGCGATATTGCGCATCTCGTGTGATCCCATCGGGCTACGGCCCCTCCCGTAGACCCGTCTCTACGTAAAGACGCCCCTTGAGAACGGGGTTGGAGGCCGTTTCTTTCAGACGAACAACCATAAATAACCATTTATCATTTATCATGACAGGCTGCAACGGCTTCTTTAATTCAGGTTTGGCAAATCGCCGCGAGTTCCTCCAGGTAGGTTTCGCCGGTGGTATTGGATTGTCCCTTCCGGAGCTTCTCAAAGTGGAGGCGAAAGGTCAGGCGAAGTTTTACGAGTCCAAGGAGGGCGTCGCCAAGTCGCTGATCCACATTTACCTCCCCGGGGGAATGGCTCACCAGGAAACATGGGATCCTAAACCGTATGCCCCGTCAGAGTACCGCGGCCCCTACAAGCCAATCAACACGAATGTGGATGGCCTTCAGTTCAGTGAAAATTTTAAGCATCTCGCTAAAGTCGCTGACAAGATGACGGTCATACGCTCGATGACGCACGGCGAGGCTGCTCATGAGCGTGGCACTCACAACATGTTCACGGGGTATCGCCCGAGCCCTGCGATCAAGTTTCCAAGTTTCGGTTCGGTGATTTCTCACGAGTTCGGGCCACGGAAAAACCTTCCTCCGTATGTTTGTGTCCCTAACGTTCCCAACGAATTTGCAGGAACGGGTTACCTCAGTTCCATGTATGGACCGTTCTCCGTTGGTAGTGATCCTGCATCCGACAAGAGTTTTAAGGTTCGTGACCTTACCCTCCCCGGTGGAGTGGATGCCGCTCGCTTTGAGCGCCGGCGCACACTTCTGGAGGCGGTTGACAGCCACTTCCGCAACATGGAGCAGGCTGATTCGATCGAAGCGATGGATTCCTTTTACCAGCGCGCCTACGGGTTGATTGGTTCTGCGGAAGCTCGCGAAGCTTTTGATCTCCAGAAAGAGGATGAGAAGACCAAGGAGCGTTACGGGAAGAATACGGCCGGTATGCGCATGCTTCTCTCCCGTCGTCTCGTCGAATCCGGAGTACGTCTCGTTACCATGACCTACGGTAGCTGGGATATGCACGACCGGATCAAGGACAACATCGCACGTCAGGTCCCGTCTTTTGATCAGGCTCTCGCCACTCTTTTAACTGATTTGGACGAGCGCGGTCTGCTCGATACCACTATGGTGATGGTCTCTTCTGAATTCGGAAGAACACCGAAGATCAACAAGACCGACGGTCGGGACCACTGGCCGCGTGTCTTCTCAACGATGCTTGCCGGTGGCGGGATCAAGCGGGGCTACGTTTACGGTTCTTCCGATTCACTTGCTTCTGAGCCGGATACGAATCCGGTGGACGTTCAGTCCTTTGCCAAGACTGTTTACAACCAGCTGGGGATCAATGCCGATAAGGAGTTGATCGCACCCGGGCCACGTCCAATGGAGATTGTGGATGGCGGCAGTGTCATCGATGACATCATCGACAAGGCTCCAGCGTAACCTTTTTCCTCTCAATACCATCATGAATCGCATCCTGACTCTTCAGCGTGCGGCTTCCAAGATGTTCTCAGTGCAGGCATTGACCGCATTTTTGCTGTCAGTGCTTTGCTTTACTGAGGTCTCTTTGCAGGCTGCTTCCCCGGACTTTTCCACCACGATTCCACGCGGCGGGCAGCGTGGTAGTGAAGTGAAGGTCACCTTCTACGGTAATCGGCTCGACGATGCTCAGGAGGTTGTCTTCCACTATCCCGGCATTTCCTTCAAGGACCTCAAGATCCTCGATGCAAAGAAGGTGGAGGCCACTTTGGTGATTGCTCCTGATTGTCGCCTAGGCGAGCACCATTTGCGCTTGCGTTGCGCCAGTGGAACCAGCTATGCGCGGAACTTCTGGGTTTCTCAGTTCCCCAATGTGGCGGAAGTGGAGCCGAATGACGATTTCGATGCTCCCCAGAAAATTGATCTGAATGTCACGATTGAAGCGGAGGCAAAATCCGAAGAAACCGATTATTATCTGGTTTCAGCCAAAAAGGGGCAGCGTCTTTCCATTGAGGTCGAAGGCCTTCGAATCAATAATATCACCAACAATATTGCGATTGATCCTTTTGTTTCAATTTTGAACAAGGATCGGTTTGAGCTTGCGTCGGCTGACGGGTCTGCGCTTTTGAAACAGGAGTCGATTCTCTCGATCGAAGTTCCTGAGGACGGTGAGTATATCGTTGAGGTAAGAGATTCCGCCTACCAGGGGCGCGGTCGGTATCGTGCACACATTGGGACGTTTCCGCGTCCAACGGGAATTTATCCGGCAGGGGGCAAGGCGGGAAGTGAAGTGGAATTTACTCTGCTGGGGGATATCAAAGGCGCTTACAAAACCAAGGCCAAGATTCCCATGAGTTCGGTCGAAGGAACATTTGGCGTTTTTGGCGAAAACGGAGGGCAGTTTCCTCCTTCTCCAAATCCGATTCGCATCAGTGATTTTGACAATGTTATGGAGGTCGAGCCGAACAATGTTCACACAGAGGTGAAGGATGTGGCTGCTCTCCCCCAGGCATTCAACGGAATTCTGGAGACCGAGGGAGACATTGACTATTTCAAGTTTTCCGCCAAGAAAAATCAGAGCTTCCGCTTTCGCGTCTTTGCCAACACGATAGGCTCCCCGGTGGACCCGGTGATGAACCTCTACGATGCCAAGATGAAGTCTCTGGGCGGCAGTGATGATGCCGACGGTTCGAAAGATAGCCGCGTTGACTTTAAGGCTCCGGCGGACGGAGAGTATTACGTTCGCATCAAAGATATGTTGAATCGTGGCGGCGCGGACTTCATCTATCGGATTGAGTCGATTGCCTCTGAAAAGAAGATTGACGTCACGATGCCGGAAATGCTTCGGCGAAACCTGCAGTATCGTAAGCAGTTTGATGTCCCGAAAGGTGGCTACTACGCCATGGCTGTCAATACGACTCGCCGGGGTTACTCGGGGGATCTGCAGTTTGAGATGCCGGAGCTTCCTCCTGGTGTGACGATGATCGCGGGGACGGTCCCCAAGACGGTCAGTCAGTTTCCCATCCTGTTGAAAGCGGCTCCGGATGCTGCGATCGGAGGTGGTCTCTATCCGTTGAAGGTGAAAGGAACGGACCCGGCTAACCCGGTGGAGGGGATTTTTAAGCAGTCCCTTGACCTCGTTCGCGGCCCTCAGAACGGAGTGGAATACTACACCCGTTACCATGACCGGTTGCCGGTATCTGTAGTGGAGGAGATTCCCTTCAGTATTACTATCGATGAGCCAAAAGTTCCGATTGTTCGGAATGGAACGATGAAGCTCAAGGTTCGCGCTCATCGCAAGGATGGTTATGATAAGAAAATCACCGTCCGCTTTCCCTGGAAGCCACCGGGCATCACAACTCCGGCAACGATGACTTTTGGCGAGAAAGATACCGAGTTAGAATACGAGCTGAACGCCAATTCCAGTGCCGAGGTAAATACCTGGGGGATCACATTACTTGCTGATTCCGACGCTGGAAAAGGAGTAATGATGACCGCCTCGCCGTTCGTGAAATTGTCCGTCGAAGAGCCTTTTGTAAGTATGAAACTCTCGATGGCAACGGCAAAGCAGGGGCAGCCTGCTGACATGGTGGCGACCGTGGAAAACCTCCGGGAATTCGACGGTCAGGCTGATACTCAGATTTTTGGTTTACCGGCTCATTCGACCGCGCCTGTAGTTAAAGTCGATAAAGCGACTGCCGATCTCAACTTTCCCATCACCACGTCCGAGAAAACTCCGGTCGGTCAGCATAAGAATTTGTTCTGCACGGTAATCGTTATGCAAAACGGCGAACCGATTCTCCACCGGGTTGGAATGGGTGGTGTTTTCCGGGTGGATCCCAAGCCGAAAGAGCCCGCTGCGGCCAAGCCGGCAGAGGCGAAGAAAGTTGTGGCTAAAAATGAGCCAGAACCAAAGCCACTTTCCCGTCTGGAACAACTCCGTCTTGAGGCCAAAAAAGAGGCCGAGAAGCAATAAATCTCGAACAACCCGCATTTTCGATTGTCCCACTTCCTGCAACACACCATGAAACAAAAGATTCACATCTTTGGAATTCTAGCATTTTTTCTCCCGGCAATTACCCATGCGGAACCGGCGAAAATTAATTTTGCGAAAGATATTGCTCCGATTCTTGAATTTAATTGTGTCAACTGTCACAACGAGGCGGAGCAAAAGGGTGGCCTTCGTTATGATCGCCCCGAATTGTTTTTCAAAGGTGGAGACGGTGGGCCCGCGCTTGTTCAGGGTAAGCCTGACGAGTCGTTAATGATTGAGTTGGTTTCGCTGCCTGCCGATGATTCCGATATCATGCCTCCTAAGGGGCGGACGCTTCATGAGCATGAAATCGCCAAGCTCCGTCAGTGGATTGCAGAAGGCGCAGTTTGGCCCGAGGACGTGATTCTCGAAGCGAAGAAAGAAGAGGATTTTTCGGACGCGAAACCACTCGAAGATAACGGGAAGCAGTTGGTCAAGATCGAAGCTTTCCCTCTCGATGTGAACTTGGAGACGAAGCGCGACACGCAGGGTGTCGTGGTAATGGCGACCTATGATGACGATACCACTCTGGATGTGACCAAGAATGCTACCTTCGACTTCGCAGATCCCTCGCTGGTTGAGTTGAAAACCCGCAGCCACTTCAAACCCGCCAAAGACGGAGAGACGCAATTGACCGTGAAGGTGGCGGATAAAACGGTAACAGTCCCCGTGAAGGTAACTGATTCGGCCAAGGATCGTCCGATCAGCTTCCATCTTGACGTCATGCCGGTGTTCATGCGCGATGGCTGCAACACGGGTGCCTGTCATGGCTCCGCCCGGGGGCAGGACGGATTCATGCTTTCCCTCTTCGGATACGATCCGAATGGCGACCACTTCCGGCTCACTCGCGAGTTGGCTGGATACCGGGTCAATTTGGCAATTCCGGAAGAATCGCTCCTGGTAGAGAAGTCGGTCGAGGCAGTTCCCCATACCGGCGGTAAGCTGATGGAAAAGGGGAGCCACGGCTACAATACCATGGTCGAGTGGATTGAGAACGGAGCTCTGAATGACAAGCCGGAAGAGGTGGCAACGGTGACCGACCTCTATCTGTATCCTCCCAAACTCGTTCTCGAGGGAGCCGGTGCGGAACAGCAGCTTACCGTGCGTGCAAAATACTCAGACGGTCATGATCGTGATGTCACTCATCTCGCTGTATTTATTACGAATAATGAGCCGACTACCGCAGTCAGCAAAGATGGTCTCGTGACAGCCGGAAAGCGCGGCGAGGCGTTTGTGATGGCCCGATTTGAGACCAAGACGGTTGGTATTCAGGCCATCGTGATCCCCGAAGATCTTGAATATACCCGTCCTGAAATGACGGAGAACAACTACATCGACGGGCTAGTGCATGACAAGCTTCACAAGTTGCGTGTCGTTCCTTCCGGGCAGTGCTCTGATGATGAATTTCTCCGCCGTGTCTCTCTCGACATTGTGGGACAACTTCCGACGGTAGAGGGATACAACGGTTTCCTGGCTGACAAGAGCCCTGATAAGCGCGCCAAGCTGGTCGACAGGCTTTTGGAACGTAAGGAATTCACGGAGATGTGGGTGATGAAGTGGTCGGAGCTTCTGCAAATTCGTTCCGATAATAACATCAACACCGGGATTTCCTACAAGTCAGCGCTTCTCTACAATGGTTGGATTCGCGAAAAAATTGCCGCGAATACTCCGTTGAATGAGATCGTGATCGAGCTCATGGGGTCGGAAGGTGGAACCTTTGCCAATCCCGCCACCAACTTCTACCAGGTAGAGCGTGACTCTCTGAAGCTTTCGGAGAATGTGGCGCAGGTTTTCATGGGCATGCGGTTGCAGTGTGCTCAGTGCCACAATCATCCGTTCGATCGATGGACGATGGACGACTACTACAGCTGGGCGGCATTCTTCTCCCAGATCGGGCGGAAGCAGGGTGTGGACCAGCGCGAACAGATTATCTACAACCGCGGAAGTGGTGAAGTGAAACACATTGTCGGAGGTCGAACGATGCCACCGAAGTTTCTGGGTGGAGAAACTCCTGATGTAGCGGGGAAAGACCGCCGCGTCATCATGGCGGAGTGGCTTGCCTCTCCGGAGAATCCGTACTTCTCCAGAAATATTGTGAACATGGTTTGGGCGCACTTCTACGGCGTCGGGATCATCGATCCGGTGGATGATGTTCGGGTCAGCAACCCGGCCTCCAATCCGGAACTGCTTGCTGCATTGGCCGGGCGATTTGAGGGCGAGTATGAGTATGACTTCAAGCAGTTGGTTCGCGATATCTGCAACTCCGCGACCTATCAGCGGACGACGAAGGCAAATCCTTCCAACAAGGACGACCTCAACAATTTTGCGAAAGCCCGGGTTCGCCGTCAAAGGGCGGAAGTGATGCTTGATACCATTACTCAGGTCACCGAGACGAAGAACAAATTTCGCGGACTTCCTTTGGGATCGCGAGCGGTGCAAATTGCCGACGGCAACACGACCGATTACTTCCTCACTACTTTTGGAAGAGCAACGCGGGAAACCGTTTGCTCCTGCGAAGTGAAGATGGACCCGAGTCTTTCTCAAGCCCTTCACCTGCTCAACGGACCTACGGTAACGACCAAAATTGAGCAGGGAAGCGTGGTGAAAAACCTGTTGGCAGCCGGGAAGACTCCCGAGCAAGTCATCGAAGACCTCTACGTCAGAAGTTTTACGAGGAAGCCTACCGACGAAGAGAAAAAGCAACTTCTTGCCCAAGTCACTGCAGTTGGTGACGACAAGGCGCAGATTGAACTGGTCCTCAACGACGTCTTCTGGGCGGTTTTGAACTCCAAAGAGTTCATGTTTAATCACTAGGAATTGATCTCCACCGGTTTCTTCTGGCGCTTCCACCCCGGAGAAAATCGAACGGAGAATCGGACTCAGTTTGCTACGAAGGTAGTGGACTCATTTCCGCCCTTCCGGACACAAGAGCCTTTCAGGGTTGAAATTTCAGCGGGCCCTCTTCGACCCGCTGCTTTCGAAGTTTTTACGGCAGCCTTGACTACCCGGTTGCCGAACGGTTTTGGATCCGTGTGAGAGGCTGTCCGCGATAGTCGCATCCCGGATACTCATTTGGTATCCATCAACTCCCGCCGGACCCGGGAAGTTCTTTCGTAGGTAAAGAACGCAGGGTTTTACCGTGAAATCCAAAAAAGTAGCAAAGCAGGGCCACTCTCCTGCGATAGCGGGAATTGCCGAAGATCCCGGAGTGAAGCACAAATGATAGCGTCTTCACTTCGCTGTTTTGGCAATTAATCTCCCCTGGGTATTTGCGGGTCGGGCCTATTTTTTTATTGCGGACTCCTCCAGAAATTTGTTTCTCTTTCGGTCCGACCGGGAATTGTGCCGGCCGAATCCAAATTGATGAAATCACACATTCTCTTTCTAGCGTCCCTTTCGTGTATCCTTCTTCTGGTCTCATTGGGGCAGGTGTTTGCGCAAGACGATTTCGATATTTCCATTCCGGGTGAGGAAGTGGAAGTCAACGTCCCTGCTCCTGCTCCTGCTGGGGCTGCGGAAGGCGGCGAAGCGCCGGCTGGTACTGCGGCCACTGGCGAGGTCGACCTGCTCGATATGATTCGTGCCGGCGGATGGTCGATGTGGGTGCTCGGATCTTTCTCCTTTGCGGTAATTGGCCTGCTGATCTTCTGCTTGATTGATCTGAATAAGAAAAACTTCCATCCGGACCCTCTCTTTCAGGCGCTTGCGGCAGACATGGAAAACCTCGATTTTCAGGGTGCCTTGCAGAAGACGCAGTCGACACCTTCCTGCCTCAGTGCCGTAATGAGTTCCGGCGTACACTATATTGCGGAGCGCGGCTATGGGGTGATTGATTCGGAGAAACTGGAGGAGACGATGGCGGCTGCGTCACGGAAGTTCAACCGGGGTCGAGTTCGGACAATTAACTATTTCTCGATCATTGCTCAGGCGGCACCGATGATGGGGCTTCTAGGAACTGTTTCGGGAATGATCGGAGCGTTTGCAAAACTGAGTCAGGGAGGAACGGGCGATCCTTCTGCCTTTGCCGGAAATATTTCGGAAGCCCTGATCACGACTGCTTCCGGGCTCGTTGTCGCGCTTCCGGCGATTTTCTGTTACTTTATTTTCCGGGATCGTCTCCAGGGGCTCGTCGCGGAAACGGACGAACATGCCGAAGAATTGATCGGCTTGCTACGCCGCACGGTTGTGAATTCGCAGGAGCACGAAGGGTGATTTCAGAGTCGCTGCGCATCTCATGGCAAAGGAAAACGACTTATTTGGTGGCCCCGGCCTGAAAGCCGATTTGTCGCCCATGATTGACCTCGTTTTCCTACTTCTGATCTTTTTCATGGTGGCTGCCAATATCATTACTTTCCCGAAGGATCCGAATGTGGTGATTCCCACAGCTAGCGACGCCGCGGTTCCTGAATTGGTGGAAGGCAGGATCGTCATCAATATCTATCTCGATGGAACCGTCAAAGATTTGGACAAGAACACCTTGTCTCTGGCGGAGTTGGGACAACGAATTTCTGCTGCCAAGTCAAAGAATCCCAATGCCCGGCTTCATTTGAGGGCTCATAAAGGGGTGCCTTACAAGCACATCCAGGAAGTGAGCCAGGCTTCCGCACAAGCGGGGGTGCCAACCGTAATTTTCTCTACCTACCAAACGGCAAATTAGAGATGGCGGAAACCAACCCATTTGGCAATGAAGAGGAACCTGAGTTGGACATCAGTCCGCTCATCGACGTCGCGTTTCTTCTGTTGATTTACTTTTTGGTGACCACGACCCTGCAGAAGTCGGAAGCGGATTTGAGCCTGGTGCTACCCGGGGTGGAACAGGAAGACAGTCGGGAGGTCAAAATTGATCAAATGCTTGTCGCGATCAATTCCGATGGAGTCGTGACCGTAAATGAAGAAGTTTCGGATTCGGATCCAAATGATCGCGAGCTTCCCAATTTGACGGAGCGTCTCAGTCGATATTCCGCCAGCGCTGCGGTGGCCAACACGGAGACGCAAGTGATCATCGATTGCGATGAGGAAGCAGTGGGACAACGCTTCATTGATGTATTGAATGTTTGTTCCAAGGCGGATATAAAAAACGTGAGTTTGGCCCAGTGACTTTTTTTATGAGTGATATCGAAACCTCCTTGAAATCAGCATTGGATGAACATCCGGAAGACTGGTCGATCCGGATCTTGATCGCCGACAAGATGATAGAGAGGGCGGCTTTGCCCGAGGCTGTTCAACTCATAACGGAAGCTCCCTGTGCGCCGGAGACGGAAGCTCACCTGCATCGGGTGGTTGAGATCGGAGGCCCCGCTTCTCTGGCCGTTGTGCAGTCTTTCGTGGCCCGGAATCCAACGAGTGCATACGGGCACGAGGTATTGGCTTCCGTTTTCGAAAGCACCGGCGATTTGGCCAGGGCCGAAGAGCATCGGACTGTGGCGATGGCGTTGGCGCCGTCGTCATTTCTTCCTCACCAGGAGGAGGAAATGATCCCCATGGAAGGAGCTCACTTGGGGCCACATGTTTCGGGGTATTCAGGAGCGGTTGAAAGTAGTGGTCCGCCTCCTCCGGATTTTGTCGCTGAATCGTTTCAGGAATATGAAACGGAGGTTTTCTCCCCGGAGGAGCCGCCCAGGCAGCGGGGAACCAAAGCGACCGCGATTCTCGTGGCGATCGCGTTTCATGTCGCTGTCGCATTGATCGCTATGCTGGTTGTGATTCTGCCACAAGCCAGAGATGAGCCGGAGATTGTTGCTGCAGTGATCGGCCCTCCTGCCAAGAAGCAGGAGATGCAGAAGAAAAATGTCGTCAAGCAGACGAAGAAGACATCGGCCTCTTCGGCGGCCGCGGCTCCTTTGGCCCAGTTGATGCGGGCGAATGCGATGGCGAAAATCTCCCTTCCGAATGTCACGAAAACGAGCAAGGGACCTCTCGGAATCGGAGACGCCGATTTCGGTGGTGGTGGATTCGGGTCCGGTGGCCAGGGTCTTGGCAGCGGGGCTTCCTTTTTTGGAGGAACCTCAACCGGTCAGCGGTTTCTCTTTGTTCTCGATCATTCGGGATCGATGAAAAAGAATCAGGTTGATCTGCGGAACGCGGAACTGGAGAAAGCACTCAAGTCACTCAAGGGAGTTCAATACCAGGTTTTTCTTTTTGCCGGAGGTGGCTACTATGCGTGGGATGGATGGTCCGTAAAGAGACAGGGGAAGCTGGACAACCTCGTTAAGGGACCGGGTGGTTCCTACCTCTTTAAGAGTGTGAAGGGATTCGGCGATTACAAATTCGATGGGCCGGAGTCCAAACTTCCCAAAGCGGATTGGCTTCCAGCGAGCGCAGCCAACGTAAAGAACACGATGAAAATTGTGAAGAAGGATCCGCTCTTTGGAGGGACCGACTGGGAAGTTGCCCTCAATGTGGCGCACGTCATGGATCCTCCGCCCGACGTGATCTTTTTCATGGCGGACGGAACGGGGGGAAACAGCCCGCCGCCGATTTTGAAGGTGAATGCGAAGTATGGAAAACCTCCCATCAACATGGTGGCGATGCAGACAACTGCGGGGGCGAAAGAATTTGCGGAAATCGCGAAGAAAACAAAAGGCAGTTTCACGATTGTGGATAAAAAGGGAAAGCCGATCGACGGATTCGAATACCTCAAGAGTCCGGATAAATTCAAAGGACGATTGTAATTGTGTTAGTTGAATCTACATGGGAGCGGGTGAAGAGCATCGGTGCCGTAGCGGCACTTGTTTTGTTTTTGTCCCCGTCTGCACAGGCCCAGGAAGATCTCAAAGATCCGGTGGTGGCCTACAACAAATCGGTCAGCGCGATTCAATTGCAGAAGTGGGATGAGGCTCTAAAGCTGACCAATGGGGTGATCTCCGAACATGGGGAAGGTGCTTTGAAGCGCTACGGGCCCGTCTTTGGACATTTCCATTTCCTAAAGGGGCTGGCTCTTCTCGGAAAAAAGGATGCTCCGGGCGCGATCTCTGCGTTCCAGACCGCCTACGAGAAGTTCTCCAACGAGATCCTTTCTACAGGCACCGATGATGAAATCAAAGGTCTGCTCCCCAACCTCTTTCGAAATGCAGCCCTCGTTCAATGGGCCAATGCGGAGATGATGCGCGAGCAATATACCGTTGCGCGCGATTTGTATGAGAAGGTTCTTGTGGAGGGAAAAGACGACAACAAGGTGAACAAAATCTATGTTGGTGTAAACTTGGGGCGGTGCTACTTGAAGTCCGGTCAGCTGGAGAAAGGGTTCGAGTTTATGATTCGGCCTCTGGGGAATGAAAATCTGAGTGATGGCCTTCGTGAAACCATTTACATGGTGATTGCCGAGGACTGGACACCCGAGGTCGAATTTCCCAGGGTGAGAGAGTTCCTGCAGGCACACAGCAAGATCGTGGATAACGATCCTTTTCTCGAACGTTATGAGCGGAATGAGAGATTCCAATACCTCGCGCAATACTCGCTTCAATCACAGGACCCAGTGAGGGCGCTGGGGTGGTACGAACGAATGGTAAATCCGCGGCTGCTGAAGTCGGATTTCACACTGCGATTTGAAACGTTGAAGAACCGCGTCGTCGCGAAGGAGTTGGAGGAAAAGAAAGCAACGGCTCTGGGGGACTTGCAGAAGCAAATCGATCAACTGGAGAATGGATATCTGCAGATTCTGAATGGTGTAGGATCGTCCCACTTCATGCTGCAGAATTTTGCAGGGAGTTATGTCGCCTTTTCCCAGTTGTCAGATCAGGCTGGAAAAGCCCATTCCGAGCGCCCCGTATTTCTTCACAATGCCGTCGTTTCGGCCGCTCAGATTGAGCGTTGGAAAGATGCCTACCGATACGGAAAAGAATTTCTTGATGAGTTTCCCGATCATGAGTTGAAGCCCGGCGTGGCGAAAGTCCTCGTTGAATTGCTTTTCCTTCGCGAGGAATACGATGAGGCCTACAAGGTGTCTGGAGAGGTCCGAAAGGACATGACCCAGGGGGAGGAAATCCGCGATGTTCCCGACTTCGTATTCGGGGCTTCTGCCTTCCACCTGGGGCACATGGAGGAAGCGGAGCAGGAACTCTCCACCTATTTCAACGTCTACCAGCAGGGAGAGCGAAAAGAGATGGTTCACTTCTTTTTGGGCTTGTCCAAGGTTCAGTTGCAGAAATGGGAGGAAGCGGCCGGAGTCATGAATGACTTTCTCAAGGTGTATCCGGAGTCTCCTCTCGTTCCCTCCGTGCTCTATCAATGCGCTCTCAGTGAATTCATGATCGACCGTTCGGACGAGGCAATAGCGAAAACCAATCGCATTCACAGCGAGTTTCCTGACCATGAAGTGAGTGCTCCGGCGTGGAATCTGCAAGGGGATCTTACGATCGCTCTGGAAGGCGGCTATCCTGAGACCGAGGCGTGTTATCTGAAGGGCAGGGATGGCGGAATTCAGTTTAATCAGCCTGACACAACTGCCTATGCGCTTTGGCAACTGGTCATGCAAACGAGTGAGTACGAAGAGTGGGAAAAGACAGAAGCCCATTATCAGCAATTCCAGGATGACTATGCGGATTCAGATTATCGGAATGACCTGCTCGTTGCGGCCCTCCCGATGCTGGTGGAGAAAGGCCGGGCGGAAGAGGGGCTGGAGAAGCTGCGCGAAATCGTATGGAACAACCGGGATGATCCCGAATCTGCTGCGCTCGCCGAAATGTTCGGCAGTTTCGTGGATTTTGTGGAAACAAACTTCGACAAGGAGGTCCTCCTCCAGCACCTCAACGAATTAAAAACGGGACCGGGAACGACACCGGCCTTGAAAGGATGGACGACCGTTGCCCTGGTGGCCCAGTTGGAAAAGGAAGAGGCGGGTCAGGATGCCATCAATCAGCTTTTTTATCTGCTCGAAGCAGGATTTGATCCTTCGCAACAAAGCAATTTTCCGACGGTGAAACTTGCCCGCTGGATTGCAGACGTTCGAAAGAAACCGGAAGAGGCGCAGGTGCTCTACGAATACATTCTTGAAAACCGGCCGGGGACAGTGAACTACGAATATTGTCTCGTCGATGTGGCGCAGATTCAGGCGGCTTCGGAGGATCAGGAGGTTCGGAACGAAGCGATGGCCAAATTTGAAAAGGTGATCTCTTCGTTTCCCAATGAAGAGCTTCAGGAAAAAGCTGTTCTGGGAATGGCGAGGATTCGGACGGAGGAAGACAAGCATGAAGAGGCCCTCGCTCTCTGGGAGAAATACCTCGAAAATCGCGGTTGGAATCTGGCGCGTGCCGAAGCGAATTATCGACTCGCCTACTGCCATGACAAGCTGGGCAATCTCTCCGACGCCTTGAAAATCTATGTCAGTGTCTATGCCAACTTCCCGGGATACCTCGACTGGTCGACTCGCGCCTACTTGCGTACTGCTGCGATCACGAAAGGCCGCGGAGAGGATTTGAAAGCCCTTCAAATCCTGCAGGATATGCTGAAACGAATGGGGCATCACAATCATCCCGGAGTGAAAAAGGGGAAGGAAGTATTTGCAGCCTGGAGGCAGGAGTATGCCTTGAGGGTGGCGGCGCAGGAGAAATAGCATGACGACACGCGGCTCCCTCTCTTTTTTCTCTTTCGCCATTTGTCTGGCTGCCTGCCTCCCGTTGCCGGCCCGTGCTGATCTCGCGACGATCTATTTGAAGAACGGGCAGGCTCGAACGGTCGAGCTGGAGGCGGCGGACCGGGGGCAGGTGCAATGGCGGGCCAGTGCATCGTCCGGTGAAGTGCAGTCGACGTTACGGAGCCAGATTGAATATGTAAACTTTCCCACGACGGAAATCTGGAGAGACGCGGAAGATGCGTTTGAGTCCGGTGATCTTGGTGAGGCGATTACCAAATACCAGCTCGTGATCGCGGACAAGACTTCCCATTATTATCCGATTCCCGGCAATTTTGTTTCTCTCGCCCAGGAGCGACTCCTCCGCTGCTATCGAATTCGAATGAACGCTGCTGCTGTCGCAAAGCAGGCCCAGGTGGTGAGGGAAGAGTTTCTCAATCTCCCTCCGGAGTTCCGCAAGTTTGATCCGGCGGTCACAGGCTGGGTTGCTCTCGCGAAGAAAGACTGGGCCGGAGTAATGGAGGCACTCAAGCAGGTGGAGCAGCCGGGCCCTGAGGTCTTTTATCTACGGGGGCGTGCCCTCGAAGAGACCGGAAAAACGCAGGAGGCGATTCAGGAATATGCCGGTGCCTACGTCTTGAACTTTGGAGGTTCGGTGGCATTGACCCAGGCCGCTTTGCAGCGTTCCGCGAGCCTTCTTGCGGCAATCGGAGACAGGGATCGAAACGCGGAGCTCAAGGCCCAGGTAAAGTTGTATCGGGACCTTTTTGGAGACGGAGAGTTGTGGAAAGGAGCTCCAGAGAATCTTCTGCAGCTGGCGGATGCAGAAATCAAGGCGTTGGGCTCAGCCGAAGGGAATATGGAAAAACCGGAAAGCGCCCCCGCGACAGCGGCGGGAACGGTCGCGGAAGAATCGGGAGCCGTTGCCGTCCTTCCCCCAGCGGATCAACGTGATTACCTGCTGGTCTCCGAGCTGGAGGAACGCGTTTTTATCATCCGATCCGACGCGCCTTCCGGAGAGCCTGTATTGCAGGGGGGCGTCGTCGAGAAAGACTATGGATACGAATTCGACGGCACGGGCGGTGGGTTGCGAATCGGAAGTGTCGATGCGAGCAAGCCGGTTTGGGTGTTGCGTACCGTTTTCAATCCGGCCACTTCAGATGCCGTCATTCTGGACGTGAATGACAGGACAAGAGGAGGCGCCGGCTTGTATTTGCGGGAGGGAATTCTAACCTTTGTCTGGTTTCCCCGGGGCGCGAAAAGAGAATTGGTTTCCCTGGGAAAAGTGGAAGAGGGAACGCTTCAGACGGTGAGGGTTCACGTTCAGGGAGACGGGAAGGTGATCGCAGTTGTGAACGGGGAAAGAACCGAGCACAAGGTCAGAGGCGGGGGTGTAAAACTGGCCGGTAAATTGGTTCTTTCGGTTGGGTATGCCGGAACAGGTCGCACGGAAGCGGGTACCGCTCTGGGAGGCGCATTTATTCCCTTCAAGGGAACGCTTCAGCATGCTTCGATCGCCACGGGATCCTCGATCGTAGAGATTGAGGAGCGGGAAGTAGAGCTGTATTCCAAGCTGATACAGCTGATTCCTCCGGAGCCGGTGAAACAGCCCGAAGAGAAGCCGGCAGCGGAAGAGAGCAAATAAAGGCTCTCCATTCCGGTCAGGTGGTTTGTTCAAGGCCCGTTTGCAAAGTATAGATAAGGATGACTTCGTTCGTCCTGTGCGGGCAACCAGTATCGGGAGTTTTCCGTTGTTGCCATCGCCTCTTCCAGTAAGCACACTCTTTGAGCCGATGAAGGTGGCGCGAGTCAGTTACGATGATGGATTGTCCGGGCGATATCGCCCGGAGCTGGACGTCGTATCGAGCGGACCCTTCTGTTTCCTCTCTTGTGAGAAACGGAGTCTTATGGCGGCTCGCGCTTCCCTTGTAGTGACTGCCTTCTTCCTTGCCATGTCAGGGACCGGGGTTCGCGCGCAGGATGCCAAAGTCCTCGAAATTGAGAATATCGTTCAAACGGTATCCAGCGGTTCTTCTGAATGGAAGTCTGCCCGTGTCAATCAAGAGCTGTCGATTCGGGATCGCATCCGCACGAGGCAACGAAGCCGGGCCTCGGTTCGACTGACGAGCCTCTATACGATGCGGATGGAGCAATTGACCACCATCGAGATCTCTCCCCCCCTGCTCGATGATACGGATCCGAAATTGGAATTGACGGGGGGAGCGGTTTTTATTTTCAGCCGTGAACTGACCGGTGAGATCGATATAAAGACGCCAGCGGCAAACGGCGCCCTTCGCGGAACCCAGTTGTTTGTGAGTGTCGAACCGGATGGACGCACTTTTTTCCAGACCCTGGAAGGAAGTGTGGAAGTGAGTAATTCGATGGGGCGGGTGACTATCGGGGCAGGGGAGGCGGCCGAGGCGGTTCCCGGTCAGGCTCCCAGGAGAACTGCAGTGGTCGAAGCAAAGAACATACTGCAGTGGTCCTGGTCGAGTCACCCGAACTGGCCCACCGGGAATGTTAGTCTGGTAGGGTTCGT
>JARGNG010000117.1 GCA_029213265.1 Verrucomicrobiales bacterium | reverse complement strand
AAGATCCGACCACATTCTTTATGTGATGCGGATCGGAGTCGGCGTCACTCTCGTCTGGTGCTGGCAGGCAGGGACACTGCTTGCACCGGAGTTGAAGACCTCCACGAACTGGGCTGTCTGGCTCCAACTGCTCGTCGCGTTCCTTCTCGTTTTTCCAAAAACGATTCCTCTGGCCGGAGCAGGCCTGCTCATTCTCTACGCGATCGGAATTTACCTCTTCGGACTTTTCCACATGTTCGACTATCTTCTCTATGTCGGAGTCAGTTGGTTCTTTCTCGTCTACGAATCCAGGAAGCCACGATTGAAAATCACCGCGCTACCGGCTCTCTATGCGACCCTGGGGTTTTGCCTGATCTGGCTCGGCATCGAAAAGCTGGTCTACCCCTCGTGGGCAAAACTGCTGCTGCAGGAGCATCCCCAGCTCGCATTGGGAGTGCCACACGATTTCTTTGTCACCGCAGCCGCGCTCGTCGAAATCAGCCTCGGATTCATGATTCTCGTCTGCTTCCGGGAGAGGCTGCTGGCGATGACCATCACCCTCGTCTTCCTTCTCACCACCCTGGTGTTTGGTCGGGAGGAGCTGGTCGGACACACCTTGATTCATACCGTCCTGATCGTATTTCTCTTTGCCGGCCCGGGGGAATCTACGCCGCCCCTCCACTGGATTCGGCGACTTTCCTTCCGCCTTCCTGCCATTGCTCTTGCTTTCGTCGCTCTGACCGCACTTCTAATGCTCCCCTACACGCTCGGGTCGCAATCGCTCTATCAAAGCACTAATGCAATGCCGGCCGGTCACGACAGGCACAACATGATGATCGATGCCGGCTCCGGACCCACCGCACCGACTCTCCTACTGGCCGTCCACAAAGATCCGATGAGCGGTTGGAATGTGGAATTGCTCACGGAAAATTTCACCTTCGCCCCGGAATCAGCCAGTCGGGACCATGTAGCGGGTCAGGGCCACGCTCATTTATTGATCAATGGGGAAAAGGTCGCCCGCGTTTACGGCCCCTGGTTTCATATCCCCAATATCCCGGTGGGGTCGCATACGATTACGGCCACCTTGAACGCGAACAATCATTCGCAACTCACCGTCGATAACGTCCCCGTCGCTGATTCAGTCGAATTGGAAGTGCTGCCACCATCGAGGTCGGCAAAGGAGCATTGAGAAGGATGCCGCCGTGCTCGCAAGAGCGTGGCCCGAAGCGTTGCAGACCACCTTCTTGCGAAGGCGGCTACGGAACCGGGTTCGTCCGCCGTTTCCTACTTCGTCTCTTTGCTGGTAGAGGCCTGAATTGGCAGGGAAAACGCGAGACCGGCCACCTTTGCATCCAAACTGGTTCGATTGCGATCGTGGCACTTGAGGCATTGATTCTGAATGTGAATCACGCCCACATAGCGAAAACGATTCTCATCGATCTTCTCGAATTCCTCTGCTCCACCTTCGAGGGCCTTCGCCGCCGCCTCTTCAAATCGGTCTTTGGGATTATGATCGATACCTTTGCCTGCATTCACGGACAACCATCGGATCTCCACATCCCAGGTTCGGGACATCTCCTTGAAGACATCGTCGAGCGACTGGGATGGCAACGAAAGCGATTCGTCGTCACCATCGCCGAAGAAGTCGCGATGCATGACTTGCAGCGCTCCGTGCATCATTTCATGCATCCAACGTGCGCGCCCTCTCGCCTCCTCTACAGTGGAAGGTGCCGCGGTTTCCGCCCTCGCTTCCACCTCCGCTGGATCTACATCTCCCTTCTCCTCTGCTCGTAAGGAATGAAAACTCAATAACAAGACTGCAAAAGCGGCCGGAATTCCAAGGCTATGAGGGAAACCGGGGATTTGGAAAAGAGCTCGAGGATTCATACCAGTGGGGATTCGAATGCCGATTAATAAACGGGATCAGAATCTTACAATACGCTGAAGATCAATTACTTCCGTAACGCAGATCCGGAAATTTGATGCACACCTTTTGACAAAATATGCGTTTCCGAAATTTATTGAACTAAATATTGAATAATATTCATTCTTTTATTAATTTTGTTTATCTTTGAGCACGAAAAACAAACACTTCCCGAAACATTGTCCCAGTTGCCAATCCACTTTGGCAGTGACCCGGCTCCAATGCGATCACTGTAAAACCGAGATCGGGGGGCACTACCCGCTCCCTGCTTTGGCCCGGCTTTCGACAGAGGATCAGGCATTCATTCTTCAATTTGTAGAGACGAGCGGGAGTCTGAAGGAAATGGCGAAGCGCCTTGGGATCAGCTATCCGACGGTTCGGAACCGGCTCAACGAAATCATCGAAACCCTACAAACCGAAACTGACAGCCCGAAAGAAACCGATGACTGATAACCCTCCACCCAAAAAGAAATCCATCGGAACCTGGCTCTGGAACCCGTTTACTCTCCTCGCCGGAGCACCGGCCCTCACTGCCGGAGTGATCATCCTCCTCATCACCGGAGCGCTTGCGGCTCCCACGCGAACGCACCTGGACGGAGTCCTCGACACCCACATCGGATTCGACGCGCCCATCTGGGTTTTTCTCTCCGAAGGAATCATCAATTGGCTCTGCCTCGCCATCGTGCTCTGGATCGCAGGACTCCTCCTCAAAGGTCCCGGGAAATTCCGGGCTCTCGATCTCTTCGGGACCCAGGCACTCGCCCGCTGGCCTTTTCTGCTCACGACCCTGGTTTGCTATCTCCCCGGAATCCGCGAAGTCACGACAGCCCTGAACAAACTCGCTGTCACAGGAAAAATTGGTCAGATGCCGGAGGTCGAGTCAGCTCACATGATTGCCTTTTCCATCGCTACCATCGGCATGATCCTCGTCACGATCTGGTTTGTTGCCCTCGCCTGGAAATCGTTTCGGATTTCCTGCGATGTTCGAGGCGGAAAGGCCATCGCTGCATTTGTGATCGGAATCCTCCTCGCTGAGGCACTCTCGAAATTTGCGATCATGAAAGGTCTCGCCTCCCTGATCCCGGAATCCTGACCCAACTACCGTTTCCCCCGCCCCGCCTTCGCGACTGCCGCCGCCACCGGATTGATGGCCGGCATCGCAGGCAATTTGGGAGTGGATTTCAGCTTTCGGGTCGCGGCACCATCGACAGGCTCTTCCCCGCTCGGCGGATCGATGATCTCCTCCATGGAAACGAGACGAGCCTTTACATTCAGGCCGATCACCAGCGAATCACCATTTCTCAAAACCCGCGGCTCGCCTTTGACATTCTCGCCGCGGAGAACCGTTCCGTTGGTGGAACCGTTGTCGGTGACTTCGTAGTGCTTCCCCCGCAGGCGAAGCGTGCAATGACGACTGGAAACGGTATCCCAGTCGAGAACAATTGAGTTCTCAGAGCTGCGCCCGATCGTGATTTCCCGGGCACTAAGAAGATAGTGCTGCACTGATCCCTCTGGAAGAGCGATCACGAGGCAGTGTTTCGTGTTTGCCATGAATCGCCACGATAGAAAATGCCGCTATCAGTGTCAATCGCGGTACGATCTTCTATTCGGCTCCGGCCCCGGCCCTGTCAAAGCGCTGCACGCGCCCGAAAACGCTGTATTCCGCGACGAAGAGATCCCCATCGAGGTTGAACGCGACGCCGTGAGGGGCATTGAGAACGCCCGGCTTCCAGTCGGTCGGCTCGATTTTATTGGACGGCGCCTGGTCGAGATGATCGTTGGCCCCGATGTGCTTGACGATATTTCCCTCCGTATCGAGGAAGGTCACCCGGCCTTTGATCTCGCCCACGGCGAGGAGATCCCCGTGAACTACCAACGCGGCCGGCATGAGAAGGTCGGTCGCAACATCACCGATCCACTCCCCTTCCATCGAAACATGGACCACCCGGCCATCGGTCCGGCTCACCCCGGCAATGCGCGGCGGGTCAAAACGGGTATCCACGGCAATCTTGTGAAGTGTTTGAAAGCCAAAAGGAGCCCCCTTGCCCCCAAAGGTAGCAAGATACCCGCCTTTGGCATCGAAGCGGTGGATCAAGTCGGAGGAATAGCCGTCCGTTACAAAGATGTCTCCGTTCGGCGCTACGTCGCAGGCCGTCAGGCGAATGGTCGCCTTCTTTGTCTTGGGGTGCACCTTCCAGTGCTCCTTCGGAATGGCGTCGGCGGGGATCGTCATGACGGTTTCCCCGTCCAGGGTCAGCTTTAAAATCTCGCCTGTCCCGAGGCGCGGCCCGTAGATGTACTCGACGCCGTCCGCGTCCTTGTGAATGACGAAGCCGTGAAAGTCGTTGGGAGCGTTTTCGAGGTTTTTCACATAGTTGCCGTCCGCATCGTAGACCTGGACCCCGGCGCGAAGCCCACCAGTCAGGCTGACGAAGACCGTTCCGTTTTCGCTCACCGCAATATCGCCGTGCTGGGGGCCGATCGTTTTCAATCCCTCGGGAGCTTTCAACCATCCGGCGACACTCTCCCATTCCAGCGGGCGGGGCGGAGCGGCCGCTTTCTTTTCGCCGCTCTGCTCCGAACAACCGGAACCGAATCCGATAAATAGACCAAGCACCAAAACGGAGATCCAGAGTGCAGGGGAAAGTGTCTTCATAGTACGTTCTATCTCATCGCGATACAAGGCCTGTCGAGAAAGGAAACGACGCAATCGGGGCCTCCGTAAAAACGATCCCTCAAAAATCGAGGTGGAATCGACACCCCTGCAAAGCCAATCCGGGGTTGCCTCACCTCGATCCCACGCGTAATCCTTTTCGCTATGGCAAAATCCCCTTTCTCCTTTCTGTCAGTTTTCGCAACCGCGCTGTTTGCAATGGCAACCCAGCTGCAGGCGATCACGCCTGAAGAACTGGAACAGCGCTTCAAGCAGCTCCCTACGGTTCCCGAAGATGAGCTTCCTGAATTGCCCAACGAGCCGACTTCTTTTCGCGGACTGATTGAACATGACGGACTCAAAGGAAACACCTGGGTGACCTTCCCGTTTGTCGAAAATCCGGGCAGCTTTGGATTCGACCCGCAGGGACGGCTTTACGTTGCGGAAGCGAACCGATTCTGGCTCGGGGTTCCCGATCTCCGCGGAGCGAATGAGCTGATCCGGGATGACTTCAAGGCCGTCACGGTTTATGACCGGCTCGCTCTCTACGAAAAATATTCGTCCAGCTTTCCCGAAGGATGGTTCAGCCGCGTCGCGGATCGCCTCATCCGTCTCGAAGACAAAGACGGAAACGGGGCCGCCGATCACCGTACCGTTTTCTCCGACCGCTTCAAAGAGCCTCTCGATGGAATCGGTTTTTCCGTTCTTGCTGACGACGGCTCCGTCTACTTCACCTGCATTCCAAACGTGTGGAAGCTGACCGACACCGATGGCGACGGCGTTGCCGACAAAGAGGAAGCCATCTCCGAAGGCTACGGCGTTCGGGTTTCCTTCATCGGACACGACCTTCACGGGATTACCCGGGGACCTGATGGGCGACTCTATTTCTCCGTTGGGGATCGCGGCTACCATGTTACCGACGCGGAAGGAACGGTCCACCCAGGCAGTGGACGCGGCGCCATCTTTCGATGTGAATCGGACGGCTCCGGGCTCGAGGTTTTCTGCGAGGGACTCCGCAACCCGCAGGAACTTGCCTTTGATAACCACGGCAACCTTTTCACTTTCGACAACACCGGCGACATTGGCGACCTCGCTCGCATGGTCTATGCGCTGGAGGGATCCGACTCCGGGTGGGACATGTCTCATCAGTCGGCCCATCACTACGTCACCCATCTCGATTGGGGGGATTTCCACCCGGAAAAATCGATGTGGGTCGCCGAGCGTATGTTCGACACCTGGAACGAAGAACAACCACAATGGGTTTATCCTCCCGCCTCCCATGTCGCCCGCGGTCCTTCCGGGGTTACCTACCTGACCGGTCAGTCGCTGCCTGAAGATCTTCGCGAGAAATTCCTGCTCACCAACTATCGGGGTCCCTCCGAAAACTGCACCATTCTCCTCATCGACGTCGAACCCAAAGGAGCCGGCTACCATGCGGTCTCCGAAGAGATCCTCATGAAAGGTCTCGGCGCCAGTGACGTGGAGCTCGGCTACGATGGGAAAATCTATGTCTCCGACTTTGGAGGCGGATGGAGCGTCAACGAAAACGGTTCTATCCAGGTGGCCGAATCGAAGAACCCGGACGAGCAGGCAGCCGGTCAACGAGTCGCCACGCTTTTCAAAGAGGGGTTTGAACAGCGTCACGTCGACGAATTGGTCCCACTACTGGGAGACGCCGATCGCCGCGTCCGCCAGGCAGCTCAGTTTGCTCTCGTCAAGAAAGGCGACGAGGGCCTTGAGTCGCTCACCGCGACCGCCGTCGATTCCAAAGACCCGCATTCCCGACTCCACGCCATCTGGGGGCTGGGGCAAATCGGCCGAAATGGCGGCGACGTCTCTGCGACCCTTCTTTCACTCTTGAATGACGTGGAAGACGAGGTGCGCGCCAATGCGGCCCGCGTCATTGGGGACATTCGACTCGCCGAAGCAAAATCAAGGTTGCTTGCCCTCGTCGGGAAAGACAACTCAACGCGCGTTCGCTCACTGGCTGCGATTGCTCTCAGTCGCATGGCTGACCGGGGAGACGAAGCCGCCATCAGCGCTCTCTTTTCCGCCGCCCGTCAGAACGGATCCGGAGAAACCGACGTGGTTCTCCGCCACTCCCTGCTCACCGGACTGGACCGGATTGCCACTCCCGAAAGCCTTTCCGCCAGAGCCGGATCCGATTCCGTCGAAGAGCGCCTCCTTGCTGTCCTCGCTCTGCGCCGCCACGACAGCCGCGAACTTGCCAATTTCCTCTATGACGAAAACCCGCTCGTCACTCGCGAAGCAGTTCGCGCGATCTACGACACCGCCGCAGTCGATACCGAAGCGGGAATGCTCCTCGCCTCGC
>JARGNG010000116.1 GCA_029213265.1 Verrucomicrobiales bacterium | reverse complement strand
AACGAGCAGGCTTTCGGCGTGCTTACTTCCAGCGCTCTCGCCGACGCACTCGATCTTTCCAAAGAAGATCCGACACTGGTCGAACGCTACGGCAAGGGAACCGAAAAACTCCAGGCCGATGGATGCTGGAAACGACTGGATCAATTTCTTATGGCCCGCCGCCTCGTGGAAGCAGGAGCCCGTTGTGTTACCCTCGGGTTCTCGCGGTGGGACTGGCACAGCGGAAACTTTTCCCGCGGACGGGAGGACTTCCCCCTTCTCGACCAAGGACTGAGCACACTCGTCCAGGATCTCCATGACCGCGGCCTCGACAAAGACGTCAGCGTTGTCGTCTGGGGGGAATTCGGCCGCACGCCTAAGATCAACGACAAGGCGGGACGCGATCACTGGCCACGCGTCAGCTCGGCCGTTCTCGCCTGCGGCGGAATGAACCACGGGCAGTTTGTAGGAGCGACCGACCGCATCGGCGGCGAAGCCAGCGAACGGCCCGTTGAGTTTCAAGAGGTCTTTTCCACACTGTATCGAAACATGGGAATCGATGCACAAAACACAACCATCGAAGATTTGACCGGCCGCCCGATGTATCTCGTCGATCCCGAACACGCACCCATGAAGGAACTGATAGGATGAAAAAAACTTCCCCCGAAATTTCATTGAAGGCCCGAAAGGCGGCTTCCTCATTGCCCGCGATTCTTTTTATCGCCTGCTCCACCTTTCTTGCCGCCCCGGCGCAAGACTCGGCTCCGGCTCCGGCTCCGGCAGTGAAGCCCAAGCTCCCCAAAGCCAACCTGTCGTTTCAGTTTCAGAGCGCCGCCCTCAACGGTCCGCGTTCCGGTCAGCAACTGATCGTCACCAATACGAGCCCTTCGAAGGAAAAGGACGTCACGGCCAAAACATCCTTGGTCGCTTCGCCTGCCAACCTCGTCGAGATTGACTCCCACGGATATGTGAAACCCCTCGGAGACGGAACCGTGACCATTCGTGCGACCCTTCCCGGTCACTCCGGTGCCCCGGCAACAGCCACACTCGAAATTTCCAATTTCATCTCCGAATCGCCCGTCGACTTTTCCCACGAAGTCGTTCCCGTTTTCACCAAATACGGATGCAATGGTGGCGGCTGCCACGGCAAGTCAGGCGGACAGAACAACTTCCGTCTTTCCCTCCTCGGATATGAGCCCTGGAACGATCACGACTGGCTCGTCCGTGAATCCCGCGGACGACGTATTTCTCCGGCGGCGCCCGAAAACAGCCTTCTTCTTTTGAAGGCTACCGGTGAAATTCCTCACGAAGGCGGTATCCGCCTCGAGAAACACTCCCCTGATTACGAAGTCATCACTCGCTGGATCGAGCAGGGCCTTCCCGCAACTCCCGAAGAAGCACCCAGGGTGGATAGAATCGAAGTCTTCCCGGTCGACCGCGTTGTCGAGCCCAACGACGAACAGCAACTCGCCGTCACCGCCTTCTTCAGCGACGGTTCCTCACGCGACATTACCCATGCCGCCATCTATGAAGCCAACCAGGAAGAGCGGGCCGAAGTGGATTCGAGCGGCCACGTCGTTTTCGGAAAACTCGCCGGATCGACTTCGATCATGATTCGCTTCCAGGAGCATGTTGCCGTTTTCCGCGCCACCATTCCTCTCGGAAAATCAATCGGATCGCTACCGGCTCCGGAAAACTTTGTCGACGAGCAGATTTTTAAGAAGTTGACCCTTCTCGGACTGCCTCCTTCCCGGCAGGCCGATGACCCCTCTTTCCTCCGGCGCGTCACGATCGACATCGCAGGGAGACTCCCTACCGCAGAGGAAACGAAAACCTTTCTCGCCGACAAGAGCCCTGACAAACGCAAAAGGAAGATCAATGTACTTCTCGACTCTCCTGATTACGCAGCCTATTTCGCCCAGAAGTGGGCCGGCATTCTTCGAAACAAGCGGACCAAAGATACCTACCAACGCGGGACGTTCGCGTTTCACGAGTGGCTTCGAAACAGCCTCTACGAAAACAAGCCCTACGATCAACTCGTTACGGAAGTGATCACCGCTTCCGGGGAAATCGGACACAACCCCGCTGTCGGATGGTATCGCGCCGTAAAAGACCAGAAGGAACAGATGCAGGACATCGCCCAGGTTTTCCTCGGGATTCGCATGCAGTGCGCACAGTGTCATCACCATCCCTATGAGAAATGGTCGCAGGACGACTACTACAGTTTCGCTGCCTTCCTCACGACAGTGGGGAGGAAGAAGGGAGAGCAGCCGGACGAGGAGATCATCTACCACAAGCGCGCCACTGCCGCGATGCAGAACCCGAACACGCAGGTCACTCTCAAACCGACCCCCCTGGGTGGAGATGCTCTCGAAATCCCAATCGAAGAGGATCCCCGTGAGGCGATGGCCGAATGGCTAACCGCGAAAGACAACCCCTACTTTGCGCACATGTTAGTCAATCGCTACTGGAAGCACTTTTTCAGCATCGGCCTCGTCGAGCCCGAGGACGACATGCGGGTTACGAATCCCGCCTCTCATCCCGAACTGCTCAACGGGCTCGCCACCCACTTTGCGGAGAGCGGCTTCGATCTGAAAGAATTGATCCGCACCCTCTGCAACAGTCGCGCCTACCAGTTCGACTCCGATCCGAACGAGCACAACGTGAAGGACACCCAGAACTTCTCCCGCTACTATCCAAAACGACTCCAGGCAGAGGTCCTTCTTGATGCGATCAATCTCGTGTCCCAATCGAAGGACACCTTCCGCAATCAGCCTGACGGAGTCCGTGCCACCTGGCTACCGGACGACAAGTTCAACGGCGACTCTTTCTTTCTCACTGTTTTCGGCAGACCCGAGATGGACAGCGCCTGCGAATGCGAACGGGTTGCGGACGCGAATCTCGCGCAAAGCCTGCACCTCATAAATTCCGACACGATCCAAACCAAACTCAGTCACGGGGAAGGGCGTGCCGCCGCACTCGCGAAACAGGTGGACCGTCCCGACGAAGACCGGCTTTCCGAAATCTATCTCTACGCGCTCTCGCGGAAACCCGGGGCCGAAGAACTCGATGCCGCCCGCGCCCACCTTGGTCGCAAGCGAAGCAAGGCGGCAGAGAAGGAAGACGACGAACTCACGCCCGAAAAGGCGGAGCAGGAAGCCTTTGAGGACATTCTCTGGGCACTTCTCAATACGAAAGAGTTCCTTTTTAATCACTGATCTCCGATCAGCTTTCGATGATGCCTTCGCTTCAGTTTCAATTTCGTCGCGGACGATGGAGATCTTCCGTCGCCTGCATCCAGGGGGCGCTCCTCGCAGGCGGCTTCCTTTCCTTTCCTTCACTGACACACGCGCAGTTTCCCAACGCGGAGCTCCATTCGATTCAACCTCCCGTTCTCTCAGCAGGATCGTCGACAGAAATCAAACTGAACGGGATCAACCTGGATCTGCTGACCGGACTTCAGTTTTCGAAGCCCGGAATCAAGGCGGAACCCATTTTACTTCCAGCAACCGAATACCGGAAGCAGCCGGGCCAGAACGGGACGCGATTCCAACTGACGATCCCCGCAGACCAGAAGCCGGGCTTTGTGGAAGTCCGCGCAGCCGGATACTTCGGACTCACCCCCACCCGTCCGGTTCTTATCATTCCCGCTTCGGAAACCCCTGTCGCCGACAGTGCCGGAGGGGCCCATCACGAGATCGCCACGGCACCCGCGCTTGCGCGCGAAGCCTACGCCTGGGGGACGACCGACACCAACCAGACCGACTGGTGGAAGATCACCGTCAAGAAGGGAGAACGCATTCTCGTCCACTGCCATGCTGAGCGCATCGATTCACAAGCCGATACTTCGCTCAAGCTGGTCGATGGGCGCGGCTTTGAACTGGAGGCCAGCCGCGACGCGATCGGACGAGATCCCATGATCGATTTTACCGCCCCGATGGATGGCGACTACTGGGTCGGCGTACATGATTTCTTCTACAACGGAGGGGCCAACTTCTCCTACCTCCTTCAAGTCAGCGCGAAGCCGTGGATCGATGCCGTGTTTCCCCCTGCGATCCCACAACAGGGCTCCAACACTGACTTAACTCTCTTGGGTCGAAATCTTCCGGGAACAAAGCCGGGCCAATCGCTCGCCGTGAAAGTGGGGCCTCCGGCTCCGTCCACCGAGAATCGATTCGATTGGAAATCTCCAGCCTCAGCACTGGTTTCCTCGTTTCCGTTCCAACATGCCGGCTCCAATTTGGTCGATATCGGCATCGCTCCTGATCCGGTCATCGTGGTCCCGACGGATGATGCGATTCCAGCGGTCACTCCTCCCTGCGAGATCGCCGCGAGGTTTGAGAATGAGGGCGACAGTGACACCTTCCGCTTTGTCGCGAAAAAGGGAGAGACTTACTGGATCGAAATCATCGGGGATCGTCTCGCCGGAAACGTAGACCCCTATCTCATCGCAGAGAAAGTGACAAAAAAGGACGACGGAAGCGAAGTCTTCACCAAGGTCCGCGAAGACGACGACGACAATGGCTACGGCGGCGCAACCTTTTCCGATCGAACGCTCGATGGAGCCATGAGCGTGACGGCAGACCAGGACGGCGAATATCGCATCCAGGTTATCAATCAATTTGCCACCGGCAGCCCCACTCACATCTACCGTCTCGCCATTCGCAAAGCGCGACCGGATTTCGATCTGATTGCGATCGCCGAGCGTCCTTACCTCGATCAGCGTCAGGCCTTTCCGGCCACTCCGCTTCTTCGCAAAGGAGGCACCTTTCCCGTTCGTGTTTTGGTAAAACGGAAAGACGGCCTCACCGGCCCAATTACGATTTCAGCAGAAGGACTCCCCCCGGGCGTGAGCGCCCCTCCTGTGACGGTCGCGGAAAAAGAAACCACGGTACGAATGGTATTTGCAGCGACTCCGGAAGCAGCCACCTGGCATGGAACCGTTTCTCTTATCGGCACTGGAAAAACCGGGGGTCAGGAATTCAAACGCAAAGCGCGAACCGGAACTCTCGTCGTTGGAAATGGCGACTACAACAACGTCCGCCTTCGAACCCGTCTCGAAAGCACCACCGCTCTTTCCGTCAGCAAAGCCGAAATCACCCCCGCCCGGATCGAAGCCGGAAACGGCGGGAAATTCAGCGTCGTGATGGGACAAAAGCTGGAGATCCCGGTGAACGTGCTTTCGCGAAACGGCGTGAAAGGAAACCTCGCCATCACTCCGATCGGCCTTCGCGGCCTCGTCAAACCGCCCGTGGTCAACATTGCCGAAAAGGATCAGGAGGGAAAGTTCACCCTCAACTTCACCGCCCAGAAAAACGTCTTCACTCCCGAAGTGGGGACGTGGAACTTTGTCATCAAGGCAACCGGTGTCGCCAAATACGCGCGCATTCCTGAGTCCGTCGAGCAGGCAAAGGAAGAGCAGAAATCTATCGAAGCACTTTTCAAGAAATACACTGATGCAGCCAACGAGGCGAAGGCGGGCCTGGAAACGGCACGCAAGGCACTTGAGACCGCGAAGAAGAACTTGAGCACGGCCTCCCCCGACGCCAAAGCCACTCTTGAGAAGTCAGTCTCCGACGCTCAATCTTCCTTTGATCAATTGGAGAAGGCATTCCAGACAGCAGAGGCGAAGCGCCTGGAATCAGAGAAAGAAAAAACCGCGGCAGTTCAGCGGGTCGCCAACGCTACCAAGCTGGCTGCCGCCAAAGATCTCAAGTTTGCCACCTGGTCTCTCCCTGTCACCGTCGAAGTCAAACCGGCTCCCGAGAAACCCGACACGAAGTAATTTCTGATGAAACCAACTTTCCTCCTCTCCTTTCTGCTCGCCGCAGTCAGCCTCCCCGCATGGGCTGAACTTCCTGTCGCTGAATTAAAGCGGGATCAACCCGTCAATTTTGCCACCGAGGTTTATCCCTTTCTCAAAGCGAACTGCCTTGCCTGCCACAACTCGACCAAAGCCAAAGCAGATCTGATTCTCGAGTCTCCTCAGGACATGATCCGTGGAGGCGACACCGGTCCCGCAATCGAGCCGGGCAAGGCCGACAACTCGTTTCTCTTCACCACGGCCGCCCACATCGAAGAGCCCACGATGCCCCCGACGAACAACAAGTCGAAGGCGGAGAACCTGACACCGGAGCAACTTGCCCTGCTCAAGCAATGGATCAACGAAGGCGCCAAGGGAGACGTCGTTTCGACCGCAGCACCGGAGTCGTGGACCTTCCTGACAGGACCACAACCGATCTACACGACCGCCGTTTCCGAAGACGCAAGATTTGCCGTGGCGGGACGAGGACAAAAGCTGGACCTCTACGACCTACGTCTCGGGAAACTGGCTGCATCGTTCCGTGACCCCTCCCTTCCCCAACCGGCCGCGCATCGTGATCTCGTCCAGGCCGTCGCCTTCAGTTCCGATGGGCAGATTGCCTCCGGCGGATACCGCTCCGTTAAGATCTGGCAGCGCAGCGAGGCCAAAGCAGGGCAACCGGTTCCTCTTCCAAATGAACCATCCTCGCTGGCGACTTCCCCGGACCGGACGCAATCCGCCGTCGGCAGCAAAGATGGATCCATCGTCCTTCTCTCCATGAAGGACGGGAAAGCCGCTTCGAAAACGATCAAGGATCATGCTGGCGAGGTCACCGGCCTTGCCTTCTCTCCCGACGGTAGTGTGCTCTTTTCCGTTTCTGCCGACAAGACGGTGAAGCGACGGCTGATGGCAGACCCTGCGAAAGTTGTCTCACTGGCCCTGCCTGCCCCGGCTTCCTCCATCGCAGTGATTAACGGGGGCAAACACATCATCGTAGGGAGTCAGGATCACTCCATCCGAATCACGAATGCCGATCTCAAAACGCCCATGAAAGCGGCCGTCGCTGCTCCTGCTCCTGCTCCTGCTCCTGCTCCTGCTCCTGCTCCTGCTCCTGCT
>JARGNG010000115.1 GCA_029213265.1 Verrucomicrobiales bacterium | reverse complement strand
TCGCCATTCGCCTGGATACCAGCGTGGTCGTGTTTGCCAAAAACATTGATGAAAAACGCCCTGTTGCGAGCACACAGAAGCTGCTCACGGCCCTCCTCATTGCAGAGGCGGGCGACCTCGAGGCCAGGGTCGCCGTTCAACGAACCGACGGACAGGTTCCCCCTCGAAACCTCTGGATCACTCAGGGCAGTTCCTACCGGAGAGGGACGCTTCTCGAAATGATGTTGGTCCGGAGCTTCAACGACGTCACTAAATGCCTCGCTCGCGACCATGCCGGCAGTCAGGCGGAATTCGCCAGACGGATGAATACCCGGGCTACCGAACTGGGCATGAAAAATTCTCACTTCGTCAATGCGCACGGCCTCACGGCCGAAGGACAATACTCCACAGCCCGCGACATGATGCGACTCGCCTATGCCGCCTGGAGCCGGGAGGAGATCCGGCAGATGGTGGGAACCAGGGAAACCACCTTCACCTACGAGGGCGCAAAAACCATTCCGGTGAAGAACAGCAACGATCTCCTGCACAGCTATCCGGAATGCAATGGAATGAAAACCGGATTCACCGAGGCAGCAGGGCGCTGCCTCGTCGCATCCGCCTCGCGAGGAGAAAAAACAGTCCTCGCCGTGATTCTCGGGAGCACCATGGAAGACGTCTGGAATGACGCCGAAACCATCCTGAAGATCTCTCTGAAATAGAGCTAGAGGCAAACCTGCCAAGGGAATGCCCAGGCATACAACAAAAACGGAAGCTACCTCCCGTAGAAGGGATTGGTCGTGTCCGAAACCGAGCCGTCGGGCATCAGCATGTGAGAACCGGGCCCGTGAAAGCTCCCCCGCTCGATTACCCAGGGCTGATTCCATCGAAATGGAGTCTGGGCCTTTTTATCAAACCGGGTTGTCACATACGATCCGATGTACTTCTTCCGCTCCGATTTTTCCAAATATTCCACCTTTCGATCGGAAGGACAAATCCAGGCATCTCGAGCGACCCCGTAGGGCTCGAGCGAGGTGACCCAGAAATTGAAAAAATCATCCTCCGAAAAGTCGAATCGATCCTCCTCCATTTGAGGCCAGTGACCGACATCGGTATGATACCCCAAAAGACCGGAGTGAATCGCGCGAAGATGGGAAATGCACTTCGCCTTTTTTGCCTTGTTCCGGAAGGTCTCAAACAGAGGCGCGGAAACAGCCGCCAGCAGGGCAACAATTCCCACTGCGACCAGTAACTCGACGAGAGTCACACCTCTGGATGTGCTGGAATTCCGGCCCGGGTAGCAACGGAATGCAGTCCTCATCAGAGAAAAAAAAGAACCTCCCGGATAGGGAGGCTCTTCATCAAGTAAAACCTTCCCTTAGATTCCGAAGAGAATGCTGCTGGACACCTTGCTTCCGAGAACGGTGAAACGGAAACGAATCGGAGTCACCCCTGCGCCGCCGTTAATCGTTCCCCGGCCTGAACCGACAAAACTGGAAACAGGAAGGGAGCGCCCCGTGTTTTGAAGGTTTGCTTTAAAACCGGAACTCAGAAGAAGGGAGTTTGTGGAATCCCCCGCATTGGCCACCCCGATGACTCGACCGCTCACCGAATTAACGGAGCCCTGAGTCGAACCCGAATAGGAAACTCCACGGACAAACCAGACGTTGGAAGTGGTTCCAAATCCTCCGATAACCGTGTTACCGGAGTTGATGCCCAAAGTCGTAAACTGTCCCACAATGTTTCCAAAGAAGTCACGGATAATGACCGTAGTAGGAGCCGTGCTGATATCCTGCGAACCCTGGAAGTCGTTTCCGACCACAAATCGGAAAAGTCCGATCCCGTTCACCCCGGAAGCAGACGCCTCGTAGACTCCGTCATCTCCGTTCTCACCGAAGAAACTGTTGTTGCTAAAAGGACCACCCACCCAGGCGTGGCAGTTCAAGGTTGGCATCAAAATGATGGCACAGAAAATAGCGAATATCTTTTTCATAGGGTTGTCTCGTGTTGGGTCGACAATTTCGATCATCAGAACCGTTTTTCACCAAGGAAGCAAGCAGGAATTTTAAAAAAAGAGCATCTTCTTAGTAGAAGAAGGATCAAGGACTTCTATTCGATCGAAGCCAATGCTTCTTCAATCCGCTCGATCAAATCCTCCGGTTCCTCCAAACCGATCCAAATCCGAAGTAAGTCCCGCTTCGCCCCCCGTTCCGCCGCCCAGTCCAACTCCCCGTAGTGAGCCAGCAAAGTATAAGGGCAGGCGAGGCTGAAATCGGTGCCCAGGCTGGGGCCTTTCGAAATTCTCAGGTGATCGTAAAAAGCCGCTGCCGCGGCTTCCCCTCCGGCAAGTTCGATCGAAAAGAGCCCTCCATATCCACCCTCCTCCTTTTTTACCTGATCATAAAAACTTCGTGATTCCGTCTCAGGAAAATAGCAGCGGGACACTTCCGGCCTTTCCCGCACCGCATTCACCACCTCTTCCGCAATCTCATTGGTGGCACGGGCCCGCTCTTCATAGTGCCTCGAATTTCGTTCCAGCGTGATCGCATCACGACAGAAAAGCGGCGCGGAAGCTTCCTGGTCCTGCAGACGCTCGTGAAGCGACTCCGAGAAACGGGTTCCGGGCTTTACGATGACGGCACCCGCAGCGACATCCCCTGCCCCCGAAAAGGTCTTGGTTAAGCTGGTCGTAACGACGTCCGCATACCGGAACGGGTCCACATTTACTGAGGTCGCGACGGTGTCATCGACGACCAGCGGAATTCCCTGCGGCCCGAGCAGTTGCGAAAGACCCGCCAGATCGGGGGTTCGCAAAAGCGGATTGCTCGGTATCTCCGAAAAAACGGCGGAGGCGGTCTTCCCTTTCTCCAGCCAATCACGGGTTTCCTCCACTCCTCCGGAAGAGGTGATCGAAAAATCGACCACGCCGCCGAACTGCTCCTGCACTTTGAACGAATCAAGATAGGGAAACTCGATCTGGATCGTGGGATCGTCGCTTTCTTCCGTCAGGATCCGGTGCACCGCGGATACGGCGCCCATTCCCGAAGAGAGCAAAAAGACATCCTTCGCTTCGATTCCCTCATAGAACGAAGCAAGTCGCTCCTTAATGATTCGAGTCGAATCCAGTCCTGTCGCTGCCACCTCTTCCTCCACGGGAGCGTCGGTGAGAGCGGACTCGGCGAGACGACTGCTCACGATTTCGCCGCTGTGCTGCCAATATTTCCAGGCAGCTCCGTAGGATTCCTCCTCCAGCAACACCACGGTCAAATTCTCCCAACCATAGGTCTCAAGGCGGGAGGAGGCACCGGTCCGGCGCTTCACGTATTCAGCACATCGCCACGCAGCCGCCAGCGAAGGGAAGACGAGCGCGGTTTCCTGCTTCTTCCCGAACTCCTCCTGAGCTGCGAGAAACAATTCGGCGACGAAGGGATGCGGGACAAACCGGGGATACCCACATTCAAAGGTGTCGATCACCTCCGGATCGCCTTCCTCGTAGCCGATCACATCTTTCCAGCGCGGCAGGCAAACCGAGACAGCGTGATCGCTCTCCGGAATGGCCCGGCCGAGGTCCTCCTTCTTGCAGAACGGGTCGGTGAATGGGTCTCGCATGACGGCTGGTTTGCTGACTCGAATTTTGTTCTACGCTTGAAGAGCCCCGCCCACATCGCGAATCAAATCCTCGACCGTCTCGATTCCAACCGAGAAACGAACCAGCGAGTCCGTAATGCCCACCGCTTCCCTCGTTTCCTTCGGAACACTCGCATGAGTCATCGAGGCAGGATGACAACAGAGAGACTCGATTCCACCAAGACTTTCGGCCTTCGGAAAATACTGAAGCCGATCAATGAACTGCATCGTGTCTTCAAGACTCCGTCCAAAGTCGACCGTGACAATCCCCGAGCCACCTGACATTTGGCGCTTCGCAATCTCATACTGCGGATGCGAGGGGAGAAACGGATACCAAACCCGGACCGCATCCGTTTTCTCTTCGAGAAAAGTGGCCAGGGCGAGCGCGTTTTCACAATGACGCTCCATCCGGATCGCTTCCGTTTTTGCGCCCCGCATCGTCAGCCAGCAATCCATCGGCGAAGGCTGCAGACCCAGCGCTTTCTGCGCGAAGATCATTTTTTGCTGCCACTCCTCCGAGTTCGTGCAAACCGCCCCGACCAGCGCATCGGAATGCCCGTTGGTGTACTTGGTGAGAGAAACCAGGGAAAGATCCGCTCCCAGCTCGATCGGACGTTGCAGATAGCTGCTCGCAAAGGTGTTGTCGACGATGAGAGGAGCACCCGCCGCATGAGCGGCCCCTGCTACCAGCGCTATGTCGATGATCTTTAAATTCGGGTTCGTCGGTGACTCGATCCAGACCAGGGCCGGATTCCTTTCGGCAAGCCCCTCCAGAGACGCGGGATCCGTGAAATCGAGATACACAATCTCGACCCCGAATTTGGCAAAAACCTGCGCGAAAAGTCGAAAGGTGCAGCCGTAGATATTTTCTTCGGCCACGACGACATCCCCGCTCTTCAAGGTCGAAACAATGGCCGTGATCGCAGAAACACCACTGCCGAAGCAGGTCGCGAATTCGGCGCCCTCGAGGGTGGAAATCGTGCGATCGAGCAATCGAAAGTTCGGATTTCCGGACCGGGTGTAGTCGAATCCGTTGGGGTTGCCGTATTCAAAGGTGGAAGTCAGCCAGACCGGCGGAGTGACCGCTCCCGTCTCGCTGACAAAATCACGACCGGAATGGATGGCCCGTGTTTCAAACCCTTCTTTCTCTTCTTCACTCATCTGCCATGACTCAACAGGGTACCGTCCGACAGTCAACCCTGTTGAATGTCATGAACAATTCAGCGAAACTGGACGAAGCGGGATTCCGCTTGCGTCCCTCACCTCCCCTTTGCCAGACTCCCGCCCTGTGAACTTCGGCTCTCTACCTACTCCTCCGGAACTGTTTCGCCAATTCGAACGCGGCGACATCAGTCGTGAAGAATTGCAGGCCACGATGGCGCTCCACGCCCGCGGACTCATCGACCAGATGGAGGAGGAGCGGCAAAATCCGAAGACATCCTACCTCGAACGTCTGCGCAATTTTGCGGCAGCCCGCAAGCTGGCCCGCAGGCACGGTCCCAAGGTCATTCGGGAAATTCTCACGGCAATGGGGCTGATCGAGGGATTTCCTCCGGCTCAGATCCTCTGGAACGCGGGGCATGCCGACGTGCCACTGCATTGCTTCTTCCGAAGCCGGCTCGAGCCGGTTTTCCGGGTCACCAAACTGGAGGTCCATCCCATGAAAGTGGCGATCGAGGTGGAATACGGAGCGCACGACAAAAAGAAAACAACGCGGGAGACGATTCGCTTTCAGCGCAACGCGATGCTGGCGTTGGAGCTGGAGGAACGGACGCCCGCGTAGCGAGGCGTATACTGAGAAGCCCCGAACTAGCTCTCCAGCTTCAACTCCCGCTGCTCTTCAATCCGGGCAAAGGCAAGAATCGCTTTCTCGTCTTCCACATCAATCACCTTGACGCCGAGTTGCTCGAGACCTTCGCAAATCTCGTCGGCAGCGGCCCGGCCTTCTTCGTCTTTGCTCTTCTGCACGACGAAGAGAAACTCTTCCGGCAGGCATTCCACCCGCTTCAGGCGCCGGACTTTGGCCATCCACTCGTCGCCGTGAGTGTAAATCTTGGTCGGGGTGGACTGGGCGAGATTCAGCGGCTTGATCGCTTTCTCGGGGACGTCCAAACCTTTCGGCGTGAAGGCCAGGGGGATTCCGACATGGTAGGCATCAGTCCCGACCCAGGGAGCTTCGCGATAGAGTTTATCCAATCGATCGGAATGCAGAAGCTTCCGCAAATCGCGAGTCAGTTTCTTCTCCTCATAATCGACCGGAGTCAGATTCCAGTGTTCGACGTAGCGCCGATAAAGCTGATCGAGACACTCGTCGAGATCATCCGTGAGACGCGTACCCCTTGCCCCGTAGAAAAACGGGGAAGACTGCACCGCCGTGAGCTGCCGAAACAAATCAATGTTGCCATCTTCGACAAAGAGATCGGATTGCGAAGGATGATTTTTTCCTGCCTGCTTCGCGTCGTCGGCCCAGAGATTGGTCTCGATCGAGAGCGCGGACATCTCGCTGTCGATCCGGCGGATTCCATTTTTAAAGATCGCGAGATCAATTTCCGGAAAGCAGGCCGAGATTCGCTTCGTCCGCTGCGGGCTGATCAGGCGGTATGACAGAAAGCGGCTTTTCGCCTCGACTGCGATGAGACCGACATTGATGAATTCCCCCAGTTCCGGATAGGGGCGAAACCCGATGGCTGCAAAATTGACGACGAGATTCATGCGTTCCGCTTTTCTTTACCCGGGAAGAATTCCATCCACTTCGTTCTCCGGTTTGATCAGTTCCGCTTCGATTTTCTCCCGGGTGATCGATGTCCGCGAGACCCCGACACTGTCGACAAACCACTCTTCCGGCATTTCCTCCCAAATCGAATTCAGGCTGTAAATCGTCGACTCAAAGCGGGTTCGCCACTTCTTGAGAAAGGATCGTTCGAGGAACGGACGGACATCGCGAAAGGCGTGCTCCCTTTTAAATTCCGTTTCATCAAATTCCGGATCGAGACAACTGTCGTGATCGTGCAGAACAACGCTCTGCAGAACGGGATCCCAGAGCAGGTTCGGATCCCCGCCCAGCAAATCAAGTCGACGATCCGGGTTTCTCGTCCACCAGTCGAAACAGAGGCAGCGGAACTTGGTCTCCTCATCAATCTGGCGCAGATGGGAACTTCTCACTTCTTCGGCGAACTGAACCCGCTGCGAACCAAAGGCGAGGCCGGGAAGAAATTCCCCGGAATGCTCCACGATCGCATATTGCGAAAGCGATTCCGGAATCGCGAGCAGACGGACCGGAGCGACAGGAAGTCCACATTCCTCAGCGAGACGACTGAAGACATATTCGATCACAAGCTGATCCGCGCTGATGTTATCCCGTTTTACGAAATAAAAATTTCCGTCATCAGCTTCACAAAAAAACGGGCGACTGGCCCCTTTTTCCGCTCTTCCACTGATACTCACTATGGTCATCGACATAAAACGCTCGCAGGCTGAATGTTTTCTGATACGTGCGTCAACGGAAAGAGTCAAAAACTTTGCAAGCTTGCGTAATCCGGTGACCTTGGCGCGTATTCTTTAAAAATGCC
>JARGNG010000114.1 GCA_029213265.1 Verrucomicrobiales bacterium | reverse complement strand
CCAATTTGCTTGAATTGGGGGCCGTTTCGAAGTAGTTCAAATGTATGAGCGATCAGGACACCCCGCCACCAATGGATGAGAATTCCCCGGACCAGGATGCTCCTCCTCCGATGGATCCCCAAAACGATGAGCCAACGACGCCCGAGTCGGTCATCGATTCCATCCCGACTGAAGCGCCACCCACTTCCGGAATCGGAGTGGGACAGGGGAAACTGAGCGAAAGTGATGAGCGGACGATGGGAATGCTTGCTCACCTCCTTGGCGGCGTGACTTTGATTGTCGGACCGCTGATTATCTGGATCATCAAAAAGGACGAGAGTCCCTTCGTCGACGATCAGGGGAAAGAGGCGGTCAATTTCCAAATCACCATGTTAATCGGACATGTTGTCAGCTTCATTCTCGGTAAAATGACCGGGGGATGTGCGAGTGTCATCCTCAGCCCGATCCTCTGGGTGGTTGGATTGATTCTTGCGATTATTGCCGGGGTCGACGCCAATAAGGGAAAGGTCTACCGCTATCCCTTTGCCGTTCGCTTGATCAGCTGATTCAGCGCGCATCCACTCGCTTCCGCACTACTTCCTCCTCAATAGTCAATGTCGATCAATAAGGGGTTTCTCGCCCTGAATCCGCCTCAGCGCGCCGCCGCTGAGCAAATCTATGGCCCTGTCCTCATCCTTGCCGGTGCCGGGACAGGAAAAACCCGCGTCGTGACCACGCGGATTGCAGGAATGCTCTACAACGGCATTCCCGCGAGCCAGATTCTCGCGGTTACTTTTACGAACAAAGCCGCCAATGAAATGCGCGAGCGGGTTTCCGATATGGTGGACGAAAAGATGGCGGACGACGCCACCATCTGTACCTTTCACAGCCTTTGCGTCCGCATTCTCCGGACCTGTATCGAGCGCCTTGGATACAAGAAAACGTTCTCAATCTACACGGCGGGCGACCAGCAGGGTTTGCTGAAACGAATCATCGTTAGAAAGCTCGGGAAAGACGAAAGCCTCGATCCGAAGATGGCAAGCATGATGATCAGTCAGGCCAAGAATACAGGCCAACCGATCAGCGATCGCGAAGATTCTCTCATCAACGAAGTCTATCAAACCTACCAGAAAGAGCTCAAGCAACTCAATGCGGTCGACTTTGATGACCTGCTTATCCTCGCTGTTCGCGGTCTCAAGGAAAACCCGGATATCCAGAAGGAGTGGCAGCGTCGATTCCGGTTCATCATGGTGGATGAATTCCAGGATACGAATCACCTTCAAATGGACCTTCTTCGCCTTCTCGTTGGGCAGGAGCAAAATATCTGCGTGGTCGGCGATGATGACCAGAGCATCTACGGCTGGCGCGGTGCGGACATCACCAACATTCTCGACTTCGAGCGGTTCTTCAAGAATCCGAAGGTCATCAAGCTGGAGGAAAACTATCGTTCGACCAATCGAATTCTTCGTCTCGCCAACAGCCTCATCCGCCACAACATCGACCGTCGTGAGAAAACCCTCTGGAGCAGCAAGGGCGAAGGGGAAAAAATCCGGGTCGTTTCCATGCCCGACGCAGAAACCGAAGCGGAATGGATCGTGTCGGAAATTCTCGAGTGTCACCGGATTGACCGCCGGAACTACGAAGATATCGCGATCCAGTTTCGGATGAATTCCCAGTCCCGCCTTCTCGAGCAAACCCTTCGCGAGGCGGAGATCCCCTACAAACTGATTGGCGGTCAGTCCTTCTATGAGCGACGCGAAATCAAGGATATCCTCGGATACCTGGGCCTCTTTCTGAACCACGAGGACGATGTCAGCCTGCTTCGTGTTATCGCAACACCTCCCCGGGGCATCGGCCAGGGAACAATCGCTCTGGCGACACAGTTCAGCATCGATCACCAGATCAGTGTATTCGAGGCGCTCAATGACTTTGAGTTTCTTGCCTCGCTGACAAAACGAGCCCAGAACGCAATCGAAGAGTTCTGCGAATTTATCCATCGCTACAGCGACTCGGCTCATACGCCCTCCGCGAATTACGCAACGATGACCGAGGAGCTTCTCAAGGAGATCAACTACCCGGACTTCCTCAAGAAAAACTGCAAAACGCCAGAGGAAGTCGACATCCGGCGCAAAAATGTGGCCGAACTGATCGACGGGATGCACCATCATTTCGAAAAGTCGAAACGTGGACTCCGCGGCTTCCTCGACAGCGTTGCCCTGATGCAGGACAAAGAGGACAACGATGACAGCGGGAAAGGTGTCTCGCTCATCACGATGCATGCCGCGAAAGGCCTTGAATTTCCGGTTGCCTTCATTGTAGGCGTGGAAGACGGCGTTCTCCCCCACTCCCGGTCGATCGAGGAAGGAAGCCGGGATGAAGAGCGGCGCCTTTTCTACGTTGGCATCACCCGCGCGATGGAGGATCTGACCATCACCTGGTGCCACAGCCGGCGTCGCTACGGCGACAAACTGCCCTGCCAACCGAGTTCGTTTTTCCGTGAACTCGACAAGGAGGAGCTGGAAGAAACCGATCACGAAGCTCTCGCCAACGTCCCCGTCGACGAGGCCGTGGCCGAAGACTACTTCGAGCAGATGAAGCAGATGCTGTCCGGCTAGAAGGCAGGAATCTTCGCCGCAACGTAACGGAGGCAGCGGTCATCGGCTATAATTCGAGCTTGCGCGCCCTCCTGCTCTAACTGATTTTCCCGGGTGACCGACGTGAACTACAAGCTGGGAAACGAAACCCTGATCAAGGTGCTCGATGGAGCATCCAACAAACTGCGCTCTCTGCTGAAAAAGCAGGGACGTCTTGATTCAGGCGCCCTTCGCGTTGCCGTAATCGGCGGCGGTTGCTCCGGCCTGCAATACAAAATGGATCTGGTCGACGGACCGGCCAACCGCGACATCGTGGTGGAGTCGAACGAAGTACGAGTCGTAATCGATCCGAAAAGCGCGCTTTTCGTCACCGGCTCCGAGCTCGACTTCAGCGAAGATCTCCAGCAGGGCGGATTCAAGGTTACCAATCCCAATGCCGTCGTGACCTGCTCCTGCGGCGAAAGCTTCGCGGCGTAGCAGAAGAACCCACAAGCTTGAGCAGGAACACATGGTGCGCTCTTCCCCCGAAGAACGCACGTTCTCCGTTCACTTCAGTTTCACCACCGGAACCGGATTTTTGACCCTTCCCGGAGGCCGAATCCCGGGACCGGGATTTTCGTGATCCCCGAGGTCTTTCCGCATTTCCTCCGCGTATCCCATCAGCTTGGCTACTATGTCGGGATGCTGATCTGCCACATTCGTTTCGCAGGCAACGTCGTCGTAAAGGTGAAACAGCAGCGGGCCGTTCGTTTCCTTCTTTTTCGTGTAATGCGGATGCCTCGGAAAATTCTCCAGCGGCACAAACAACTTCCAGGGGCCGGAGCGGATCGCCTGGAGCTGATTCAGATAGTAGTAGGCAAAAGATTCATAGGGCGTTTCGGCACCCTCCCTGCCCAAATACAACCCGGTCACGTCAAAGCCGTCCCGTTTGACCCCGTCTTCGATTTTCCCTCCGGCCATGGAAACAAAGGTGGGAAGCAGATCCATGGTTGTGGTCAGCTCCTCACACAGGGTGCCTGCAGGGACCGTTCCCGGCTGCCAGATGATGGTAGGGACCCGGAACGCTCCCTCGCTCGTGGTGTAGCCGCGACCGTGGAGCGGCAAATTGGATCCCCGGGTCAGATTGCCCCGCTCGGGTCGAATCGGGGCTCCGTTGTCCGAGGTCCAGATAACGAGCGTATCCTCCTCAATTCCCAGTTTCACAAGATGATCGAGAATCTGTCCGGTCGACCAGTCGAGTTCTTCGATGGAATCGCCCCAGGGACCGTTCTTGCTCTTTCCCCGAAATTCCTCACTCGAGAACGGTTCGGAAGTGCTTCCCGGCATCGCCTGCGGAATGTAGAGAAAGAACGGCTCGTCCTTGTTTTCCTCGATCCAGTCGAGGGCCACCTCGGTGTAGCGCTTCGTGAGTCCGTTGCGATCCACCGGAGCTTCGATCACCTCATCGTTTTTCATCAAAGGCAGCGGCGGCCAATGCGATCCATCCTGGCTCCAGATGCGCTCAGTCATGTCGTCGGAGTAGGGAACTCCAAAGAAAAAATCGAATCCCTGACGGTGGGGAAGAAAAGGCTCCTGGTCTCCGAGATGCCATTTCCCGATCATACCGGTTTTGTATCCCTGCTCCTGCAATGCTTCCGCGATCGTGACCTCATCGGGGTTGAGTCCATAGGGGGAAACGGGGCGCAACACGTGATAGTCGCGAGGATTGAGATGCATGCTGACCCGCTGGGAATAGCAGCCCGATATCAGACTCGCGCGGGACGGGGTGCAGACGCCGGCGGTCACACAGAAGTGAGTGAACTTTCTCCCCTCTTCCGCCATACGGTTGAGATGAGGCGTCCGGTGAAGAGTCGATCCAAAAGGTTCGATGTCACCGTACCCGAGATTGTCACAAAAGATGACGATGAAATTAGGGGGCCGTTTTTTTTCTTCGGCGCCAGCCGCTGAAAGGGAGAGACTCAACCCTGTTAGCAGTGCAAGTAGACAGAGTTTCATAGTTCCATTCCAAATCGTTTCAGGAGAAAGGCCATCGCGGCATACAGGGCCATCGTGATGAGGCAGCAAAGGATCAGATTCGGCCAGAAGGAAAGCCCCTTCTTCAGAAGCCAGGGGAAAATCAGAAACATCGGCAGGCTCGGAATGACAAACCAGAAGACCCCCGTGGAGTGAGCGGCCAACTTCTCGACCTGCTCAGCCGGGTTTTCCTTCAGCCCGGACCAAATCCAGATGAAAGTGATCAGCGATACCAGGGGCAGGGAAGCGATCATACTCCCGAGAAGGGGACGACTTCTCGAAATCACCACCTCGTTCACAAAATAGATCAGCCCTGCGGAAATCAGCAGTTTAATCACGGTCAACATGGAGAGGAGCCTACCGTGATCGCCGGCGAATTGTCATCCCTCAATCGAACTCAATTGCGCGAGGCGGGGGCAGGCGCACGCGCTGAGCAGGAAGATCCTCTTCTTCCGTGTCGGTCAGCACAGGCCGCGCGACAGGAATTCCATTCCCATCGACTGGTTCCGAATCTTCTTCCCCTTCCTCGTCCGGCTCCTCAACGACCATGGCAACCCGGGCGCGCAGCACAGGAGCGACGGAGTTGTATGGGTCTCCGGTTCCGATGATCGTGGGTGCGATGGGGAAGACGGGCTCCGCATTCTGCTCGACAACAAACCGGGGCACAATCACTCCGCCGTTGGAACGTCGTGGATTGTCCGTAATTCGGCGTCCCCCTTTACCATGAATGTGGCAAATCGTCTCCAAATTGGTTCCGGGGCGAAGATACTCATTGTAGGTGCAGCGAACCTGGGAACTGATCCCGTCGCCTTTTTCGATCATTTCGTAGCAATCATTCGAGGCCAGCTCTCCGGACTGGAGACAGATCTCGACCTGCTCGGAATCGGGCGGTGGCAGAAAGGCACGCGGCTCGTATTTCCTCGATGCTGCATTGATCACTTTGGTCCATACGGGCAGAACCGTATCGGAACTGAAGGCACCCGGATAGATCGTCTCGCTCTGGTCAAAGCCTGCCCAGACTACGCACGTCACCTCTGAGGTATATCCAACAAACCAGTTGTCCGTAAAATCGTATTCCGTTCCCGTTTTTCCAGCGACGGGAAAATCGCCGAGTCCGAACTTCTGACGGGCTTTGACGGCGGTTCCTTTTTCAAAGGTATCTTCGAGGACACTGCTGATCTGAAAGGCTGTGTATTGATCAATCACCTGATCCCTCTGCATCTCCACCTGAGGCGCATAGATGAGCTTTCCGGACGAATCCTTGATGTTGGCAATGATGTGAGTTTTTTTCGGCTTTCGCCCCTTGTTGGGAAAGATGGTGTAGGCCAGGCAGATGCTCTCCGGGGAGGCGGGATTACGACCGAGAAAAGTCGCATTGAAGTTTTTCAAATTCCCCTGGAAGACGAAGCCGGCCGATTCGGCCAATTGCACGACGGGCTCGATTCCGACTCTTTGTCCGAGACGAACCGTCGCCGCATTTTTCGACTTGGCTAAAGCCACCCTCGCCGTGATTCGATTCTCGTAGACATTGCTGAAATTCTCCGGCCCCCACTCACCGAGAATTCCCGTGGTTCCTCCCACCATGATCTGCCGTGTATCCATCGGCGTGTCTTCCACGATCGTTCCGGGAAAGAACCCCTTCTCAAACGCCGCGGCATAAACGAAAGGCTTGAACGCGGTACCGGTAGGTCGGCTTCCCTGGCTAACCCGATCGAACATACTGTCATTGAAATCCCGTCCTCCGACCTGCGTAAGCACCTCACCAGTCTTGTTGTCGATCATAAGAATCGCTCCCTGCAAATACTTCGGCGCCGGAAAGGTCTGGTCGGGCATCGCACTCTCGCGAAATTCCGCTTTCGCCTTCTTGTATTGGGCCATGGTCGGATGATCGAAATCAGGATGCTGCTCGATCATACTGAGCTGCTCCTTCAAAGCCGTTTCCGCTACGACCTGGATATCGCCATCAATCGTCGTGTGAATGTGAAATCCTCCTTTGGAAACGGTTTCGTAACCGAGAAGCTCGATGACCTCCTGACGAACGTTCTCATACACAAAGGCCGATTTGCCGGTAATGTTGCTTTTCTTAATCGTTCGGACTTCCGCTTTGACGGAGCGGTCAAACGTGTCGTTATCAATGAACCCCTCCGCGTTCATCCGGGCGAGAACGTGATTTCTCCATCTCATCGAAGTCTCCGGAAACGAGCGAGGGGAACGGTGGTAGGGGTTTGGAACAGCCGCAGCAAGAGTCGCCCCTTCGATCACAGAAAGACGGCCCGGTTCTTTTCCAAAGTAGCCCTCGGATGCCGAGGCAATTCCGTAGTAACCACTCCCGAAGTAAATCTTATTGATGTAAAACTCGAGGATCTTCTGCTTTGATCCGACTTCCTCCTCAATCCGGCGGGCGAGAAAGATCTCGGTAATTTTCCGGCTGACGGTCCGATCCTTCAGCTCAAAGGTTTGTCGGGCGAGCTGCTGTGTAATCGTGGAAGCCCCCTGGTTCCATTCTTTGGAACGAACCGCGTAATAGACGGCACGCAAAATCCCCCAGTAGTCGACCCCGTCGTGTTCGTAAAATCGACTGTCCTCCGCGGCGAGAAGTGCATTGATGAAATTGTCGGACACATCATCCAGCG
>JARGNG010000027.1:17673-60247 GCA_029213265.1 Verrucomicrobiales bacterium | reverse complement strand
GCAGGGCGACGTGGTCGGTAAATGCGAGCGGTCCCGCTCCGGTGCCGCCTTCGCCACCATCGATGGCAATGTAGTCGGGAGCCCGCCCCGTTTCCGCGCAGAGCTTGGCCAGATCCGTCCAGAAATCCATCTGGCCTATCGCGGACTTGATTCCAACGGGAAGACCGGTCGCTCCGGCCAGTTTCTCGATGAAGTCAAGCATGCTGTCAGCATCGTGAAACTCGGTATGCCCGGAGGGACTGGCGCAGGTTTTCCAGACCTCGATTCCGCGTGCTTCAGCAATTTCCGGGGTGACTTTTTCTCCGGGGAGAAGGCCCCCGATCCCGGGTTTCCCACCCTGGCTCAATTTGATTTCAATCGCCTTGATCTGTGGATTTCTCTCCACCGTCTCGACGAGATTTGGCAGGGAAAAATTTCCCTTCTCATCGCGGGCGGCAAAGTAGGCCGTCCCGAGTTGCAGGATGAGGTCGGCCCTGTGAAGATGATGTTTCGAGAGGCCGCCCTCCCCGGTGTTGTGCAACACGTCGGCGATTGCACAACCGAGGTTCAGCGATTCGATGGCGGCAGCGAAGCCACTGTTCGCCTGGGCGGGATACGCCGGGCCTCCGCTTGTATTTTGATTCCGTCGCCTACGGCAGTGTCATTCAGGATGTCAGGAGACAGAGATCGCAACTCACGTGAGCCGATACGGACACGAAGAACAAAGATTTGGATAGAGGCGTTTTCAATGGTGGAAGTGTCGGGGATTCGGGAAAAACGGTCAGTCTGGGAAAGGAAACCAACAGGATGTCGGCCATGTTACGGAGACCGGGATTCGCTTTCACGATCTGTTTCGCCGCTTGGAGGGGAATCTCAGGTGCGATGCGCACCCTCAGCTGACCAGTCGAATCGTCAGTGGATAGCGATAGGCTTCTCCCTGAGAGACCCGCAAGGCTCCGATGATCGTGTAAATGATGTCGCCGATCGCGAGTGCAATGATGGCCGGAATCGCAACGACAAGCCCGATGATGGTGATGGCCAGGGCTGCCGCGGCAATCGCATAAATCGTCATCGAGATTTGGAAGTTGAGACTCTCCAAAGCCTGGCTGCGGACGAATTCGCTTTCGTCCTTCTTGATCAACCAGACAATCAAAGGAGCGAGAATGTGTCCCATCGGAATGCCAACCCATCCGGCTACGGACGCGAGGTGTGCGGCAATCGCCCAGGTTTTCTCAGCGGGTTCGAGTGTGTGTGACCCCAACGGCGGCACCGGCGGTGGGGTCTCGTCGTGTTGCGAGGTGGGGTGATTGAGATCCATGGGTGAATCATGGAACAGCAGGGATGAAACGGCTGCTACAATTTTCGGCCCGGATTGGAATCCCGGGATCCGGTGACTTGCTACCTCCTGCTCACCGCCGCCGCCTGCTTTTCCGACAACACCGCACGCATCTCTTCCATCTGTCCGGCGACATGCACTTTCGCTGCAAGATTGTGTTTCTCTTCGGGATCATTGGTAAGGTGGTAGAGCTCCTCCCCATCCGGCCAGAGCCCATAGCGCCAATGCTGGTTGCGGAGCGCGTAGCCGAGCTTGTCCCCCCGCGAAACGACACTGTAGGCGTACTTCTTTTTTCCGGGCCGTTCGGGGTGATCAAGTAGTGGGCGCAGCGAGGTTCCCTGGAGATGATCCGGGGGAGTCAGTCCGGTGAGCTGTGCCAGGGTCGGGTAGATATCGATCAGCTCGACCATCGCTTCCGAAGTCGTTCCCCCTTCCGTCAGTCCCGGAGCCCGGATCAGGAAAGGCACTTTCGCTCCGATATCGAAAAGAGTCACCTTGCCCCAGAGAAAGTGGTCGCCGAGGTGGTAGCCGTGATCGGAGGTGAAGATGACGATGGTGTCCTCCCACTGCCCGCTCTCCTTGAGTGCGTCGAAAACGAGTTGGAGCTGTGCATCGATGAACGAAATGCAGGCATGATAGGCCTGCATGTATTCGCGGCGGAGCGCGTCGTTTTCTTTCCCCAATTCGAAACCGAAAGCCTCGTAGCGTTTCGAGATCGCCGTTTTCGGGAGGCTGTCCCACAGATTGGCCCGATCGGGGGTGTAGGTGATTTCTTCGAGTGGATAGAGATCAAAATATTTGTCCGGAGCGAGAAAGGGAACGTGAGGTTTCTGGATGCCGCAGGCGATGAAGAATGGCTTGTCGCCGTTGGGTTTCTCCTGCAGCCACTGAGCAACCCGCCGGGCGTTTCTGCCGTCCTTGTGTTGTGCGTCGGTCAGGCCGCTGCGTCCGTATCCGGGAGGCGTCTGCGCGTCGAGTCGGTTCTTCGCCTTTTTCACCTCCTCTTTCCAGAGTTTTCGATTTTTGCCCTCTTCGATCGAACCGTGTTGGGCTTCGAACTTCTTTCGCGCTTCGGTCACGACCGGTAGCTCATCGTTCTCGAACCGGTGAAATTCGTTCCAGGCGATTTCCCCGTGCTCATGCCGGGGGGAATGAAAAACCTTCCCTACGCTTCCGGTCCAGTAGCCGTTCTCTTTAAAAAACTGTGGCATCGAAACGGTGCCGGGGCGGGTTGTTCGGATATCGGCCGTGTTGTTGAGGACGCCGCTTGATTCGGGATAGAGTCCGTTCAGGAAAGAAGCCCGCGAAGGACCGCAAACGGGATATTGGCAGAAGGCGCGCTTGAAGGTCATCGCTTCTGTCGCGAACTGAGCCAGCGTGGGTGTCTGGATCGGATCGTAACCCGACGGCGAGACGTGGGTATTGAGATCGTCACAGACGATGAAGAGAACGTTTTTTCCGTTCCCTCCCTTCTTTCCGTTCGCTGCCTGCTTTGGCTTCGCTTCAGGAATTGCTTTGGCCGGTTCCGTCGCCGGTTTCCCGGGGAGTGCGCGCAGCTGGACATCATCGACAAAGAAGCGGCCTCCGAAATTCCGGCCGGGAAAAAACCGCAAGGTCACATCACGATGTTCACCGCTTTGGAATCGTCGGGAAATGGAGTGCCACTTGCCTCCCCCGGTGGCGTCCATCACGACTTGGGCCGTATCGTCAAACCGGTCAAGGGTATCGAATACGACTTTTCCTTCGGATCCCGACTCGAAGAAAATTCGGTAGGAAGCCTCGTAGGATTGACCGGGTTCGATGGTAATGACCTGCCGGGCCACATTTCCTTTTTCGGTAAATTTTTGCGAAGCGAGCGAATAATCGCCGTCGGTATATCGTTCTGTGGAACGCCCATAGGTTCCCGCGGCGAAGCGCCATCTGGGCTGCTTGCCGGAAGCTTCTTCGAAGGAGCCGTCCAGGACGAGGTTCGCCCCCAGGTCACTCTTTGAATCCGGCCCGGATTTTACCGGTAGCGAATTGGTGTAGGGCAAATATTTAGGGGGTGGGGTGTAGTTGCCCTCATCTTTTTCCCACCGGTAGGTTTCCCGATCGATGACGAGATCTTTCTTCGACTGAAATTTCCGCTCGGGAGCCGCGAAGGTCTCCGGGGCGTGTCCCCGCATTTCCTTCATCCGCTCCGCGTTTGCAGGATCTTTAGCGAGATTGTTCCATTCGTGGGGATCCTTTTGCACATGATAGAGCTCCTCCCCGTCGTCTCCGTAACGGATGTAGCGCCAGTCGCGATTGATGATCGCAAACTCCCCGGGACGCATGTGAGGGAGATAGACATTCCGATCCCCGGCGTTGGCGGGATTCTTGAGAGTGGCGGCGAGCGACGTTCCCTCCAGTTCCTGCCGTGGCTTGGGCAATCCACACATTTCGACGAAGGTCGGATACATGTCGATCAGGCTGACGGTCACGTCGCTTTTCACTCCCTGGGCCACGCCTGGTCCCGCCCAGAGAAACGGAACATTCGAGGTTCGTTCCCACAGGGTATGCTTGCCCCAGTTTTTTTCGCCAAGGTGGTAGCCGTGATCGCTCCACAGCACGACAACGGTGTTGTCGGCGTGGGGGCTCGCTTCCAGTGCATCGAGTACGCGCCCCATCATTGCATCGGCGTAACTGATGCAGGCGAGATATCCGTGGATCGAATCCTTCAGCGCATCGAGGTCCTCGAGTTTCTGCCGGATCTTGATGCGGTGGGAATACTGTTTCGCGATCTTCGGCGGGAGATCGGCGAGATCATCGGCCCGGTAGGCGGGTAGCTCGATCTCATCCCGATCATAGAGATCGAAGTATTTCTGCGGGCAGTAATGAGGGTAGTGAGGTGCGTAGATCCCACAGGCGAGAAAGAAAGGATTCCCGTGATTCTTCTGAAGTTGCTCCACCGCCCAATTGACTCGTATGGAGTCAGCCATCTCCTCCTCCTGCTCATCGGGCAGGCCGGCCCACTCCAGAAAGAGCCCCCCTTTGATTTCCTCGCCATCGTTGTAGGGACTTGCGGGGAAGGGTTTCGGGAACGGTGTCGCCTCGTTCCAGGAGTCGATATCCCATCCGTTTTCGCGCTGTTCGCGGGAACGGAGAAAAAACTCGGTCCAGTCCCGTTGATCGATCGCACCAACCGGATGATGAAACAATTTTCCGGCACCCAGCGTGGTGTAGCCCGCTTTCGCGAAACTCGTCTGGAGGCCCTCCAGTTCGGGCCGGTTCACGAAATAGTAGGCCGACTCATAGCAACCCGTCGTCGAAGCGTACTGTCCGGAAAAAATCGCGGCCCGGCTTGGGGCACAGAAAACCCCGGCGGTGTGGGCATTGGTGAAATTGACACCGCGCGCGGCAAGCTTGTCGAGATTCGGCGTGATTGCCCGTGGCCCCTCGAAAGGCGCGGTGCCTTCGAGGCAACCGATCCAGTCGTTCATGTCATCCACGGCAAGGAAGAGAACGTTCGGGCGATCTGCGGCGGAGCTGGTGCCGATGGCGGGGCCGGCGGCGATGCCAATCGAGAGGAAGAAAAAGGTCAGGATGGATTTCATAAAGGGGACTTAGGGAGCAAATTCTCCAAAGGGTCGGTTTTCGAACTGCTTGAGTTGAAGGGAAAGTTCCTTTTGCAGCGGGCCGGTGATTTCCGGAATTTCACCGTAGAGATTCTCGTTCTCCTGCGGGTCGGTCTTCAGATCGAAAAGCTGGTTGGCTTCGAAATAGTGCGGGTTTTTTTCGGCGGCGTAGTGACCGAGATGACCGTTTCGAGTGAGGTAGGGAAGATCGAGTTCCCGCCCTTCGAATCCCCGAAATTTTTTCCCGGCATCAATTTGCTTTTGCACTTTGACTGGATATCGGACGGCGATGTATTTCCATTCTTTCGTCTTGATGCACCGGGAATGGCCGAGCTCGCCGAAGACGCTTTCCCGAAACGGCTTTTTGCTTCCGAATACCACCGGGGCAAAACTGAGTCCGTCCATCGCGTAGTCCGTGGGCGGCTCGATGCCGCAGAGATCGAGGAGGGTCGGTGCGACATCGATATTGGCGACAAGCTCATCGTAGCGGGACCGGGGTTGGATCGTTCCTTTCCACTGCATCAGCATGGGCACCCGCATCCCGTAGTCGTAGAGAGTCGCCTTGCCATGACGGTAGGAGCCGTGGTCGGAAACAAAGAGAATCAGGGTCTCCTCTTCGAGACCCAGTGCGGCGACTTTGTCGAGAATTGCACCAACTCCGTCATCGAGCCAGAGGGCAAAGGCAGCCTTGTCAGGAAGACCGGCTTCGCGATTGCGTTGAAGGACATCCTTTCGGGCTGGCAGCACATCGAATCCTTCTTCGACAAATCCCTCCCCGGTCAGGCGGGGATCCGCTTCGAGGGAGAACTTGTGGACCCACGGAGCCGGACCGTGATGGAGGGTCGTGGAGAAATAGAGAAAAAACGGACCCCCTTTGCTCTGATCGAGGAATTTCAGGGCTTTGTCCACGGTCCAGTCCAGATTGTGAACATTGAGCGCCTCGCATTGCAGTTCCTTCAGATTGGCACCGTAGACTCCGTCGGCAAAGTCGAAGCCGTATTTCCTGATCTCGTCGCACCATCGCCGGTGGTTCCGTTGCATCTTCGCATTGATGTCAGGGTTTTGGGGATCGGCGTTCTTCGGATAGGTTTCCATGGGGCTCTTTCCCCCGGGGCCGTGCCCCGCGAGCCAGTCGTGACGAACAACGTGGGACTTCCCGACGAAGCCGGTTTTGTATCCGTTCTTTTGAAGAACCTTCGGGAGATTCCAGAGGTCCGGTTCCAGTTCGCCGATGTTCTCGACCTGCGTCTGGTCCCCCGGCGGATGTTCTTCGAGGAATTTTTCTCCCCGGCAGCGGCCGGCGTATCGACCGGTGAGAAAGCTGTAGCGCGAGGGCGAGCAAACCGTAGAGGTGACATTGAAGTCGGTCAAAAAGAGCCCGTCTTTCGCCATCTGGTCGATCCGGGGAGTGAGTACTTTGCCCCCCGCAAAACGGAGCGAATCCCAGCTCTGATCATCCGTCATGATCAGAATAATGTTGGGTTTCTTCGCTTCGCTGGCGAAGGAAGAGGAAACGAAAACGACGAGCGTGATCAGGAGGAGTTTGTGCATCAGGGGGAATCGGGGCTTTCCGGCCTTCGGGAAAGGTGCCGGGAAATCAGGGCGCTCGGCGGGTTGCTTGACTGGAGTCTGCGAAATCTCATCCATCCTTCACCGTCTGCTCGAGACCCAGTTGATCGAGCACCTCTTGCGGTGGACCGGTAAAGATTCCGGAAGCGACGTTACCGACGTAACCAATGGCAGCCCAGCCTTCCGGGGTGCTGTAGTAACCACCACTGCAGATGGCCTTGAATCTCTCGAAGAAACGCGCGCCTTTTGCAAGGTCCGGGGTGGCGGGTCGTTCGGCACAGAGATCGTCGCAGATGGCCGTACGTTGTGCTTCGTCGAGCCTGGAAAATGGCTTTTGGAAACGGGAGTTGGATTCCTCATCGAGCCACTGCAAGCCGGGGAGTACGACGTCGCGGTCGCGTTGCTGGTTGGGGTAGGGAGCGCTGACCCATTCATCGATGAAGTCAACGAGATGCAGTTCGCTGGCGGCGGGTCCGAATTCGTCTGCCGGAAAAATGAGATCCGCCAGTGCCACGGTCGTCTTTCTTTCCGGGTCGGAGAGAGTGAGACTCCAGACATCACCGGGAGAATACACTTTGGTCAGATCGGGATCGGTTCCGTAGCCGGTCGTGGCGGAAGCGCTTTGTGCAAAAGAAGGGAGGTCGGTGAGATCGATCGCTGCTGCTGCCGCGAACCACTGGAGGACCTTGCGCCTCGGAAGGCGGGTTGGAGAGGTGGGAGTATCCATAGAATCAAGTTCGGTTAGAGGTTTCCTTTGCGGGCTTCTTCGATGATGTGATCCGCGGCCCGCCATGCGAGTGCCATGATCGTCAGTGTCGGATTTTTGTCGGCGTTGGAAGGAAAAGGGGATCCGTCGCAGAGGAACAGATTGTCGACGTCCCAGGTCTGGTTCCACTCGTTGCAAACTGATTTGGCTGGGTCATGTCCCATCAGCGCACCGCCGACTTCGTGAATGATCTCTCCTCCTTGAAGAATGGACTTGGCTCCCGGCTTCTTTGGATTGGGGAGCGCCGTTCCTCCCATCGCTTCGATCAATTCGGTGAATTTGTCCTGCGCATGGGCGGCCATGTTCAACTCGTGGTCGCTCCACTTCCAGTGCCACTTCATCACGGGGATTCCCCATTTGTCTTTCACGTCCGGATCGAGCTCGGCGAATGAGCCTTCGTTGGGGATCATTTCTCCCCGGCAGGCGAGGCCGACGAAGGATCCGTAGTAACGCCGGGCCTCCTCCTTTAATTTCGTTCCGTAGAGTCCCTTTGTGTAGTCGCCGGGAACCGGACTGGTTCCACGCGGCATTTTCCGGGTTCCTCCGATTTCGATGTGGTAGCCACGGGCGAAGTCGAGCCTGCCTGCCTTCTGGGCTCCGTATTCCCACCAGGGGCTGTAGAAATGGCTTCCACCGGCACCGTCGTCATTGTGGGGAGGAATGTTTTCAAGAGCCGGGATCTGCCCCTTCAGATTCGAGCCGACGGTGTCCATGATGTATTTCCCGACGAGCCCGCTGGAGTTGGCGACTCCTTCTCCGCCTTTTGAGTTGAGGAGGATTCGAACTGTTTCCCCGCTGCTGGCGGCGAGAACGACCGCTTTCGCTTTGACGCGTTCTTCCTTCCCCGAAATTTTATCGATGAAGAGAACGCCCTTTGCCTTTCCATCTTTGCCCATGAGAATCTCCCGTGCGTGGGCGTTGGCGATGATGTCGAGATTTCCGGTCTCCAGCGCCGGGGGGAGATGGACGGTGGTGCTCTGATAGTTCGCCTTGATGCTGCAGCCGCGTCCGCAGTCGGTTGCCCAGAAACAGGGCGCCCGCTGGATCATCGACCTGGCGACGATCTTCTGTGCCTTCTTGTTGTCCGGGTGAAGCTTGGCAGCGAGTGTCGGCCCGTCGAGTGGTTTTGTCAGGACGGCCCGGTGGATCGGGACAACAGGAACGCCGATCTTCTTTCCCGCCTTTTGCGTCATGAGGTCGCCGACGCGTCCTTTCGGGGGAGGTTGCAAGACACCTTCCGGGGAGTCGGGTGTGTTTTCGAGTCCTTCGTTGGAGCCATAGACTCCGATGAGTCGCTCCACTTTCGTGTAGTAGGGTTCGACCGTGTCATAGTCGACGGGCCAGTCGAAGCCGAGGCCGTCGCGACTGTAGGGTTTGAAATCGTAGGGGCCGTTGCGAAGGGAAATGCGTCCCCAGTGATTCGTTCGTCCACCCATCATGCGGGCGCGCCACCACTTGAATTGCTCCTCCGGCTTGTCGCTGGCCTGAGTGTAGGGCTCGTTCGGCACATCCCAGCCCCCGTCGATCGTGGCGTCAAAGAATCCGAAATCTTTGTCGGGAGTGGAAGAGCCACCGAGCGGAGCCTGGGCGCCGGTTTGAAACATGGCCGTCTCGGTCATAGGATCGTAGGACCGTCCTGCTTCGAGCATGACACACTTGAGTCCGGCCAGAGTGAGGGTGTAGGCCATCTGGCCGCCTCCGGCACCGGAACCGACAATGGCGACATCGTACTCGGGTTTCGCTTTTGAGATTGGGATGGTGGGCATGATAGGGGGGAAGGGGGTGTTAGAGTCGGTATCAGCGGGGCAGGGAGCTTGCTTCGGAAGCGAAGACATCGATCTCTCCGAGAAAGGTGTGCCGGGGACGGAATCCCTCCGGCATCGGTGTGGGGGCAACTTCAAAGAGCAAGTAGCGAAAAGTGCCGATCGCGCTTTCGCCGGAGAAGATCGCGCAGGCTTGTTGAGCAGGTCGATCGGGATCCTCCTTCACCCGGAAGAAGGCATCGGTATTGACCCGGGCGATTCGCGTCCATCCTGCGCTGTCACCGGAAAGAGGAAGCGAGTCCGGGCGTTCCGCGCCGCATCCCCAGAGTGTGTATCGCTGAACCGCGCGACGCCGAAGATCCGGATCCTCCCGGTTGCGATGCCAGGAGTAGCTGTGGATTTTTGAAACGGAAACTTCCCTTCCCAGGTCCAGTAGGATCAGTCCGTTGGCGCCGTCCCGGAAGAAGACGGATTCGGAAGGATGATCCTCTCCTGTTTGACCCTTGCCGTCGAGCAGCAGTTCGAAAGGACCGCTCTTCGGGGACGGGTGGTTGTTTTCGTCGGTTTGATCGGTGGGCCACCATTGAACACGGGCCGCTCCCCGACTCGCATCGGCGTAGTCCGTGCGCCCCGGGGGAGGAATCGTGGGAAAGGCAAAGGCCGGGGTTTCGTTCCCCTGCTCAATCCGAATCAGGACGGGAACCTCTCCGGGTTCAATCCCGAGTCCGCTGCCTTTGCGAAGGCGTTGCCGCTCCATTCCGGGAACGTCGACGTCCACGGCTCCCGAGGTGACGTGGAGTTGGCTGAATCCGTCCGGGCTTGCCGTGGTGAGGAATTCGGTTCCCTGATCCACAAAGTCTCCGGAGTGAGTTTCAATCGTGAAGCCCTTGGATTCTTCGTTGTCGGCCAGCGAATAGGCTTCCCCGTAGGAAAGAAATCCGCTGTTCCCCGAGAGAACTTCAAATTGGGCGGGGCCATGGAGCCTTGTCAGGGCTCCTGACTGAAACCGGATCTCGACACTTCCGGAGGCGAGCTGAAGGCTGATTCCCTTCCTTAATTCATCGCCCTCCACCAGGGGCAGGGAGAGCCAGCGGGTATCCCTGGTCACTTCCCCGATTTCGGCAATGGAGGAGCCCTCGAACGAGCGGATGGTCAACCAGGCTCCCGCAATGAGAATGGCAATCGAAGCGGCCAGGCCAAGCCATGCGGGGATGGCCCCGCGTTTTGGTTGCGAAAATTCCGCCACCTCCGGAGCGGCCTTTTGGAGGAGCGATCCTTCGAGTGCCGCGTCGAGATTCAGGTAGGCGAGGAAGGCCTGACGGAATCCGGGGTCCTTTGCCAGTTCGTCTTCCAGGTCTGTAACTTCAGCCTCTCCGGCGTGGCCGTCGGCGTAGCGCTGAACCAGGTTCCAGCGGGGATCGGATTCGTCCAGTTTCATGAGGGAGCGTTCTCCTTTCTCAGAAATCCATCGGTGCAGGAAACCAGTTTCATGCGCAATCGATGAAGAACCTTATAGAGCGACATGGCGGTTCGGTTCAGTTCTTCGGCGAGCGCGTCGATGCGGGTTTCTCCGTCGTAGGCGCGCTGAAGCAGATCGATCTTGTCTGGAGGGAGTTTTTCGAGGCAGTATTCCAGCGCGCGACGCTGTTCTTCGGCGGCTTCGTGTTTTGATTCGGCTTCATCGGCGAGAAGCCGGGACATGTCGTCGCTGAAGAAATGGCGGTCCCTTGCTCTGTCCCGGCGCCAGGTCAGAACTTCGTAGCGAGCCACGCCATAAGCCCACTTGCGGAAATTCTCCGGGTGATCGAGCGAATCAAATTTTCGCCAGAGAACGATCGCAACTTCCTGCATCACATCGGATGCGTCGTTCCGTGTTGGCAGAAGCGACCTCACAAACCCGCGGATGGCAGGTTCGTGGGCGGCGTAGAGCCGGAGGAAAGTGTCGTGGTTGGCTGATTCGAGATCGGTCACGCAAGAAGACTCCGAAAAGCGGAAGCGTTTGCCGATCTTTTTTCGAAAAAGAGAAATTACTTCTCCGGTGCCTTCAATACCTCGAGATCGTGGATTGACCAGTAAAGTCGGTTTTCCCCGGTCTGTGTGATCTTGATGAATTTCGCTTCCTGCGCCGGGAATTCGATTTGGGTTTTTGCGGTTTCCCCTTTTCCTTTTGCGACCGCCCTGCCCCATTTCTGTCCGTCGTTCGACAGTTCGATCCGGTAGCCGCGCGGATAGTCGTTCCGCGACTTGGCGGCGTCGAGAATCAGCCCCGCGACATTGGCAGGTTCGGGAAGTTCAATCTGCACCCACATTCCGGAAGCCATGCTTTTGCCGGTCGTGTAGCGGGTGTGGAGAGCTCCGTCGATCGCATACTTCAGGTCTTTTGCCCCGTCACTGGCGGAGAGTTTCCATTCGCTCCGGTTGGGGAGGGCCCGGGGGACGCTGGCGAAGAGTTCCTGCTCCGTCCACGGAGTGGTGCGGTCTGCATTTTCCTCGCGGATGCGGGTAACCTCATCTTTGGAAATGAATCCCAACTGGTTTCCGAAGCTGTTGCGAACATAGGAAAGAACGTCGGCGACCCACTGGTCGCCGTTGGAAGCCATCGAGATCATTTCTCCGGGATAGGCTTTGCCTTTGATCGGGCCGGTGAGTCCGTGAAGGACCACTTTGGTCCCGAGTTCGCGATGTCCTGTCAGGATTGCGGAATCAGCGAAAGAGGGAGCGAGGGTGATGTTGTCTCCCCCGGGGATTTTCATTCCCTTTCCATCGGCACCATGGCAGGCGAAGCAAAGTGCGCCGTAGATGGTCTGGCCGTTCTTGTATTGAGTGAGCTGTTCAGGCGTCAATTTGGGTGGAGCAGGATTTCCGCCCTTCAGCATCTGCTTGCCGAACTCCTTGACTCCCTTGCTGCTGTGTCCCTCGACTGCCTTGGTGATAAAATCTTCGTAGTCGGGGAATTTGAGATGCTTCGCGGTAAGGAGAGCCTGCGTTGCGACTTCGGGATCCGTGTCCGCTGCCAGGGGAGCAATCTCCTTTGCCAGATTCTTGTCGCCGTTCTTGATCAGGGTCTCGCTCGCCCGGATCGCAGCGCGGCGAACGGAGGCATGAGAATCCTTCAATTTGGCGCTGGCGAATTCGGGGCGGAGAGAGCCAAGCCCTTCCAGTGTCCAGATCGCATGCATGCGGGCGAGATCGCTTTCACTTTCGCTCGCCACCTTTTCCAGAGCCGGGGCAACGGAGGTGTCTCCTTTTAGAATCAGAAGCTTCTGCGCCGTGTCGCGCCACCAGCCGTTGGGATGCTCGAGGTGAGCAACGAGCTGGGCCGGGGTTTCGTCGAGCATTCTGGGTTGCGGCCCGGGTTCGAAATCTTCATGCACGAGCCGGTAGATGCGCCCGCGCTGGATGTTTTTGGCAAATCCGTATTCATCGATCACTCCGCGAAGGTAGCTTCCGGGTTTCGTCCAGTTGCCCTGCTGAACGATGCCGCGATACATATCGACGATGTAGAGGGTTCCGTCAGGAGCATTGACCATATTCATGGCGCGGAAGTTCGGATCAGTCGAGCGAATGAACTCGCTGCCCGGATGAGCGTTGCTCAGATACGTGATTCCATCTTTCACTTCCACCTTGCTGCGGCGGATGAGCCGGCCAACCGGCTCGGAGAAAAGGAGGTCGCCACGGAGGTCTTCGGGAAGACGGTCGCCGCGATAGATTTCCTCACCGCAGGTGGCGGTGAAGTGATTGAGAGTGTTGTTCTCCGGGCGGAAACGCTTCGTGCCCCCCTGTACGTCGGGGATTCCGACGAGGGGAAAGACTTCCCGATAATCGACCGGAAACTCGTTCGGGACGCTGAACTGTCCATACACGATCGGCTGCTGAAAATTCAAAGGGCCGCGTTCTCCTCCGGCGTTGACGAACCAGGGTTTACCGTAGTTGTCCTGACAAAGCCCCCACTGTCCTCCGTTGGGCGCGGTGGGCTCCTTATGAGCGAGACCATCGGGGTTGTGGCGAAGGCGGTAGGCGTTGTAGGTCGTGTAGATCCAGTTGTCCATCGACCAGATCAGGCCGCTGGGTTGATGCTCCATGTTGCCACCGCGGGGACCGCCTTCATACCAGAGCGTTTTCTCGTCAGAGACGCCATCGCCGTCGGTGTCGCGATAGGAATAGATGTCGAGCGTGTTGGTTTCCCCAATGAGAACGCGGTCATCGAGGGGAAGGACCATGCGGGGAAGAAGGAGATTGTCGGCATAGACCGTATGCTTGTCCATTCTGCCATCGCCGTTCGTATCTTCGTGCAGCGAGACCCGGCTTTTCGGCTCCTGTTCGCCGGTTGCATCCGCGTCCTGCATGTAGGTGCTCATTTCCACGACATACATGCGGCCGTTTCCATCGAAGGCACAAACGACCGGCTCCGTGATTTCGGGCTCGGTGACGACCGGCTCGAGGCGATAGCCTTTTGGGAGGTGGAATGTTTTCAGGCTCTCTTCGACAGAAAGGTAGGGCAGCGTTCCGGTCGGTTCATACTGTTGAACCTGATCGGCAAAGGAGGAATTCGCGAGGAGTCCGACAGCAAGAATCGGGAGGAGAATTGATTTCATGAAATTGTCAGGGGAATTGGCGGGGGCCTTCGATGAAAAGAAACGAAGGGATCATCCAACAGGGTTGCCTCATTGACCAGACCCTGTTGGGTCCTGTTTGCGTTCCATTTTCCTACTGGTAAGACTCCAAAACGGAAAGCGGTTTGCCGGAGTATTTTCCGTTACTCTGCTTCGAGTGACCACTCTTCAAGGGGTTCCTCCAGAAAAAGTCCGTCGAGAGCCTCCTGCGCCCAGGGCTGACGGTCAGCCTGCCGGCGTAGAAGCCGGACCGCAAGAACCTGAACGGCCGGGGTTTCGCTCCAGGCCGTTTGAGCGAGGCAGCGCCAATGCTCGCCGGGGCGGAAGCGCTTGAGATTTCCGGCCTGCTCGTGGCAACTTTCGCATAGGAAAGCACACCGATCCACGTCCGGATTATTTTTGGATTCCGGCGGCACTTCAAAAACAGACAGGGCCGCGCCGGTCGTCTCGCAAAGCTCGCATTTGGAGCGGGAGCGACGTGCCAGTTCTTTGCCGAATGACTTGAGAATCGCGACGCGTTCCTGATTTGCCTGGTAGCCTTTTGCCATGCGGGAAGGATAGGGTCGCAATTCTGCAGGCGCAAGGAAGGGAGAGATAAGAGGGTCAGGAGATCGATCGAACCCTGTTGGACTATTCCTTCAGGGTCATCAGATACGCCATCACATCGGCGAGTTCCTGTGGCTTTAGGAGAACACCCATCGGCGGCATCGGGGAGACCTGCGCGGGGAATCCTTCAGCGAGAGTGGCTCCGGGATCGACGAGGCTTTGGTAGAGGTAGTCCTCGTTCTTACGCGTCGCGATTCCGTCGAGGGCAGGGCCGATGATTCCCTCTCCCTTCCCGTCCACCTTGTGGCAGCGGATGCAGGCGGCGACCTGGTGAGTGTTAAAGATCTCTTCTCCGCGGCCGGGATCACCGGTGAGTTTTTCGGTGGATCCTTCGACCTCCTCATAGGTGACCTCTTCGAGCGCGACATCGTCGAACCAGGCAGAGCCGGTCGAGGTGCCCCACCCACCGTAAAGACAGTTGATCGTGATCTGTTCGCGTTTCCCCGAGTTGAATTCCACTTCCAGAAAGGTCCAGTCGTTCTTCTTCCTCAGTCCCCGCGTGCGGGCGCTGTTCGGTCCCTGGATTTCGTGCACATTGAGTTGGGCTCCGCGCGCTCCGGCGATTCCCGCCGTTTTGACCCAACCACTGAGCCGATAATCGGTGTCAGGTCGGACGGCCGCTTTGGCAAAGAGGCTCGTGTCGGCTCCCTCCCGCGAAGTGATTCGCAGACTGCGTTTGCCGGTTCTTGCTTCTTTGAAATCGACGACATGTTGTGCCGTACCGCTATAGGTTCGGACGCCCCAGTCCTTCGAGAGCCGTTCCGGTCCCGTGATGTCTTCAAAGGAGGTATTGCTGAGGAGGTTGGGCCCGTAGACCGCGGGACCTTTGACGCCCTGGCTTGCGCCTGCCGCTTTGAGCACCATCGAAAGGATCTCGTCGCTGCGGTTCTCACGGTTCTTCATGAGCTGTTCGACCGCGAGGCTGACGGTTTCGTTTTCCGGGAACTGCGCCAGCTTGATAAAGGCGGCGAGCCGGACGGAGGGATCTCTTGCTGTCACGGCGGCTGTGTCGAAGAAAAGCTGTTGGGCTGCCTCGTCTGTTCCCAGGGCCCGGATTGCATTTCGCTGAATGTCAGGGTTCGGGTGGAGGAGGGCGGACTGATGGGTCTCGCGATCGAGTTCCCCGATTGCCTCCAGTGTCCAGAGCGCGTGGATCGCGGCGAGGGGATTGTCTCCAAGGACGAGCTTTCGAAGACCATTGGTGACGGATTTGTCCGCCTTCGCGACGAGGATTCTCTGGGCCGAAATTCTCCAGAACTGGTTGTCGTGGCCGAGTGCTGCGAGGAGAGCCGGGTTGTCGGCCCCGGCAAGGGAGGAAATCGAGGACTCTGTGGCACCCTCCCAGATTACCCGGTAGATACGGCCATGCTGCTTGTCGCGATTCGGGTTTTCGTGTGCGTTTCCTTTGCCGGTGACGGCTTTGTATCCTCCCCGTTCCGGGTTGGGCGTGGGATTGTGCTGAATGATGAAATTGTACCAATCGGCAACCCAGAGGTTGCCGTCCGGTCCGACTTCCGCCGCGACCGGGGAGAACCACTCATCGGCGCTGGCGAGAAAGGAGTACCCGTTCTTCGCTTCATAGTGATGACCCTTTTTGTGCAAATGATAGAGACCCAGTAGGTTTCCGGTGGGCCCGGCAACGAACGCGGTTTGATCCCGGAAGGACTCCGGGAAATTTGCAGAAGTGGCGAGGGCATGACCGGCGCCGGCGGTGTAGCCTCCGAAGACATCGACCTGCCGAATGTTGGGCGTGATCGGGTGAAACGTGGAATTGTCTGCGATCATTTCCGCGCTCATGCCTTTTTGCCCCTCTTTGTAAATGGTCTGCGGCAGGATGCCGTGGAAGCTCGGATTGTTATTCGCGGTCGAACCAAAGACATCCCCGGCCGCGTTGAACCCGAGACCCCAGGTGTTGTTGTTGAACTGATAGAGAAATTCCATCTTTGATCCGTCCGGCCGAAAGCGGAAAATGCCGGATCCGAATCTGAGCTTCTCTCCCCCGACGGTGCCTTCGAAGCCGGAATAGCCCACCGCTCCGTAGATCCAGTTGTCGAGTCCGTAGCGCAGGTTGGAGGGGCCCGCATGGGTGTCGCGAATTCCCCAGCCGGTGATAAGGACCTCTTTCCGGTCGGCTTTGTCATCCCCGTTCTCGTCTTTCAGGAACAGGAAGTCGGGGGCCTGGGCGACGATGATTCCTCCGTTCCAGAAGGTGAGCGATGTGGGGATGTTGAGGCCTTCGGCAAAGACGGTCACTTTGTCGGCTTTGCCGTCTTTGTCGGTATCCTCGAGAATCTTGATCGTGTCGTTTCCGCTGCCGTCCCGAACATCGTTCGGATAGTCCACTGTTTCCGCCACCCAGAGACGTCCCCGCTCGTCCCACGCGAGGTAGATCGGATTGACGATGTCGGGATCGCTCGCAAAGAGTTCGAGACGAAAGTCCACCGGAACCCGCGTGTAGCTCATTGAGTCTTCGGGGGAAAGTGGGTCCTGTTTCGGGAGTGGCTCGGGGCGCTTTTCGTAGTTGGGAATGTGATCGACCTTTTGGTAGGTGAGTGGGGTTCGGCTTTTCAGAAACTCTTCGTAGCCTGCGAGTCTGCTTTCGCCGATCGACCAGAGGATTCCCTTTTTCAGCAGTTGCTGAAAGGCGGGGAGACTCCAGACGCGTTCGTCGTGGCCGGAGGCGGTGTAGAAGACCCGTCCTTTTCCCTGTGTCCGGGCCCAGGTCCAGGGTTCCGGCTTCGTGATGTTGTCGTCTTTCGCAACCTCGCGCATCTGGAGGACGGTTCGATCGGTTTCGTTGTGATTGATATGAAGGTAGGTCTCGTCCCAGGCTTCGAATTCGGGAACATTCCGGATCGCAGCGTGGTCCGGGGCAATTGTCTTCGGTCGGAAAATGCCGGTCTTGTGACTTTGGAAACGTCCTCCCACAACCTGATCGAATTCCGGAATGTTCTGAAAGCACCAACTCGCGCAGTGAACCGGAACGAAGCCGCCGCCTTCTTCGATGAATGATTTCAGGTTGGCCCACTCGCCCGCTTCGATCGTTTGGTGATTCGCATAGAGGAGAACGGCGTCGAACTTCCCGAGGTAGTCCCGGTCGGCAAAGGCATCTTTCGTGTTGGTGACGTAGTCAAAGTAGATTGCCTCCCGCCCGAGCGCCTTTTGCAGCATGGGATAGTAGAGGTCGGAGCGATGATTCTGGGCGAGGTGACCGACGAAGAGGACGCGGACAGGGCCGGAGTCGGGCCTTGCGGAACCGGAGGTTCCGCCAAAGAGGATCAGAATCAGGGAAAGGAAAAGGGTGAGCCTTGTTTTCATGGGGGATGAATTTTTGGAGGACGACACTTTCCGGCTCTTTCCGGAATTTGCATAGAAAGCTACGGCCTCATTTTATGCTGAATTGGCCCGTCGTTTTCATTTCGGATGATGATTCGCAACTTGCGGCGGGTGCGGGAGCATGGCTGAATACGGGCATGAATTGGGAACCATCTTATCTTACCGGGTTTCTTGGCGGATGCTTGATCGGAGCAGGGAGCCTGCTCGCGCTGATCGTCACCAAAAAAATCCCCGGGATTTCAGGTGTTTTCGCAAGACTGCTTCGTCCGGAAAGCAATGATATCGGATGGAGAATCGTGTTTTTGATCGGATTGATCGGAGGAGCTGCTCTCATGATGGGAATTTCGGATACCGCCGCTTCGTATCGTCTTCCCGCAGGACGCTCTCTCTTCGTTTTTGCTCTGGCCGGATTGGTTGTCGGATTTGGAACGCGCCTTGGAGGTGGCTGCACGAGCGGTCACGGAGTTTGTGGAATGGGCATGGGCGCCCGGGATTCGATCATCGCCACCCTGGTTTTCATGGGCGCAGGATTTGGCACCGTATTTTTCTGGAACCTGGTTTCCTCCGCTTCATGAAAACAAAATTCCTGATCCTTCTTGCCGGGGCCCTGTTCGGTTCCGGTCTCGCTCTTTCCGGTATGACGGATCCGACGCGGGTAACCGGGTTTCTCGATCTTTTTGGAAGCTGGGATCCTACTCTCGCATTTGTCATGGGCGGTGCGCTGCTCGTTTTCGGGGGAGGCTATTTCCTTCTCCGAAAATCTTGCGATCTTCCCCGCGATAGCGGTGAGCCCGTTTCCAGGCGCCTCCTCATGGGGGCCCTGCTTTTCGGAATCGGCTGGGGACTCGGTGGTTTTTGTCCGGGTCCGGCGATTGCGAATCTCGGAGCTCTCCGGATCGAGGCGCTGGTATTTGTTCCGGCCATGGCGATCGGAATGATTCTCGTGCAGCGGCTGTGTAAGATCGACGCCTGATCAGTTTCGGGAGTCGATTTGTTGCCGAAGACGGTTCAGATCCTCTTCGATCTTTGTCAGAAGGTCCAGCGTCTCCGGATTCGGTTCGTCCGGATCGGGGAGAACCGAAAGCTCCTGCATCGTGGAAACGATGATCCCGATGAAGAGATTCAGAATCGTGAAGGTCGCGAGGATGATGAAGGGGACAAAGAACGCCCAGGCGTAGGGGTGGGACTCCATGACCGGGCGGACGATTCCCATCGACCAGCTTTCGAGTGTCATGACCTGGAACAGGGTGTAGAGACTTTTTCCGACGCTGCCGAACCAGTCCGGAAAGGTTTCTCCAAAGAAGCCAACCGCCATGACAGAGGCGGCATAAAAGAAGATTGCCATCACGGCGACGACACTGCCGAGTCCGGGGATGGCGTGAATAAAGGCCGCGACAACGCGACGAAGACTCGGAACGACCGTCAGAACCCGCAGGACCCGGAGCACGCGAAGGGTCCGCAGAACAGAGAGCGCACCGTTCCCGGGGATCAGGGCGATGCCAACGACAATGAGATCAAAGACATTCCAGCCGCTGCGGAAAAATTGCAGTCGATAGGCGAGGAGCTTGAGAGCGATTTCCACGGTGAAAATCGCGAGGCAGGTCAGATCAATAGCATGAAAGAGCGGATCGTATGACTCCAGAACGGTCGGATCAATGTAGAGGCCGAGGACGACCGCATTCACGAGGATCGCGATGAGAATGAACCGCTGAACCGCTTTCGATTCCACCCATTTGGCGAGACGATAGCGCCAGGGGGAGATGCCGGGCACTTCCTTCAGGAGATGGAGATCGTCTTCGCTCATGCCCCCTCTTTACGGCGAAGAAGGGAGTCCTTCAAGAAGACAGTCTACGCCGCCTGCATTGCGAGGACCGAATGAATCGAACGCTGTGGCAGCAGTCCGATCAGTCGATTGTCCCAGATCACGGGAACGATCTCCCGATTGCGCTGCTGCATTTCCCGCAGGGCGCTGAGAAGGCTCTGCTGTGGAGTTACCGTGAGTGGTGCCATCGTGGAAACGAGGCTCCCCACGGCAGCTTCGCCGTAGCCTTCCGCCCGGGCTCGCACGAGCGTATCGAAATCGACGATTCCAAGCAGCCTTTCGTCACGAAGAACGGGAATGGAGCTCTGCCCGCAATAGAGGGAGCAACGCAGCGCGTCATTGATCGTATCCATTTCCCCAACCGATTCGAAGGAGCGCCGCATCGCGTCCGAGACGGTCGTGCCGGAGAGTCGTTCCTCCAGCTCGACCGATCGGCGCTCGGCTGCGGCGGCCAGAAATACGAAGACACCGATGAAAGCGAGGAAGGGAGAAAAATACAGCCCCGTCAGCCCGAGCAGAACCGCGATGACCTGACCGATTCTCGAGGCGACCCGCGTTGACCGGAGTCGACCCAGAGAGGGCGTCAAAAAAGCGCGCAGAAGCCGGCCGCCGTCCATGGGGAAGGCGGGGAGCAGGTTGAAAAGCACCAGCATGACGTTGGCGAAGAACAACATCGCGAGAAAATTGGAGAAGCTGCTGAAAGGAACTGCAGCGAATGTTTCGGCGCTTGCGGTGAGCAAAACGAAGGGCAGGAGAAGTCCGGCAATGACCGCATTGACGGCCGGTCCGGCTGCGGTGATCCACAGTTCCTCTTTCCAGTCTTTCGGGGATTTCTCCAGCGCCGCGAGTCCACCCAGAGGTGACAGCGTGATGCTGCGGGTCTGAATTCCGAATCGCTGCGCGGTAAGGCTGTGGCCTAGCTCATGCAGGATCACACAACCGAACACCATGAGAACGAAGAGCATCCCGAGCATCGTTCCGGCAAAACTGCCGGTGGCCGAAGAGTGAAGGAAGAGCGCCCAGAGAAGGAGGAGACTGAAAGACCAGTGAATCCGAATCGGAATTCCCGAAACGGTTCCCAGCTGGAGCGATGGCCCGAAAAGGTTGCGCTTTTGAGGCTCTGAAAACGGCGGTGTCATACAGCAGAGTAAGACACGCTTGGGAGGGATTTGTTCAATCGGAGGACAGAGCTCCTGCTCTGTCTAGCAATGTAGGTTACCGACCAAAGACGCACTGTTTCAATCGGGCTCACTTCCCTACTTCACCAATCCCGTCTCCAGCACAAACCACTGCACCGGAAGGTCCTTGAGCGGCTCCCGCATCTTATCGAGTTCGGCGGCGGCCCCATGAACTTCGAGGCGGACGAGGTCCGAGATTCCAAGGGCAGCCTCGAGAAGGTCCCCGACATTGTCGAGGTGAGCAAGAGCGCCTTCTCCGCCGACATAGGCTTCGCGGCAGAAGACAGTCCTCTCACAAACGGTGAAGTCGTAGAAAAGCACTTTGTCCTCGCTCGAAGTGCGGTCGACAAACGCTTTCATTCCCGCGATGAATTCGTCCAGCTTGCCCTCGTGCGGCTGGAAATAGGGATGGATGGATACGGTGGTTTCGGGAGTCATGGGAGAAGTAAAAGCCGATTCTCAAAAAAATCAGGGTCTTTTTTCTAATCCGCCTTTCCGTACAAATGTCCTCCCTTCCTCGCCGCCTGCAGCGCCTCGACCGTATCGACTTTGGCTCCGGGGTCGGCTTCCTCTTTCATCCATTCCTGAAGAGCGCCGCGAAGCTGTGACCGGACTTCGGCATAGCCGCTGTCTTCGGCGAGATTCTCCATTTCGTAGGGATCTTCTGTGGTGTGATAGAGCTGAACAGCGGGGCGGCGCATGTAGCGCTTGATACTCTCGTAGCTGTCCGGGTTCTTGACCGGATCGTCTCCCATCCAGGTGGCCCAGTAGGGATTGTTGAAGCGTCCGCCCCCCATGAGATGCTTCTCGATGTAGAGCTCTTCCGGGAGAAGGTTTTCGATGAGTCGGAATTTCCCGTTGGTGATGGACCGGATCGGGTAGCGGGGGCCTTCCGGCAGATTGTTATGGAGGCCGTAGGCAAACTGACGGTGGGCGTCGTCCTCTCCTTCAAGGACGGGGGAAAAACTGCTGCCGTCGAACTGCGGTTCCGGTTCTCCTCCGGCGAGATCGACAAAAGTCGGGGTGATGTCGGCATACTGAACCAGCGCATCGGTGCGTTTTCCCTTCGGAGTCCTGCCCGGCCATTCGGCGATGAGGGCGGTGTGAACGCCGGTGTTCCAGTTTGTCCATTTGCATCCAGGAAACTGCGAGCCCTGCTCGGAGGTAAACATCACGAGAGTGTCGTCGCGTTTTCCGGACGTTTCGAGTGCCTCAAGGATGTCTCCGACCTGGGAATCCATGTAGGTGATCTCGGCGAGGTAGTTGGAAAAGTGTTCGCGGGTGACGGGGGTGTCGGCAAGATTGGGAGGCAGTTGAATGTTCTTTTTCGGATACTGCGAAGCGTCCCCCATGACCCAGGGGACGTGGGATTCGACGAGGCAAATGACGAGGCAGAAAGGTTCGTCGCCCTTCATGTATTCCAGGGCCGGTGCGAGATCGTGCGGTTGTGTCGGTTCGCGAACACAACTTTTGTCAAAGCCTTCGACCTGATCAAAGGGAAAGGCGTCGGCAGGCTTCACGTGAACCTTTCCGGCGATGCCGACTTTGTATCCCAGCGGGCGCAGAAAATGGGGGAGGCTTCGTGTTTCCGGTCGGCTCGCGGAGTGATTCCAGGCGCAGCCGTTGCTCATCGGATACTGTCCCGTGTAAAGCTCGGCCCGGCAGGGTTGGCACATCGCGGTGGCGAGATAGGCCTGGTTGAAAGTAAGGCCGCGAGCCGCCATCGCATCGAGGTGGGGCGTCTTCGCATTTTCACCTCCGTAGAGCGGAAGGTCGTTGTAGGTGCAGTCGTCACCGACAATGAGGAGGAAGTTGGGCCGGGCCTCTGCGATGCCGGAGAAAAGGAACAGGGCAGCAAAGAAGTAAACAAGGTGTTTCATGAGATTTCGGCTTTGGCGGTCGTGGCTTTGATACCGGGAAGCAGTTTGGGCAAGAGTAGGTCGAGTTGCTCCAGCCCGCCTGTCGTTTCGATGTGAATTTCAGATCTTTCTCTGTGAATTGCGGACACCGGTTCGAGAAGGCTCGCGACCCGTTTGGCGACAGCCGGGCCCGTGTCGACGACATGGCTTTCCGCCGGTGTCATTTTTTCGACGACGGCGCGGAGAAACGGGTAGTGGGTGCATCCGAGTACAAAAACATCGGCTCCGGACTCGACCAGTGGATCGATCGCTTTCCGCACCGCGCTTTCCGCTTCGGGGCCGGAGAGTATCCCCGCCTCGACCAGTTCGACAAAGCGGGGGCAGGGGCGGGTAATGACCCGCACTCCGTTGGCATGTTGAGTAACGAGTTGGTGAAATTTCTCACCGGCGATTGAGGCTTCGGTCGCGAGGACTCCAATGACACCGCTACGCGTGAGCGCTGCCGCCGGTTTCACGGCCGGCTCCATTCCCACGATCGGAATGGGATAGGTCGCCCGGAGTGCGCCAACGGCGTGTATCGTCGCCGAGTTGCAGGCGATCACAATGATTTCCACACCTTTGCCGAGGAGGTAATCGGTGATCGTGACTACCCGATCGAGGATGACTTCGGGAGCTTTGTTGCCGTAGGGGCACCACGCTGAATCGCCGAGGTAGTGGATGTCGGCATCCGGCAAAAGGTGATGAATTTCCCTGAGAACGGAAAGGCCTCCCACCCCGGAGTCGAGGATCCCGATTTTCGGGGGCGTGGGTTGGAGCGACACGTTCGGGAGGAGGTCACAGGTTGGGTGGAACGCGAAGAGAGGACCGAGCAGGAGCTCTATCTTCCGAGTCGAAGCCTACTTCTTCGGGTTTTCTTTCGGCTTTCCGGGCCAGCCGTAGTCCTTCGGCTCGGCGGCGGGTTGAGTCAGGTCGGCCTCGGAAGGGAGTGCGACGTGAACCATTTCCTTTTTCTCGTCGAGGTTTTCGTTGAGTTGCGCTTCGGTGATTGCCTCTGAGGATACCCCTGCTCCGGGGACATCCATCCCAGCGGTCCAGATAATGGCATTCAGGACCACCTTTCGAAAATCGTTGATCGCCCAGTTGCGGTGCCAGTGACCTCCGGTAAAGCCGACTCCGCGTCCGCCATCAGGGCGCTCGACGGCCCACATCATGGTCTGTTTTTTGCCGAGCCCTTTTTCTCCGGCGGGGGTCCAGTGGATGTAGCGGTTGATCCTTTCGCGGGTGGGAACGCCGGTGAGGATGTCGGCAGAAGATTTGGGATCGGCAAAACGGATGTTGTAGTACCACTCGTCATTCGCCGTGAAGCCGGGGACGCCGCTGCTGATCGGGTGATCCTTATTCAGCTCCACTTCCGCGGTCCAGTGAGGGTTGGTCGAAAAACCGGCTTCGTAGTGACCACCGATCCACTGTTTGAAGTATTCGCCCTGCGGGCCTTTGGGGACTTCGACGCCGTAGTGCATGCACATGAGTCCGACTCCGCTTTTGACGAGCGCATCCATTTTATCCTCGTGACCATTGACGGGGTGCCTGGCATTTCCGTCCGAGTAAATGATGACGGCTTTTGCGCCGTCAAAAATCGTTTCATCCTCAGGCCAGCCGTGGTGATTCATGACGACTTCTACGGGGAGCCCGCTTTGCTCGTTCAAGGCCCGGGAGAGAAGAATCACGCCCGCTTTGAACTCGTGCTGGCCGGAGGGGTGACTCGGCATTCCCGAGATAAAAACAATTTTGGCCGGCTCTGCTTCTGCGATTTGAGCGGTTCCCGATTCGCTGCAGGCCGGGGAGAAAACAGCAATGCTTCCCAGAACAACTGCGGAAAGAAAGGCCGCGGTGAGTGAGCTGTTCTGTCGTCTGGAGTCCTTTTTCGATTTCATAGCCGCCCACTATGAATGCGGGAGACGGATTGAGCCAGCTTTTCGTTTGCCTCTTTCCGTCCACACTTCTTGACGATTTTGGCACTTCCGGAGTGGTCTGTGCGGCCGTGAATCCCATTGCGTCAAGCCCTTGCCTGCAGTATGGCATTCAATTCCTTGTGAACCTGCCGGCTCTCAATTCCCCACTCTATTTGATCGACGCAATCGGCCCTTTTTTTCCGGGTTACGAGCGTTTCCGAATCAATTGGTCGAAGCTTCCCTGGATTCGCTTTGAATCGATGGAGAAAGCGGAGCTGGAAAATTCCTTTGCCAAAGTCCGTTCGGACATGGGGCTCTTCTGCCGAAGCGTCTCGGAGATCGGCTACAACGGTGTCACCCTGGATGATGTCCCGCATCTCACGGACCATGAGTTTTACGAGGTCGATGTTCGCGAGAAAATTGCGATTTATCGCAGGGAGTTCCGACAGCTGTTTCAGGTGATTCGAAACGAGGGGATGCAGATCTATCTGACGATGGATATTCTCACGTTCACCCCGGCGGTAAAGAGGAGGATCGGCAACAGCGAAAAGAAGCAGCGTCAGTTTCTGGTCGAGTTGGTGGATCGCTTTTTTACGGATTTCCCGGAGGTGGCCGGTGTAGTTTTTCGCATTGGGGAAAGCGACGGGCTCGATATCAAAGAGCAGTTTCGCAGCGAACTCGTTCTCAAGAATCCGGCGATGGTGAATCGCTGTTTGAAGGCCGTGCTTCCGATCTTCGAAAAGCACAAGCGTCGCTGCATTTTTCGCACCTGGACGGTAGGGGCTCATGAGGTGGGCGACTTGATCTGGCGCGAAGCCACTCTCGAGAAGACAGTCGCGGGAATTGAAAGCCCGGCCCTTGTCCTCTCGATGAAATACGGGGAGTCGGACTTTTTCCGTTACCTTTCCCTGAATCGAAATTTCTTCGTTACTGACATTCCAAAAATTGTCGAACTGCAGACGAGGCGGGAATACGAAGGCTGTGGCGAGTATCCCAGCTTTATCGGTCGGGACTACGAACAACTCGCGATCGAATTGAGGAATGCCCCCAATGTCGTCGGCATCTCAGTCTGGTGTCAGACGGGAGGATGGACTCCCTTCCGCCGCCTTGCCTTTTTGGAGAACTCCAGCATCTGGACGGAGATCAATACCTTCATCACGCTTCGTCTCTTCAAACACGGTGAGTTGGTGGAAGAGGCGGTATCGCATTTGCCAAACGTCTCGAATCTACCGGCGCTTCAGGAGTTGCTGCGTCTCTCCGAAGAGGTAGTCACGGAATTACTCTATCTGCCCGATTTTGCGCACCGTCGTCTTTACTTCCGGCGGGTCCGGATTCCTCCGTTGATCGGGGTCTACTGGCATCACATCTTCGTCGCCCATGGATTGAAGAAGATGCTCAATCATTTTGTTGAAGACGGGGAGGCTTCGATCCGGTCCGCCCGTGCGGCGATGGCGAAGATCAAGCGGATGCGTTCCCTCGCGCTTGAGTGTCAGCTCCCGGAGGAGGACATCGAATACATGGAATTCACCTTCGGGATCGTTGCGCTGGCACGTGAGTATTTCTTTCGACCCTACGATGAGGAGATCCGTTCCAGGCTCGAGAGGGCGAAGAAGGAATATAAGAAGCGGTATCCCAAAGGCACCCGCTTTCGCTACACTGTGAATCTCGATTTTGAGCCCTTCCGTCTGAACAGCCGCTACATCGGAATCTTCTTCCAATACCTCGTTCGCAAACAGCATTCCTACCGCATCGTTGATCGGGTGATTGGTTTGCGGCTTCTTTCGATCGCGTATTTTGCGTTGAAGCACTCGCGGCCCAAAATGGTTCCCAAAATCGCACGCAAAAGTGCGATGGGGATCGATGCTGTCTTTAAATGATGAAATCAATTCTACTTTCGTGTTTGGTCCTCGCCTCCGCCGTTGTCGGAGAGGACCGGCACAATATTCTCTTCATCGCGGTCGACGACCTCCGCCCGGATCTGGAAGTCGATCCGGGCGAAGAGAGCAACGTGATGGATGACCCCGGGAGAGAAGCGGATCTGCAAAAGGTCAGATAAGAACTTCGCGAAAGGATCCAGGGAGCCCTTTAGCCGCGGCTGAAAAGCCGAGGAAAGGGCGTCATTGTCGCCCCGGCTTCGAAGAGACCGCCCGCAAACAACTCAAACACGGAAAAAGGCTTTCCCGGAGGAAAGCCCTTTTCGATTCTGAGGGGTAAATTCGGCTCGTGGTGAGCGATGTGATCAGTAGTCGAGCGCAACTTCGCCAACTTCCTCCGGAACGAGATATTCGCGACCGATGGAGAGAGCTTCCGAAGTTTTTTCAAGCCACTGAGTGACCTGAACTTCTGCGAAGCGGGGGAGTCCGGAGGGATTGTTGAGAGCCTCTGCAAATTCGACTTCGGTGTTCTGCATAGCCGTGAGGAGATCGTCGGACAGTCCCGGGAGATCGACTTGAGCAGCACCGAGGTAGCGGATCGCTTTCTCTGCAGGACTCTTCTTCCAATCAACTTGCGTGCGCTCATCTGCGGGGAGGTGAGCGATGACATAGTCCGCCTGGTCGGCAAAGATCTCAGCGAGATCCGTGATTTCCTCGTTGCAGCGCTCGCTCTGGTTGTTCGGGATCACGAGAGTCATCTCCGTGTCGAGCTCGGCGAGGAGATTTTCGAGTTCCTGATTCTCGCAGAACTCACCGAAGTTGCGGGCCGCTCCGGTATGGATATCGACTACGACCGCATCATGGCTGTCGAGAGCGCCGATGAGTTGAGGGATCTCAAACTGATCTTCGAGGTCCCAGAACTCTCCCGCGAAGGAGTCCGTCATGTCCATTTCGTTGGAGGTGACGAGAAGGTGATTAACCTCAAGCTCGTTGAGGTGATGGGTGATAGCGCGGGCGGTGCAAGATTTTCCGGAGCGCTCCAGGTCATTGACTACGACAATAAGTTTTTTCATGGCAGGTCGAATTTACAGTCTGACTATAAAATTTATAATTTCAACCGCAAGGCAAAAGTTAAGATTTTTTAAAATTTCGTATAATCGAAATACTTTCGCCTTTCGGGGGGATTTTGGGAGGTTTGTGTTTGTGGTTCGGCGGAATTGCCGATGTTTTCCAAATGAATACGACTATCCCCTCCGCATTATGTTCAGATTTTGATCGCCTTTTCGCATGAAATATTCCGGTTGGAGCCCCTGAAACCCCGTTTCATGGGGGGAAATGCCCGGAAGCACCTTTGCTTGTTTGACCTGCAAAGACCACCCGGTTTCGTGCCCTGTCGCGCCGCAGCCCCGCGTTTTCCCCGGCAATTTCCTGAGAAATGAGGAATTGTTGATTTCTGTATCTCTTTTGGCACCGGCTTTTCCTTTGACGGATCAATATTCCTCCCTACGGTAGCCGCGGCTGCCGCCAAGTAGGTGGAGCTGAAAAAGTTTCCGCAGAACTGTGGAAACGACCTCGTTTGGAACGAAACACGCTTATTTGACCAGTATGGCTTCTTACGGAATTAACGGATTTGGACGGATTGGACGCAATGTATTGCGCGCCATGACCGATGAACAGCTCAAGAAAGTCGTTGCGATCAACGACCTGACTGACAACAAAACACTCTCTCACCTGCTGAAGTATGACTCCACTGCGGGTCGCTTCGCAGGAACCGTCGAGTATGACGAAGAGTCGATTACGGTGAATGGACATCGCATTATCGCTACGGCGGAGCGCGACCCGGCCAATCTCGATTGGGGCGGCAAAGGCGTTGATGTCGTTCTTGAGTCGACTGGATTCTTTGTCGACCGCGCCGGTGCTGGAAAGCACATTGAGGCGGGTGCCAAGAAAGTGATTATCTCCGCTCCTGCGAAAGAGCCGGACCTGACTTTCTGTATCGGAATCAACGACCACCTTTACAACGCAGACGAGCACCACATCATCTCGAATGCATCCTGCACCACCAACTGCCTTGCGCCGATGGCGAAAGTTCTCAATGATTCCTTCGGAGTTGAGAAGGGATTCATGAGCACGATTCACTCCTACACGGGTGATCAGGTCGTTCTCGATTCGCCTCACAGCGATCTTCGCCGTGCACGGACTGCCGCGGAGAACATCATTCCATCCAGCACCGGAGCAGCCAAGGCGATCGGTCTTGTCATTCCGGAGCTGAACGGCAAACTTCAGGGCGGTGCCTTCCGTGTCCCTACTCCGACCGGGTCGGTGACCGACTTCAGCGCTGTGCTTTCGAAAGAAACCACCGTCGAGGAAATCAACGCGGCTTTCAAAGAGGCTGCCGAAGGTCCCCTCAAAGGAATTTTCTCCTACAGTGAAGATCCCCTCGTCCTCAAGGACATCGTAGGTGATCCTCACTCCTGCATCCTCGATGGTCTCACGACCATGGCCCAGGGTAACTTTGTGAAAGTTGTCGGCTGGTACGACAACGAGTGGGGTTATTCCAACCGCGCCATCGATGCGATGGAACTTGTCGGGCAAGGCCTGTAAAACCGCTGTGGAATTCCACTAGCATCTTTCTTTGTGGGCGCCCCGGCTGTTTGGTTGGTGGCGCCCATTTTTTTGATGTTGGATCCCGGGGATTGAATCGTAGTCCTCCGCAACCTGCCAACATCCCATCACTCAGATCCAGTATCCAAAATGAAAAAACTTTCCATTCGCAACATTGAACCCGCCGGGAAACGCGTCCTCATGCGCGTCGACTTTAATGTGCCGCTCGACGATGACGGCAACATCACGGATGACAGCCGGATCAAGGGGGCGATTCCGTCCATCGAGCATCTCACCAACGCAGGCGGTCGCGTCATTCTGATGTCCCACCTCGGGCGTCCCAAGGGGGAAAAGAATCCTGCGTTCTCTCTGAAGCCAGCTGCGGACCGACTGGGTGAATTGATTTCCGCCAAAGTGAAATTCGTCGACGATTGCGTCGGACCGGATGCCGCAGCCGCTGTAGCTGATCTCCAGAATGGAGAGGTAATCCTTCTGGAGAACGTGCGCTTTTACGCCGGTGAAACTGACAACGATGCTGAATTTTCGAAGCAACTGGCTGCTCACGGTGACATCTACGTGAATGATGCTTTCGGAACGGCTCACCGTGCTCACGCCTCCACGGCCGGAGTGACGGATTACATCGACACCTGCGCGATGGGATTCCTCATCGAGAAGGAACTCGAGTTCCTCGTTACGAAGCTGGAAGAGCCTCAGCGGCCTTTCGTCGTGATCATGGGGGGCGCGAAAGTTTCAGACAAGATCAAGATTCTCGAGCGCCTCATGGAGAAAGCCGACGCCTTCATTATCGGCGGTGCCATGGCCAATACCTTCCGCCTCGCTCAGGGCTACCAAATCGGAATGAGTCTGGCTGAACCGGATGCGACCGACCTCGCTCTCGAAATTCTCGAAACGGCAAAGAAAAACAATACCGAGTTCCTTTTGCCGGCCGACACCCGTCATACGAAGGAATTTGCCGACGATGCTCCTACCGAAGTGACGCTTCCGTGGGGCGAGGGAGGAGAAATTCCTGCGGACCGCGAGGGCATTGACATTGGTGATCTTGCTTGCAAAGAATTCGCTGCAAAGATCGCCGAAGCCGGGACCATCATCTGGAACGGCCCGATGGGAGTTTTTGAAAAGCGTGGATTCGATATCGGAACCAAAGCGGTCGGCGCTGCCATTGCCGCGAACGAAAACGCCATCAAGATCGTCGGTGGAGGTGACTCCGTTACCGCCGCCAACCAGTTCGGCTTTGGCGAAAAGATGGATCACATGTCCACCGGGGGAGGTGCCTCACTCGAGCTTCTCGAAGGAAAAGAGCTCCCCGGAATCGCCGCTCTCGACGATGCCTGAGAGATTACCCGAGAGGGTTGAGTCAGTGACCCAACCCTGTTGAAACAAACTGGAAACCCTTTTACTTTTTATCTTCCCACTTTCTCACGCGCCGCAGGCGCCCCCTACATCATGAGCCGTAAACCTATTATCGCCGCCAACTGGAAAATGAACGTGACGCCCTCCGAGGCGGTTACCTATCTGGACACGTTTCTTTCCACCTTTTCTCAACCTGTGAACGTCGACATCGTCATCGGTGCGTCCTTTGTCACTCTGCCGAAAGCAGCTGAGCTGATCGGACCGAATCCCGCGGTCGACCTTGCCGCTCAGAACATGTCCCACGAGGCCAACGGTGCCTTCACCGGGGAAACCAGCGCAGCCATGCTGAATGACGTGGGCGTGGACTACGTGATCCTTGGACACAGCGAGCGCCGCTCCCTCTACGGAGAAGATGACGCGGTCATCAACAAGAAGGTCCACGCAACACTGGCTGCTGGAATGAAGCCGATTCTCTGCATCGGGGAGTCTCTCGAAGAGCGTGAGGGCGGACAGCTCGAGAGTGTTCTTACGAGCCAGCTCGAAGGCAGTCTTGCCGGCATCAGTGCCGACCAAATGGCGGATATCGTGATCGCTTACGAGCCGGTCTGGGCAATCGGAACGGGTGTTACTGCCAGCAAGGAGCAGGCCCAGGAAACGCAGGCTTTTGTTCGCAGCGTTCTGGAGAAAATCTTCGGAAGTGACGTCGCAGGTGCCACGCGCATCCAGTACGGTGGCAGCGTGAAGCCCGGCAATGCCGAAGAGCTCATCAACCAGCCTGACATCGACGGATTCCTCGTCGGAGGAGCGGCACTTGATCCCAACAGCTTCGCCGAGATCGTCGGCGCCGGAATTGGTGGCTGATAAATCTCCTGCGAATTTCGGTCGGAGTTCACAACTGAATTTGGAAAAATCCGCAGTCGAAAGGCTGCGGGTTTTTTGTGGGGCGGCGGGTTTACTCCCCTACGCAATACAGCGCCTTTTGTGAACGCAGCAGCAGTTTCCCATCGGCCACGGCCGGCGTCGCGTTGAAGAGCGTCTCATCACCTTCGATCTTGTTCTGGGCGAGAACCTGGAGCCCGTCCGCAGACGGCTCGATGACAAAGGTTCCGTTGGCGCGACTGACTGCATAGATTTTCCCGCCGGCGAGGATGGGTGACGCGTAGAAAGGTTTTCCCCGACCGCCGGCTCCGGTCAATCCGGGGACGCGCTCCGTCCAGAGTTCTTCCGCCTCGCCGGGCTTCGCGGCAAAGGCGATGCCCCCGTCAGAGATCCAGTAGAGAACACCGTCCTGCTCGACCGGCGCGGTCATGTAGGTCGCGGGCTTCTGCGTATCGTAGAGAATCTTGTCAGTGAGGTCGCCGGTTCCCCCGGTTTTAAGAGCGACCCGGGCCGTTCTGGGAAATCCCCCCGATACCGTCAGGATATCCCCACTGAGATGAGCCGTGTTCGACATGTTGCCGGGGAGATTGTATTCCGCAAACCAGCGAAGCTTTCCGGTCTCGGGGTTCAGGCCCCACCATTCGGCGGCGGCGGCAAAGACGAGATCGGTTCGCGTGTCATCGACCGGAGCCAGAATCGGCGTGCCATAGGTCTGGACGAGACTGTCCCCGTCGGCGGTCCACTTCACCGCTCCGTCGGCCGTGTTCAGCGCGAGAATGGAATTCTTTTCCTCTCCGGCCGGAACAATCAAGGTGTCCTTGTAGAGAATCGGGCTCGAAGCGGATCCCCATGCTTTGGGGGAGCTGAGATCGCCTGTTCTGACTTTCCAGAGTTCCTTTCCGTCAAAGTCGAAAGCGTAGACACCGGCTTTTCCCAAATAGCAGTAGACCGCTTTTCCGTCGGTCACGGGAGTGTTGCTGGCGTAACCGTGTTCGGTGATGTAACCCTTGGCTTCGTCCTCGGGGTAGTCGACAGGGATTTTCTTTTCCCAGACGACTTCGCCCGAATTCAGATCGATGCGAAGGAGATGGCGGAGGATTTCTTCGCCACTGCCTGAGAAAGCCGTCACGAAAACCGCGTCCCCGGAAACGATCGGGCAGGAGCTCCCCTCGCCCGGAAGATCGAGAGTCCAGGCGAGTCCTTCGGAGGCGCTCCATTTTGTGGGGACGGTTTCGGAGCTGACTCCCTGAGCGTTCGGGCCGCGAAACTGGGTCCAGTCGGCCTGGGCGGAGTGCAGAGTAAGTGAAAAGAGTGCAAGCAGGAAGAGAGATCGGTTCATGAAACGATGATACCCGTACGAAGACCAAAAGTTTCGAAAAAACGAGAGATGGAAGAAATCTTTGCGCCCAGCACGCCCATGCTTCCTTCTCTATTTGGTGCAACAAGGTCCGCCGGTCCGGGCAAATCCTGATTTTTCTTGATATATCATTATAATTTCCATAATTATAATGATATATGACCACGCCTGCCCACGATTCCAAAGTCATCACCTGGAGCAACCACGAAGGATCCGGTTTTCTTTCCTTCAGTGAAGAAGAGGTGATTCCTGTCTATGCAAAGGACTTTCAACGATTTCACCGGCGACCGCAGGAGGGGGACCGCGTCCTCCACAATCTTGCGAGTGGAGAAGGCGAATGGCCTCACGCTACCGATGTCGTATTGCTCCGTGCGCGTGGTCTCTTCCACGATTTGAAGGGAGCATGGCCGACTCTTTTTCTTGTCCTTCCCATCCTGGCTTTTCTCATAGCGCCTCTTCCCGGGGGATTCTTCCACTGTGTGGCATACGTGTTCCTCCTTTCAGCGGCAACGTTTCTTCTGTATCACTGCCACGAGTTTCGAAGGGACGGGATTGGGAATTGCACTCCGGATTCGGCACTTCATTTCCTGGAATTACTTGGAGGCTGGCCCGGGGCGATTCTTGCCCAGCACCAAATTGGCACCGAGTTTTCGCGAAAGCGATATCAGTTCTTCTTTTGGATTATCGTTGGCATCTGGCAGGGAATCTCCATCGAGGCCATATTCGATTGGAGCGTTTCCCAGCAACTCTGGGGCCTCTTTTCCCCGGTTCTCGAAACGGTTTCAGGGTTTGCCTGATCCCTTCTGGCAAGGGGGCTGAGAGGGGAACGGAGTCTGGTCCGCGAGAACCGAGTCCGATTGTCCGGCTCTGGAACAAGGCCTATTCGACTCTATCAGAACTCGAGCCAATACAGACCACTTCCTTCATCGCCCGAATAAACAGGTTCCCGTCCGCTTCCGTGAAGCTCGCCTCTCCCCTGACCGTCGAAGCAGCAGAAAAGGGATCGAGCCCAGTTTGCGATTTACGGCGACTAAACCAGTTCCCGCATCGGCTTGTAGCCGTCGACGAGGTAGTGGGGTCGGCCGGAGAGATCTTCAATGGTCACTTCGTTCGCGTTGATCCCGAGCTGGTGATAGAGGGTTGCAAAGACTTCTCCGAAATGGACGGGGCGGTCGGCGATTTCTCCACCGAGGCGATCAGTCGCGCCAATGACCTGTCCTGTCTTCAGGCCTCCGCCGGCGAGGAGGGCACCGCCGACGCGTGGCCAGTGGTCCCGGCCGGCATCTTTGTTGATCATAGGCGTTCGCCCGAATTCGCCCCAGGCGACGACGAGGGTGTCATCGAGCATTCCGCGCTCTTCGAGATCGGTAATGAGCGCGCTCAGGCCCTGGTCAAACAGAGGAGCGTGGGACCGCATGCCACTGAAGTTGTTGCTGTGAAAGTCCCATCGGCCAAAGTTCAGGGTGACGCATCGTGCCCCCGCTTCGACGAGTCGTCGTGCGAGGAGAAAGTGCTCCAGGTTTCGAGGTGCTCCGTCGCCCACGTTCTTCGGATCTCCTTTTCCGTATCGTTCCCGCACTTTGGGATCTTCGTTTTCGAGATTGAGGGCATTGGCGAGCTCGCTGGATGTCAGCAATCCAAATGCCTGCTGGTGAAATTCATCGAGGCCCTCCATGAGGCCGCTTTGGTCGGCTTCCTTTCGGAAATGATCAAAGGAAGCCAGCAGACCCTTTCGCTCGTCGAGCCGCGAGGCAGAAAGACTGTCGAGGGTGAGATCTTTTTTTCCGGGGCCCGAGGGTTTGAAGGGGCCATTGGCAAATCCGAGGAAACCCGGTTTGCCGGAGGATCCGTAGGGTGGATGACCAGCCCTGGGCGCGAGTCCCACAAAGGCGGGAATGTTCTCGTGCTTGGAACCCATCAGGTCGGACATGACCGATCCGATGGAAGGCCATCCACCGGGAGGCTGGCCAGTCATGTTGAGTGTCGAGCCGACTTTTCCGGTGTAGCACATGAAAGAGTCGTGGCTTCCGTTGGGCGCTCCGTAGAGCGAGCGGATCGGAACGCATTTGTCCATGATCCCTGCCAGATTCGGAAGAAGTTCGCAGATTTCAAGACCGTCGACATTCGTGGGAATCGGTCGGAACTCCCCCCGGACTTCGGAGGGCGCATCCATTTTCAGGTCATACATGTCCTGGTGCGGCGGGGCACCGGCCATGTATATCATGATCACGGACTTCTTCGAATTGCGGAGCCCGGCGACTTGCTCCGCCTGGAGAAGCTGAGGAAGGGATGCGCCGCCGAGGCCGAGACCGCCAATACGCAAAAAATCACGACGGGAAAAACCGTCACAAAGCCTTGAGCCTGCTTTTCCGGATATGGTCAGCATAGGAAGAAGTTACGGTGCCCTGGTGATTTCACCTCTTACGCGTTTACGGAGTTAGAGAGAACGGAAAGAAATGTCGCGAGCAGTCTCGACAATTCTCTGTGAATCAGTGAGCCTAGATTTTGAATCAAATTCTTGTCCTATGCGCAATTCACGGGTTGGTGCCATTCTCATATTTCTGCTGCTTCTTCTTATCCTGTTGGCGTCGTTCCATTTCTTTGTTTTCAAGGAAACCTATCCGGTGCAGAGAGAAATTTCGAATCAGAGCGGGCAAACTATCGACGCACTGATTCAGGGGAGGGTGGGGGATACACTTCACTTTGATCGGCTGCCGGGCGGTGAGAGATACGAGCGGAATCTCGATGAACTTAGCTGGAAAGATCGTCTTTTTGCTTTCAGGCTTGGGCAACACACTCCGCCGGTAGTGTTTGAGGTAACTGAGCAGAAAGAAAAAAAGAAGCCGGTAGATCCTTACATTCAAAATCGAATCGATCGGATCTCTGAATTGAGGGACAAGGTCACAATGTTTGAAAAAGAGGTCGCCTCAGGGACGCTTTCTTCGATTCTGCAGGGTAGACGTCAGGATCAGCTCATCGAATTGAATAATGAAATCAAGGAACTGGAAGTTTCGATTGAAACCTACAAGTGGCGGGTCAAGAAATAGGCAGAACGGGCCGCGTATTGCCGGTTGGTCTATAGCGCTGGTTCTGTTCATCGGGTCCCAACTGCCCTCATCAGCAGAAGACAGACCCAATATCCTCATGCTCGCGGTCGACGATCTGCGACCGATGCTGGGCTGTTATGGTGACGATCGGGTTCAGACTCCGCACATCGATGCGCTCGCAGAATCGGGGATGTTGTTCGAGCGGGCCTATTGCAACTACGCCAAGTGTGGTCCTTCGAGGCTGTCTTTGATGACAGGTCTCCGTCCCGATTCGATTCAGGTATATGGTCACCGGGACAGCGAAGTGGAAGCCTTCCGGAACGGAAGCCCCGATGCGGTTCCGATCTCGCGGTGGTTTCGCGATGCGGGCTACCATGTTCGCAGCTTTGGAAAAATCGATCACGACGGGTGGGCGGTGGCGGAGGACTGGAGTGAGCCGCCTTCCCCCGGGAGGGAGGGGGAGATGCTGGAGATCGCAGCGGAGAACGCCGCAGATGATTCGAGCCGCATTGCAGAACGCACGGCCTGCCCGGTCATGCAATCACCCGATGTCGAGGATGAGTATCTGTTTGCCGGGAGAATGGCTCAGGAAGTAACGGACCTGCTGAAGGAAGGTAACCGGGAGACGCCATTCTTCTTTGCCGTCGGGTTTCGGAGGCCTCATTTGCCCTTTGTGGCACCCAAACGGTATTTTGATCTCTATGAGCCGGACGAATCCTGGATTACCAGGCAAACCGAACCACCATCAGGTGTGCCGTTTTTCCCGTGGTTCAATTCGGATGGCTATTTGGGTATGTCGAAGAAGGTCGGAGAGCCGATGCCGGAGAAGAAGTTAACGAGGGAGGAAGCGATTGCCTTCAACGGATTTGAAATGCGAAGTTATCTCGGCGTTCCCTACCGGGGGGAGATTGCGAAGGAAACACAAATCGATTTGCTTCATGCCTATGCCGCGTGCGTTTCCTACGTGGATGGCCAGATCGGAAAAATACTGGAGCAGCTGGATTCGAGTGGCTTACGGGAAAATACGATTGTCTTGCTCTGGTCGGACCATGGCTGGCACCTGGGAGAAATGAGCGCCTGGGGGAAAATGACCAACTACGAGATCGCGACGCGTGTTCCTTTGATTGTATCGGCACCGGGGATGGAAGCGGGGCGCACCGAATCCCTCGCCGAACTGGTCGATCTGTATCCGACCCTGTGCGATCTCGCTGGCGTCGAGAAGCCGGGGCATCTGGAGGGGGAGTCTCTTTTGCCGATCTTGAAAGACCCCTCTGTTTCCGGAAGTCCGGTTCGCCATGAGTATGTTCGCTACAATGGTCGCTACCACGGTAAAGCCATTCGCACGCAGCAATATCGCTATGTTCGATGGCGGAATCGCAAGGGAGAGCTGGAGTTGGAGGAACTCTACGACCTTGATGCAGATCCGAATGAGTCTGGCAATGTCGTAAGTCAGTTTCCCGCTGTGGCGAAACGACTGGCGAAGCAATTGGAGGACGACGAATAGGATTCTCCGGTGACTCTGGGGGGCAGCTTTCGGCGATGTGCCTCGTGTTGTCTGGATTCAATCGAGCTCAAGACGGCTCTTCAACTCTGCGCGCCACTGAACGGTCTTCTCGTTCGTGGCGTCTGCGTTGGCAGAGATGTTGGTTTCGTAGAAGGCAATCAACTGGTCGTGCAGTTGCGTTCTCATTTCCCGCGATAGGAGTTCCGGCTGGGCGAAGTATTTCGGTTTCGGACTCGCGTTCTGCGCGATGCATCGATACAGAAAAATCCGATCGTAGGTGCTCTTCAGAGGAAGTCGTCCCAGCTCCCGAAAGGCTTCGCGGAGGACTTCCTGCGTCGCATCGAACTTGCTGAGGAGATGGGCGATTTCGACGCCGTAGACCCAGTCCGGGTTCCGGTAGCGATGGGTCGGATCGTACATTCCCGCAGTTTCCCAGGCGATAATTCCGAGCGTCTGGCGAACGAGGCTGAGGAGATACGCGTCCATCGCTTTCTTGCCCAACTTCTTCCCGCCTTTCCAAATGATCTCAGACCCGGCAATCCAACCGGCAGCGAGCAGGGGATTCGAGGTCAGCAGCATCTTACTACCCTGCCACAGATACCTCATTGGTTTCATGTAGGGCTGCAGCTCTTCGTACTTTCGATAGACCTTGCTTGCATTGCGAATGTGATCCGAGGCCTTGCGAAGATTCATTTGCTGAATCTCCACGACCGGCAGTTCTTCGAGGAGCAAAATGATCTGTACGGAAGCCCGGTTCAAAGAGCGAAGGATATCTTCGAGATTCAGTTCCAGCAGGGGTCGATCCGAACCCGGCTGATAGATTCTGGCAATCGACTCTACAAAGGAAACAAGGTCGAGCAGGAGGGTGCGGCCATCGAACTTTCCATCAGTCCAGTAGGCGCCGTTCGAAAATCGCTGCAGCATCAGGTCGGCTTCGTCGTCGAGGAGCGAGGCGACACGATCATCCATTGAAATGTGGGCCTCGTCCTTCCAGTCGATCGTTTGGAGGAGCTGGTAGTCGGGAAATTCCATCCACTCACCGTAGGCCATCAATACCTTTTCCAGATCCGCACGCTTTTTGTCGAGCCGGCTGGCTTCGTTGCGAATCGCCCGTTTCGCCACTTCCACGACATCTTCTTCATCGGTGGACTCATCTTCTTCCGGAACCCGGCAGAAGGTCACGAGTAGCAACCCGATCAATGCTGTCACAAAGAGAGCCCAGGTCATCCAGCGCGGCTCGATCTCGGCGAAGAAAACGCCTCCTGCCAGCGCGGCAAACAAAAGGCCGGAGAAGAGCCGCCCGCCGCTGCTGAGCAGGGACTGTCTCTTCCACGGAAAACCGGGGGTCTTTCCGCTCTCTTTTTCCAATTCGGATTCCATCTTCGCGCTCAACTCTCGCGAACGTCCCGGTAGATCTCAGCCAATTCAAGAAGAAGTGTTTCCAACTTTTGGTAGTAGTCGTCTTCTTCCAGATCCTCTTTCTGACGGCGAAGGGCTTTGACCTCCCGTTCCAGTTCGTCCCGTCTCGCACGTGCCTCGGGGCTGAGCCGCTTTTCAAATTCGTTTTTTACCAGGACTTTCTGACCGGCAATTTCGCCGTCCGGACCGGCTTCCTCGGAAGGGGTTCGCGTGGGGGTCACGCCATCGTACCATTCGGACCTCGATCCGAGTTGGTCGCCGTTGTCGTCAATGAGAGCATGCTCCGTTGCGAGACGGCCCTCGGTCTCATAGAATTTGGCCACCTGATCCGCTGCGAAAAGAAACCCTTCGAGAAGCGACACCTGATCGTCATTGTCGAGATCGGCATCCGGGAGGCCCCCGATCGCCTCGGAGAAATACTTTCCGAAACGGGTGTAGTAGACTTCGGACTCGTTCTTGGTCGCCGTGATGATGACCCGTTCTTCGCCCGAGAGCTTCCGCACAAAGGAGCCGCTTGCCGAAGCCGTATTGATCACGGCCAGCGCGCCCTTATAGGGTTCCACCCATTTGGCGAGATCATCATCGGTAAAGTCCGGGCCGCGAACATTGAATTTCACCGATCTTGTATCAAAGCTACCGTGTCCGATCAGGACGATCCAAAGGGCGGGCTCTTTTGCGCCGGCGATGGCTTCTTTGAGCTGCTTCGCGGACTGATCGCTGCCTTCTCCTTCTCCAATCAGAGAGAAGGCGGCGTCGCCTTTCTCTGCGGCCTCCCTCCAGAGCGAGGCGCTTTTGGAAAACACGGTATCGTATTCACCGGTTCCCCCCGAACCCATTACGGCAATGATTCTCAATTCCTTTTCTTCGCCCGGGGCAAGAAGCGGAAGGAGACAAAGCAAGGCAGTGAGAAAAATTCGAGTCATATCAAAGGATGCCCTGTTTCCGGCGAAGGATCCATTCTCCCAGGAAGAAGGCAAGAGCGAGAAGGAAGAGCCACGGGGTGTGCCAAAGAGGGCGCTGGCGCACTTCAATCACCGGAAGTTCCAGCTTCTTCAGGAGGCCAGGGAGTTCCCCGATTTCGTCCATTCCGAGAACTTTCCCCCCCGTTGCCGCAGCGATCTGCTCGAGGCGTTCCCGGTCGGGGCCGATTCTGGCCAACTCGAGCGCGTCCGGATTGAAGGTGCGCGCGACTTCCGCAGTCCCGACTTCGACGCCTTCCCCGTCGACGACCGTGGCATCGATGCGGTAGCCGGGGCTCGTCTCGGAAGCATACTCTGCCGTGAAAAGCCCGGGCTCCTCCAGGGACGGCTCCCCGTTCAGCTGGGTCGTCGCCCCGGATTCGCTTGTGATCGTGAGAATTACGTTGGCATCGTCCTGCGGGGCAAAGGTCTTGTCGCGAACCCGAACTGATAGCTTCGTGAGCGGAAGTCCTCCGGCGTCGATGTCCTCTTTCGTCAGTTCAACGCGGGCGGGAACCTCGGTCACGCTCCAGCGAAGGAGTTGCCGCCAGGTTTTTGCCAGTTCCTCCTGTTGCTCCGGATCCTTCATTCCCCAGCGCCAGAGATCGGCCACGGTCACGGCCGCCGCCTTTCCCTCCCCATATCGTTGCGTAATCAGCGCGGGAAGAGTTCGCTCTTCGCTGTCGCTCACCGTAGCCAGCACACTGGCACCCGGCTTGATCGCGCGGATTTGGTTCATCGCGAAAAAAGCGGGCATGTAGGCGAGCCGGGTGATTTCCTCCTCCTTGCTCGCACGAAGTCGCATCCAGGGAGCGAGCCAGCCTTCCCGGGTGAGGTTGAATGAGGCTTCGAGAGAAGGGCCTCCGCGACCGAGGTCCTCCAGGTAAACGGGAAGAAGTCGTCCGATCGGAGTGTTGTCCCAATTGCCGGGTTGAAAGGATTCCTGCCCTCCTAACATAATAACTGTGCCGCCGCGACGGGAGACGAACCGTTCGATCAGTTCCTGCTGTTCGAGGGTGAAAAAGTCGGCCTCGATATCGTCGAGAATAATGGCCCGGTAGTTCGGAAAAAGAGTTTCTTCGACTCCGGGAAATCCGTCCCTCAGTTCTTCCGGCGTTGCCGTATTCAGACGGATTAGGACCGGCTCATCGTACTTTTGCGTTTCCTCGGGGACGTCGCTTTTGAATCCGCGGAAGAGAGGGTTGCTCGATTCCCCGGTGCGTCCCCGCCACTCGAACTTCGGTTCCCGTTTTGCGATGCGAATCAGTCCGACGAGATCGAGCTCGGCGTCTCTGGCTATGGAGCGTCGAAGAAACTTGTATTCCCAGTTCGGGCGTCCGCTCACGTAGAGAATTCGATACGGGCCGCTTCCGGGGTTTGCGACAACCCGCTGGGAATTATTTTTTACGGTGAGTTCGCGGATGGGGGCTTCGCCGAGTTGCCTGATTCCCACCGTCAGAAAAGAAACGCCTGGCGGGATGGCGGCGAGGCGGAGGCGGACGGGCTGATTGTGTTCTCCGGCCTCCTGCGGAAAGGTAATTTCCTTTTTCCCGAGTTCGACTTTCTTATCATTGATCACATAGACCTCGACGGGCTTGGAGAAGACTCCCCGGGCGCGGGCGTCGATCGTCAAGGTGACCCGGGCATCTTCAAATTGCGTGGTCTCTGCGTCGACCCGGTAAATGGACAGGTCGGTCGCATCCGGATTGTCTTCGCCAATGAGGACCGGGAAAACCGGTACCACTTTGTCGTCTTTCGCATCGGCTTTTCCGATCCATTCCTCCCACCCGTCCCGGTCAGTCGCGTTTCCATCGGTGAAAAGAACGGTCGCTGCGAGAGGTCGTTTTTCGAAGCGCTTGTCGATGCTTTCGAGCGCGGCGACGAGGTTGGATCCCGGCTTTTCAAAATCGAGATCCGAGTAGTCTTCGCTGCGGCGCAGATTGCGGTCGAAGAGAAACGTCTGGAGGCGAAAGGTGTCGCCGACTTTCTCAAGCCAATCGGGAAAAAGGACCGGATCCTCCGTGGTGAGGGCCTCGCGCACCGAGTCTGCCGGAGTGGTCTGTTCTCCGTTCAGGGCGATGGTCAGGCCGGAGGAGTTGTCCGCGACAATCGCGACATCATTCGCATTTTTCCGGGGCTGCTCATCCAACTGAACCGGCTCCATCAAAGCCAGTGCGAGCAGGAGGAGGCCGATGGCTTTGAGCGCGAGAGCGAAAAATTTGGTTCCGCCCCGAAGGGGGGAGGATCGGTAGCTCAGGAAGAGGACGAGCAGAGCCCCCGCGCCGAGAGCGAGTGCCGTCCATCCCCAGGACTCACTCGCAAAAGCGATCGAGGATAGAATCGGGGGAAGATTTTGGGGAAAGACGGACATAGAGAAAATCGTGCAGAAAGAATGCACCGGTCAGTTGCCTGCGCCAAGCTCTTCGTAGTAACGGCGAACAAGATCCCGGAACTCGGAGGGAACCGGATCGCGGTCGATCGGCACGAGTGGGTTCTCTTTGTTCAACTTTGCAATCTCCTCGCTGATTCGCTGACGAAGTTCAATCAGGGGTTCCGTGATCCGCGTTTCGATGGCCGCGGCTTCGGGAGGAAGGTTGTCGCGACTGAAATCGACGCGCATCGATCTCGCATTGTCGGCGACGCGACGGGCGGCATCGCGAAGTTCATTCTGTGGCAGCATTTCTTCGATGTTGCCGAGGCGGTCCCGGAATTCCTTGTAGTCTTCCCCGGTGATCGCTCCCGCCTCGCGTTGCTCTGATTTCCGGTTGAAAAAGAGAGGCTGATTGGTCACCTGGCCACCCGTGGGAAGTTGTCCACCGCGGCCATCGCTTCCGGTGCTGATGCTGCCACGTCGATTCCCATTGGAGTTGCTCGAGGCGACCTGCTGTCCTTCGGAGCCGGGCTCGCTGCTCTCTCCCTGACCTTCGCCTTCACCCTTTCCTTTACCGGGAGCTTTGCCTTTGCCCTTTTCGCCGGGCTGTTCGCCCTGAGCCAAGGAGCCTTCGCCCTCGCCCTCGCCTTTACCGGGAGCCTTGCCTTTGCCCTTTTCGCCGGGCTGTTCGCCCTTAGCCAGGGAACCTTCGCCCTTTCCTTTACCGGGGGCTTTTCCTTTGCCCTTTTCACCCGGCTGTTCGCCCTCGGCCAGGGAACCTTCGCCCTCGCCTTTGCCGGGGGCTTTGCCTTTG
>JARGNG010000027.1:0-17573 GCA_029213265.1 Verrucomicrobiales bacterium | reverse complement strand
CGCCCTCGCCTTTGCCGGGGGCTTTGCCTTTGCCCTTTTCGCCGGGCTCTTCGCCCTCGGCCAGGGAACCTTCGCCCTCGCCTTTGCCGGGGGCTTTGCCTTTGCCCTTTTCGCCGGGCTCTTCGCCTTCTCCAGATCCAGGTGCCTTCGATGCCTGTTTCGCGGAGTCGCCTTTTCCTTTTTCCTTTTCATCGCCGGAACCGGGGAGGGGAACCATTCTCCGGCGGGGTGCCTCATCCAGTCTGTCGGTGCCGGGCTGCTCCCCCGTTCCGGTGGAAGCCTGGGTTCCGGGGTCTTTTCCATCCTCACCGGATTTCTCTCCGCTCTGCTCTTCGCCCGCAAGACGCTGTGCTTCCTCTTTCGAATCCTCGATCAATCGATCCAGCTCGGACCGGGCGAGACGAAGGGCATCGGCTTCGTTCCCGAGAACCTTCTCGGCGGCGGCTTCCACGTTTTCCCTGAGTTCTTCAATTCCCCGGGCGGCGGCCTGCTCCGGCTGGAGAGCCTGGTTGGGGCGATTGTAAAAGGTGTAGTCTCTCGCCTCATCAAGCGACTCCTGCACTCCGCCCATGATCGTGTTTCGGACCGCTTCGTAGAGCGAATCGGAAAGAATTGGTTCGGATGATTCCGCTTCTTCGCTCAGCTTTTTGATTTCTTCCACGAGATCACTGAGGGCGCGGGCCTGATTCGAAATCGACTGAGCCAGTTCAGCGCGATCTTTCTGGTCTTCGGATTCAAAGGGGTCTTCGGAATCCGAATTCGTCAGTTCTTCCAGTTGCTCGCCGATCTGCTTCTGGGTTTCGGAAAGTTGGCGGGCGGTATCGCGAAGGCCGCGCATTTCTTCGGCAAATTGCCTGGAAGTCCGTTCCCGGAATTCCTCTTCCATTTCCTCCAGTTCGCGCTGGGCCCGTGTCGCGGAATTGGCGGCGTCGGCCAGTTCGCCTGATTCCAGATTTTCGGCCGTCTCCTGGATGTCTTCCCGGGTTTTCTCCAGTTTCTCCCGCTCCTCGGCCATGCGCGACTGGTTTTCCTCCGAGTCCATTCGTTCCGAAAGATCGTCTGTCTCCCGCAGCAATTCCCGTTGCTCCTCCTGGAGGCGTTTCAGCTGACGCTCGATTTCCGCCTTCTCCTCCTCGTTCGCGTCCTGCAGCTGTTCCTCCAGTTCCTTGATTTTCTTCGCAATCGCCTCCTGGCGCTTGGCGAGATCTTTCAGGCGGCTGAGAATCGCGAGGTTCTCTTTTTGCTCGGCGGACTGCTGTTCCTGCTCGGCCTGTGACTGTTCCTCGTATTTGAGCTCCTTCTGCTCGAGCTCCAGATTCATGTTGGTCTGCTCTTTTTGTTGGGAAGATCCCTGGGAGGGGTTCTTCTGCATCGTGACTTGAGATTCACGGGCGCGGGCTTCAATGAGCTTGGCAAAGACAGCTCGTGCGGTCTGGTGGGCCGGAGTAATCAAATCACCGTTTCGTTCCGTGAGAACCAGGGCAAATTCCCCGGCGGCTTTTTCCATGAGAACCCTGGCATCCGTAAAAATCTGCTTCAGCTCGGCGTCTTCCGCTTTCTCAATCACCTCGGCGGTTTGGGCAATGACAACGCCCTGGGATTGCTGAACGACGTCCACATCGGGGGAGATCGTTTCAAATTTCCGGCCCAGTTCGTGGTAGCGACGCAATTTCCAGGCGGCGTTGATGATGTCTTTCTGCAGCTTGAGGAGCTCTTCGGACTCCCCCTGTTGTCCGCCCTTGCCGCTTTGGGGCTGTCCTTCGCGAATGATATCTTCAAAGAACCGGACCTCGGCAAAGAACATGTCGCTGGTGGTGCGGCGCAGATTTCCATCGTTGTCCCGGTCCTCGGCCCAGAAGTAATAGGTGATGAGCTCTCTCGGCTCAGCACCCAACTCTTCCAGATCTATCTGCGTTCTCAACGGGTGTTTTTCACCGCCGGGCAGGGAGGCTTCGGAAAGCGTTACCACTTTTTCCTCTTCTCCATACTGGTAGGCAAAACCGGCGCTCTCGATCTGGACGTCATCCCAGGCCTCGCCTTCGATCGGGAGTTCCTGCACGGCCGTCACTTCGAAATCTTTGCCGGGGAAGGTCAGCTTGAGCTCCGGGGGAAGGTTCTCTTTTACATTCACAGTCAGCCAGGGTGGGCGTTTGTTAGAGCGGTCGGCCTCGTCGACAAGGTGAACCCGGTAACGCTGCGACTTGGTCGGAACGTGAGTGGCGAGAAGGAGCGTTGGATCAATCGGATCCGGCTTCAGGGGAATCGAGATTTCGTCTTCCCCGAAAAGTTCCGCCATGATGATAGGCTTGTTGATGCGGAGCTTCCAATCCACCGTCGATCCCTCCATCACCGTGATTTTCCGGGTGTCGGTGATTTGCTCGGGCTCCTTCTTGAGAAAGGCGGGAGAGGTCACCAGCGCATCGGATTGCTGAAGGGTTGGGAATTCAAACACGGTGATGGCGAACTCGTCCGAATTTTCCTTTTCAAACTGAATCCGGTAGGAGCCGCTCAAATCGACCTTGGGCAGGAGAGCGGAGAAAACGGAATCATCCAGTCCTACGGTCATCGGAACCCGCTTCTCGCCGTCCTTGTTCTGCACCACCATCATGGCATTGCCCGGAACGTGTCCGGGAAAGGTGGCCTCGACTACGAGGCGTGAGCCTTTCTCGAGTTCGATATCGCCGGGAGAGACGTTCACCGTGACCGCGGCTGGATCCGGTTCGACGAGCTCCGTCGAGGGAATTTCCGCAACCGTCGTCGGCTTGCTGCCGGGCGCGACGCCGAGAAGCATCCACACGGACAGGCAGAATCCTACGAGCGCGGCGAACTGGCCCCAACCGGCGGCAAAGAGCCGCTTGCTCGAAACCTGGCGAACCCACTTGTTCGTCACGGCATGCTCGGAGACATCGGCGAGGAGGCGCTTCTGCAGATAGCTCAACTCCCCGTCGGCCGATGGCTTCTGATCCATCGCGGCCAGAAGCGCCGCCTGGAGATCGGGGTGATTTTCCTCCACCTTTTTCGCGATCTCGCGGAGATCCGGTTCCCGGTTGGCGCGAATCAATCCAATCAAACCGACAAGACTCAGAAATCCCAACCAACCGAATACCGCTTTCCACGACCACCAGTCCTGGAAGACCGCGAGTGCGAAGAGCACTACAAATCCGATCGCTCCCAGGATCAGGACCGATATGATAACGCGTCTCTGTCGAAGCTGGGCTTCGGCAGCGAGAACGGGTTCGAGGCAGTTGGCGAGCAGTTTTTCGATCATGGTCGCGAAAAAGGTTACGTGGATGGAGCAGGGGTTGTGCCGGATGTTGTGCGAGTTCGTTTTCGGAATCCACCCGGTTTGCCGGCGAGCCACGATTCAAGAATCAGGAAGAGGAGTGCGGCGAGGATGAGCCATTTCCAGAGCTTTTGCGATTCTTCTTTCTCTACGGATTCAAGACGGGCGAGCTGAGTTTCTGTCAGGGTGGAGCGGACTTCCTCGCTTTCTTTGTCGACAAGAGGGATGCCCCATTCGGTAAAGGAAGCGACGGGATCAAACGGAGCCGTGTTCCCTTCGGTGGGGTGAAGGTTCACGGCGGTCAGTTTTTTCTCTTCGCCTGTCTCATAGAACCCCGGCCTGGGGTATTCGGTTTCGCCGACATACAAAGTCGCGGCGGAACGAATGCTGAAGCCGGTGTGCTCAAAGATCGAGAAAAGGAGGGGGACAAACTTCGACGAAAGGGCGAGCTGACTTTCCTGGGGTTCCCATCCGGAAAGAAAGGTAAAGGCGGCTCCGTCTCCGATGCGGTGTTCGACGAGGGCGGGGGATTCGCCGTCAAAGGTGGCGATGACGCGGGTTGAATCGGGGAGTTCTTCCGGAAGGGACAGGGTGCGGTGTTTCCAGAAGCGAACTTTGGTGAAGTCGCGAATTTGCGCCCGGGCGAAGGCTTCCAGCACGGGATGTTCGAAGTCGAGATCGGCAAGGAGGGCATAGTCCTCGACGTCCGCGTTCCCCAGCTTCCAGTCCTCCTCTCCCATGAGAGCCGAAAACGCTTCTTCGCTCGTTTTCGCAGAAGGAATCGAAATGACGAGGCCGCCCTTTTCGGCGAAGTCGTGAAGTTGTTTCCCGATTTCCTCTGACCAGTCTCCCGCGACGATGATGACCTCGGTTTCCTCCAGCGGAGCGGTGTCCAGCCCGGTCGCGGCTGTCACGATCGGATTCAGAGTCGGGGTGGGTTGCATCGCCCGGCGAAGATAAAAAAGCGGCGAGCCTGCCGATTCCTCAATGGTTCCATTGGCGAGAAAAAGAATGCGCAAAGGCCGGGCTTGGACGGGGGATACATAGATTTCGTTGTCGAATTCGTGCGTATCGCCCTCCACCGCGAGAATGCCACGGGTCGCCGCTTCCGGACGGACTGAGGAGGTAAGAATGCGGCTCGTGCCGGGAGCGATCGTTGTTTCGATCGCGGTGTCCGGAAATCCTTTCCAAAGCAGGCGGGCCGAGGCACTGTCAGAATCAGCCGCGTTGCGAATGCGGACCCGGTAGACTTCCTCCTCCTCGACATTGGCGCGGGGAGGTGTCGCTGCCAGGTTGATGGAAAGATTCCCTGCTTCCTTCGCCGTGAGTTGAACTAGGCGGACGATTACTTCCTCCGGCCAGACTTCCGCCTGGAGTCGCTCCCGCGCCGCACCATCCTGGAAATCACTGATGACGATGACTTCCCGTTTTCCGGCAGGACTGTCGGCATCGGCGGCGAGAAGGAGATCGGCACTCTGGATCATGGCAGATCCGAGGTTCGTTCCTTTCCAGGAAAGCTTCGTTTTGTTCGCCGTCAGTTCTTCGAGAGCATTGATGCGTCCCCGTTCCCCGAGCGCAGCCCATTCCGGCAGATCGGCGACGAGTTCCATCTCTTTGTCAAAAAGAGCCAGCGCGATCTCATCCTGTTCCGAGAAGCGGCGAATCGCTTCCTTTGCCTCTTCCCGCGCTTGGTCCCAGAGATCTTCGCGTTGCATCGAGGCGCTGCGATCAATCAGAACGACGGCCCGGTCCCGGGAAGCTTCTCCTCCCGCCAGAGAAGAGGACCGAAAGAACGGACGGGTAAAAGCAAGCGCGAGAAGAAGGAGAGCGAGGCAGCGCAAAGCGAGGAGGAGCCAGCGTTCCAGCTTCGTCCGGCGGGTGAGGCGCTCCGGAGTTTTCTCCAGAAAGATGTGAGAACTGAAGGGAATGTGCTCCTTCGGCGGGCGCCGGCGCAAGTGGAGCAGGATGGGAACCGCGAGGGCGGCAGCTCCGAGGAGATAGAGAGGAAAGAGGAAACTCACAACAAATGGAAATCTGGCATGATTTCAGACCCGCGGCGAGGACGTTTTCGCGGGGAGATTCCTGCGACCGGAAGTGACTCAACAGGGTTGAGTGATCGATCGAACCCTGTTGGGTCGGGCGTCTCGGGAGACCCTGTCGAATCCTTACTCTTTCTTCTCGCGCGATGGCTCTGTCGTGGTCGAGCTTTCCACCACCTCGACATCGACCGTGATCACATCCTGCGCCGAAGTGCGGGAGGGCGGTGCTCCCATGGCATCCCCGGCGACATTGATTTTCTCCTTCATCTTTGTTTTCACAATCGCGCGAACGATGTCCCGGACGGTGGGGATGAGAAGGGCAAAGCCAATCGCGTCCGTCAGAAATCCAGGGGTGAGAAGAACGGCTCCGGCAATCAGAATCATGAGTCCGTCCATGACCTCTTCGTGCGGGAGTTTCCCCGAGGACACCGCGGTCTGGTAGTTGTGGAGCGCTTTGAGCCCCTGTGATTTGGTCAGGTAGGCCCCGAGAATGGCCGTGATCACAATGATCGCGAGAGTCGTCGGAATACCGATCCGGTTGCCCAGCATCATGAAGATGCAGAGTTCAAGAACGGGAATGCCGATGAAGAGAAGCAGGAGTCGTAGAAACATGGCTGTATTCTAACTACGCGCTATTTACCGGATTCGTAGAGTGGAATCTTGGCGCGATTTTGTAATCCCGCCTTCGCGGGCCACTCAAGCCGTCTCCTCGGGCACATCGCGGCAGTGCTTGAGACGATAGCCGCCGTCTACGGGCAAAATCGTGCCGGTGATGTAGTCAGCTTCGTCCGAGCAGAGAAAGGTGGCGGCGTGGCCGATGTCGTCGGGAATGCCGATGCGGCCCCAGGGGAGTTTTTTTCCCTCCGCGGCGATCGTTTCATCGTTGTAGTGATAGCGCTCTCCGGGAGTATCGATCCATCCGGGTTCGATGCTGTTGACGTTGATGTGGTGTTCGGAAAGTTCAGCCGCCATGGTTTGCATCATGGTATTGAGGGCGGCTTTGGCGGCGCTGTAGGCAACACACCGGGCGTTGGGAATGCGGGCGAGAACGCTGGAGATGAAAACAATTTTCCCGGGCTTCTTCTCTTCGACAAGGTGGCGGCAAAGAAGCTGGCTGATGTGAAATCCACCAAGGAGAGCAGATTGAAGAATGTCTTCAAAGTCTTTCGGGTCGTAGTCGAGAAAGGACTCGCGCCGATTGAATGCCGGGACGCTGACGAGACAGTCGACCGTTCCGAATTCGGCGAGGGCGGCCTCCATCGTCGCTTCGCATCCCTCCCGGGAAAAGGCGTCCGCCTCCACAGCGAGACAGGGAACTCCCAGTTCCCGAATCGCTTCTGCGGCTCCGGGAAGTTCTTTGCTTCCGGGCTTGTCGGAGATCACGAGAGAGGCACCTGCACGGGCCAGTTGGCTGGCACATCCGAATCCGATTCCACGGGCCCCCCCGGTGACGAGGGCAATTTTTCCTTCGAGTTTCATGACGCGGACTGTAGCGGAAGGTGGGTGGAAAAGGAAAGGCTCTTTCGCGTGATCGTTCCTTGACCGCCTGCGCTTTCCTGCTGAGTTTGCGGAGTGACTGAAGAACAGAAAAACCAGTTGGAAAGCGGAATCCGCGATGTCGTCGATTTCCCGAAACCCGGAATCATTTTCAAGGACATCACGCCGCTTCTTGCCAACGGCGAGTTGTTCCGACTGACGACGGAAATGTTTATCGAATCGCTCGAAGGGCAGGTGCCTGACAAAGTCATCGGGATCGATGCGCGGGGATTTATTTTCGGAGCGGCGATTGCCGACCGGCTCGGAGTGGGATTCATTCCGGTTCGGAAAAAAGGAAAGCTTCCCTGGGATACGACCGGAGTTGCCTACTCGCTCGAATACGGGGAAGCCCATGTCGAAATACACAGGGACGCCGTCTCGCCCGGTGAGAAGGTGTTCCTCATTGATGATTTGCTTGCCACCGGGGGAACGGCGGGGGCGGCGATCAAGCTGGTTAAGGAACTCGGCGGGGAGATTCTTGTGATGAGCTTCCTGATCGAGCTGGCTTTTCTCGAAGGTCGGAAAAATCTGGATTCGGATGTCCGTACCCACTCGCTCCTGACGTATTAAGTCAGAAGAAAACTTCGACTGACATGAGCTACGAAAGCGACGTCCTACGGGACTGGTATCTACTGTTCCATTTCGGGGCGCCGGAGGAAATCCTCGAGGGAGTTGGTTTTGATCCCTCCTATCTGCCGCCCCGCTGTCTAGAGTTTCCGACCACTACGGTCGAAGCAGCACGGGTGTCGGAGAGAGTAGAGCGTGCCCTCGACATTGGATGCGCAGTCGGGAGATCCAGCTTCGAGCTTTCCCGTTTTGCCGGAGAGGTGATCGGGATCGATTTTTCCCAGAGCTTCATCGATGTCGCCAACGAGATCCGGTCGGGGGGCAGGCCGGAGTATCGCCGCTATTGGGAAATGCACTTGAGTGATTCTCTGCGAGTAAGTCTGCCGGAAGGGACCCACCCGGACCGGGTCTCGTTTGAGCAGGGCGATGCCATGAATGTAAGGGAAGATCTCGGAGCGTTTGATCTGGTCCATGCCGCGAATTTGCTCTGCCGGTTGCCGGAGCCCATTCAGTTCCTGAATCGCCTTCCCGACCTGGTTCGCCCGGGAGGCCGTTTGGTAATCGCGACTCCCGCCACCTGGATGGAGGAATACACACCGAAAGAAAACTGCCCCGCAGGTCTGACCCTGGAGTATTTGAAAGAGCATCTGGAGGGCGACTTTGAATTCCAGGAGGCGAACGAGCTGCCTTTCCTGATTCGGGAGCACCAGCGGAAATTGCAGCTCAGCACCTCGCAAACGAGTTTGTGGGTGCGTCGATCATAGGCCTTTTTTCCTCCCGTATATCGGCAATCGACAGCTTGCTGCGGATTGCTAGGGTAGGGGTCTCATGAAAAAAACCATTGTTTCTATTACCCTCGTTGCGTTTGCCCTCGCGACCGGCTTTGCCGAAGATCCTGCTGATTCCTCCAAAAAAGAAAAGAAGGGGAAAAAGGGCTTTGTCTCCCTCTTTGACGGAAAGACTCTCGAAGGCTGGAAGTCGTCCACCCTCGGATCGGCCAAGTATTCCGTCGTCGATGGCGCGATTCACGGTGAGACTGTTGAAGGAAGCCCGAACACCTTTTTGCTCAGTGAGAAGCAATACGGCGATTTCATCCTCGAATTTGAAGTGAAGGTGCACGACAGCCTCAATTCAGGCTGCCAGATTCGCTCCCGGGAAAAAACCGAAGCCGATCTCGCGACTACCGGTAAAGATGGGAAGCCCGCCAAAGATCTCAATCGTTTCTTCGGGCCCCAGGTTGAGCTCGAAGCATCCCCCGGGCAGGCTGGCTACATCTACGGCGAAGCAACCGGACGCGGATGGCTTTCTCCGGAGCCACAGGAAAAGGATCACGCCCACAGTTACATGAAGAATGGCGAGTGGAACAAGATTCGCATTGTTGCCAAAGGTGCCCGCATCCAGACGTTTATTAATGGAAACGCAGTGGCCGATCTGTCAGATGAGGTGATCTACAAGTCGCATCCGAAAGGACACATCGGCCTGCAGGTACACGGTATCAAAAAGGGGACCGGTCCATTTGACGTTTCGTGGAAGGACATCAAGCTCAAGGAGTTCAAGTGATCTTTTTTTCGCGCCACCGTAAGAAAAGTTTTATTTTTCTTGCTGGCGTTTCGCCGATGAACTAGAAATTCGGTGTGACGGCGGCATTTCTTTACATGCTTTAGAAGTTCCGCCTGATCTTATAAGGAGGAGGGCCCCAGTGCCGCGAAAGCGGCACTGGGGTTTATTTTTGAATTCTGAGGAGGTAGAATTCACCCCTTATTGATGCGAATTTGAGAAGCGTGACTCTTTTGGGGAAAGTTTTTCATTTTTCGAGCGGATACGTAGAGACTCTTGCAGGAGGATTCATTTGCATCGAGAGTAAGGAGGCCTTCCCGGCTGCAAACTCATGAGTGACATTGCAACCAATCGGAAAGCGCGACGTGACTATCACATTTCGGACAAATATGAGGCCGGAATTGAGCTGAAAGGAACGGAGGTGAAGTCCATTCGCGCCGGAAAGATCAACCTGTCAGAGGCATTCGCCCGGGTCGATCGGGGTGAGGTGTGGCTGTATCAGTGTGACATCCGGCCGTATGAGCAGGCCAGTCACGAGTTTCATGTTCCGTTGCGGAACAAGCGCCTGCTCCTTCATAAGAGCGAGATCCGCAAGATGGCGGCGGTGACCGAGCAGAAGGGGGCTTCTCTCATTCCGCTTCGCATGTATTGGAAGAACGGGCGCGTGAAGGTCGAGATCGGCATTGGTAAGGGAAAAGACCAGCGCGACAAGAGGCAGGATTTGAAACTGAGGGCCCACAATCGCGAAGTGGATCGTGAAATGGCCCGACTTCACAAGTAGGCGGTGGTCACGTAAGACCTCTTGACTGGCGGGAGGATTCCCGTTCATTCCCAAAACAAGTATGGGATCAACTTTTGGCAATCTTTTCCGGCTATCGACATGGGGCGAATCCCATGGCGGAGGAGTCGGTGTCGTCGTGGATGGCTGCCCTCCACAAATTTCTCTTTCGGAGGAAGATATTCAGATCGATCTGGATCGTCGCCGTCCCGGGCAAAGTGAAATCACCACCCCGCGAAAAGAAGCCGACCGGGCGGAGATTTTGTCCGGTACCTTTGAAGGGCTGACTCTGGGTACTCCGATTGCGGTGCTCGTTCGCAACAAAGACGCCCGGCCTGAAGCGTATTCAGAGATGAGCGAGAAATTCCGCCCGTCCCACGCGGATTATACCTACCAGGCGAAATACGGAATCCGGAACTGGCAGGGTGGTGGACGTTCCAGCGCGCGTGAGACGATTGGTCGCGTCGCTGCAGCCGCCATTGCGAAAAAGGTGATTCAGAAGTGCTTTGCTCCCGATTTAGAGATTCTCCCTTTTGTCGAGTCGATCGGGGCACTTCAAGCTGAGGTCGATACCGATACGGTGACCCGCGAAATGATCGAATCGAATATCGTTCGCACGGGGGACCCGAATTCCGTGGAGAAGATGATCGATTACATCAAGGAGATTCGGGGTGACGGAAACTCTGTCGGTGGCGTGGTCGGGTGCGTCATTCGCAATGTCCCTGTCGGGTTGGGAATGCCGGTCTTCGATCGGCTGGAAGCAGATCTGGCCAAAGGCATGTTGAGCCTTCCGGCGACGAAGGGATTTGAGGTGGGATCCGGTTTTGAAGGAACAAAAATGACGGGTCGGGATCACAACGATCCCTTCCGGATGGTCGATGGAAAAGTGCGCACGACGAGCAACCGTTCCGGTGGCGTACAGGGGGGGATTTCCAATGGGGAAAATATTGTCTTTCGCGTCGCGTTCAAGCCCACCGCTACGATCATGACAGAGCAGGAGACGGTTTCGACAAATCTGGAAAACACCGAGTTAACCGGGCGCGGGCGGCACGATGCCTGCGTTTTGCCAAGGGCTGTTCCGATGGTGGAGGCGATGGCCGCACTTACTCTGGTTGATCACATGATGCGTCAGCGAGCACTTTGTGGGGATTCCCAAAGATAGGAAACCAGTGGTATGACAGACTCGTTTCCCTTCTTTTTTGCCTTCTTGATTGTGGCAGGTTTTTTCTTCCTGGCCGTCAGTCGGGGGGTGGTAAGTTTGCTCAGTTCGGGAGTTTCGTTTGCCATCGCGCTGGGCGTTCTCTTTCTCTGTGTTCAAGTTCTTCCCGGGTTGGTTTCAAAATTCGCTGACATTGACCTGCAGTGGAAAGCTTTGCTGGGAGTGTCCGCAGGGGCGGCGTTGGTAGTCTTCATCTTCACTCGCATCATTGTTGGGTTTCTCTTCAAGGCAATTCTCGGTCCGGAGGGCTTTCTGCATGCGATGTCTGATGGCGCGGCCGGAGGGATTCTTTCTTTTATTCCCAGTTTTGTCGTAGTCATATTTCTCTTCACGTGCATTCGGATTTCGGGGACGGTGCATGAACTGAACTACGCGGCTTCGCTGAGCCGGGATGGAGTGGCGGAACTGGCTGATCAGATTCCGCCCTATCCCTGGACAGGAAAATGGCGCGACGGAGTGGAAAGCATCCCCCTGATGGCACCAGCCCTCGATCTGATCGACCCGTTCAGCAATCGTGCGAATCGCAACTCGGCGGCGTTTTCGATCATGAACCAGTCCTCCCTGATTCGAGCTCATCTTTTGAGCCAGCCTGATTCGGCGAAGATTGCTTCGAATGAAAAGATTATCGCAATGAACCGGGAAGGGAGCCTCCTCAAGGCTCTCGAATCTCACGATCGTGTTGCCCTCGTGACGAATCCAAAGGTGAAAGAAATAGCCTCCGATCCGGATCTGAATCCACTTCTGAAATCATTGGAGCTTCGCCCGGTCCTGGTCAGCTATGTGAAGCAACTTAAGTCTGCCGTCGAGCCGAGTCCGGAAATCCCCTAGATAGCCTTTTATGTCTTCTTCCCATTACATCACCAGCATCGGGCTGGAGGTTCATGTTCAATTGAAAACAGAGAGCAAAATGTTTTGCTCCTGCCCCGTTCAATTCGGAGAGCCACCGAACTCCTTGACCTGCCCGACTTGCCTTGGATTGCCGGGCGCACTGCCGGTTCTCAATGCCGGAGCGATTGAGCGGACGATTGTGACCGGGCAGTTACTGAAGTGTACCACCCCGGAAGTCGTGAAGTGGGATCGGAAGAATTATTTCTATCCGGACATGCCCAAGAACTACCAGATCTCGCAGTTTGATCTTCCTCTCTGCCTTGGTGGCGGCGTGCCTCTCTATGAGCTGGCCTACCCCAAGGATCACCAGAAAGACATTCTCAATCCCGGAAAAACAGTCGAGCTGACCCGGATTCACCTCGAAGAGGATGTCGCCAAGTCGACTCACCATTCCAACTACACGACGATCGATTTCAATCGTGCCGGAACTCCCCTGATGGAGATCGTTTCTGAGCCTGATATCGATTCTGCGGAAGAAGCGGTGGCCTATCTCAATTCGCTCCGACAGATTCTTGTCTACAGCGGCGTTTCCGATGCCGATATGGAGAAAGGGCAGATGCGCTGCGACGTAAATATTTCCGTCCGTCCGGAAGGGCAAACCGAACTGGGAACGAAGATCGAGCTGAAGAATCTGAACTCCGTTTCCTCGGTTCGAAGATCGATTCACTATGAAGTCGGACGTCAGATTGAGGAACTGGAATCCGGAAGGACTCTTCAGCAGGCGACCTGGCGCTGGAACGATGAAATCGGTCAGACGGAGATCATGCGGACCAAGGAGGACGCGCATGACTATCGATACTTTCCCGATCCCGATCTTCTTCCCGTGAAGACCGGCGAAATGCTGGCACGGGCGCAGCTGAATCTGCCCGAGCTGCCCCATGAAAAAGTGGAGCGGTTCGAGAAAAACTTCCAGATCACTCACTACGACGCGTCGGTGCTGACTTCGGAGCAGGTCCTTGCCGACTACTACGAGGAGGCCGCCAACGGAGCGAAGTCACCTAAGAAGGTCGCGAACTGGGTGATCAATAATTTGCTCGCGGAACTGAACGAAAGATCTCTCGGAATCGCTGATTGCGAAGTTCCTGCCTCCAGCATCGGTTCGCTCGTAGATCTTGTCGAAGCGGGTCAAATCTCCAATAACCAGGCCAAAGAAGTATTTGCCGATCTGTTTGAATCACCTGAACGCGAACCTGCGGAGATCGCGAAGGCGAAAGGATTCGAGCCGGCTGATTCCGGAGAAGTCGAGGGGTTCATTGATCAGGCGATTGCCGACAATCCCGGCCCGGCGGAGGAAGTTCGGGAAGGAAACGACAAGGCTGCCAATTTTCTTACGGGTCAGGTCATGAAGCTCTCCCGTGGAAAAGCCAACCCCAGGCAGGTCACCGAACTCATTCTCGCGAAACTGCAGGGATAGGAGGCTTACGATTCGCCCGGGATGACGACAAGGCCTTCGTCAACGGCCTTCGAAGAAACTGCGAAAGTGTCGCTGGATCCGTCGGACAGTTCGATCCGATACGTTCCCACCGGTTGGAATTGGCTGCCCGACTGATCTTCCCCGGTGGGATAGGGAACCGTGAATCGCAGTCTGCCTTCGACATCCGCTCTCACTGCTTGCGAATAGATCATTACCCGTCCCGAGGCTTTCGATTTCAGTTTCAGTTGGACCGTGCCGGTCACAGAGGCCCCCGAGCGGATTTGAATTTCTGCACCGGGCACGACTTCAAAAATTTTGACCGCAGGTTGGATGTCTCCGGAGTAGCAGAGGAATTCCCTTCCTTCGATCCACCCGGCACCCAGTCGCGTCAGGGGATGGATGGTTTCATACATCTCTGCCGAATCGATGAGTGTAGATCTCAATTCCACCGCCTCGATATCCACGAGGGCACGGTAGCGGAGAAAGCTTTCCGTTTCGCTTTCCCAGACGAGTCGATAGTGGGAGAAACCCGGGCCATTGCCCAGGTAGAGTTGGGCCCCTGTCGCGTTCCGAAATTCCTTCCCGTAAGAGAGCAGGGGGATGGTTTCCGCTCCCAGCTGAACTGAGGAATCAGCGATCTGGAATGTCTCAAGGGAATGTCCCCGTATCAGCACTTCGCCCGGAAACGATTCGGAAGTCGACGACGCATCCATCACGACGTAGCGAACCTTTCCGTACTGCGAGAGATTCCGGATCGAGTCTTCTTCACTGGTTTCCAGAAACCAGTCGATAAATCGTCCGGATGGATAGCGGGCGGCAACGGGAAACCGCTTTGCACTGGCCGTCAGAAAGTTCCCGTATTGCCAATGGGAGAGAATTCCGTAGACGTCGTCGGGGTAGGTAAATCCCTTTTTCCGTTTCCACTCTTTTGCCGGAAAGGTGGGATCGATGGAAGGGGCTGGGGTGTTTTTTTCGATCCACTCAGCGGCATCGTGCCAGGGCCGGGTCGCTACCAGCATTATCTGAAAATCATTTTTGAAGAGGAGAGGAGGCTGAACCAGGGGGGGCTGGAAAAAAAGGACGATCGTTGCGCCCGCGGAGCCGATAGCGAGTCCCTTCGGCCAGCGTGGCTTTTCTTTCGATTGCTCCGCTGCTTTCGAAAAAACAGAGGAGATACCCAGAGCCATCCACACGGGAAGGAGGGCACATACGAGGTATCCGAAATCAGCGGTCACCTGCCAGAGCACGACCCAGAGGGCCAGAAAAACGGAGAAAAGCAAGGCACCCATCTCACGCGACCTTCGGAACGCTACGTAAGCGCCCCAGGCGATCCAGGGAATCATCAGACCGTAGAAAGAAAAGAGGGTCCGGAAATCTGCGGAACTCTGTTCACTGATCAGGCTTCGACCTTCGTTTCCGAGGAGGGAGACAAGCTTCTGCGCGTCGGTAAAAACAACCAGAGCGACAATTCCCAGGAGCAGTCCCAGTGCAGCGAGCAGGGCCGTAGACTTCAACCTTCCCCATCGTTCCATGAGCCTGGGAGAGAGAACCCCATAGAGCTGACAAAGGGCGGGTTGCGCGAACAGCACGAGGAGGATGGCGGAATGCGCCTTCTCCTTCATGATGAGATCAGGGAAAGCGGCCGTGGCGATCGCATAGAGCAGGAATGCGATTCCATAAGGAAGGACAAAGGATCGGACCAGGGGAGCCGGCGATTCGGCCCGGCCCGATGAAAGCAGTACCACGATCCAGAAGCCCAGGTAGAGCGTCGAAATCGAGAGCAATGCGCCAAACCAGGTGAAGAGAAAAGCGACGAGGGAAACCGGAAGCAGAATCATCCACAGCCAGCGTTCTTTCCCACTGCCGGTAGATTGCCTCACCTTGCAATACCGGACATGAATCCACAGCAACCAGGTGGTAAGAGCGATCTCAGCGGCGTGCTGATCCCCGAATCCCAGAGCCGTTCGTTGCAGTTCCTCCCCCGGAAAGAGAAGCCGAAGAGTGATCGCGAGGAGTGCCACGCCCGGCGAGGAGATTTCGCGCACGAGGAGATAGAGAAAGAAAACGGAGAGTCCGCCGATCACGACCGGCGACCAGGCCAGCACCGCCGGGGCCGCGTCCGTCACGAGGTTGCATGCCTCCAGCGTCCCCGCGAACGCTGCCAGTGTCAGGTTGAATAGTCCGGCCGCATCGGCATAGGTGCCGTCGGGATACAAGGCTCCTGTGTCCCATCGAAGAATGTGCGGAAAATTCTCCAATGCCGCCCGCGTGTGGTGAAGGTGAAACCAGGGATCGTTTCCAAGAAGGTAGACGTCCCCTGTTTCGGGAAACACCACAGGGAATCCGGGCAGGACCCGGATGATTCCCCACAGAGCAAGAATCAACAGACTCCAGATCCACAGGGATCGCTCTTTTGTTTGAGTGGGCATTCGGGAAACGAGCTATGTGAAATCCACACAAAAAACCGCCGGCAGTCAATCAACTACCGGCGGTAAAAGAGTATCGAATCAATGGAATCGATCCTGAGTCTGATTAGAAGAGGCTGGAAGGCCTTGGCGAACGCTTCGTCTTGCGCTTCTTTTTCTTCGGCTTTTTGGCAGCTTTCTTGGAAAGTTCAACGGACGCTTCGTCCTTCAGAAATTCTTCTGGGACATACCGGGTCATTCCGATGCTCGTATCCGTGTCAGCACTCAGGCTGGTGATAGCGGACGTGCTTCTGTACTTGGAGCCGCGGGTGGGTTTCACCACCTGGCGAATGACGGTATCTGCATCAGTCGTCACATTGACGCAGTACGCGTTCCGCACGATTTGGGCTGTGACATTTCCGCCTCCGGTTATGTCCTGGTAGGTGATTCCGAAGTCTCTCGAACCTCTTGAAGCCCCGAGAAACGCGGGTGTGCCGCCTACGGTATTCGAGAAAATTCTATAGCGTCGAGGATATTTGTAAGGATCACGCACATCGAACATTTCGTTTCCGACGCGGAAATAGGACGTGATGGGTCTTCCACTTGTTCGGCGACTGATGATTTGAGGGTCCGTCACGTTCCCGGCAAAAACATCGTCTCCGATCGAGCGACCACCCACCGTGGTGCCAACCGAGACGTCAAGTAGACCGGGCACGTTGAAATTGTAGCGAGGATCCAGCACCGGCTCTGAGAGCAGCGGTGAGGCATGACTGGAGACGCAGTGAGAGGCGATGAAGAATGCCGCAAGGGCGAATAGAGCAGATAGCTTTTTCATGATTCACAAAAGAGTTCCATAAAAAACTCGATAGTTTGCATTCGCTAACCATCGAGTGGCTCAGAACCTAGTGCTAAAAGCAATGTGACACAAGCAGGGTTTATGGAAATTACAAAATAGAGGAGTCATCTCTTCCTTTGAGCTGAATCAGCTTTTTCTTGATCACTTCGAGCTCAATGGTGAGCCGGTAAGCCGCCTTGACCACGTCGGCGGTTACCTCTTCTTCGCCCAGGTGGCGCGCTGCCGGAGTGACCTTCATCATTTCCAAGGCAATGACCTTGCACGCGTCTTCGATTTTCGTGATCGCCTCCTCGCGTTCCATGGCAGCTATATTGAGTAGGTTTCGATGATGTCTTCGGGAATCGGCTGCGGCCGTCCCGTCGTTGCGGAAACCATCGCATAGTCGAGCCATCCATTGGCCACTTTTTTGTTGTCCGATTGTTTCACGATTTCAAAACCGACCTTCACGCCCCGGCCACGGATCTCCTCGACGCGGGTTTTGACGAGGGCATGATCGCCGATGCGCAGCGATCTTTTGTGTTCCATATAGGAAGTCCGGACTACCCAACTGAAGTCACGTTCCAGAAACGCCTCCATCGGCATGCCGTAGCAACGCTCCATCTGGTCGTAGCGTGCCGCGAGGACGTAATCGAAATACTTCGAATTGTGGACATGTTGATTCATGTCGATGTCATCCGGCCGCACCGGGATGACAGATTCAAAGGTGGAATAGTCCGGCATGCCTGAGATCTCTGCAGGCTAAGCTGACTCTAGCGGAAGAGACGCTTGATGCGATAGTCGCGCCCACGCTCCAATGGATCGTGTGTCGATACCTTCTCCTTCTTTTTCTCCGGAGGAGTAGGGTATCTGTACTTTTTGTCTGTGATAAATGTGACTTCCACGGGGCCTGAATCGTCCTCATAGGGCAGGATTGCTGGATCCGGCTTGAACGGCTCTGGCTCGGAAGAAAGTTTTCCGCCACCGGCGATCCACTCCGGAATGCCATCCATTTGAATTCGTTCGTTGGATGCACAGCCAACAAACAGGATGGT
>JARGNG010000113.1 GCA_029213265.1 Verrucomicrobiales bacterium | reverse complement strand
GGATACCTGCTTATGGCCAACGAAATTCATCCTACCGCTGTTGTCGATCCCGGGGCCGAACTGGGCGACAACATCTCCATTGGCCCCTACTGCGTGATCTATGCAGGAGTGAAGATCGGTGACGGATGCCGTTTGCAAAACCATGTCACGATTGACGGTCCAACCGAAATCGGGGCGGACAACGAGTTCTTTGCCTACGCCTCGATCGGGCAGCGCTCCCAGGACTTGAAATACGAAGGCGAGCCGACCTACCTGAAAATCGGCGACGGGAACACCTTCCGGGAGTTCTGCACGGTCAATCGCGGGACTGCTCCCGAATCGTACACCGTGATCGGAAGCCACGGAAACTTCCTCGCCTACAGCCACATTGCTCACGATTGCATGGTCGGGGACCATGTCATTTTCTCGAACAACGGTACCCTTGCCGGGCACGTCACGGTCGACGACTACGCCATCATGGGCGGCCTCACAGCGGTGCATCAGTTTTGCCGGATCGGGGCCCATGCAATCACGGGCGGGTGTTCGAAGATCGTTCAGGATGTGCCGCCTTTCATGGTTGCGGACGGCAATCCCGGCAAAGTCCGGGCGATTAATTCGGTCGGTCTCAAGCGTCGTGGATTCTCTGATGAGGCGATTGCGGCGATCAAGCGCGCACACCGTGTTCTTTATCGTGAAAAGCGCAACCACCGCGAGGCGGTGAAAGTGTTGCGGCAGGAAGAGGATCGGTTTCCCGAAGTGGATTTGCTGATCGACTTCGTAGCGAAATCCGAGCGTGGGATTTCGTAAGCGATTGCCGCAAGAATCGGGTGGGCAGCGTTCGGCTGCCGACGTAGGCTCGGTGCATGGATGACTATTCCCGCATCGCCCTGGTCATTGCCCACCTCGATAAGCACCACGAAGACCAGCCGACGTTGAGTGAGCTTGCCGGTGTGGTCGGCCTGAGTGAATCGCACTTCCATCGCCTCTTCCGGCGATGGGCGGGGGTGACGCCGAAAGACTTTCTACAGTGTCTCACCGCGGCACATGCGAGGCAGCGGCTGAAAGAATCCGCGACGGTACTGGATGCAGCGCTCGACAGTGGACTCTCCGGTCCGGGTCGTCTCCATGACCTCACCATTTCTCTCGTTGCGGCGACTCCCGGGGAAATTCGAACCGGAGGTGCCGATCTGACAATTCGCTATGGCGCGGCGGAAACCCCGTTCGGATGGGCCACTCTGGGATGGACGGAGCGGGGTATCTGCCATCTCGCTTTTCATTCTGATAAACCAGGGAAAGCGGTACCGGGGGAGTTGGTCGAAAGCTGGCCGAACGCCTCCCTCAATGAGGATGCCGGCGAAGCCCACGAACAGCTGGACCGTATATTTCGGCGATCAAGCGAAGGTCCGGGTCTCAGCGCCTTTGTTCACGGGACTCCGTTTCAGGTGCAGGTATGGCAGGCGCTTTTACGAATTCCGGAAGGGGAGGTCACTTCCTACGCAAAGCTGGCGGACGCGGTGGGGCGACCCGGAGCGGCGCGGGCTGTGGGGACCGCCTGCGGAAAGAATCCGGTCGGCTACCTGATTCCCTGTCACCGGGTCATCCGCGAAACCGGAATTATCAAAGGCTACCGCTGGGGGAGTGAAAGAAAGGCGGCCCTGCTCGCTCGAGAGAGCTCTCAGCGCCTGGCAGGCGAAGCGTCGCCCGGCGGAGCCGCGACCTGATGCACGAGAGCTTCCTGCACGCGGGCGGCCTGTAACGGTGACATTTTCAGATAGCGATCGCGGGCTTTTTCTTTCGTAACGGTCTTTTGTGTTTTCCCGGTCCACTCAACGCCCTCCCGCGGGGCAACGTGGGTAAATCCATCCTCTTCCACCGTGACTCGGCCGGGAACGGAGAGGTCGAAGAATTCCCGTTCCGGAAACACCGAATAGAGCACGCTGGTGAGGTCCCAGGTCGGGCGGTCATCATTCCGGCCGCTGTGAAGAAGGTAGGCCTCCTTCACAATGTGGTGGGGCACATAATCGAAGTCTTCGGCGATTGACTGGCGGGGATAGGGCGCGGCGATTCCAATGGAGAAGCCGCTCCAGATTGCCGGAACGGAGTCGGGCCATTTCGCGGCGAGTGTCTGCATGGACGCGATGTGATTTCGCATTTCCCCCGATCCGCAAGAGTGTGCAGCATGGCGAGGGCGAGTACATCATCAACATCCCCGGTGATGTTGGTGTCGAAGACGACGGGAACAGGGGCCGCCTTCAGATGGGGAGAAAAGAGGAGGGTAACCAAGGCAACGATGGAAAGAAGTTTCATAGCGCGATGATTGGATTGGTTCTTGCGAGAGACATCAACATGAATCACTACTCTTGATTCGAACGTAGAAATCTTCCGTAATCATGTCACTCGATCTCCGCTCCTCCAATATCGACCGGCTGCGCTTGTCCTCCCTCCTCGACGGGGTTTCCTACCTCGTCCTGCTTGGAATCGCCATGCCGTTGAAATATATGGCTGATATGCCCATGACAGTCCGCATCGTTGGTTCGCTTCACGGACTCTTCTTTCTCGGGCTCTGCCTGTTTCTGCTGGTTGCGCTGGTCCGGAAACAACTCTCCTTCGGGTGGTGTGTGATCGTCTTCGTCTGCGCTTTGATTCCGTTTGCTCCCTTCTTTCTGGACCGCAAGCTTCGCGAGAAGAAATAGGATCTGATTTGCCGGATCCGCGATTCTACGATTTCCGTTTCACCAGAAACGAAAGGCCGTAGACGACCGAAGCAGCCAACACAATGAACGGTCCCGTCGGGACGTCGAGCTGGAAGCTGAGAGCGAGGCCTCCTGTGTTGTAGAGCAGTGTCAGCCCGACCGCGATGAACATGATCGTCCAGAGTTGGCGGGAGAAACGCGAGGCGGTGGCGGCGGGCAGAACAAGTAACGCGAGGGAGAGGATGATTCCCGTCACACGAACTAACAAAACCATGCTGATCGCCGTGATCGCGAGTAGGAGAAGATAATACACGTTCGAAGAAACCCCGCGAAGGCTCGCGAATTCCTCGTCGAAGCAGACCGCAACGAGCTTGTGATAAAAGAGGCCGACGAGGGTGAGAATGATGAGACCGAGAACGACTGTGGCAATGACGTCGCTTTTTGAAGTCAGGAGAATGTTTCCGAAAATGAAGCTCTCCAGATTGACGGCCTTGCCCGGCGCGTAGTGGATGAAGAGAAGGCCCACCGACATTCCGAAGGCCCAGATCGCCCCGATAATTGTGTCTTCCCGCTCCCCGGCACGGAGGGTTACCCATCCGATGATTCCGGCAGAAAGAAGGGCGGCCACCACCGCACCGACCGTGGGCGTGAGCCAGGTGAGCTCATAGACCCGGCTGAAGTAAATCGCGGCGCCGATTCCACCGAGGATGCTGTGGGCAATTGCCGCTGCGATGTAGCCGATCCGGCGAGTCACGACGAAGGAACCGACCACACCGAAAGTGAGGCTCGAGACGATGCCCGCGAGCAGTGCGTAACGAATCAGCGGAATCGTCTGAACGGCTTCAAGGAACTCAGTCATGTTCGCAGGCGGAGTGATCTCCCTGAATGTGGCGGGATCGACGATCGTGTTCGAGCCTCCTGGATCCGCTGTAGATTTCCTTGATCGTTTCCCCGGAGAGCGGGAGCGAGTGACGGTGGACCCGGCGGTTGACGCAGAGAACCGAGTCCCCGATGCGGGAAACCAGATCGAGATCGTGCGTCACGAGAAGGATCGTCATTTTCTCGCGCAAATGTTCCAGCGTATCGAGTAGATTTGCTTCGACGGAAAGATCGATGTTGGCGGTTGGCTCGTCGAGCAACAGCAGCTTGGGGTGACAGGCGAGAGCACGGGCAATGAGAACCCGCTGACGTTGTCCTCCCGAAAGATCTGAAAAAGGACGATGCCCTAAATCACCGAGGCCGACTTCCTGAAGGGCCTCTCTTGCCGCATCGCGACACTCTTTCGGAAAGCGCCCGAATCGAAGACGGTCGAGACGCCCCATCATGACAATGTCGATCGCGGTGATCGGAAACATCGGATCGAAGCGCATGGCCTGAGGCACATAGCCAATATCGCGTCTCGCCTGAACGGCGGACTTGCCGAAAATTTGGAGGGAGCCTGAGCTCGGTTCCAACAGCCCCAGCATCAGCTTCAGAAGCGTTGACTTGCCGCCTCCGTTCGGACCGATCACGCAGAGAGATTCGTTGTCGTGAATCGAAAAGGAAACGTCCTCAAGGACAAGTGGCTTCCCGTAGCGGAATGAAAGATCCCGGCATTCTGCGACCACCTTGTTGGTAGTTTCGATAGAGTCAACAGGGTTCAATGGGGGAGTTAACAGGGTTGAGTGCGATCAGGATTTTCAGCTGCCCGCCTTGCCGCGAATCGCGCCGGCAATCGATCGCAGATTGGCGATGACATCCTTTTCCAGCGGATCGAGTTCCTTGACCGTTCCTCCGATCGTTTCGGCAAGTGAGACCGCGCTGGACTGATCGAACTGCGGCTGGACAAAAATCAAGTCGACCTTGTCTTCTGTCGCCTGCTTCGCGATCCCGGCGAGCTGCTTCGGGGTGGGGCGGCGACCGGTCACTTCAATGGCTTTCTGCTCCAGTCCGTAGGCTTCGGCAAAATAGGCGAAGGCTCCGTGATACACGTAAAAGGTTTTCCCCTTGAGTGGAGCAAGCGATGTCTTCAGTTCTTCATCCACTGCGTCGAGATCGGATAGAAGCTGTTGGAGATTGGCTTCGATCGAAGCGCTGGCCGAATCGGGGGTGACTTCCTTGAGAATTCCGGCGATGGTAGCCGCCTGCTGCTTCAGCATGTCGGGAGAAAGCCAGACGTGGGGGTCCTTCAGCTCCGCATGATCGTGGTCGTGATGCTCATCCGTTTCAGATTCCTCTTTGTGCTCCTTCTCCCCGGAATGCTCTGCGTGGTGATCTTCCTCCCCATGACCGTGATCGTGACAGTCTTCGCAACTGCCTTCGAGAAGTTCCAGACCATCCAGCAGGTTGATTGCCTTCGGAGCATTGATCCCGTCACCGACTTTGACAAAGAAGTTTCCTTCAAAGCCCAGTTCGCCGGAGAAAAGAAGATTCGCTTTGGCAATGCGGGCCAGTTCACGAGGGGAGGGGGAGTAGTCGTGGGCGTCGTCGCCTTCTCCCACGATGGCGTGGACTTCGATATGGTCCCCTGCAATGCGTTCGAAGAGCCATTCGTAGGGCTGGACCGGAACAAAAATGAGAGGCTTCTCCTCAGCGGCCCGGAGAGACGATCCTGCCGGGAAGAGGAGAACGGAACACAAAAGAATGAGAAGAGGGCGCATGGGTAAAGGGGGGGGTTACGCAATTAACTTGCATTATGGGGGGTGGGGAGCGCAAATGCAAGAAGATTGCAGCAAGGGGGAATCGGGCATTTGTATCCAGTCGCTCCCGAAAGGTGTCTTTTCCCCGTTTCCTGATCCTACCCGCTGTGTGGATCGCGTCGTTTTGTTCTTCCCTCGCAGGAGGTGACATCGAATCTGAACATTCCATCGATGGGATGTGGAAGGTTACGATGGGCGTTTACGGGAAGGAGTTTCCGATCATCCAGGATTGTGCGAAATGATCCGGGAAATTTCCTTGGGTAACCCGCCTGTCCGGCTTTCGTGCTGACCGGCGAATTAGACATAGAGATGTCACCGAGGGTGCATCTTCCCGGACTTCGAAAATCACTCCGAGATCATCCAGGGCGGGAGGCATTTTAAGTTCGCCCCGTTTTGAATCACCGGTTCCACCGTTCGAAAGCAGGCATCCTCCGGATATGGGAGGATCGAAGGAACGTTTTCACCACGGGTCCTGGTAAAGATCGAAAACCGGATCGATGAGGTAGTTCGCTATCCGCCGAAACGGGTGGCGAAGGTCAGGCTTTGTTCCCGGCAAATCGACCGAACCGGTTCGACAGGATAAAGAATGTTGGTGCCCAGAGTCCTACGAAGATACCAAAACGTTCAGCGTGCGCTTTCGTGTCAGGCTCCGTTCCTCCAGTGAGAAACCAGATCGCGATCGATCCGAGAATCGAAGCGAATCCAAGTACAAAACAAACTTTGCTGAGAAGGGCGAGCTTACTGTTTTCCATGCAAAGGCATACGGCCCTCACCGAAATTCGGTTGGCAATTTTTCGTTCACTACAGGCGGAAGAGCCCGTCTTCGACCGTTATCGAGGTGCAAGCACGACCCGGAATCCAACGCTGCGGTGTTGAAGTTCCGGTAGTCCGTAGCCGCGGGAAGAGGGGCGCGCTGCAGTTGGTTCTTCCATCCAGCTGCCGCCACGGAAGGCATAACTTTCCCCGGAAGGGGGACCACCCGGATCATTCGTGTTAGAGGCGGAATAGCGGGCGTAAAAATCCTGACACCATTCCCACACGTTGCCCTGCATATCGAAAAGCCCGAAACCATTTGAGGGCTTGCTTCCTGTCTTGATGGCTCCGTTGTAGCCTGCAATTTCACCGATGTCCCAGGCTTCTCCTGCAAAGGATTTGGAAGAGCCGGCGCGGCAGGCGAATTCCCATTCCGCCTCGGTAGGAAGTCGGTAGGTGTAGCCGGCCGGAATCTCCTCCTTCTGTTGCGCGGAGGCTGTCAGCTTGCGGCAAAATTCCACCGCTGAATGATGACTCACGTAGTAGACGGGGTGATCCGGGCCGATTCCCCAGGGGCGTTCTCCACTGAATCCCGCATTGGCACGAAGTTCTGCGATCGACTCGCCCATGAGTGCCTGCCACTGCGCCTGCGTAGTCTCCGTAGCGGCAATGTGAAAGGGAGAGACGGTGACTTCGCGAACAGGGAGTTCCCCGGGCTCTCCCGTTCCCTCGATGTCGCCCATCTGAAACGCCCCCCCTGGCAGGTATATCATTTGCATAGCCGCGGAATTTTGAAACGGACCTGACGGGATTGTGTTGGATCTCGTGCCGGAATTGGGAGGCATCGTCGGCTTCGGATTCGCGGGAACCGGTGCCGGGGTGGTGCCATTTTCTCCCGGATCATTGAAGATAAATTTGATCCCCTTGAGTCCGAGTTTGTTGTACTCGGCGGGGAGCTGGATATTGTAGCGGGCGTCATCTTCATTTCTCTTACGTGAAGTCCCGTTGACCTCTTCACGAGTCTTCGCAAAGACTTCCATAACGCTCAGGCTGGGCTGGGCTAGGTTGGCGGTTAAGATCTCAGTGAAGAGTCCGTCGTTGGCGACCTGGCCTGCATCAGCGGAGTAGCTCACGAGCATACCGAGAGGAGCAGAGACTCGTGCGAGTCCGCGTGTGCTTCCGAGGGAGCGGGTTTTTCCACCGCTTCCGGCAGCGGGAATGGGGTTGTCGCGGCAGGCGTCGAGAATCAAAAGTTTGAGATCTGAACCCGTCAGTTCGATTTCATCCATTACCACATTGAGCGACAACATCTTTCGGCGAAGTCGTCGCTTCGTGGCATCAACAGAGGTTTCCACATCGATACCGATGTCGGAGTCCTGCGTGAGGAGAAAATTTTCGCCATGATATTCGATGCCATGTCCGGCAAAGAAGAACATCGCGCATTGAGCACCCCGGGCTTTCGCCATGAACTGATCGAGGCTGTCGAGTGTCTCATTCAGGCTCGGATCTTCGAGGAGAATGACCTCAAA
>JARGNG010000112.1 GCA_029213265.1 Verrucomicrobiales bacterium | reverse complement strand
GTGCCTTCATCAGTTCGGCATTGTTTCCCATCTCGCGATGCACATCGAGGGGAATGTGGGCGCTGTAAATGGCAAGACCGTGATCCATCGCCCGCTTCAGCTTCGCGTAAACGGGGCCCGAAATTTTCTGCGCCCCCTGCCAGAACAATCCGTGATGCACGACCAGCAGATCGGCGTCCGCCTCGCAGGCGGCTTCCATCACCGGCAGGCAGGCATCGACCGCAGCCACAATTTTGGTGATTTCCCGCGAACCTTCCAACTGCAGGCCATTGAGGGCCTGCGGATAGTCGGGAATTTCATCGAGACGAAGCCATTCGTTGGCGGCAGAAACGAGAGTGGTCAGGTCGGGCATGAGAGTATTCTAGAACGAATCGGGTTGAAATGCCATTGCGAGCTCAATAGGCGCACGCTGAAACGACGTTCGCGCGATCTCAAAAGTAGTTCTCCGCAACCGTCCGCGCTATCCGATTCGTCCTGCCTACTTCATCGTCACGGCTGAAATAAAACAAGGCATGCGCCGTCGCCTCCAGCTACGCTGCCGATCCCGACCTTACCAACTACCCCACCTCCCGGCGGCCTCCCTTCACACTCATCGGGCTGCGCCGCCGGCCATCAGTATCTTCCGGGCAGCGAAAATATCCCGATTGTGCCGGTCTCGTCTTTAGTGTTTTCTATCGTTGTGACCGACAATAGCCCCAGCCCGAAAGGCGAGCGCGCCTCGAAGCGCTCCTACCCTCACCTCGCCCTCGCTCTTCTTCTCCTCGCTTCCCTGACCGGAGCCGCACTTTCCGCCACCCTCGCACTCGCGCACTACGCCGGAAAGGAAGCTGGCAGCCCGCTGGCCGGGGTTTGTGGACCCGGTGGCTCCTGTGACCAGGTCCTCAACAGCCGCTGGAGCCTCTTCCCCCCCGGTCCCGCTATCTCGGAAGCTTCCGCACCAGTCGAAACTTCCTCCCTCTCCGAACTGGTCGAAGGCAATGCGGCGATTTCCTCCGGCCTCCCCGTGGCTGTCCTGGGACTTTTCTACTACTCCACCATCTTCCTCTGGTTCGCTGTCCTCGGGCCCCGGGCACTCGACCCCGGTTTTTCCCTGAGTTTCTTCCGTCTGCCGCTCCACCTGATTGTCCTTTCCTGTCTCGGCTCACTTGCTTTCATCGGGATCATGAAATTCACGATCGGGGCGTGGTGCCCCCTCTGCCTCGCGTCCCACGCATGCAACTTCGTGATTCTCGCGGTGGTGGTTCGAAGCTTCCTCCGGCAACGGAAGAGGCCAACAGAAGGGACTTGCGTAAATCCTGCCACTCCACGCCTCGTTGCGGCGGTGGTTCTTCTTATCTCCTTCGCCCTGCTCGCGGAATGGGCAGGGCTTCGCGGCATCGGCCTCGCCCGCGACAACAGGTCACTTGAGGCCTTCGCCACAAGTGCCGCAACGCTTGAGATGGCCTACCTCGATTTGCCACAGCACGAGATGAACATCCGCGACGACGACTCCATGATTCAAGCCGCTCCCGGCAAACGGATGACCTTGGTCGTGTTCGGGGATGCGGAATGTCCCCACTGCGCCGCCTTCGACTACCTTCTCTACTCGGAGGTCCTGCCGCTTTTCCGCGGTCATCTCCGGGTGGTCTTCAAGCATTTTCCCGCCGACCAGCACGAGCATGCCTTCAAAGCCGCCACAGCCCTGGAGGCGGCGCGGATTCAAGGTGCCTTTGAAAAAGCTCATCACAAACTTTTCAAACGCCGTGCCGAACTGGCCGATTTTGACTACCGGGCCTTCGCCGGGGAACTTGGCCTCGATCCGGATCGATTTCTGGAAGATATGGCTGCTCCCGAAACCCGCGATCGCATCCATGAGGACAAAGAAACGCTCCTCGCTGCGCTCGGTTCGAAGTCGGCGATTCCTGCCGTATTCCTCAACGGTCGACTCCTCGATGGCCGGATGCGCGCTCTACCCGGATTCTGGGAAAGCCGGGCCGAGGCGCTGCGCCGCTCCCGCACGCAATATGGGCTCGACTGGGGAAACAGCGAGTTCGATCGATTTCCGAAAAACTCCGCTGCGACTTCTTCGGCCGTTTCCCCTTCCTTGTGACCGGATATTATACCGCCTTTCCGATGGGATCGAACCGACCCGCCCGCCGAAGCAGATCGGGCCTCCTCCAGGACGGAAAGTCCCCCGGCCGATTCCTGAATACGCACCCGTGAAAGACGGGAAACCGGTCTTCGAGGAGGCGAAGACAGGCACCCGTCGATACTCCCCGATCGAACTCCGGAGAACAGTTGGTGAAATCCAAATCGCAATTTCTGCAGAGTCTTGACGGTTGGCATCGTCTACAGATGAAAGAGATATGAGAATGATCGGTAGATTCGGAGTGAAGTTCGGTTGGGATGCGCTCTTCTGGAGCGTGGCAATCCTCGTAATCGGTATTGCGATCATCGCGGTGCAGGCGGATTCGCCAGCCCCGGGCGATCAGGACGACGATGGCATTGCCGATCTTGTCGACAACTGTCCCCTGATTTCGAACGCGGGCCAGGAAGACAGCGATGTGGATGGTGTCGGAAATGCCTGCGATAATTGCGGGGGTAGGGCTAACCCCGATCAAACGGATACAGACGGCGACGGACACGGAGACCTCTGCGACAACTGCCCCGGAGTCTACAATACCGGTCAGGGAGACCGCGACAACGATGGCGTCGGGGATGCCTGCGATAATTGTGGTTATGTGGCCAATTCTGACCAGGCCGACTCGAATGAAGACGGTATTGGTGACGTCTGTACGGGCAATGCGGACAACGACGGGATTCCCGATGCGAGCGACAACTGCCCCCTGGTTGCAAACCCGGGACAGGAGGACAGCGACGGGGACGGTGTCGGGGATGCCTGCGACGTCTGTCCGGCGGTTTCGGATCCGGGACAGGCGGATACAGACGGAGAGGGGATCGGCGATGCCTGTGACAACTGTCCTGCACAAATCAACCCAACGCAGGCGGATGCCGACGGCGACGGGATTGGCGATACCTGCGACAACTGTCCGGCGGTTTCGAACGGGAGCCAGGCCGACTTCGACAGCGATGGGGTCGGTGATGTCTGTGACAACTGCCCGGCGACGGCAAACGCGGATCAGGCAGACGCGGACGCCGACGGTCTCGGGGACACCTGCGACAACTGTTCGGCGACGGCAAACGCAGATCAGGCAGACGCGGACGCGGATGGGGTCGGTGACGTCTGTGACAACTGCGCGGCCCACAGCAACCCGAACCAGGCTGATGTCGACGCCGACGGGGTTGGCGACGCCTGCGACAACTGTCTCGACCAGGCCAATGCGGATCAGGCCGATCAGGATTCTGACGGAATTGGTGATGTCTGCGAAACGAATCCCGCTATCCTCGCGCAAATCGCGAAGACGAAACGCATGATCCGTAAGGCCTCGAAAATCCGGGATCGGAAAAAGCGGAAACGCACCCTGAAGAAGCTCAGACGAAAGCTGCGTCGTCTCCGGGCAATGCTGTGAGGAAAAGCAGGCGAATCCTTTCTCTTCTTTTTGAAAATCGAGGTAAATCCTCCGATCTGCCCCGGGGCTTTGTGCTCTCGCGAGCCCGATTGCGCCCACGTCAGACAGGGACCCGCTCTTTCTCACAACTTGAAATAAAACACGGCGTAGGCCGTCGCCTCGAGTTCCTCCAACCGCATCCGGCGGTCCTGGCCGGTCGCGCCCCAGGGCTCGGTGTAGAAAATTTCTCCCGTGGCAACATCCACCCCCGTGACGATGGAGGCATGAGACGGACTTCCCTTTTTGTGCTTTTCGGGAAGCTCTTCCATTTCTTCCAAAGTCAGTTTCGGCAGCGCCTCCCCGGCCCCGAGAGCCGCCACTTTGGCATGATGCTTCTCCCGTTCCGCGCTGACGCGCCGCCAGACGATGACGGGTAAACCCTCTTGAATGGAGCGCTCCACCCTCTTGATATCCAGTTTTGGATTGATCGCCACCCGCATCCCCAACTCGTCAGCGACGGCGCGATGAACACCGATCATGTCGCTGCCTCCTGCACTTCCCGTATTCTTGAAATCGGCGGCTGCGGCGAGGGCTTCCGGACTGGTGCGAAGACCGATGTAGTGCCCGACCATAGCGAGGGAGTGGATCCCGCAAAAGGGCGTCATGCCTTGGGTGAACATAGGGAGTTGCCCGATCCGGGCAGGTCCGGACTCCGATGCCGAAACCCGCTCCTCCAGCATTGCCTGACGATCCCGGCGGTCAGCATTGAGCCAGGCGCTTTCGACCAGAGCCTTCGGTTCGTGCCCGGATCGATAAATGTGAAGCGAAACGGAATGATCCTCCCTCTCGATGAAACGGAGCACAAATTTTTCCCACCGGTATTCGGTGAACGAGGTCCGCAGGGCCGGGCTTTGTCCGATCACGCCAACCGTTCCGCGACCGCATCCGTCCTCGAGTCTTTCCTGAACGGACTCCGACACAGTTTTGAAATGACGGGAAAATTCATTTCTTCGATTTCGCCCCTCAGCACGCGCATCACGATCGGCTTCCCCGCCGCCCTGGTATCCGAAATAGATCCCCGCATCGAGAAAGTGAATCGCCAATTCAGTGATTTCCGAGCCGTCCCCATAGGATACCACGGTCATCGGAATTTCTCCCATCACAATAGGATTGGCGGTCATGCGTCGGACGAACAGGTCCGGCAGGGAAGGCTCCTCCGACCAGGGACCGGAAAAAGAGCCGTCTTTCCAATTCGCCTCTTCGAGAAACTCTTCGGTTAGATCGGCATTGAAACGCGGAAAGGCGGGAATGATGGGAATCGCATTGCCGTTTCCCGTGCTGATAAAGGAATTCGGAATTGCGTGGGCTCCTGACAGGGAAAGGAAAACCAATGCGGAAACGACCAGAGACACCTTCATCCCGAAAAAATATCAGATTTCAGCTCCCGGTTACAGCAGCATTCCCAAATATTCCCACAGAGCCGTCTGGACATCACGGAAGCCTCGTCCCTGGGGAATCAGATACATTGGGGAAAAGGACATGGGCGCGGAACGAAAATCACTGGGAACGGGAATGACCTGCAACCCCTGATTCGCGGCTTCCTTCATCGCCCGAGGCAAGTGGGAAGCTGAGCTACTCAGCCCAATCCGTTTCCAGCCGGGATGTGATTCTGCCAGCTCCGCTACAGCGGCCAACTCCTCCGCCGTGTTGGTCGGGTCCGGCAGTTCGAGGATGTCCCTGGGCGGAATCCCGAAGGCCTGCCAGATTTCAGAAGTTTCCCGGGATAAGAGCCTGTCCGCACCTCGTTCGGTAATACTTCGCCCTGTTGTGACCAACCTTTTCGCAAGCCCATTGCGGTAGTGAATCGCCGGGCGTAGAACCCGGTCCCCATGCGTCCCGAGAGCCGGCCTTCCTTCCGGCGTCCGGGCAGTACCGCCACCGAGAAGAACGATCACATCGAGCGGTTCCTCCGGCTGCTCGAATTGGTAAAAGGGTGCTTCCAAAGTCCGCAGTAGCAGGTTTCCCACGTAGGGACTCCCTGCGATGCTGTAGAGGATCCATCCGGCAAAGCACCCGATTCGCACGCTTCGTTTGAATCCCGGCCAACACACGAGCGCGAGACCGAAAATCCAGAGAAATCCCGATGGCAGCATCAAAAACGCGATCACTTTCATCCCGATCAGACGATTCCCGCTCGTCGCGACAAGAAAAAGCACCAGGAGCGGGATCATGAGCAGGGGAAGAAAGCGTTTCCAGTTTCGCATCATTTTACTCTACGTCGCCAAATCGAAAGCTCTATCGCGGAAAACGATATCCCACGCCCCGGATGGTTTCGATCAGGACCGCGGCTTCCGGATCATCTTTGAGCTTTTTCCGCAGTTTCGAAATGTGCTGATCGAGCGTTCGGGATTCCGGATAGTAGTCGATCCCCCAGCATTCATTAAGGAGATCGTCGCGGCTCACCACTTCTCCGACCCGTCTCTGCAACAATTCCAGAATCGCAATCTCGCGAGGGGTGAGTTCGATTTCCTGTTCTGAATCGGTCGCTCGCAATTCTTTCGGAAACACCTCCCAGGAACCGAACGAAAAGGAGGTTTTCTCTACGGACTTCCCTTGTGCCCTCCGCAAAGCGCCGCGGATCCGGGCGATCAATTCCCGTTTTCCGAAGGGCTTGCGAATGAAATCATCCGCACCCAGTTCGAGGCCGACGACGACGTCGATCTCCTCGTTCTTCGCCGACAAAAACACAATCGGCACGCCCGATCCCTGCCCCCGGATTTCCCGGCAAACGCTGAACCCGTCGCGCTCCGGCATCATGATATCGAGACAGACTAGATCGGGGTTTTCCGCAGCAAACGCCTGCAATGCCAAATTCCCGTCGGCAACCCCGACAACAGAAAAACCCTCGCGCTCCAGAGAGCTCACGATGCTTTCCCGCGTCACAGGATCATCTTCGGCTACGAGAATTTTCATTCGTTTGCGAGAGGCAACTCCAGTCGAAAGGTAGCGCCCTGATCCGAACGAACCAACTCCAATTCCCCCCCCATTCTCCGGGCGAGATCGCGCGCAATGGTCAGGCCCAGTCCGGTCCCGGACACGCCTTCGTTGAGATGGTCGCAAACTCGATGAAACGGCTCAAAGATCCGCGTTGCCTGCCTGGGGGAAATGCCCGGGCCGGCATCCCGAAACTCTGCGCTCCACCGCCCCTCCCCTTGCTGCGTCGAAATTTCGAGCCGCTTTCCGGAAGCCGCATATTTTTCCACGTTGGAAATCAGGTTTCCGAATACCTGTGCCAGGGCATCCGGATCAGCAGAAACGTCGGCGGACGTTTTTTTGTCCCAGGTAACTTCGATCTTTCGATCACTCAGTGACATCTCGAATTGCTCCAATATCTCCTCGAGAACTTCCTGCGGATTCACACGGGAAAGATGAAGCCGGTCCGTTCCATTCTCGGAGCGGGAAAAAGTCAGTAAATTGTCGACGAGTCGACTGAGCCGGGAGGCTTCTCCGGAAACGCGCTTCAGTCGCCCCCGTGCTGCGTCGGGATCCTCCTCCACCAGCTCCTCGGCGAGATCGACGTTCAGCATCATGTTCGTAATGGGAGTGCGGAGCTCGTGAGAGGCCCGGTTCACAAAACTGACCCGCTGGGCGGCGATGCGATCTGCGCGCCGCAAAGCAATGGCTGCGAAAACGGAAGCGACCAAAAGAACCAGCGCAATTCCATGGCCTGCGAAAAACCAGGCCCAATTTCGAACTCGAGCCGTGGTGCTATTCCCCACCCCTTCAATCAACCAGGTTCCGAAACGAATCGATGCGGGAAAGCGCGCCGAGTTTGCACCGAATGGCAAATCCACTCCGGCCTGCGCGATGGCATTCCCATCCGGTCCTACCAATCGAACAGAGGCAGCTCCCGAGTTCTCGAGAACGGATGCAAGCCCGCCCGAAATATCGGGATTTTCAGACAACCATCCGTCGGTCAATTTCGCGACGGTAAGAGTATCAATTCCAATCAAAATCAACGAGTGTGAACGCAGTTTTGTCCATCGGTAAAGCGTGCCGTCGCCATTTCGAATCCAACCGGAAGATCCGACTTTCTCCTCCATGAGCGTTGCATCGATTTTTCTTACCTTCGTATCACGCAACCCCGGTCCGCTTGCCACTTCGGTGATGATGGGGCGTGGAAACCGTTCGGGATCAAAGGGCAA
>JARGNG010000026.1 GCA_029213265.1 Verrucomicrobiales bacterium | reverse complement strand
ACGAACCCTACCAGACTAACATTCCCGGTGGGCCAGTTCGGGTGACTCGACCAATGTGATGAGAGGCAAACCCCTTCAGAAGCCAATCCTTCCAATAGACCTGAACGACGATCCCTTTGATCTTCGAGCCTCCCTTGTAGGACTGGCCGTATCCAACCGCAGTTTTTCTGGCTTCGGCTGTTTCGAAAGAAACATCACTCCGGGGCTCGAGCGTGAGTTTGGTTGATTCTACATTGAACGGATACAAATCCTCGGCAGTTTTGATCTTGATACGGGAGGAGACGCCTTCGGCAAAAAACATCCAGATGACTTCCACATCCAGCTTTTCTTCGGAGTGGTTATCGACATCAATTACCATCTTGATGGCACGGGCATCGTACCGGGTTCCAAAGATATCGTAGGAGGTATCTTTGGACCGCGATTTCACGACCGCACCGACGTCGACCCAGGGCAGGACCTTGGGTTTCTTTTCCACCTTGAGACTCATCTTTCCCTGCAGATAGCTGAGATCAGTTCCACTGATTTGATCAAGGGCGACCTCAAGTTCTTCTCCATCTTCGCGTCGGAGAGTGACGTCGTAGTCAGACCAATTGACGAGAGAGGCTATGATTTCCGATCCCGCCTTTGATTTCCAGATTCGGAGGGGGGCATCCTCTGCTCCAGCCGGAAAGGTGAAATATATACTAAAGAGAAGAAGGCCCGGAATCAGGTATCGAGACGCACGGTTCATATACATAAGTCAACAGGGTGGGGCGTAAGAGTCAATCCGTTCTGATGACGTATTCTCACTCCGCCGCCTGCGCATCCAGCTCCTCGATGGCGCGCAGGGTTCCGGCAACGGTTCCAAATGTGGGGGCAAACATCCAGCCGACAAACGGGATCATCATGAGGAGTAAATATCCGGCTCCGATTCCAACCGAAAGGCCCTTTCTTTGATGAGCAAAGCGGTCGCTTTCATTGACGCTGAGACCGCGATTCTCGAGCGGGAAATCCATCAGTCCGTAGCCAAGGAAACGGGCCTGCGTCAAAAACATTCCGGTCGCGGAAACTACCGATCCGAACAGCGGAATGATTCCGCAGCAGAGAAATCCCAGGTTCGTGACGATCTCCCTGAGAATGTAACGAAGGTTGATTTGGGCACTTCGGCCCAGAGAGGGAACAATTCCGAGATCCGATTTCACGTAGGAGTCGCCCTTTACCGCTTTCATCGTTTCCTCGGCAATCGTTCCGAGGAAGGGTGCCAGGGCAATCAGAACGAGGTGCTTGTGGACAAAGAAAAACCCGGCTGCGAGAGCAATGAAGGTCAGGACCGCCATCGTGATGGTGATGGTTTGATCGAGCCACTCGATCGGGACGCGGATCAATCCGTCCATCCATTCCGAGAATCGTCCCGCTACCAGATAGAAAATCCAAAAGAGAGCGATGCTGAGGAAGAGGCTGATCACGGCAGGAAGCAACTGAAACGGCCAGAGTTTGTAGCGAAAGAGGATGCGCGGAACCCGAAAGTAGATCGTGATTCCGTTGATCACTCCGGACAAAAAGGATCCACTCGAAGCCGTTTTAGAAGCCATAGAGAGAAAGGGAACAGGGTTAGGGCATGAATTCAACCCTGTTGGATGAGAAAACGGAACTCGATGGAAAGAAGAACGCGTCGCAGACAGAGCGGGAGTTCTGCCCTCCCTCCCTCTGCGCGCTGATGGTATAGGGAAGCTTTCTTCTTCCGCGGATTCTGGCAAAGGCTGATCCTATTTTGCCGAAAGGTTGCTTCGGAGGAGTTTTTGACGTCATGGTAAGAGGATGAGTTCTGCAAAATACACAGCCGGATGCTTCCTGATTCTATCGCTCGGAATCCTCTTCCCCGGGCTTGCTGATGCGGCAGAGTCAGCGAAAGAGGTCGAAGCCTTCGACTGGCGGGCTTTCCTCGCGCCCTTTCATACGGTGACACTTCATATGCCGATCGGCTTTGTCGTGATGGCCGTGATTCTGGAGATCTATTCCTTTTTTCGTCCCAGCGAGCCGCTGCGAAAAGCGATCGGTATTGTGCTGCTTTTCAGTGCCCTGAGTGCAGTGGTCGTGGTCCTGCTGGGAATTTTTCGCGCCAGTGGGGGAGGCTACGAGCCCGAAACATTGGAAGAGCATCGTTGGTATGGCATTGCTGTGGGCGCGGTCACCACGCTCGTCTATTTCGCCCATCTCTTCGGCTTTCGTAAGAATTCCGGAAAAGGCGGGGCGGTTTTGTATCGATCTCTGCTCCTGGTGGATTCGATCCTTCTTGTCATTGCAGGTCATGGGGGAGGAAACCTGACTCATGGATCCAAGTACTTGTATGAAAATGCGCCGGAGTGGGTCGTAAAATGGGTTGAACCGGAACGAGAGGGAGAAGGTTCCGCTTCTGTTGGTTCCGGCGAATACGCTGAAGTGATCCAGCCTATCTTTGAAAAGAAATGCTATCCCTGTCACGGTCCGGAGAAGCAGAAGGGCGACTACCGAATGGACACGGTCGAAGGGCTCTTTACCGCCGGTGAGAGTGAACTCGATCCCATTGTGAAAGGAGTGGCCGTGGAAAGCTATTTGGTGGAAACGATCACTTTGCCGGAGGAAGACGATTTGGCGATGCCGCCGGAGGGGAAAGAGCGCCTGACTCCAGAGGAAACCATCGCGATCATGCGCTGGATATGGAGTGGCGCGAGGACTGAGTGAGCGATTGCGTTATTTTTCCCTGTCGTTCCCTCAGCGAATCGTTGATCCCTAACCCATTGGTTAGGAACGGAATATAGGTGTGTTTGATTGGGCCGTTTGGTTCCTGTGAAGGGCTTGATAGGGAGATTTTCATTGCGTTAAGACAGACTTGTCTGTTAAGGTGGTGTTCTACAGACAGCTTGGTCTGTTAATTTTCATCCTTGCACGTCTAATCCAGCTTCAATGAGTCATCTCACCCCGCTTCAACCGCTCGACGAGCACAACCAAAAACTCCAGTCGAATGTTCACCCCGTCGACTGGGTCAACCCGACTCCGGATGGGACCTATAACATGGTCGTCATTGGAGGGGGAACGGCCGGGCTCGTCACCGCGGCCGGGGCGGCCGGCCTCGGAGCGAAAGTGGCGCTGATCGAACGCAGTCTCCTCGGAGGGGACTGCCTCAACGTGGGCTGTGTCCCTTCAAAGGCGATCATTGCCGCGGCAAAGCGGGCGGCCCAGGTGCGGGACGCGGCGGAGTTCGGGGTCCATGTTCCCGGGGGAGTCACCGTGGATTTCGGCGCTGCGATGGAGCGAATGAGAAAACTTCGTTCGGACATCAGTCCGCACGACTCCGCAGCACGATTTCAGGAACTGGGTATCGATGTCTTTATCGGCCAGGGAAAATTCACAAGTGCCAACACCATTGACGTAGACGGAACGGAGTTGACCTTCAAAAAAGCGACGATCGCCACGGGGGCCCGTGCCTCGGCTCCTGCTATCCCCGGGCTTGATCAAGTCGACTACCTCACCAACGAGACTCTCTTTTCGCTCACAGAAATTCCGAAACGGTTCGGGATTGTAGGGGCCGGGCCGATTGGAGTGGAAATGGCGCAAAGCTTTGCCCGGCTCGGATCGCACGTTTTCCTGGTGGAGTCCGCCGATGGTATTCTTCCCCGCGAAGATCCCGACGCGGGAGCGCTTGTCCGGAAAGCCCTCGAGAAGGACGGGGTCACGATTCTCCAGCACGGCCGAGAGCTTCAGCTCAGCCCCGGTGAGGGTGGAGGTGTCCGGCTCAAGGTCGACGCGGTTGAAGGTGGATATGACGAAACCGTCGACCGGATTCTCATCGCCGTAGGTCGCGCTCCCAACGTCGAAGACCTCGGCCTCGAGGATGTGGGAATCCAATTTTCCAAGGCAGGTGTGGAGGTGAATGACCGGCTGCAAACGACCGTAAAGAACATCTACGCGGCCGGAGACATTTGCTCGCGTTTCAAATTTACCCACGCGGCTGATTTCATGGCCCGCACTGTGATCGGAAACGCCCTCTTTCTCGGTCGGGGCAAAGAGAGCAATCTCGTGATTCCCCGGGCCACCTACTGCGAGCCGGAAGTGGCGCACGTTGGCGTGAGCCCGAAAGAAGCGAAAGAGAAGGGGCTCGAGATTGATACCTTTACTCAGGAACTGAGCGGAGTGGATCGCGCGATTCTCTCGGGAGAAACGGACGGCTTTGTCCGGGTTCATCTGAAAAAGGGAACCGATAAAATCGTTGGCGCGACGGTTGTGGGTGCCAATGCCGGCGATATGATCGGTGAACTGACCCTCGCGATGACAAACGGGGTTGGCCTCGGGAAGATTGTCAAAACGATTCATCCCTATCCGACGGTAGGCGAAGCGATCCGGAAAGTCGGCGATCTTTACAACCGGACCAAGCTGACGCCGAAGGTGAAAGCGATCATGGAAAAGTGGCTGCGATGGTCGCGACGATAGGAAAAGGCCCTCGTTACGTCTCTCCAGCAGGGCGCCTCGCGGTTTGAGAGGAGGCGGCATCGTAGGACTTCGTGGAGCAAGCCGGGATTCTTCACCGAAAAGGTTAACCGGAAAAGCAGGCGCATTCCCGCTTGGGAGGTCCGTCTCTGCGGCGTTACCACTGCTTGAATCCTTGCCAATAAGCGGCTTCGTTTCTCCCCGGGTAATCGTAACCTCCTAGAATGCGCGCTCCTTCCTCTCACCTCCTGATTTGTCTCCTCGCTACCGGTGCGTTCGCATGGGTCGGCAGGACCGTATCGGCCGATGAGGACATCTGGAAAAAGCTGAATCCTTTTCTCGAGCAACACTGTCTCGAATGCCACGATGATTTGACGACTGAAGGGGACCTCGACCTGACGGCGCTCAATTTTGATCTGAAAAATCCCGCGGAATTCGCGGCCTGGGATCTGATCTATCAGCGTGTCAAAGACGGGGAGATGCCGCCGAAAAAGAAGCCGCGTCCTGATTCCGGTGAAATGGCGGCTTTTCTGAAGACTTTGCGGAGTCCGTTGATAGAAACTGACAAAGCTTTTCTGGAGCAGTTTGGCAGGGTTCACGGTCGTCGTCTCACTCCGGTCGAATACGAGAATTCGCTCCACGACCTGCTCGGGATCGACATCCCCCTGCTCGGATTTCTTCCGATGGAAGACGCCGGGCATGGATTTGAAACCGTGGCCGAAACTCAGCAGCTGAGTCATTTTCATCTGGAGAAATATCTCAATGCCGCCAATGCCGCCCTGACCGAGGCCTTTGATCGCGTTCATCGGGGGGAAAAGAGCTACCGAAAGACGCTCGCGGCGAAAGACCTGACTTTTCGGACGGGGGGAAACTACCGCGGGCCGGAAGCTCGAAACGGGAAAACGATCACCTGGCGCATGAACCTCCAGTTTACTGGCCGCATGCCGAAGACCGCGGTTCCCGAGTCGGGTTGGTATCGTGTAACGGTGAACAATTTCCGGGGGATCAATCGCGGGCCCGATGATGCTGTATGGGGGTCGATCCGATCCGGTGCCTGTTCTTCCAATGAGCCGATTCTTTACTATGTCGGCAGTGTTGAGGCGATCGCGAAACCTCGAACCCAAAGTTTCGAGGCATGGATCCAAAAGGGGCACATGCTCGAATTTGAACCGAACGAGGGAACGGATCGCCCGGCCCCGACAGGTGCTACTGGCGGAAATGTTTCCTACAAAGGTCGGGATCTCGCGAAGGATGGATTTGCCGGGATCTCCTTTGATTCGATCAAGATGGAGCGAATCTACCCCAACGCGACGCGGGACCAGATTCGGAAGGTGATCTATCCGGGAGTAAAATTTGAAAAAGGAAAGCCGGTCGTGGAGAGCAAGCAGTGGACGATCAAACGTCTCGTTCCGCTCTTTGCTGAAAAGGCATTTCGTCGGCCGGTTACGAAAGAGCAGGTTCAGCCCTATATCGATCTAGCTCTGAAAAAATGGGAAACGAGTAAGTCGCTCGAAACTTCGCTTCGAGTGGGATACCGGGCCGTTCTGTGCTCCCCCCGATTTTTGGGATTCATCGAAAAACCGGGAAAGCTCGACGATTATTCCCTCGCCTCGCGCCTCAGCTACTTTCTCTGGGACAGTCTTCCCGATGAGGAACTTCTCAATCTGGCCAGGTCGAAGAAGCTTTCCCAGTCTGCGATCCTTCAGCAGCAGGTTGACCGAATGCTCAAGGACCCGAAGTCGGAACGCTTCATTGCCAGTTTCACCGACCAATGGCTGAATCTGAAAGAGATCGATTTTACGACCCCGGATCCCCGTCGCTTCCGGGAGTTTGATCCCATCCTGCAGGAGTCGATGGTGGCGGAGACGCGGGCTTTTGTCGCCGAGATGATTCGCAAGAACCTGGGTGCCCGGAACCTGATTACTTCGGATTTTGCGATGCTTGATTCGCGTCTGAAGGTTCACTACGGATTGAATGAGGTGCAGGTCAAGGCGGGTGAGGGATTACAAAGAGTCAGTCTCCCCGAGACGGCGCGGTCCGGACTGGTCACGCAGGGCTCGGTTCTCAAGGTGACGGCGGACGGCTCCGTGACCTCGCCAATTTTACGGGGGATCTGGATCAATGAGCGCATTCTCGGTCTCGAAACACCCCCGCCTCCACCCAATGTTCCGGCGGTTGAGCCCGACATTCGGGGTGCCGTCAGTATTCGCGACCAACTGGCGAAGCACAGCGCTGACGAGACCTGTGCTTCCTGCCATGCCAAGATTGATCCGGCGGGATTTGCCCTCGAAAATTTTGATCCGATCGGCCAATGGCGGAAAGCCTACGGGACCGTCAAAGACGCGGCCAAGGTCGATCCCAGCGGCGTAACTCCCGACGGAAAGCCTTTCGCAGGGATCCATCAATGGAAGTCGATTTACACAGGACGACCCGAAATGCTGGCGGAGAATTTCGTAAAACAGTTGCTCACCTACGCGACCGGAGCGGAGACTCGTTTCAGCGACGAAGAGACGATTCGCAAGATGGTTACCTCAGCAAAGGACTCTGATTACGGCTTCGGAACGCTGCTGAGAAAGTCCATTGCCAGCCCCATCTTTCAATACAAATAGGATACTCCCCACGGATCATGAAAAACGTTCATATTCACACTGGAAATCATCTCTCCCGCCGAACGGTTCTGCGGGGAGCCGGAATCGCCCTCGGCCTTCCCTGGCTCGATGCGATGAATCCTGCCTTTGGTGCGTCCGCACCGGTTTCGCCGAAACGTTTCGTGGGAGTCAGTCTTTCTCTCGGATTGCACAACCCGAATCTGGTTCCGGAGGGAAAAGGGCGTGACTACAAACCGTCGCGGTATCTCAAGTCGATTCAGGATCTGCGGGAAGATTTTACGGTCGTGTCAGGATCCTCTCACCCGGGGGTCAAAGGCGGGCATACCGCAGAGGCGAGCATCTTTTCCGCCTGTCCGAACTCGGCGGGTGGTTCTTCCCGGAATACGATTTCGATTGATCAGTTGATGGCGAAGCATCTCGGACACGAGACCCGCTTTCCCTCTCTCGTACTGAACACCGGGAGCGAGCGCAGTCCTTCCTACACGGAGAACGGAGCGATGATCCCGGCGATGCAGGATCCGAAGAAGCTCTTCGCAAAACTTTTCATCGATGATTCACCTGATGCAAAGAGACGTGAGGCGGAACTCGTTCGCGGTGGCCAGAGCGTCATGGACATTGTCGGAGCGGAGGCGAAAGCCCTGCAACGCGAAGTTGGTGCGGGAGACCGCGAAAAGCTCGACGCCTGGTTCACGAGCGTTCGGGAACTGGAACAACGCCTCGAAGCGGATGAGGCATGGATCAAGAAACCCAAGCCGAAAGTTAAAACGAAGGTAGGGCTTCCCGACCGGAACAATGCGGCGGATTTGAAACGAGCCATGCTCGACGTTGTTTTCCTCGCTCTGCAAACGGACTCGACCCGTTTCGTTACGCTTCATTGCACCGGGAATACCGTGAATGCATTGGAAGGTGTTGATCAGAGTTACCACGGCCTGAGCCACCACGGGCGTGATGAGGAGAAACTCGATCAGCTTGCCATCGTCGAGCAGGCCATGGTCGATGCCTGGGGTAACTTTTTGCGCGATCTAAAGGGGGTTGATCAGAACGGAACCAGTCTCCTCGACGATACCATGGTGCTCCTGACCTCGAACCTCGGAAACGCGTCCTCACATGACAATAAAAACATGCCGGTTCTTTTTGGCGGAGGTGGATTCAAACACGGGCAGCATCTCGCCTTCAGTCAGAAAGAGAACTATCCGCTTCCGAATCTCTATCTGAGTGCCATTCACCAGGCCGGATTGGAATTTGAGCGGTTCGCGACCAGTTCCGATGAAATGGATGGACTGCAGAGCACGGTGTAGGTTGTGTCATTGTCAGGAGAAATGAAAGCAAGGCACTGCAGCGGTCTGCTCTTCCTGTTCGTACTTTTCCAACCGTTTTACTCGAACGGTTGGGGCGTGGGGCACCGGATCATTACGGAGGCCGCGCTCGAGGTACAACCTGTCGAATTGCAGAAGCGATGGAGGGCTTTGCACCGGAACGAATTCCTCGGGAAGGAGGAGACGATTTCCTGGTATGTTTCGAATCACTTCAGTAAACACCCCGACTACGTGGACGGTCCCTCGCGCAATGAGGAAGATCTGGAGGAGCGGGTCCGTGCCGCCGGTTTCTTGTATGCGGAAAAAAACGGAACCTTTCTTCCGCCCATCACCTACGCCGGGCCGGATCGTCTCGAATGGGAAGGGCCGCGACCAAAGACCTATCATTACTTCACGTTTCAGACCGAAGAAGTGAACCGGGAGTTCGCCCACAAAGGCTCGAAGTGGTATTTCGAAAAGATTTCCGCCGCCTTTCGCGAGGGGAACGATGTCATTGCCGCGGAATACTTCGGTAGTTTTGCTCACGCGATTCAGGATCGGGTTTCGCCTTATCACGTCTGGGATGGATATACCCCACAGCGGGAAGCTTTCGAGAGCACTCTTTCTGATCATGGCCTGCAAAGGAAAGAAAAGAGCTTCCGCGAGAAACCGCAGAGCAGTTCTCTGTTTTGGTTTGTGGGAGGGAAGGGCATGAGCGCAGAGTTGAAGGGCTATTCGCCGAAGATCCTCGGTGATACGGCTGAGGAGGCGTCGCGGGAATTCGTGGATCGGCTCTTTGCGAGTCGTCAATTTGCCGAAGAAATCTACACCAGGCGCGACGGTTTTGTTGCCGCGCATCTGGAAGATGAGTGGGAGGCGAAAGGGTCGAGTGAGAAAACGGATCGTTATTTGAGCCAGGTCGCGGAGGAGAATGCCCGACTCACTGCGGATGTCCTCTACACGGCGTTCCTGCTGGCCACTCCCTGAGCATTACCGTAGAGGGAAACGCGAGTTTTTCTCCCGGAGGACTCGCCTTCGAAAGTCTCACGACTTCCGCTATGCCTCATCTTCGCAACGCTTACGATGGGCAGCCCGATACTCCAGTTCGGAATTGATTTCCGCGCCGAGAAGAATCGAAAAAGAGGTCAGGAACAGCCAGAGAAGCAGAATGATCACGGCCGCCATGCTTCCGTACATCCGGTCGAAGTTTCCGAAATTGTTCACATACCAGGAAAAGAGAAGTGAACCAATGATCCAGAGAAAAGCGGCCGAGGCAGCACCACCATTGATCCATTTGGAAGCTTTGCGATGCCTTGCCGGGGCAACTTTGTAGGTGACCATGAGTGCTGCGACGGCAAGGATGGTCAAGATCACCCACATCAACCAACTCACCGGCTTCGCAATGTGAGTAGGCAGATCGAGGAAATTCACAGCGGCAGGCCAGCCGGCGATCAGGCTGACCGCAGCGAGTCCCAGGACGATCGTTCCCAGAGTGTGGACCAAGTGGATGCCAAAATTAGCAAACAGGCCGCGTTTTTCCTTCACGTTGTAGGCGATGTTGATTCCGGTGAAAAGTGCCGCGGTTCCCTTTTTCGCACTGAAAAAACTGAGAGCGAGACTGAACGCGAAGCTGAATCCGTGGGTGGCATTCGCCATTCCGGCAAAGCCTTTGAGAATGTTGGAAAGCATCTCGTGCGTTTTCCCGGGGAGAATCGAGGTGAGTTGTCCGAGCCAGATTTCGACTTCTGCCGGATCCACAACGAGGCCGCAGAGAGAGACGATGGCGGCGATTCCGGGGAAGAGGGCGAGGAAGAAATAGAAAGCGACTCCGGCGGCGACAATTTGAATGTGATCGGCCTGAATGTTTTGATGAAAGCGAAGCAGTGTTCTCTTCCAATCAAATTCTGAGACCGCCTCCGATCCGCTTGTCACGGTTTCACGAGTGGAGGGTTCAGGCTTCAGGTTCATATCGATGAGCACTGCTTGCGTGAAACAGAGCCCCGGTCAAATCCCGAAGTAGATTACTCAAGGCTTCGTTTGGAGGAGGGGAAGCGTGACCCTTAACTTTGCAGACCTGCAAATGCGGGAATTGCCCTGTCCCCGAAATCGGGTAGCGGTAACCCTCATGATACGCATTCTTCTTTTCACACTTCTTGTTTCGGGATCGTCCGTTTTCGCCGATCGCCCCAACATCGTCTTTATCCTGGCCGACGATCTTGGTTATGGAGACATCGAGGCGTTTGGTGGCGAGCGCTGCCAGATCGACACTCCTCATTTCGATCAGCTCTGCCGCGACGGAATGAAATTTACTGATGCTCATGTGACTGATTCGGTTTGTGTTCCCAGTCGAACCTCGATCATGACGGGCCGCTATGCGCTTCGATTCGGAGAGAAAGAAAAAGGTGGACCGTGGGGATTCATCGGGCTGCAGTTTCCGGAAACGCAGTTCACCCTCGGGGACATGTTTCAACGCGCCGGTTATGCGACCGGTTATGTGGGGAAGTGGCATCTCGGGACGCGCATGACGACGAAGGACGGGAAGGTGCAGGGACCTGCGAATACCGATTTCACCCGGGCTCTTCAGATCGGTGTGCCGCAGTTTGGATTTGAGGAAAGCTTCATTCTGCCGGGGTCCCTCGACATGTTTCCCTACGCCTATGTGCGCAACAACGAGTGGCAGGGAAACGTAACCGCTCAAAAAGGCTGGAGTGCGTTTAATCGAGTCGGTCCGGCCTCGGAGGACTTTGTCGATCATGAAGTGCTACCCACTTTCTGTCGGGAAGCGGATCGCTACATTCGCGAGCAGGCCGGGGAAGAGAAGCCCTTCTTTCTATACGTGGCACTGACGGCTCCGCACACGCCGACTTCCCCTGAGCCGGAGTTCGAGGGAAAAAGCCGGATCGGCATCTACGGAGACTTTGTCATGAACGTGGATGCCTGTATCGGGCGGGTTGTCGATTCGCTAAAACAGGCCGGCCTCACCGAAAGCACTCTTGTCATGGTATCGTCTGATCACGGTCCCGGGCACTATTCCGGGCGGCAAAGGGAAGCGACGGCTTTTCAGATGAAAGAAATGGAAGAGGAGGGTCACTTTTCCCGTGGCCCCTGGCGCGGCTACAAGTTTTCCGCTTTTGAAGGTGGCAATCGAGTTCCCTTCGCCGCGAAGTGGCCGGGAACGATTCCCGCGGGGGCGGTCAATGAATCGCTCATCGGACTGAATGATCTCATGGCGACCTGGGCCGATGTTGCGGGAGTGAAGCTGGAGGAGGACGAGGCTCCGGATTCGATCAGCTTTCTTTCTCAACTCAAGAATCCGGAGGCGACTCGGACCCGGGAATCGATGGTGATCCGGGGAACGAGAGGAAACGTCTTTCGAAAAGGGAAATGGAAGCTTTTGCTCTGTCCGGGAAGTGGAAGTGCGGGCTCTTTTGCCACGCCTCCAGTTTCTGACGAGGCCTGGAAAGCCGCCGTAGAGACCTATGGGAAAGCGCCAAAGAATCACGCGGAGTTGGAGCAGCCTCCGTTTCTGCAACTCTTCGATCTGGAAGCGGACCCGGGAGAGACGACCAATGTCGCGGCGCAAAACGAGGAGTTGGTTGCGGAAATGATCGGAGAATTCCGGGCCGTTTTAAAACAGGGGCGATCCACTCCGGGACCGGCGCTGGAAAACGGAAGAGAGCTGAAAGTGTTTGCTCCGGTTCCCGGATTTGTCTGGAAATAGATTTTCTCTATTCCTTCAAAGTCACCAGCTTGTCTTGCGGATTCTCGCAAAGGACGAGGCCGCGGAATCGGTATTCCTGTGGCTTCTGGTTGGAGTGAATCTGCAATCCGAGGGGAGACTTCTGAAGCATCCCGGGCTCATCCGTGAAGTCGAAAACGAGTTCCCCGTTGGCAACGAAACGAATCCGGTTTTCGAGGACGAGGATTTCACAGCGATTCCAGTCTCCCTTCTTTTCCGCGGCTATCTTGAGCCCGCCTTTCTGGCCGGCGGGTTCGATTCGATTGCGGCGATAGGCGTCCCAGATTCCCCAGTCATGACAGAACATCAGGAGAGGTCCTTTGAATCCGAAGGGGTTGTCTCCCTTGTCCGTGAAGCGCTCACCCAGGACCGCGACGGCCGAATGCATGGTGGAGTGCTTTTCCGAGACCGTTTGTTTCACATCGACGATCAGACGGAAATTCCGGTGACTCGATTTCGTGAAAAGATAGGTGCTGGAGGGGACTGCTTCCTCATTCCGACCGACGATGACTCCGTCTTCGACCGCCCAGATCGATTCGTCGCCCTCCCAGTTTTTTAAATCGACACCGTTGAAAAGGGAAACCGGTTTTTCGCTCCCGATCAGGGACGCGGCGATGCGGGCCGTCTCAAGGGGCAGCCCGGGTTTCGTTTGCGGGCGGGTATGGCCAACGTGGCTGAGCCAGGCGTCGTGCAGGATTTTCTGCCGCTTTTCCGTGAGGTCGTGAACTGCCGGGTCGAGTTCGTCGATGGCCGCGGCGCCGATTCCGAGATAGTCGAGAATCGCCCGGGATACGAGCGTGTGCCCATCGGCATTGATGTGGACTCCGTCGTTGGAAAGGGTGAAACCGGGTTCCGTCTTTCGCTTTTCCGAGACGGCTTTGAGAACGGGGGTGCGAAGGTCGATGACTCCCTCGACCCGATCATCCTGTCGAAGAATCCATTCCGAATAGGGGGCCATGACTTCGGTGTCGTAGTTTTCGTAAATTTCGAACCACGCGTACTTTTCCGCGCCGGCTGCTTTCAGTTTTCCCTTCGCGCGGAGAGGTTCGGGATCAAAGGGGGGCGGAGTCATCAGAACGAGCTTTGCGCCCGACGCGTGAACCTTTTCGATGATTGCCCCGATCCCGGCCTGGTAGGCCTGAAATCGTTCTTCGCTGAAAGGATGATAAATCCCGTCGTTCATTCCGTAGCAGGCGAAGACAAGATCCGGTTTTACAATGCGAAGTGCATTGTCGATCCGGTCGTGAACATTGGGGCGGGGAAAGGGGTGGTCCGGTTCGGAGAGCCCGGTGCAGGTTTCGCTGGGGAGGCCGAGATTGATGAGCTCAGCGTCGTTCGCCCTTGTTTGCAACACCGCATCGAGGTCAGCCACGTAGTGCCCGGCGTGGGTGATGGAATCTCCGAGGAAAAGGACAGTGCCCTCCATCGCAACAGGAATATTGGCTTCCTCCCCGGGAGGAGCAGAGCAACCCATTGGGAAAAAGAGAAGTAGGAATAGCGGGGAAAGGACGATTCTCATGGGAGAGTTGTCTCATAGAATCTTCCTCTCGAAAATTGCAGAAATGGCGGAAATCCGTCTCGGAGAAATCCCATGGTAGGGTAAAATGAAATTCGTGAACCCAATGATGATGCGCTCTTTGCTTTTCCTGTTTCTCCTGAATTTCGGCCTTGTCGGTTTGCTCTGCGGGGAAGACTTTCCCGAAGTATACAACAGCGAGCCTGATAAGGCAGCCCGGCCTCCTTCGCCGGAAGAGGCTCTTGCGATGCTGAAACTTCCGGAAGGGTTTTCCGCCAACCTTTTCGCCGCCGAGCCCGAAGTGCGGAATCCGATCGCGATGGCCTGGGACCGGAAGGGGAGAATGTGGATCGCGGAGAACTACACCTACGCCGAGCGGGCGATGCGTTTCGATCTCTCCCTGAAGGATCGGGTCCTCATTCTGGAAGACACGGATGGAGATGGCACGGCGGATTCGCGAAAAGTATTCACAGACGAAGTCCAGATGCTCACCAGTGTCGAAGTGGGGCGCGGCGGGGTTTGGCTCATGTGCCCGCCTCAGTTGCTGTTCCTCCCGGATCGGGACGAGGACGACAAACCGGATGGTGCGCCGGAAGTAGTTTTGGATGGGTTCACTGTCGCGCAAAGCAACTACCACAACTTCGCCAATGGTCTTCGCTGGGGGCCTGATGGTTGGCTCTATGGGCGTTGCGGACATTCCTGTCCCGGCAAGGTCGGCGTCCCGGGAACTCCCGAAAGCGAACGCATTCCAATGAAAGGCGGGATCTGGCGCTACCACCCGGAACGCAAAGTGTTTGAAATGCTCACCCACGGAACGACGAACCCCTGGGGGCATGACTGGGATCGCAATGGAGAATTGTTTTTTATCAACACGGTGAACGGCCACCTCTGGCATGGAATTCACGGAGCCCATTTCACGGAGAGTTTCGGAGCCGATCCGAATCCGTTTGTCTATGAGCGCATCGACACGCACGCGGATCACTATCATTACGACAGGACGGGAAAGTGGTCCGATTCCCGCGACGGTGCCGCCAACGAATTCGGAGGTGGGCATGCCCATATCGGAATGATGATCTACCAGGGCAGCGCATGGCCGGAGCAATTTCACGACCGTCTCTTCACGATCAACATGCATGGTCGTCGGACGAACGTGGAGCGGCTCGATCGGGATGGGAGCGGATTCGTAGGACGCCACGAGCCGGATGTTTTCCTGATGGGCGACGAATGGTTTCGCGGGCTCGACATCCAGCCGGGTCCTGATGGTGCGGTGTATATGATCGATTGGAGCGACACCGGAGAATGTCACGATCACACCGGCGTGCACCGAACGAGTGGCCGGATTTATCGAATTTCCTATGGGGAAAAACAGGTGCCGGATTTGAGTTTGCTCGAGACGATGACTCCGGCAACCCTGATGGAGATGCGGGGAGACCGCCCCTGGTTTGATCGGCAAATCTGGGCGGCGGGAGGCACTCTGGGGGGATTGGAAGAATGTCGTCCTACCTTGCTCTCGATGGCTCATTCCGTAGAGGAGCCTGTTGCCGTTCGCTTGCGTGCGCTGTGGGCATCGACTTCGAACGGAGGATCTCTTCCGCAATGGAGCGGGCTGATTGCAGATCGAGAGGAAAGCATCCGCGTGTGGACCATTCGAATCCTGACCGATAAACAACCGATCGATACGATTATCGGGCCGTATGCGGAGAGAATACCGGAGCCGCTTCCCCGGGGGATTTTCAATGCCTTTCTCGCTCGCGCTCAACAGGACGACTCCGGACTTGTCCGGCTTGCGCTCGCGTCAGCCTTACAGCGCCTGCCTTTGCCACAGCGTGCGGAACTCGGCAAAGCGCTCGCTGCGAGGGGAGAAGACGCCGACGATCAAAACCTTCCTTCGATGGTCTGGTATGGCATCAGCCCTCTTGCCGAATCAGATCCGGGGGCTCTGGTCTCCATCGCCAAAGAAACCCGCTGGCCGAATCTGATCCGCTGGATTTCGCGAAGCCTCAGCGCGCGGATCGAAGAGGCCCCGCAGTCCCTTGACGCATTGATCTCCCTTGCTGCCGATGCTCCGACACCCGTGCAACTCGCCATTTTGACCGGGGTGGGCGATGGCCTGGAGGGATGGCGGAAAGCGCCGAAGCCCAAATCCTGGGACGACTTCGTCGCAAAATCAGAAAGGATCGATAGTGAGTCTCTCGCGGAAATGGTGCAACCGCTCAGCGTGCTCTTTGGCAGTGGTCGCGCTCTCGATGATATCAAGAAGGTGGCCCTGGATCGCGGGGCTGACTCCGCCATGAGGAAGGCAGCGCTAAAGACGCTCATCGATGCGAGGCCCGATGATTTGCGGGAAATCTGCGAATCGCTCCTCGATGATCGGCTCATCAATGCGACGGCGGTAAAGGGACTGACTCTCTTCGACGACCCGAATCTTGGGAAACAACTCGCAAAGCAATACCGGCGGTTCTCTCCGGCGGAAAAGCCGGCGGTAATGGATTCCCTTGTGAGTCGACCGGAGTGGGCTGAGGCCATGCTGGAGGAAATGAAGGACGGCAGAATTCCGAAGTCCGATCTTTCCGCGTTCCAGGCTCGCCAGGTTCGATCTTTCGAAAACGAGGATCTCTCCGCTCTTCTTGGCTCTGTCTGGGGGGAGGTTCGCGATTCTGCGGAAGACAAGCGCAAGTTGATCGAGAAGTGGACCGCGAAATTGACACCCGAAGTCCTTTCCGAAGCGAATCTTTCGAAAGGTCGACAGCTTTATGCCGGAATTTGCGGTGCCTGCCACCTGATGTATGGAGAGGGTGGAAAAATCGGACCCGACCTGACCGGTTCAGGGCGCTCTGATCTGGGATACTTGCTGGAAAATATTCTCGATCCCGGGGCGGTCGTCAGCGCGGACTATCAAATGTCGATTTTTACGCTCAGGGACGGTCGCCTTCTCACGGGGGTAGTTGCAGGTGAAAGTGAGAAGACAATAACGCTTCGTCAGTTGACGGAGGAAATGACCATTGCAAAAAGCGACATTGAAAAGCGCGAGGTTTCCCCGGTGTCGATGATGCCGGAAGGATTGCTGCAGGCACTGGATGAGGATTCGGTCCGGGATCTCATCGCTTACTTACAGCACCCGGTGCAGGTTCCTCTTCCCTGACAAGACTCTAAGAGATTTATGAAAACATCCTTCTCGCGTAGAAACTGGATCGGCGCTGCCGGAACGATGGGGCTGGCCACGTTCTTGAGGGCCGCAGAAGAATCGGGAAATCCGGTGGCGACGAACATCTATCCCTGGATCACTTTTGCCAAGCGGACTGGTGATCGCTTTGAGCATCATTCCGACTCTTTGATGGCGGATATTGCGAGCACGGGAATCACTGGATACGAGCCAATCATCAATGGCACGGCCGAATTCGAAGGGCTCGCGAATCGATTGAAAAAGCATGGCCTTTTGATGCGATCGCTCTACCTCAACAGCACCCTGCATGATCGGGACAAGGTGAAGGAAAGCATAGCAGGGGTTCTTGCGATTGCGGCAGAAGCGAAGGACTTGGGCACGGAGATCATTGTGACCAATCCATCTCCGATTCGCTGGGGCGGACCGGAGAACAAGTCGGACGAGCAGCTTCGCTTCCAGGCGAAATCACTCGATCGCCTCGGGGCGGAACTTCGCAAGATGGGGATTTCCCTCGCCTATCACAACCACGATATCGAATTGAGAAACGGAGCGCGTGAATTTCACCATATGCTCACATCGACCGATCCGGACAACGTGAAATTCTGTCTCGACGCGCACTGGGTTTTCCGGGGATGCGGAAATTCGGAAGTCGCCGTGTTCGATGCGTTGGCTCACTACGGAGAGCGAATCGTCGAACTGCATCTACGCCAGTCGACTTCCGGAACCTGGAACGAGGCGTTTTCCCTGAAGGGTGATATCGACTATTCGAGATTGATCGGGCAATTGAAGGAGGCGGGGATCTCTCCCTATCTCGTGTTGGAGCAGGCCGTGGAGAAAGTCACTCCCAAGACAATGTCAGTCGTGGAGGCACACCGGAGGGGAAAGGATGCGCTCGAGGGTGGGTAGGGAAAAACGAGAGTCTTTCCTTGCGGATCCACTGCGGTCCCGCGGAAGAAATTCTTACGAATTCCTCTGCGGAGAGGCGCGCCACCCAATTTCCCAAAAAAACGAATCCCCGATTGTAAGGAATAACAGACAGATCTGTCTTATAGGGTAACAACCCAATATTCCTATGAAAGCAATCGAACTCAATTCCTCCAATTTTGACCAAACTCTCGCTGATGCGACGGTTCCGGTTCTCGTTGATTTCCACGCCCAGTGGTGCGGGCCCTGCAAGATGCTGGGCCCTGTCATTGATCAAATTGCGGCCGACAAGGACGGACAGGCCATTGTCGCCAAAGTCGACATCGACGAAGCCCGCGACATTGCAGAGCGCTTCCAGATTACGTCGGTTCCGAGCCTGATTGTCTTCCAGAGTGGAGAGCCGGTCGCCGCGACCCGCGGTGTGCAAAGCAAGGCTGCGATCGAGGCCCTGATTGATCAGGCGTCCGACTCTTTGGCTTCTGCCTGAGCTACTGGATATATCTCCGCTTTCCCGCCCCTTTTCCGGCATATTTCAAAAGAATCCTGACTCGACTGGTGCGGGAGGCGGGGAAATCCTACTTGAAATGGTGTCGTCTTAACTCGCCGCGAGTATACCCAGCGACCCGCCACTGGTTGTTTCTGTTTCTCAGGAGAGTGACGACATGGCGAATGCCGTGAAGGTCGTCATCGAGGATACCGCCCTCGATCACAGTTACATCGACTTCGGAAGGTTCCTCCATCGTGTCGTATTTGGCGGAAATCTCAGTGACGTATCCGAGCAGTCCCTCTTCCAGGACGAGGGTGGTAATTGATACCGGAGTCACCGCAACTGCCCGGGGAATCCCGGCCTGCCTTTCAAGTAGTGGAGCGTGGTCCGAGGTTGCCTGGGAAACCTTTCCCCATGGAGAGACTGCGGGTGCATCGACCACCGGAAGGTCCCCGGTGGCGGGCTTCATCACAGCCGGTCCGATTTCAGCTGGTATTGGGCCGGAGGGTTTTTCATCGCTGATGCGGAAAGCGATGTCAAAGTTCGCGGCCTCCCCTCTTCTTGCCGCGCTGCGGACAAGGAAGACAGAAACTGTGTGCACGCCGCTCTTGTAAAGCTGTCCGGTGTATTCGGTTCCCCCCGCGGCAGAGGCATAGAGTGCGTCCTCTCCGGGGCCCTTTCCGGGGATGTAGATATTGAAATTCGCGGACTTGTTATCCGGCCGAAGGCTCACTTTTAGAAACTGTCCTTCCCGGGCGTTCAATTCGTAGAGAACGGATTCTTCCGCTGTAATTTTCCCCGTCACCACGGCACTGTCGTAGCCTTTGGCGAAGGTTACGATTTCGGTTCGGGTTTCTTCAGCGAAGGAAGAGGTGAGGAAGATGGTGAGAAGGAGAAGAAGTGGAAATGAGTGCATGAGTAGGCGTGTCGAGTTTTACTGCCGCATGAGGGGCCGAATTACAGTTCCATTAACATACGATTTTCCGCAGGGATTGCAGGTCAACTATTCGGAAAGTGCGAGGGCGGTGGAATCGGAACGAAGCAGACAGGCAGCTGTCGATCCTCTTCATCGGCTCTGCCCTTTCCATATCCGGGTATTTCTCTTTGATTGAAACAGGCATACGAGCAGATGAGATGATCCTCCGGTCTCGGTGTTTTTCGCAATTTTTTGAGTGAACAAATTTCGGAAAACTGATCGACTTGGCATTACCGCCTATTCTCAATTCTACCGCCTATGAAACGTCGTCTTTTTCTCCAGTCTGCTCTTGCCTCTTCGATCACGCTTCCTGCCTTTGCGCTGGAGGCGGGCAATCCGTATCGGAAAAACATCGGGATTCAGCTGTATACCTTGCGGAACCAGATCAAGAAAGACGTCGGGGCAACGATCAAGGCGGTGGCGGAGGCGGGGTATGTGCAGGTCGAACCCTACGGATTTCCCGATGCCGGCGATATGATTTCGGCAGCGAAGGACAACGGGTTAAAGGTGAATTCCTCTCACTTTGCGTGGGAGTCGGTAACGCAGCCGGACAAAGAGGGCGTGCCTGCGTTTTCTGAGATTTTGGAAAAGGCGAAGGAAGCCGGTTTGAGCCATCTCGTCATTCCCTACATCCACGGACACAATCGCGAGAATCTCGACGGATACCGGCAACTCGCGGAACGAACGAATAAAGCGGCTGTGGAGGCGAGAAGCGCAGGGATTCAGCTTTGTTATCACAACCACGCTTTTGAGTTTCAGCCGATGGAGGGAGGAAAGTGTGGCTACGATATTCTGATCGAGGAGTTCGCTCCGGAAATGCAGTTCGAAATTGATACTTTCTGGGTAAAGGTCGGCGGAGTGGATCCGGCAGAGTTGATCCGGAAATTGAAAGGTCGCGTTTCCCAGCTCCACCTCAAGGACTTGAAAAAGGGCACTTCTATCCCCGAGTATGGAAAACTTCCCAACGATGCGTTTCAGGAGTTGGGAGACGGCATGATTCCGGTGGAGCCTCTTCTCGTCGCGGCTGCCGATGCCGGGGTGGCCCATTGCCACGTGGAGCAGGACCAGTCATCGGATCCGATCGCGAGTATTCGGCAGAGCATGACCCATCTGCAGAGCCTGTAGATTTCGGTGATGAAATGGTTTCAGGCGATTGGTCGCGGCGTCTCAATTCTATTCTTGTTGGGCGTCTGTCAGGCTGAACTCCGGGCGAACGAAGCGGAGGTGATTGCTTTGTTTGAAAAAGCCGGGGCGCGGATTGCGAAGAATGAAGAGGGACACGCGATAAAGCTTTTTTCCGGCGGAAAGCCACCCCATAGCGTGGCGGAGTTGCAACGGATCGGCGAGCTCAAGCACCTGGAGCAAATCGCTTTGAACAGCCCGATGGCGGGAAATGAGGAGTGGGGATTTCTTCGTGAGTTGCCCGCGCTGAAAGTTCTCACGATCTGGCACTGCAAAACGATTTCCTCGCTGGCTCCGTTTTCCGGCCTGCCTATCGAAAGCCTTACCGTCGGTGGTTCAATGGGATTGCGGGATTTGAACAGAGAGACTCCCGAAGAATATCGTGATGTGGTTCTCACTTTGAAGGATCTTCCCCACTTAAAATCCGTGAATCTGTATCACTCGCCTCTCGTTCCGGGAGATGAGCATTTGTTGCATCTGGTCACGGAATTCCCTCACCTGGAGGAAGTGAAAGTGGATGTGAATGCGCCTTCGGGAATGGAAACAACGATGACTCCGGCCGGGTTGAAAGCGTTGGCGAAGATTCCTGTGAAGGTCCTGTCTTTGGAAAATATTCACTCTTTCACTGCGGAGCATATGTCGGCCATTGCGGAGGTTAAGAGCCTCGAAGCGGTGTTGATCGATTGCCGGAAGAAGCCGTTTGATACAGTGCCATTGGTAAAGAAATTGAAAGAGCTTCGCCCCGAACTGGAGGTGGTCGTCGCAGACGGGGGAGCTAAGGGCCCGCCTCGCCGCGCCAAAGTGCGGCCGTAATGCGTGATGGCCACGCTTTCGGATTCCCGCTACAAAGCAGGAATGAAAGCGTTGACTGTTTGGATCGTTCTCGGGGTGTTTTTTCATACTGCGGTGGCGGGGACGGACTGGGAGCTGAAGTCTCCCCGTCCTGAGTTGAGTGTTTCCGGCGAGATCCGGGACGACGGGACCTTGACCTTATCCAGCGATGAGCAGGAAGGTCTCAATGGCTACTGGGAGAAAGAATTTCCGGTCGAGGGCGATACCTGGGTTCAGTTTCACGCTCTCCGGAAGGCGACTGCGGTGCCGCACGAAAGGCGCTCGTGCGCGGTTCGGATTGAGTGGTATGGGGACAAGGGGCAAGTCGTGAAGAGTCCTCATCGGGTCAATCCTGCCTATTTCGGATCGGAGACGGCGTCAGCGCGCCCGGATTTTCCTCGGGACAAATCCCGGGACAGCGAAGGAAGGATGGAGGTGTCCGGTGTGTATCCTGTGCCGACAGATGCGACCAGGGCGGTCGTCCAGTTGCATCTTCGATGGGCTCCCGGCGGCTCTGTCGAGTGGCAGGATGTGAAATGGCAAACGGTCGAAGCGCCCGGGCCGCGACCAGTTACTCTGGCCTCGGTGCACACGCAGCTGGCCGGTCGCGGACGAACCGTGATGGAAAACTGTGAGCTTTTGCGACCTCTCATCGAAAAGGCGGCGGGGCAGGGAGCGGATCTGATTGTTCTACCGGAGTTGTTAACCTGCAAAGGGGTGACGCATGACTATGCTTCGGTGGCGGAATCAATCCCGGGACCGACGACCGCCTATTTCGGGGAGCTGGCGAAAAAACACGATTGTTACCTGGTCGTCGGAATGCCGGAGCGGGTTGATCACCTCGTTTACAACGTCGCTGTTCTGATCGGCCCGGAAGGCGAGGTCGTCGGAAAGTATCGAAAGGTGACCCTGCCCCGGGAGGAAATTGCCCGGGGGATTGCGCCCGGGGACGAGTATCCGGTTTTTGAGACGCGATTTGGCAAAGTCGGCATGATGATCTGCTACGATGTCTTTTTCCCCGAAGTCGCTCGCGAGCTGGCCATGAACGGGGCGGAAATCATTGCTCTGCCGATCTGGGGCGGAAACCCGAGACTCGCTGCGGCGCGCTGTGCCGAGAATGGGGTTTTCCTGGTCAGTTCGACCTACACCGACCACGAAAAGGACTGGATGAAATCAGCCGTCTGGAATCGGGAGGGAGATCGATTGGTGACCGCGGAAACGTGGGAGTCGGTGGTCGTGCAGGAGGTCGACCTCAATCAACCGACCTATTGGTATGGCCTCGGTGACTTTCAGTCGCGGATTGCCCGCGAAGCGCCGGTGAGAGTGGGGGAGTGAAACGTAGCGGAATTCGTGAGAATTTCGATCGTCGGTCGGGGAGGCTTCGCGGGAAAAACTTACGTTTTCCTCTACGGGGTTGAAGGAAAGGAGGGCGGTAGCGGAATTCGTGAGAATTTCGATCGTCGGTCGGGGAGGCTTCGCAGGAAAAACTTACGTTTTCCTCTACGGTGGAAACCTGCCCCAAGAGAATTTCCAGATTCTTCAGCGTCGCAAATAGTCCACGAGCCATGGTTGCCAAGGCGTATTAAGCAATTACGAAAAAGATTGCAACTATAATAATTGAGACTCAAAGTAGCGAGAGATCACTCCTGCTATGAAGTCCTACTTTTCCTATTTCGGTTCCGTTTTTGCACTGGCGATTCTTTTTCCGGTGGCCTCTCAGGCTGATCACAACTGGAACCCGGGAGGAACGCAGCGGAATACTCTCAATGATCTGCTCGGTCGTGTGACCTACATTCCGGTTCCTTCACAGAGAGATCTGATTGTGCTCAGCCGCATTCAGGAAGAACTGGTCGTCTTTGAAAAGCAAATGAATGGCGAGGGGCTCCCGTCTCCTTTGAAGGAAGCCTTTTCCATCAACTACCGTGCGATCCGGACTTCACTGGTGGAAGATCGGATCAGTGATGACTACGGTCGCGATTTATTGTCCGTGCATCGTCAGTTGCTGGACCGAACCCATGCGTGGTTGCGGCAGCGAAATCCCAACCCTGAATTCGGTACGGAGATGATCCAGAATCTGTATCACTTTGTCAGCGAGTTGCAGGAGAAAGCGATCGATCCGGCGGCGGTCAATCCATCGATCCAGACACCGGTCATCAACGGGTATCAAGTCTGGCTCGGAGAACTGGTTGCCTGGGCCTGTGAGTGCAACGGACTCAACGCAGGTCTTGTCTCACGCCTTCGAGTTCAGATCCGGAACCTGGAGCACTTTGAATGTTTGTACAAATCGGACGGGGTTCTGTATCCGAACGAACGAGATCATTTGCATAAGCAATTTCTCAAAGTGACGGAAGAGACATTCCGAATTATCCGTCGTTCCTATTGAACGAGTTTTTGCTCTCGTGACAGAGCCCTTTCGTCTAGGGTTGCCGAATGCAATCGACGAGCGGCTATCATTCCCGATGGATCTGGGTTGTCTATCTTTGTCTTTTTGTAATCGCAGTGCCCTGGTATTGGCCTGCTGATTCGAGGCAGATTCTTTTCGGGTTTCCCCTGTGGGTTGTCGTATCGATTGCCACTTCCTTCGTCATTTCCTGTTACACCGCCTGGCTGTTCCTGACGCGCTGGCCTGAAGATTCAGAGGAGGAGGGCGAATGACGGATTCAGTTCCGTTCGGTACCGGTGGGCTCGTCTTTATCGGGGTGTATCTGCTCTCCCTGATCGGAATCGGTTGGCTTGGCAAAAGGGCCAGTCGGGAAAAGTCGCTCCGGGATTTCTATCTCGGCGGAAAAGGCGTTGGATTTCTCGTTCTCTGGCTGACTCTCTTTGCGACGCAGTATAGCGGCAATACGATCATTGGATTTACCGGGAAGTCGGCGCGGATCGGTTTTGCCTGGATCACGGCCGTTCAATTCATGATCGCGATTGTGATCAGTTACCAGCTGTTTGCTCCCCGCCTTCATCAACTGGCAAAGAAGCACGGGTTCATTACGCCGACGGACTATCTCAATCACCGTTTTAGAAGTCGGGCGCTGAATCTCCTCGGAACGGCGATCATGGTCGCGGCGCTGGGGAATTTCTTTCTCGCACAGCTCACTGCAATGGGGCGTGCCGTGGAAGGACTGACCACCTACGATGCAGAGCAGGCCTTTGCCTATGGAGTCATCGGGCTGGCCGCCATCATGCTGATCTATGAGCTGCTGGGAGGCTTTCGCGCGGTTGCGTGGACGGATGTGATTCAGGGCAGCGTCCTCGCGCTCGGGTTTGTGATTTTGTTAGTCCTTATTTTTCAGCAGTTCGGATCGCCGGGGGAGACGACCCGCAAGTTGCTGGAGCATTCTCCGGAAAAAGCATTGCCCCCGGAAGGGCAGCTCCTGCGACAATGGATCAACTTCCTGCTTCTCTTCGGGTTTGCCGGTGCGCTGTATCCCCAGGCGATCCAGCGGATTTACGCCGCGAAATCGAGCGGGGCCCTTCGAAAGGGATTGGCGGCGATGTCTTTCATGCCGCTTTGCGCGACTCTCGTGGCCATCCTCGTGGGCGTCGCGGTAGCGGCTCATCTTCCGGACCAACTCGACGGGGCAAATTCGGATACGGCCCTGACCGTGATGCTGCGCCAGGTGGCCGCGGAAAGTTGGTTCGGCGGTCTTCTCGTGCTCTTGATTCTCGCGGCGATCATTGGAGCAATCATGTCGACGGGAGATTCAGCCCTGCTCTCGATTTCCAGCATGCTCACCAAAGATATTTACCAGGGGGTGATTTCTCCGGATGCCTCCCAGAAACAGCTTACCCTGGTGGGAAAAGGTGTTTCCATCGTTCTCGTTTTCGGGCTGACCTGGCTGACGATCTACCTGGATCAGCTCGAGGGAGAGATCACCCTGGTGCAGCTCCTCGGCATGAAATTCGATATGCTGATTCAGCTGGCACCCGCTTTTATGATCGGGATCCACTGGAAGGGCATGAAACCCCTTCCCACCCTTCTCGGAATGGCGGTCGGGCTCGTGTTTTCCCTCTCCTTTTTCTGGGTGCCACCCGAAGGGGCGGGTTTTCTTTCCACGCTGAAGACCTCGGGCTTTAATCCCGGTCTCTATGGACTGCTCCTGAATCTTGTGATTTCGGTGGGTGGAAGCTGGTTGCTTCCGAAGCAGGAGATCGTGGAGTGACGTGCAGATCTACTTCACGGAACGCTTGTAGTTTCCGTCCATCGTGATTCGTAAACCAATCTCGCTGCGCCCTTTGGTCTGGGCGGGAAAGGGCTTGCTCCAGAGAACTTCCCAGTAGGATGGATCGCCGCTGAGGCCGCCGCCCTTTTTGTAGTTGATCTGTTCGATAAAGATCGTGCCTTGAAGATTGCGGGACTCCAGATCCGCCTGTGCGATTTCCGCTGCCTGCGAAATCAGCATGGCCGGAGGATTCGCGAGTAGTAGTGAGCAAGTGGCAAAAAGGAGAAGCGTGGCTGCGAGAATAGATTTCATGACTAAAAAGGTAGATTCCTTCGGCGTATGATAGTCAGCAGAAAGGGGCGTCGTCAACAAGCAGAACTTCCCCATTTCGCGATGGCGGGACTTGCTAAGAGGCGGGGAGATCGCTATGGCTACTCCTGATGAGCGATTCTCTGAAAACTTTTGAAGTGCGGGGCGGTGGACAGATTCCATCAGTCGGTCTGGGTACGTGGAAAATTCCCGATGAAGTGTTGCCCACTCTCATTCCCGAAGCGGTTTCCTTTGGCTATCGTCATTTCGATTGTGCCTGTGACTACGGTAATGAGCCGGCGGTTGGGGAAGGTCTGAAAAATGCAATGAACGGAGGGGCCTCCCGCGACGATCTCTGGATCACCTCGAAGCTTTGGAATACCTATCATCATCCAGATCATGTTCGCGCCGCCTGTGAGCGATCCCTTTCTGATCTCGGGTTGGATGAGCTCGACCTCTACCTGATCCATTTCCCGGTTACACTCGCCTACATTCCTTTCGAGGAGCGTTATCCACCGGGATGGTTGTTTGACCCGGAAGCAGAAAATCCTTCGATGAAGCATGTCGACGTCCCTTACTCCGACACTTGGGGAGCGATGGAAAAACTGGTCGATGAGGGGCTCGTGAAAAACATCGGGGTCTGCAACCTTGGAACCGCGATGCTCCGGGAAGTGAAAGCTCACGCCAGAATCCAACCGGTTGTGAATCAGGTGGAAATGCATCCGTATCTGACGCAGCAGAACCTTCTCCGCTATTGTCAGGAGCAGGGGATCGTGGTGACCGCGTTTTCGCCTTTCGGTGCGAGTTCCTATGTTCCGCTTTCGATGGCAGATGCGAACGAGTCTCTCTTTGATGATCCGGATATCCAGGATGTGGCATCGGCGCACGGCAGGACGATCGGGCAAATTGCTCTTCGCTGGGCCGTGCAACGCGGCACCGTCGCCATTCCGAAAACGCAGACCGCGCTTCATTTGAAGGAGAACATCGAGATCTACGACTTTGAGCTCAGTGAGGACGAAATGCTCGCGATTGACGGGATGAACCGGGACCGCCGTTTCAATGATCCGGCCGAGTTCGGAGAGGCAGCTTTCAATACCTTCTATCCGATCTTCGACTGATTTTTTGGGCAAATTTCAGGATTCCCGGAGTAATAGAGTTATGAACCGATTGTTGCTCCCGTTTTTGCTTCTCCTGGCTTTCCCTGTCTTAAAGGCGGAGGAGAAGACCAACGTCGTCGTGATCTTCATCGACGATCAAGGCTATTACGATCTCGGTTGCTACGGGGCCACTGAGGTGAAGACGCCCCGGATCGATGGGCTTGCCAGGGAGGGGATTCGTTTCACCGACTACTATGCGGCCGCTCCGATTTGCAGCCCTTCCCGTGCCGGCCTCCTGACAGGCTGTTATCCGCGCAGGATCGGAATGGAAACCTGGGTGCAGCGGGCGGACTCCAAACGGGGTATTCATCCGGACGAGGTCACGATGGCCGAATTGTTCAAAGCGAATGGCTATGCCACCGCCTGCGTCGGCAAATGGCACATCGGGGACAAGGCACCCTTTCTCCCCGATGCGCAGGGCTTTGAGTATCATTTTGGGATGTATTCCAATCTCGATCCGGTCGAGACGATCTACTTTGGCGACGAGGGGGTTCCTATTGTGAGAAACGGCGAAGTCGTCAAGCGACCTGCCGACCCTGCCGAGTTGACTCAACTCTACACCGACGAGGCGATTGCATTTATCGAGAGAAGGAAAGAGGAGCCATTTTTTCTGTATTTGCCGCACACGATGCTGCACAACCCACTGGGCGTGAGCAAAGAATTTCAGGGCTCCTCGGAGTGGGGCGAGTATGGCGATGCAATTCAGGAGCTTGATCACGGCGTGGGCAGGCTTCTCGACAAACTCGATGAGCTGAATCTTTCCGAAAAGACGATCGTTCTCTACGCATCTGACAACGGGCGCGGCGCGGGGAGAAATCCTCAGCAGCCGATGAAGGGAACCAAGCTGACAACCTGGGAGTGCGGTATTCGCGTGCCGGCCATTATTCGCGGTCCGGGGATCACGGCCGGAGTGGAATGCGATGAAGTCATCACGGCATTGGACTGGTTTCCCACTCTCGCGAGTTTTGCCGGGATCCGGATGGGTGACGATCATCCCGTCATCGACGGGCGCGACATTCTCCCACTTCTATCAGGAAAAACTGAGACGGTTCCGTCCGCGTCTGCCGGTTTGTCACTCAATGTAGACGTTCCGCTCCGCCGGAGTTGGCAGCAGGGATTGGAGTGGGAGGAATGGTTTACCCGTGACGATTATGTGAACGCCTTCTTCTACCATGGAAGTCACGGGGCTCTCGCGGCGGTTCGCTCGGAGAACTACAAGATGTATTTGAATCCTCAGCTGACCGTGTATGACCTGGAAAAAGATCCGGGTGAGTCGAGGCCGATTCGGCAGAAGAGCCTCATCAAGCGACTTCGCGGCATGGCCGTTCTGTTTCAGGAGGAAATGAGTCGCGACGCCCGGCGCGCCGGTTTTGTTGACTGATCAGCGTTTTCCAACGAATGGCCTGCTCTCGGTGACCAGGAGAACAAGATCCCCGAATCCCCATCCTTTTTCCTCCAGGTCGTGGACGATCCGATCAATGTGATGGCGGTCCGTGATCGTCATGGTTCGGCCGGTTCCGTAGATGAGAAGTTTCTCGGTGAGAGCGTGAGCAAACTGGCGACGACGTTCGAGCAATTCTGATTTCAGCTCGATGGCATCCTTGAAGCCGGTCCCGTCCGGGAATTGTCCCGAGGCGTCGACCATCGGCTTCTTGCCGGTCTCCATATAGCGAATCCGCCATCCTCCAATCGGATCGTAGTTTTCAAGGGCGAAACCAATCGGATCAATCTTTTCATGGCATTCTGCGCAGGTTTCCACTTCGCGATGTTTGATGAGCTGCTCCCGGATCGTGGTGACGCCGCGAATGTCAGGTTCGATCGGCTCGACATCGGGTGGGGGAGGAGTCGGAGGTGTTCCGAGAATGTTCTCCAGCACATAGATTCCGCGAATGACCGGGGAGGTGTCGATTCCGTTCGCCGAAGCGGTCAGGACCGAAGCGTGTCCCAGCAAGCCGCCGCGCCTCCGGTCAAAGAGCTTCACTTTCCGGAAGTGGTGGCCCACGACATGGTCGATGTGGTAATGCCTCGCGAGGTTGCCATTGAGGAAAGTGAAATCCGATTGCAGGAAATTCTCAATGGACAGATTCTCGCGCAGGAGGTGACGGGCAAAGAGTCGTGTTTCCTCGAGCATGGCTTCTTCCAGGGACTGGGTGTAGTACTCCGGATAGATCGACTGACTGGGAGGCTGGGTACCCACTTTTTCCAGCTGCAGCCAACTGCCGGTGAAGGAGTCGATGAACTGGTCGGATCGTGCGTCGCCGATCATTCCGAGGACTGTCTTTCGATACTCTTCGGGATCACGCAGCTTGCCCGAGGTAGCGAGTTGCTTCAGTCCGTAGTCCGGCATGTCGGACCAGAGAAAGTAGGAAAGCCGGGAGGCAAGCGCGTAGTCTTTCTCCGGATCGGTCGCGTTTTCCTCCTTTTCCAGGAAAAGGAATCCCGGAGAGCAAAGAACGGCCTTGAGCCCGGCCTGAATGGAATCCAGCTCCGAATTTCCGGCGGCGGCATAGTCTCTTGTGACGGTGAGGAGAGAGTCCAGTTCGGGCTTGGTGGCTGGCCTCCGGAAGGCTCGAGCTGCGAACCGCCTCAGAATCATTTCTGCATTTTCGAGAGTCGGCTCGTATCCACTGTAGAGCATCTCGTGGCTGCGGGTCGGCCATTCTTGGAAGAAGGGGCCTTCGATGGAAATTTCATAAAGCCGGACGCGGGGCCCTTCGAAGTCCTTGGTCCAGGCGATCCAGCCCTCGTTTGAATTTTTGTTCGTGTAAAACTGCGTCGCGTCGAGTTTCCCGCCCTTTTTCTGCGTCGCAGGATGCCGGGCTTTCTCCCCGGTCAGCCAGGCTGGATCGAGCCCGCGAAATTCGTTGTCTCCCGGTTTGATGAATTGCAGGAAATCCTGAAATCGCCCGGGGTAATTGACCACGGTGTAACTACGCAGCGGTTTCGTGCGATTCGGGCCATTGGGAAAGGTGAAGCGGGGCTGGTATCCCCGGTCGAGCCAGACGCGTTGCTGGAAGACTTCCGGCTTGTCATCGGGAAGGTCGACCGTGAAGAGAGGACGATCGGATCCGTTCGCTGCTTTGAGATCCCCGTAGTCGGCATTGCCTGTGATCACCGAAACCCGGAGCTTTTCGTCCTTGGCGACGCCGACCCTGTCTTCGTCGTAGGGGTAGTTTCGGTTCACCGCCTTGGCTTTGAAGGTGATGTCGTACCAGCCGTCGTGAGGCACCCCTTTCGTGAACTTGTCGAGCCAGAGGTAGCCATCTTCGAAGGTCGGGTTTTTGCGAATGTGCTGGTATTCTCCCGGAACGTCGAGTCCGTCGGGACGAGCCGGCAGCCGACTGAACGGAGCCTGGAATTCCCATTTCTGAGTCTTCGGTGCTTCCGGTGTCGTGCAGGTTGCTTTTTCAACAAGGAGGGAGGCCGATGCCAAATAGCTGTTGAGCAGAAAATCGGACATCACCAGTGCCGAACCGACCGTGTCAAAATGCTCCACTTTGACGTCCGGGGGGAAAGTCTCGGTCGGGTCCGCCAGCATGGGGTGAAGATCCAATAAAGATCGAACGGTCTGGTCATACTGAGACTTGTTGAGTCTCCGCAGAACCGGCCTGGCGAGATCTGCGTCGAGAGACTCCCGGGCTTTGGTCAGTTCGGCGGTAACCCAGTTGACCATGGCCATGGATTCCCCGGAAGTGGGCTGGTCCGCCTTCTTCGGCGGCATTTCACCGAGGTTGAGCTGGTCGAGGATTTCCTGCCAGGCCTCCATGGTGTAGAGGTCCGAGAAATCATTGCCGAGTTCCTCGAAACTTCGATCTCCCTTCTGAACATCCTCATCGTGGCACTCGAGGCAGTAGCTCGCAATGAACTCGTCGGGAGAAAACGGTTTCGCTGTGGTAAACGACACACCGGAGAAGAAGAGAATAAAAAAGAAAAACCGTTTCATCAAACCACTTCGTTCATCGTTCCCGTTGCCTTGTTGAAGGTCTCGACCTCCGTTCCAAACTGCTGCAGGAGGGTGGTGAAGAGGTTGCAAAGTGGAATCCTCCGGGATTTCCCGGTGGGCGCTACGACATGCGTTCCGTGGCTTTTTATGCTTCCCCCGGCGACCAGGATGGGAAGATTCTTGTTGGAGTGGGAGGAGCCGTTTCCGAGGCCCGATCCAAAGAGGACGGTGGTGGTATCGACAAGAGGGCGCCCGTTGCTGTCTGTGACCGTTTTCAGCCTTCCGAGAAAGCGGGAGATTTCCTGCATCTGAAAGGTCTCGATCACAGTCAGGCCGCGTTTGAGGGTTTCGTCCTGTCCGTGATGAGAGAATCCGTGATAGCTGCCCGAAAGATTCAGGTCACCGATTCGCAGGGTGCTCGGGATTCCGAGAGTGGCTACGCGAGTCGAATCGGTTTGCAGTGCCATGACAATGAGATCGAGAAAGGCGGGGAGAGCTTCCTGAATTGTTTTGTCTTCGGGCATCGGCATGCCGGGCTCCGGTTTCGGTTCGTGAATCCACTTTTCCGAGAGTTCCAGCTTTCGCTCCGCTTCGCGGATCGAGGTGAAATACTCGTCGAGCTTTTCCCGGTCCGGTTGACCGAGTCGTTTCTCCAACTGCTTTGCCTGAGCGTTGACCGAGTCGAGAATGCTGTCGTGGAGTTTGAAAGATTTTTCCCGTGCTGCGAGTTCCTTCGGATCGTCCGCTTTGAAGAGGGCATCAAAGAGAGCCCGGGTCGTCGAGAGCGGCGGGATGTTTACTCCGTTCCTGGTCCAGGAAAGACGAAGCTCCTGTTCCCCGCTCGCCACCTTTCCGGCACTCATGACAAGCGAAGGAAAGCGGGTCTCTGATCCTGCGTGTTCGGCGGCCCGCTGATCGAGGGAGAAGTTCCGGTCCGGCCATTGCCCCGCCTCGACGTCGCGGATTCCGGAAAGGAAGGAGTGGCAGGCGCTGTGGCCGCCGGAAACTCCGTGGTCGAGATTGGAAAAGATCGTAAATTGATCCCGGTGCTCCGCGAGCGGTTGGAGAAGATAGGGGAGGTCCTTCAGCTTTCCTTCTCCCTTCGGGAAAAACCCGTCCGGCAGCATTCCGAAAGGGTTGGCGATGGTGACGAGGCGGCGGGGCGATTGTGATTCGGCAAAGGCTTCCAATGAAGGCAAAGCGAGTGTGATTCCGGCGGCGCGAAGGAATGTTCGACGAGAAGTTTTCATCCTTCCTCACGTTACGCCTTTTTTGGAAAATGCGAGCCAACCTGATTGCGGGAGTTATTCCGGATCGAGGGCGTCCTTTTTCCACAAAATTTCGTCTGGTTTCGCCAAGACCGGAACGTGACTTTCTCCGAAAGTCGGAGTTGTATGGCTAGCTCTTATGAAACTCCCGGTTGTCATTTTTCTCGTTTCGCTTTCCTGTCTGCTCTCCGCTGCCGAGTGGCCCAACGTGATCTTTATGATGGCGGATGATATGGGAATGGGGGATACGAGTGCCTATCAGGATTTCACGGGAAATGCCGATGGGGTGCAGCTCGCGACTCCGAATATGGAAAGGCTCGCACGGATGGGGGTGCGCTTTACCGATGCCCATACGCCTTCCTCACGCTGCTCACCGACGAGATATGGTTTGCTGACGGGACGCTATCCCTGGAGGAATCGATTGAAATACTGGGTCCTCTTCGGAAGCCAGGGGGATCCGATGATCGAGCGGGATCGTCCGACTCTGGCGACTCTGTTTCGCGATGCCGGTTACGGCACGGCGATGACGGGGAAATGGCACGTTGGACTCCGCTACCGTCGTTCTGATGGAACCCCGGCTGCGGGCTGGGAAGACGCTGATTTGACCCAACCCCTTTTTGATGCGCCGCTCGATCACGGTTTCGATTTTGCCCGATTCACCTCCCGCTCGCACGGGACCTCCGGTCCTGATGCCGGCGGCAAGGGGAAGAAGAGGAATTCACCGGAACAGAAAGTGGGGCCCGGGCATATTCATGATCGTACTGCCATCGGTGCGACCGGAAATGGAAAGGAACTCGTCGGTGAGGGGCCGAATGCCTATGTGCTTTCGGAACTGGGCGGGCGGCATTCCGACTTTGCGATCGAGTATCTGAACACGCACCTCGCGGACGGCTCCAACGCGGAAAAACCGTTCTTCCTCTACTATCCTTCCCCTTCGAATCATTCCCCCTACACGCCGGATGAGGACATTGGCGGAAAGCCGAGTCGGGGTGCGGCACGAACAAAATCGGGGGAGCCGATGGATCTGCGGCATGACTTTATCAACGAAAACGATCTGATCCTCGGCCGGTTGCTTGACTGGCTTGAGAGTCATGACGATCCGCGGAATCCCGGGAAGAAACTCATCGAAACGACCCTCGTCGTTTTCACAAGCGACAACGGGGCGGAGAAAGACAGTGACATTGCGACGGGTCCCTTTCGGAGCAACAAGGGGTCGACCTACGAAGGCGGCCATCGGGTTCCGTTTCTGGTTTCGTGGGGCGCGGGAGGAATTGGAGATGGAGACCCTGGGACCGGGGGGCGGTCCGCGGCAATTCCGATTTGCCTGACCGATATGTTCGCGACCTTTGCGGAAATTCTCGGGGTGGGTCTTCCGGATCCAGCGGCGGGAGAGAAGGGAGCGGAAGACAGCTTCAGCGTGCTGGGTGCCTGGCGGGGCGAAGAGATGGGTAAACGCCCTCCCATGTTTTCGCACGATCAAAAGGAGTCCAAACCCGATCCCGCCGTCGCGGCCATGCGACTCGACGATCCGGTGGTTGATGGCTCGGCCGTGGAAGGGCAGTGGAAGATTTCTTTCGATGCTTCGCTCCTTCGCCGGGGTGAAACGACGCCCCTCGAGCTCTACGATCTGGCATCGGATTCCAAAGAGGAAAGCAATCGCGTCAGTGAACCCGCCCTGGCCCCGCTCGTGAAACATCTCAGCAGGGTCGCACGAGTTCATCGCAACGTCGGCGGACACCGCCTTGCGGAATTGGAAACCGGGAAACGGGTCGTCTTTGACTGGAGCGCGGAGACGGATTCCACACCGGCAGGGGTGGTCGTATCCGGTGACGAGGCGGTGGAGAAAAAGGGAGGGGTTCAGTTGATGGCGAAAGTTTCTGCGGGAAGTCCTCATTTCAATCCACGTGGAATGGGCGCTTCTGCGGGGAATGTGAAACAGGTCGCAGAGGGGGAGGCGGTGACCCTGACATTCGATCAGGATGTGATCGTTCAGCACCTCGCCATCGTCGCCGGAAACGGCACCTGCGGGGGATTCTACCGGATGGGAGAAAAGGCGCCGCTCGCAATCTATTGCGTCGACGGCGACATCGATGATAAAGACCAGTCCGGTGTCCTCAGCGATCTCGGAGTGGTGAAAAAGGGCGAGCCAATTGTGCTCAGCAGCGCGCCGCACTACGGATCGGAGTCACCCGGTCAGTGGCGTTTGCAATCGGTATCGGTGCTGCCTTTGAAGTGAAAATCGTCCCAGCGTCTAGAAGGAGGTGGGAGGTTTGATGGTGCGAATCCGGCTTTGATCGATTTCATTTTCCGCAACCGCGTTAGCAGACTTCGCGTGGGAAACCGTCCAGCCTTCTTAATGCGCCTATTCCTCCTTTTAATTGCACTCTTTGCGGTTGCCACCTCCCTCTCGGCCCGACCGAACGCGGCCCGACCGAACGCGGCCCGACCGAACGCGGCCCGACCGAACATCATTGTCGTGATGCCGGACGATATGGGCTACGGCGACACGGGCGCGACGGGGAATACTGTTGTCCGCACCCCGAATCTCGATCGCCTGGCATCCGAGAGTGCTGAACTGACCGACTTTTATGTCTCCCCGGTTTGCTCCCCGACAAGGGCCTGCCTCATGACGGGACGCTACAACTACCGCACCCGTTGCATTGATACCTTCAAGGGGCGTTCGATGATGGATCCGGAGGAAGTGACGATCGCGGAAGTCCTGGGCGGGGCCGGATATGCGACCGGCATTTTCGGGAAATGGCATCTCGGTGACAATTATCCGATGCGCCCCAATGACCAGGGCTTCGACGAATCGCTCATCCACCGTGGTGGTGGCCTCGCTCAGCCATCGGAGCCGATTGAAAACAAGCGGCGCTACACGGATCCGATTCTTTTTCACAACGGCAGGGAGGTGCAGGCGAAAGGATACTGCACAGACATTTACTTCGATGCCGCGATCGAATTTATGGAAGCTTCGAAAGAGGAGGGGAAACCGTTCTTTGTGTATCTTCCCCCCAACGCGCCTCACGGTCCCTACCACGATGTGCCGGAGGACTTGCTGAAATACTATCAGTCGACGGATCTGACCCCGGTGCTCGCGGGAAACGAAACCGAAAAGCACAAAGACACCGTCGCCCGGGTTTTTGCGATGGTAGAGAACATTGATCAGAATATGGGGAAGCTGGACGCGTATCTCAAGGAGAGTGGGCAAATGGAGAACACTATTGTTCTTTTCTTTACTGACAACGGTCCCAACACGATGCGGTTTGTGGGGCCATTCCGCAGCATGAAGGCGCAGGTGCACGAAGGCGGAATTCGCACCATGTTCTGGGCCCGCTGGCCGGAACGTCTCGAAGCGGGAACGAAGAGCGATCGCATTGCCGCCCATATCGATGTCATGCCCACGCTTCTGGATGCGGCCGGAGCATCGGCACCGGAGAATTTGAAACTGGACGGTCGAAGCATTTTGCCCCTGCTCGAAGGACAAGCGGATGAATGGGCGGATCGAAATCTTTTTCTCCAATCCCATCGTGGAAACGAGCCGGTTCAGTTTCATCACTTTGCCGTCCGCCAGCAGGATTGGAAACTCGTTCGGGGAACCGGCTTCGGGACGGAGGAAATCAAGGAGCAGAAACCTTTCGAGCTGTATCGGATCGGAGAGGACCCCGGTGAAACGAAAAACCTCGCGAAGGAGAATCCGGAGAAAGTAGCGGAGCTGAAGAAGGCCTACCAGGCCTGGTTCAAGGATGTGTCCTCGACCCGGAAAGACAACTACGCGCCGCCCCGGATCGTCATTGGTGACGACGAGGAGACGGTCACGGATCTTTCAATACAGGACTGGCGGGTCCAGCCCGGAGCGCAGGGCTGGGGGGACGGTGGAGAGTGGCAGGTCCAATCTGTAAACGAGGGGCCGTACACGGCTTCGGTGCGGTGGGAGAATCCGATCGGGGAACGCGATGTGGTCCTGAAAATCGGAGATGAGCTGTATGCCGGCTCGCTTGAGGAAGGGGCTTCGCAGGTCACGTTTTCCGAAGTCACTTTGCCCAGAGGGAATACGACTGTCTCTGTCGATGTCGGCGGGAAAATTGGCAAAGACGAACTGCTTCGATTCGTGACCTTCGAAAGGAAGTAGGCAGGATTCGACGAGGAATTCGCAGAATCCGACTTTCTCATTGGATTACTCAATGGAGTATTCACCGCAACACGTTGATGCGCCGGATGCCCTTTCTTGTCTTCACTCGTAACTTCTACAAGGAATGAAATTTTCTCCCACCAGACTCGCGCTTTTTCTTTGGATTGCCCTGGCTCCGGCCGTGGCAATGGCAGAGCAGGAGGCGTTTGATGAGATCGAGCCGATCCTGATGGACTATTGCTACGACTGCCACGGCGATGGCATGGACAAAGGCGATTTTGCGATGGATGAGTATGAGAATATCCAGGATCACCTCAAGAATTTCGATGTCTGGTTTGAGACTTGGAAGAATGTGAGGAGCAACCTCATGCCACCGGCTGACAAAAAGCAGCCCAGCGACGAGGAACGGGAAAAAGTTCTCGCGTTTATTGAGAGCAAAGTCTTCCAAATCGATCACGAAAATCCGGATCCGGGAAGGGTCACGATTCGGCGTCTCAACCGGGAAGAGTATCGGAATACGGTAAAGGATCTTCTGCGAATCGACTTCGACGTCGAGGACATTCTCCCTGCCGATGACACCGGGTATGGCTTCGATACGATTGGCGATGTGCTGAGCATTTCGCCTCTCCTGATGGAAAAATATCTCGAAGCGGCGGAGCAGGTGGTGGAAAAGGCGGTTCCGACGGCCGGTCCGGAGATCATGGAGTGGTGGCTGAATAAAAAGGAATTCCGTGATGACCGGAGCGAAGACTGGTCGGTGGAGTGGCTGCCTTTTGATCACCCGAGAAAAATGGAGGAAAATCCGTGGATCAATTTCGACGGTGACTATGAGATTCGACTCGATTTTCGAATCCGCGGATCGGAGCAGGCATCGTCTCACAGCGCTTCCCTCAAAATCGGAGTGGGGGACAAAGAGCTCACGTCCCGGAAACTGGGATGGGATAATTCGAGAAGCCTTTCCCTCAAGACCAAAGCCAATCTGAAGAAGGGCAACGGGCAGACCCTCTGGATTGCGACGGAAAGCGGAGAACCGCCGCAGGAAGGCGAAGATAAGCTGGCGGTTGTGGTCGACAATATTCGGATTCGCGGCCCCCTTGATGGCAGTCAGAAAAACTACCCCTGGCATGTTCAGTATTTGTTTTCGGAGGGGCCTCCTTCGGATGATGAAGATGCGAGGGATCCGTATCGCAGGAAGATTCTAAAACGGTTTGCGACCCAGGCCTTCCGCCGTCCCGTCGACGACGCGACTTTGGAACGGCTAGTTGCGATTGCGCGGCAGGTGGACAAGCAGGAAGGAAAGCGCTTCGAACACGGGATCGCGCAGGCGATCACTGCGATCCTGGTGAGTCCCCGGTTCCTGATGCGAGCCGAGATTCAACCGGAGCCGGACAACCCCGGAAAGGTGGTTCCGATTGATGAATTTGCGCTGGCCTCGCGTCTTTCCTACTTCCTCTGGTCTTCGACCCCGGATGAGGAGCTGATGCGCCTAGCCGGGGAAGGAAAGCTGCGCGTTCAACTGCGGGACCAGGTCAACCGGATGCTCAAAGATGAAAAGTCGGACCGCTTTATCCAGAACTTCGTGGGCCAGTGGCTGATGGCGCGTGACGTGCAGACGATCAATATCGATGAGCGACGGGTTCTGAATATTCGGGATCTCGGCGAAGCCCGACGAACTTTCAGCGGACGGTTGCGCGAATCGATGCGCAAGGAGAGCGAGGATTTCTTCGGTCATGTCCTGCGCGAAAATCGTCCCGCTACGGAACTGCTCACTGCGAGATATACCTTCCTCAATGAGACGCTGGCTGAGTGGTATGACATCGAGGGGGTGAAGGGAAACCACATGCGTCGGGTCGATCTCCCGAAGGACTCCAGCCGTGGAGGTCTTCTTTCCCAGGGAACCTTTCACGTCGTGACTTCCAACCCGACCCGGACGTCACCGGTGAAGCGCGGGCTCTTTGTCCTCGAAAACTTTCTTGCCACTCCTGCGCCTCCAGCGGTGCCGGATGTGCCTCCGCTGGAAGAGACTGCCAAAGGGGGAAATAAAGATCTTCCGTTGCGTGACCTCCTGGCCCTCCACTCGGAGCAAAAGATGTGTGCGTCCTGTCATGCGCGGATGGACCCAATTGGTCTCGCTCTGGAAAACTACAATCCGGTCAGCCTCTGGCGCGATACCTACAATGGCCAGGCGATCGATGCGAGCGGGAAGCTCATGACAGGGGAGCAGTTCGGGAATGCCAAGCAACTCAGCCACATTCTCGCGACCGCCCGGTATCGGGATTTCCACCGGGCCCTCTCGGAAAAGCTTCTCACCTATGCCGTAGGGCGGGGAATCGAGTACTACGATGCGCCAACCATCGACAAGATCGTGAACAACATCGAATCCCACGGAGCGACGTTGCGCGAGATCGTGTACGGAGTCATCGAGAGCGCGCCTTTTCAGAAGCGCCGGGGAGACGGGGATCTCTTCGCGACGAGGCCGCCGGGACATTGATTGTGCGCTTTCTGCTATTTCCCCGGAGCATTCCCCTGTTCATAGTGGGGGTCTCGTATGATCCCCCGAACTATGATTTCCCGTTTTCTTATCGCCGCAGGCCTGAGCCTCTTTCTTTTTCCGATCATAGCAGCGGATACTCCGAATGTGATCCTCATTTACACCGATGATCATGGCTGGCCCGACATTGGTGCCGCTGGCATCTACGGGGATCTCAAGACGCCCTACATTGATCAGCTTGCCGCCGATGGTGTGCGATGCACGAATGGATATGTGACCGCACCTCAGTGTGTTCCCTCCCGGGGCGGATTGCTCGCCGGACGCGACCAAAGCAAGTTTGGATTGGAAACGAACGGGAGTTCGCTGGAGGGTTTTAATGCTGAAGTCACCATCGCCGAGCGCCTTCGGAAAGTCGGCTACGCTACCGGCCAGATTGGGAAGTGGCACCTCGGGCCTGCACAGGAAATTCCCACTCACGGATTCGACGATGTGTTTGCAAAAAACTCGGGAGCGCCTGCTTTTGCCACCTTTCGCCTCGATGGATCGGATCGCGAGCCGGGAAAGGACGATACAAAGATGTATCATCTCGATGCCTGTTCCCTCGCCGCGACCGCTTTCATTGATCGTCATGCGGAAAAGCCGTTCTTCCTGTATGTGGCCTATCGGGCTCCTCATGTTCCCCTTGATGCTCCGGAGAAATACTTGAAACGATTTCCGGGGGAAATGCCGGAACGCCGCCGGCAGGCACTGGCAATGATATCGGCGATGGATGACGGGGTGGGGGCGATTCGGAAAAAGCTGGAAGAAAAAAACCTCACGGAAAATACGCTTCTCTTCTTCGTCGGCGACAACGGTGCCCCGCTCAAGATTCACAAAGTCGATGCGCCCGGTGGAGGCCCCGGATGGGACGGATCTTTGAACGAGCCCATGAACGGTGAAAAGGGAATGCTGAGTGAAGGCGGGATTCGCGTCCCCTTTGTCGCCGCGTGGCCCGGCCGGATTCCAGCGGGACAAATCTACGACGAGCCGGTGATGTCCCTTGATGTTGCGGCCACAGCGGCAGATCTGGCAGGCTTGCCGAAAGACGAGACTCGCGATGGAGCGAACCTCGTTCCCTACTGGAGCGGGGAGAAAGAAGGGGCGCCGCACGAAGTTCTCCATTGGCGCTGGGCCAGTCAGTCCGCGATCCGTGAAGGAAAGTGGAAGTTTCTTCGGGGTGGCAGTCGTGAATATCTTTTCGACATCGTGGGGGATCCCGAGGAAAAGAAGAATCTGATGGTGAGCCACCCGGAGATTGCGGACCGTTTGCGGAAGCGCCTGCAAGCGTGGACCCAGGAGCTCAATCCTCCCGGATTTCAGGGAGACAGCATGCCGGAGGTCTGGAATCAATACTACGATCACTATCTCGACGGCAAACCCGTTTCGAAGGCCGTCGCAAAGAAGCTCAAAGACGACACGATCGACGGGTGGATCATTCGAAACGGGCAGTTGAGAAAGCGGGCCGGCGCCCTTCATTTGATTGATTCCAATGGGAAGCAGCGGTTTGCACCATTTATTACGAACAGTCGTTTTGCCGTGAAAGGCCCCGTCGAAGTGCAGATCCATATGGCAAAAGCCCCGTCGGGGGACGTCTCCGTGCAGTGGAGGGAGGAAGATCAGAAGGACTTTGTCGAAGGGCAAAATGTTCTTTTTTCAGGAGAGGGGAATCTCCGGAAGGGTACCATCGGCACGTCCGGGGAAATCGTTCATCTGCGCGTCCGCTTCGACGATGGGACCAATGCGGCGATCAAGACGATCCGGTTGCAGCGGGAGAACGGAAAGGTGCTGCAGGAATGGGACTTTTCAGGGGAGTGAAAAGTGGTCGGACCACGGCGGCCGCAATTGCCTACCCCACGCTCTTGCGAGCGCGGCTGCACGCTGATACGTTTCCTCTGAGACTCTCAATGAAAACAGCCAAAGAACTGACGCGGGAATGGTTTGACCGGGTATGGAACCATCTGGATCGATCAGCGATTGAAGACCTGATGGATCCGCGATGTGAGATCCTCGGTCTCACAACCACGGTTCGCGGGCCCCGGGGATTTCTCTCCGTCCACGAGTCTTTCACGACCGCCTTTGATCAGATTCACGTCGAAGTGCTGGAGCTGGTCGCAGAAGAAAACGAAGTGGCAGGGCATGCCCGATTTGGAGCCAGACACCGGGAGTCGCAGCGACAGGTCGATATGATATTCAGCTTCTCGGGCAAGTTTGAAAACGGACGCCTCATTCAGATCCGCAATGTCGTCGACTACACCTCACTTCTGGCTCAGCTCAATCTGTTCGATCCAAGGCGTATCGAGGTGATCTTTTCCCCGGGACGGGAGGACTCGGCTTCTTGAGCCACTGCCGATCCGGGAATTCGGGCGAATTCCTCCGGCTTCGCCATCCCACCGCGCAATGACGGACTTCTAAATGCAGGAAGTCGCGAGTTCAGGGTGAATAGTTCTTTCCATGAAATCTATCTTTGCAGTATTCGGATTGAGCCTGGCGCTGGTGGGCGCGCAGGAGGAGTCCTACCCGGTTCATCCTGACATGCTCAAGAAGGACGGCGTCCCCGCCGGCAAGGTGCGGAAGGGGGTGTTTGCTTCGAGCAAAATCTATCCCGGTACGAGTCGAGAGTATGCGGTCTACATCCCCGCGCAGTATGAGGCAGAGAAGCCGGCCGCCTTGATGGTCTTTCAGGATGGGATAAGCTATCTCAAAACGGTTCCGGTGACATTCGACAATCTCATTCATGCCGGTGACATGCCCGTCACGATCGGGCTTTTTGTGAATCCGGGGGTGGTTCCCGGGCTCGATGAAAATGCTCTGGCGAGATACAATCGGTCCTTTGAATATGATGCCGCCGATGGTCGCTACGCACGTTTTCTCCTCGAGGAAGTGATGCCGGAAGCATTGAACGATTTGAATGTGACCCCGGATCCGAACCTGCGGGGCCTTTGCGGATCGAGTTCCGGGGGGATTGCCGCCTTTCAGGTGGCCTGGGAGCGTCCCGACCAATTCCGCCGGGTGTATACAACGGTGGGAACCTACGTGGGACTACGTGGCGGAAATGAGCTTCCCGTTCTCGTTCGCAAGATGGAGCCGAAGCCGCTGAGGATTTTTCTGCAGGACGGAAAGAATGACAACAATCTCTACTGTGGAAGCTGGTGGGTCGCGAATCAGGATATGCTCGCTTCCTTCCAGTGGGCCGGATACGAAGTGAATCACGAATGGGGCGAAGGAGGACACAATCGCAAACACGGCAACGCGATCCTGTCCGATGTGATGCGCTGGCTCTGGGAAGGCTGGAAAGAAGGGCGCGAGATTCAAACGCATCCTGACAAATCAAAAAGCAAAGCGGTTGAATTTCTACTCGAGGGTGAGGGCTGGGAGAAAATCAGCGAGGGGCATCAGTTCACCGAGGGACCGGCGGTGAATGCGGACGGGGAACTCTTCTTCACCGATCTCGAGGGGAGCAAGATCTGGAAGCTGGATGCTGATGGAAAGCAGACCCTGTTTCAGGAAAATACGGGCGGGACGAATGGACTCGCCTTTGCCCCGGACGGGAAGACTTTGTATGGATGCCAACGTCAGCCGGGACGTCTCGTTTCGTGGAACATCGATAGCGGCGAGATGTCGGTGCATGCGGAGAGGGTTCGGCCGAATGATGTCGTCGTTGCGCATGATGGAACGGTCTATTTTACCGATCCGGGGAAAAAGGCCGTCTGGGTGATTGTCCCCGGAGAAAAGGCGAAGATCGCCAGTGATGAGTTTTCCGGCGTGAATGGAGTCGTTCTCAGTCCCGATCAATCACTGGTCTACGCGGCCGACTACGCGGGGCGGTTTGTGTGGTCCGGCCAGCGGAAGAAAGACGGAACATTGGCCTTTGTGCAGCCCTATTTTCACTTGCACCTGCCTCCGGCTTCGGTCGACGTGCGCAGCCATGCTGACGGCATGGCTGTCAGTGAAGACGGGTGGTTACTGGTCGCGACGCAGATGGGGATTCAAATCTGCGATCAGCCGGGTCGCGTTCATCTGATTGTGCCCTCACCGATCGGGGAACGTCATCCCTCCAATGTTGCGCTCCACGGGAACACTCTCTATGCAACCTGCGGAGACAAAGTCTTCCGCCGGAAAGTGAAATTGAAAGGTGCCGCTGCCTGGGCTGCTCCGGTGAAGCCGGCGAAACCGAGGCTTTAGTCGAATCGACGCAGAAAAATACTGAGGTTTTCGCGGGAGATTCGTTGTAGAAGAAGACCCGATGGCTCAAGAGGGTTGAGCACAGCGCCTAACCCTGTTGACTCTTTCGCTTTGAATGAAATAGATTGATCTTTTCGACGTAGTTTACCTATGAAACTCCGAATTCTCCTCTCCTCGATTCTTGTCCTGTCAGGTTCTCTGAACGCGCAAAATGTCTCCTTTGACGATGTCTCACGCTTCGTGGCCGGCAAACCACTTACGGTTTCGAGTCCGCTCAATCAGCTGATTGGCCGCCCGGCGGTACGAAAGCATTACTACGAGACCGGTGAACTTTCGGCCAAGTGGGAAGAAGGTCGACTCAAGGCGGTCAAACAGTGGGCGATGAGAGAAATTCAGCCTCAGCTGACGAGGCCTCAATGCGTGAAATACATGTTCGGGGGGCCGGACTTCGTCCACGCGACGACCGTTTTTCCCGGAGTGCCGGAATACATTCTCGCAGGTCTTGAGCCGCTCGGAACGATTCCGGATTTCTTTGCGATGAGCGAAGCGGAGTTGCAGAACTACCTGACGCATTTGAATTACACGCTCCGCTCCATTTCGAGAAGAAATTTCTTCATCACCAAGGAGATGCGGGAAGATTTCGGAAAACAGGGAATCGACGGGGTATTTCCTGTGCTCCTCTACTTTGCCTCGCTCACCGGTCACGAAGTCATTGACGCCAACTACGTGACGCTGGAGGCGAACGGGAGCGTGGTGCAGTCCGGAGCGGCCGATGCCACCGGAATCTGGCTGCGAATCCGCGAGGTGAATCCTACCTTCGGTGATCCGTCGGCCCAGAATTTGTACTATTTCAAAACCGACTTGTCCGACGCGGGATTTACGAATGGAAGTCCGTTTCACCAGTTTCTCGCATCGAAGCCGAACAGCGTTGGCTATCTGAAGGCGGCTTCTTTCCTCATGCACACCGACGCGTTTGCCAACATTCGAAATTTCCTCGTCGGGGATTGCCAATTCATTTTGCAGGATGCTTCCGGCATACCCGCTGAATTTTTTGCGACCTACTACAACGTGGCCTACTACGGGAACTACGTGGGGCCGATCGATATGTTCAGTGAATATGATCAACCTTTTCTGCATCGGGTCTACCAGTCAGGCGTCGCAAAGAATCTTCCTTTCGGGACGGGCTACCGGATGAAAGATTCCGATTCGATCCAGATGTTTGGCGTAAGGAAGTAGTGGCAGAGGAGAATGCTTTCGTCCACATTGGACGCTCTATGAGAGCTTGTACGATCCTCCTGATTCTTTTCGCTGTTGGTTTTCAATTCGCCTTGGCGGAGCCCCGAAAACCCAATGTCATCGTCATCATGGCGGATGACTTGGGCTACGGAGACCTCTCCTGCTACGGGGCCGATGATTTTGAAACACCGTATATTGATCAGCTCTCGGCGGAGGGCGTCCGGTTCACGAGCGGCTATTGCTCGGCTTCCACCTGCACGCCAACCCGTTATTCTTTTCTCACGGGGACATATGCGTTTCGAAAAAAGGGAACCGGAATTGCTGCTCCGAACAGCCCGACGATTATTCCTGCGAAAACACCTACCATTGCATCGATGTTGCGAGGTGTGGGCTATCGCACGGCGGTGATCGGGAAATGGCATTTAGGCCTCGGGGGAGAGGAAGGTCCCGATTGGAATGGCGACTTGAAGCCCGGTCCTCTCGAGTTTGGCTTTGATACCTGTTTTCTCCTTCCCACCACCAATGATCGTGTTCCCCAGGTCTACGTGAAAGACCATCGGGTTCTGAATCTGGATCCTGCAGATCCGCTCTGGGTCGGCAGCAAGAAGCCGAGCGAAGATCATCCGACGGGCATCACCCATCGAGATACGCTGAAGATGGACTGGACGCATGGGCACAACTCCACGATCCACAATGGGATCAGCCGGATTGGCTTCTACACGGGTGGTCACAAAGCCCGTTTTCGCGATGAAGATCTCGCTGATAAATGGGTAGAGCAGTCGGTCCGATATATCGAAGAGAACAAGGAGAATCCTTTCTTCCTCTTTTTCGCCTCTCACGATCTCCACGTTCCGAGGATTCCTCACGAGCGTTTCCAGGGCGCGACGCGTTTGGGCTACCGGGCTGATTCCATTGTGCAACTCGACTGGTGTGTCGGAGAGTTGATGAAAACGGTGGATCGGCTGGGCCTTGCCGAAAATACGCTCTTTGTTTTCTGTTCCGATAACGGGCCGGTGATGGACGATGGCTACGCGGATGAAGCTCTGGAAAAGCTGGGAGACCATCGTGCTGCCGGACCCTACACCGGAGGGAAATACAGCATCTACGAAGGCGGAACGAGAACACCGTTGATTACCCGCTGGAAAGGAACCATCGATCCTGGTGTTTCCGAGGAGATGGTGTGCACGATTGATCTCTACGGCAGCCTTGCCGCACTGACTGGTGGAACGATTCCGGAAGAAGGGGCGCTCGACAGTCTCGACCTTATGGGTGCCTTGCTGGGTGAAGAGGGCGCGAAGGGGCGCAAAGAACTGATTCAGCAGGACAATGGTAGCAAAGGGAACTTTGGATATCGCGTCGGTGACTGGAAACTGCAGCGTCACGATTCGAAAAAGGCTCGCAATGTGGTCGTCGAAAAATTGCTCGAAAATACGGAGGTCGCGAGGTTTCGGCTGTTCAACCTTGCGGAGGATCCCACTGAAAAGAAGAATGTGATCGCGGAGAATCCGGAGGTTGCGGAGAGAATGAAGACGCGGCTGGAGGAGTTAATCCAAGCCGGACGAACTCGCGCCAAGTAGCTGCGAGTGTCAAACGAGTCAGGCGGCGGACGGGAGTGGGCGGAGGAGACTCGCTCACACTCGTACCTCCTACGAGTTTTCTCCCCGTTGCTGAACCACCTGCGCCTGCACGAAATTTTGCTGTGCGCCCTGTTGCAGCTCCTGACCATCCCATTGGTCGACGACTTCGACAGTCACCCCACTTGCGGTGTTGGCGAAAATCACGGGAGCGACACTGTAGGGAAGGCGGATGCAACCAGCTGAAGCGGCGTGTCCCGGAAGATCTCCGACGTGCATTCCGATGGCACTGCTGTCGAGCCGCTGCCAGTAAGGCATGCTGCAGCCGTAGATGGTGGACTTTTTTCCCGTTTCAATTCGCTCGGTAATTTTGAACTCTCCTCTCGGGGTGTGCTTGTCGGCACGTGCCGTTGAAACCGCGGTATCAATCGCGATTTGATTGTCGACGAGAAGGTAGGCTCGTTGGCGGGAAATATCGACGATGACCTTTTTCTCTCCATCCTTCCGGGCCTCGAGAAGCTGGTAGTTGATGTAGGCATCGTTGTGCATATCAAGGTATCCAGTGCGCTGGGCCTGCTGAATGGCAGCCTGTCGTTTCTGGATGGCCTGCTGCTCCATGATTTGCTGCTGTCGGGCCATTTCTTTGGCCTGTTTCTTTTTTTTAAAGTTAAAGAGACCGGCGTCGGCGTTCATGGTCGAACCGAGAGTGACTCCCAGGATCGCCATGACGGTAAGCGTTTCGCGAACTCCGTGTGCTTCAACCTCGGCATCTTCGAAAATGAGACCTACCTCATTCTCTCGTGATTTGCAGAACTTCTCAAATTGATCGTCGTCGGCGAGAAGGAGGCCGAGCAATTGAATCTGTGCGGATTCCCCATCTTCGCCGGCCTGCCAGCGAATCAGCGGAACCCTGGTGCCTTTTTCGTTCAATGATGGTTCGTCGAGAGAGGACGCGAGCACTTCGAGAAAGCGACGGACGTAGTCTTCGGGCTCGGATGCGTCAGAGAGAGTCGAGAAGGCGCTGCGATCGCGGAAGAGTCCCTGCAAGTGAATGTCGAAAGCGTTGTCTTTCCAGAGGAGATAGGGTTCGTCCTCTCCTTTTTCCAAATTGACTTCGAATTCCTGAAAGACCTCTGAGTTCTGTGGATTGGAATGGACACGCGCTCCCTCCCGGGAGACATCGAAGGTGAGGGAGGAATCGCTGAACATGGAGGCGCAGAAGTCGACTTCCGACGCGGTAGATGGTTCCAGATCCGACCCTTCGGGCGGTAATTCGTTTACGGGGCCAAGGAAGGTGGCAGAGCTGCTCATGCGATTCAGTATGGTTAAGTTAGTCACGTTTTGTCAATCAATTCACCAGTCCGGGCTGAGTCCCGGATGCCAGGGCTCTGCGACCGAGGCGAGCAGGGAATACATCGTCGAAGGTGGTGTTCCGGGGTAGACGGACAGGATTCGTGCGATATGCGCAGAAATTTTCGGTGCGGTAAAACTGGTCCCGGTTTGCACCTGAATACTGCCGTTGAGCCAGGCTACTTCGACGTTTTCCCCCTTTGCGGAAAAGCTGACGAGATGATCCCCGCGGTAGAAGATCTCGTCTCCGGGGGTGTCGGCTAGATCGACTCCGATGACAGATGCGAAGTGAGAAGGCCATTCCGCTTCGTCGTTTCCGGAGTTGCTGCAGGCGGCGACCACGTGAATTCCCTTGAGCCACGCTTCGTCGGCCCATTCCTTGTGAGGCAGAATGAATTTCGCCATTCCGCGACAGCCGAAGGAGCAGTTGAGAACATGGTAGCCACGCCGGATTGCCTCCCGAACGCCTGCGCAAATTAGGTGGGTTCTGGAAAGGCTGCGGGCATCGATGACCCGAAAGCTTCCGATCTCCGCCTCCGGCGCAAAACGATGAATGATATCAGCCACTGCAGTTCCGTGTCCGAATCCATCGCTGCCGTCGTCTTCGATCACTTCGATCGAGCCTCCCTTTTCCTCAAAACGAACGGCATCCCGAATCGAGAGATCAGCAAGACGGGGATGGCTTGCTTCGATCCCGGAATCGATTACGGCAATGCGAACTCCTTTCCCGGTGCCGGAAGCGGCGGCTTCCGCGATTTCGTTGAAACTGGGCCAGGAATCTTCCTCTCTCCTCCGATGGCTCATAGTTCGACGTCCAGCAGATTCGTGAGGAGGCGGTAGTTTACAAGCCGTTCCACAGCAGTTGCGAGCCTTCCAATCCGATTCATGTCCCGGGCGGAAAACCCGACAGGATCGCGAGCTTCGATGGAGTCTTTGAGTTGCACGCAACTGATCACGCCGCGCAGGTTTCCGGCGATGTGAAAGGGCGTAGCAATCATCGCAAAGGTCACCTGGGAAAGCGCCTCATCGACCCGCTTGGAGTGGTCCTGATTCTGGTACACCTGGTTCTCACAGAGTCGTTGTCCGGACGCATAGGTGAGGCCCACGAGTCCTTCCGACAAGGGTTGCTTCCATCCGGCAAAAGAAGGATCCGGAAAGGTGTGAGTGACGACCAGATGTTCCTCTTTCACATCCGCCAGCCAGACGGTGAGTGAGTCAGCCGCAACGACATGCATGGCAGCCCGCAGCACGGAATTGCCCGGGTCGCCAATGAGAGTCGAAAACTCATCGGTGGTAATTTCTCGGGCGGCGCGAGCAAGGGTCTTCTCGATGGAAGCGGACTGCTCCGATAGGGAGGGGTCAGATTGAATCACGACAGTTTTCCGGTTGGACAAAAAAATGCGACTTGGTGGAGGAGGATGCCAAGCCGCATTGTATAGACGAGAAAGATTTTCGTCTATTCCGGAAATGTAGGTTTTTCTTCTGATTACCTGCTTTGAGGCAAAATCGAAATCTTCGAGGTAATGGTCTTAATCAATTCGCCGGACTTTTCGAAGAGGCGGGAGACTGCATCAACTGCGGAAGTTACCGTGGTTAGATTTCCCGAAGCGAGTGCTTCGAGTCCGCAGTGCGGATGTTGATCGTTTCGCTCGTTTTAGCATGGATCTCTGAGACCGTTGTGTGGTCGAAGCCTTCGCTCGACCGCAATTCCCGGATATCCCTTTCAAGGGCGAATGGCATCGCCCCTGCGCCTGGTTAAGCTTGGCCCGAATCTCAGTTTTCGCTGCTTCTGGCAAGCTCTCTACCATAAGAATCAGGTTGCTGTGTTTAGCGCGTCATTGGTTCGTTTTTCCGTTCCAGTTTGCGGTACTGGCTTGTTCAATCATCACATTAATAGTGCGAATCTGAACGGGATTTGGATTCCATCATCCCGAAAACCCCGATCAACGGGGCTCCTGCATCATCGCAGTCACTCGCCATGTCGGTGTCAAAGATAATCTTGTCGGGGGCGGATTGAAGGAAATTGGCACACCCTGACAGACAGATAATCAGAAGGGCACGTGTCATTTTCCACGAGGCGGTTCGGAACAGAGTTGAACGAAGGCCTCACGGACGCGGGCGGTTTGGATCTCATTCATGATGAGGTAACGATCGTTGCCTCTTTCGTTGGGAAAGAAGTCGGTGCGACCTTCGTCGTTCACTTTAACGTTTCCTTTGGGGGAAAGATCAAAGTACGCGCGATCCGGATAGATTGCATAAAGAACCGCGGTGAGATCCCAGGTCGGGCGGTCGTGCGGCTTCTCGGGAACGTAATCGAGATAGCCCTCCTTGATGATATGGCAGTCGACGTAGTTAAAGTCTTCCATGATGCTCTGCCAGGGGTAGGTGGCGGTGATGCCGATTTCATATCCACTCCAGATCACGGTAGTGGGCCAGCGGTCGGCAAACTTCTGTGCGGAGGGAACATCCTTCTTTACGTTATATTCGAGGTGCTGCGTTCCGAATCGAATTGTCTGGAACGCGCCGGCCATAATAACGAGTTCTTTTACCTTTTCCCGGATCAGTTCCGGCCCGGCGAGATCGGAATGCTCGTCGGGTTTGGAGTCGAGCAACTGCGCGAGATTGGTAAAAAATCCGACCTGGGCAATTTTGACCGAATTGTCAGGCTGGGTGGCGAGAGTTTTACGAAGAAGTGCCACCGCATCGGGAACGTCGTTGCCGGATTTCACATCGCAGGGATAGACGAAAGAGCCGTCGTCGTTCTTTTTCTCAACGAGACCGTTGTAGCGCCCTTTTTCCGGAGTGACGCCACCCCGGACGGCGCCGATGGGGACGTCAGGATTTCCGTAGAAGGTGTTTACCGCATCGATAAAGGCAGCGGAGAGCGGGTGGTCTTTCGTTGAAGTCACCGCGAGAAGATCGACTGCTCCGCGTCGTTCGAGTTGGTGGATGATGGCGAGGGCCATGGCATCGTCGATGTCATTGCCCATGTCCGTGTCGAAGATGAGCTTGGTCGGCTCCGCCTGAATGGTGGCGCACAGGAGAAAGGTGGTTGCGAAGGTGAGTAGTGTGGATTTCATGAGGAAAGTTGTTTCATTTTTCCGGCCCGCCACGCGTCGATGAGTACGGCGAAGACGATCACGAGTCCGGTGATGAGAAGTTTGACGGGCTCGGAAGCTCCGAGTTGAGCGAGGCCCGCACCGAGCGTGGCTATGATGAGAACTCCGATCGCGCTTCCGACGACCGAACCCCGCCCGCCCATGAGGCTGGTGCCGCCGATGACCACGGCGGCGATGGCGGACAGCTCGAGTCCATTGCCTGCGTTGGGATCGACTGCTCCGAGTTTCGAAACGTCAAAGGCGGAGGCAAGACCGGCAAGCGCTCCTGCAATCGCGAATACAGTGATCTTGATGGGCCGGGTATTGATTCCGGAGAAAGTGGCGGCCTCTTCGTTGGCCCCGATGACCATGACGTAGCGGCCGAACACGGTCCGGGTGAGAATGATCTGTCCGACAATGACGACAAGGACGGCGAATAGAAACGCCCACGAGATTCCGATGCCCGGAACTGTGGATGCAAGCCATTCGACGGGCTTGCCAACATACTTGGTTTGCGAATCCGTTCCGAGATAAGCGAGGCCGCGCGCGATCTGCATCATGCCCAGTGTGACGATGAAACTCGGGACAGCGAAGCGGACGGAAACCCATCCGTTGACCCATCCGCAGAGCAGCCCGGCCAAAAGAGCGAGGGGCATTGCGAGAAGGAGGGAGCAGCCCCAGTCCACCATGGCCAAACCGAGGATGGCTCCCGCAAATCCCATGACCGAGCCCACCGAAAGATCGACCCCGGCCGTGATGATCACAAAGGTCATGCCGACGGCAATAACGGCAAGCGCCGGAACCTGGTTTGCGATTTGATGAAAGGTCGCCGGCGAAAAGAAGTTCTTCCCGAAAACCCCGAATACGATGATCAGAGCTCCGAGAATCGCGAGCAGGCCAAGTGACTCGCCGTAGCGGGCGACGAACCCGGGGGATCTGGAGGTCGAGGGCATGAAGGAGGAAGATAACAGGGTTGGATCTTCAACTCGACCCTCTTCGGTTTCGGCTTAGAGCGTTTTCTTTGTCACCAGATCAACGGGTGTTTTGCGGTCGGCGGCTTCGCCTCCCCCGGAAACAATTTTCAGGCAAGCTTCGATTCCGAAAACAGCCAACTGGTCTCCGTGCTGATCAGCCGTCGCTAGGATTCTTCCATCGCGGATCATTCCCTGGACGGCGGAAATATTGTCGAAGCCGACAATCTTCACCAGGCCGTCTTTTCCGGCGGCTTTGACGGCGGCGGCGGCTCCAAGCGCCATGTTGTCGTTGCTGGCGAGAATGGCGGCGAGGTCCGGGTGCGAAGTCAGGATGGCGGCGGAGACACTGTTCGCTTTCTCCATTTCCCATTGCGCGCTCTGAACAGTCACGACTTCAACTCCGGCGGCCTTCATCGCGTCCTCGAATCCGGCCCGGCGTTGTTGGGCGTTGAAGGCGGTGGGGACGCCTTCCAGAATGGCAACCTTCGCGCCCTTTTCGAGCGATTTGGCGAGTTCGTCGCCGACGGTTCGGGCTCCTTCGCGGTTGTCGGGTCCGACAAAGGAAATCGCAGTCCCGGTCTCTTTGAGAACCCCTTCGTCGAGTTTGTTGTCGATATTAATCACGGTAATCCCGGCGTCCTGAGCCTTTTTCAGAGCGGGGACGAGAGCTTTCGAATCGGCCGGGGCAATCACGATCGCATCCACCCCCCGGGCGACCATTTGTTCAACGAGTGCAACCTGTTGGGCGAGATCGGTTTCGTTCCTAATTCCGTTGGTGATAAGCGAATAGCTGTCTGTATTTTCTGACTGATGGGCTTTGGCGCCGTCTTCCATCGTTTTGAAAAACTCATTCGCGAGCGACTTCATGATGAGCGCCACCTCCGGTTTTCCGCTCTCCGCTTCTTCTTCCTCCGGCCCACTGCAGGAAAAGAAAACAAGCGGGGTCAGGACCAGCGCAAAGAGAGAAAAAATCGATGAAAGAAGAGGTGGAAATTTTTTCATGAGATGGCCAGGATGCCTGAAAACAAACGTTTGCGCAAATCTTTTTCAATTTTTTGAAGGACCGAATACAAGCCATCGATTTATCCTTCACCCCGGAAGATTTGCTCAAGGTAGTGATCAAAGGAGGAGGCGCAGAACTCTTCGTCTGATCCGAACTTTGCGTGGCGATAAATCGAAGGACTGTGGCCGAGCGAAAGGAGATAGCGCCAGTTCTCCGTTTCCCCGAATCGAATCCACGGATCGGGTCCGGAGCACTCGTCCTGGAGAAATTCCCACTGAGTGAGGGGCAGGACCGGCCAGATTTCGCCACGTTGCGCTTCGAGGCCGTCGGATTGACGGAGGAAGGAGCGGATCGATTCCGGGATCGGGGCTTCGTGTTCTACTTCCCATTTCGACAAGCGGACTTCCTCCACAGGAGGAAAGAAGGACGCGTCGATTTTCCAGGAACGGGCTTCGTCCGACTCGGTCAGGCTGATGATGTGAGTTTTCCAATTCCGATGCGTCATGAGGAGTCGTATTTTCCACCACATCGCGTGATTGGAAAGTTTTTGCGGCAGCCGAAGAAATCCGGACCGTAAAGCGATGCACCTTCGACTGTTATGGCTCCTGTTTTCCGGGTTGCTTCTTTGCTCTTCCAGCAAAGGGGATGACGCGAAGTTTTTTCAGCACCGGATCCTTCCGATTTTGGATCAGACCTGTTTCGAATGTCACGAGCCGGGTTTGTCGAAGGGCGATGTCGAATTTCTGTCCGATGAGGAGGTCGCGGCGATTCAATACAACCGGTCCGAATGGCGATCGGTTGCGGCTCAGTTGATGAACCGGACGATGCCCCCGCCCGACAAGGAGCAGCCGGGTGAGGAGGATCGAATGGAGGTCGTTGAGTGGATCGAGGACTATCTGCGGCGCACGGCCTGCGATCTCGGGCCCTATGCGGGAAAGGTGACTTCACGCCGCCTCAATCGTCTCGAGTATGATCTTACCATTCGCGATCTTCTCGGAGTTGATCTCGGATTTTCGGACTCGTTGCCGATGGAGAGCGGAGGGGGTGAGGGCTTCGATAACAACGGCGAGACCCTATTTCTCCAACCCATGTTGATGGAGCGCTTCGTCGAGGCAGCGCAGCAGATTGCCGACTATGCGGTCGTTTCCCCGAGGCAGGATTTGCGATTCGAAAGGGATTCCCTGATCGGAAATCCAAAGTTGAGTAAGGCGGGGCAAAGTGTGTCGGCCTATGCACCGGCGTATTTGGAAATGAAATACCGGGTGGAGGTGCGTGTGAAGACCGACCCCGGAGTCGAGGGGGCGATCGCCTATGTGATCAAGGTCGACGAGCAGCCGGTCAAGCATGTGAAATTCGGGGCGAAGGATACGGGCGAAAAAGGCGTTGATCGGGCGATTGATCTGAAGCTGGTCCGCGGCACCCATGCGATCACGATCACGGCGAAGAAAGACAGCGTTCCTTTTCAGGTCGAGCGGATTCGGGTTCACCAGTGGGAGCCGGATTGGAAGGAGGAGCAACGGGCGGCCCACGTTGGTTTTCTCGGTGTCGAACCGGGGATGGTTCCTGAGAAGCCAAAGGAAGCTGCAGCAAAGATTTTGAGAGACTTTCTGCCGAAGGCCTTTCGCCGTCCTGCCTCCGATACCGAAGTGAAGAAATACCTGACGCTGTATGACCGGGCGGCGGAACGGAATGACCCGTGGGAGGAGCGGATGAAGTTAGTCCTGAAGGGCATTCTCGTTTCCCCCGAGTTCCTTTTCAGGATTGAGAGGTCTCCGGCGAGTGAAGAAATTCAGCCGGTCACGGATCATGAACTCGCGGCGCGGCTTTCCTACTTTCTCTGGTCTTCGATGCCGGACGAGGAACTGCGCGATTTGGCGAAGGCCGGGAAGCTTCAGAATGACGAGGTGCTTTCCGCCCAGGTAGAACGCATGATCCTCGACCCGAAGTCTTTGACCTTTTCGCGAACCTTCGTGGGCCAGTGGCTTGGGACGAAAGATGTGGGCGGGCGCATCGCACCGATTACGAATGAGCTACAGGAAACGTACACGGTCGACATTGCCGGAGATATGAGAGAGGAGCCGGTGAGGCTGTTTCATCATCTGGTGCAGAAGGGGAGGCCCCTGACCGACTTGATCCATTCAGACTACACCTTCATGACGAAGCGGCTCGCGAAGTTTCTCGACCTCAAGGGCCGGGATTCTCTGAAGGACAACAGCTTCCGTTATCTGAAATTTCACGAGGGACGACGAGGGGGCGTTCTCGGAATGGCCTCGGTTCTGGCGGCGACCTCGCATTACAAGGAGACCAGTGCGGTCCTCCGGGGCGCCTGGGTGTTCGATACGCTGATCGGAAGCCCGGTGCCTCCTCCGCCGCCAAATGTGCCTCCGCTTGGCGGGAAGAAGCAGGACGGGAAAATCTTGACCGAGAAAGAACGGCTCGAATTGCATCGGGATGATGTTTCCTGCAAATCCTGTCACGAGTTGATCGATCCGATTGGCTTTGGGTTGCAGAACTTTGACTACCTTGGCCGGTGGCGGGAGACTCTCGATAAAAAGCCGATTGAAACGGCGGGCAGACTCCCCACCGGGGAAACTTTTTCGTCTCCTGCGGAAATGAGGAAAGTTCTGGCGGAGTCGAGACGCGAGGAATTTCTCCGCCATATCACCCGGCAAATGATGGGCTACGCTCTCGGTCGGGGAATTGATGACCGGGACGACTGCACGATTACGCAACTGGTGAATCGTGTCGAAACGAAGAACCTTTCCGCAACGGAGCTGGTCAAGGGCATTGTCCTGAGTGTTCCGTTTCGCAATCGTCAGATTGTCGAAGTTCCTGAAGAGAAAGCCGAAAAGCCATGAACCATCCCTTTTCCCGACGCGACGTTCTCCATGGACTGGGCGCAACCCTGGCGCTGCCGTGGCTGGAGTCCTGGTCCGCAACCGGAGCGGTCGCCGCGACGAAGAAACTGACCTCCCCGCCTCTGCGAACTGCTTTTTTCTTTTTCCCGAACGGGGTCGTTCCCGAGCACTGGACTCCAAAAGGGGATGCCGGGAAGGGCTGGGAAATGACGCCGATGCTCAAGTCCCTGACGCCTCATCGGGATGACTTTCAGCTCGTCGAAGGGCTCTGGCACAAGGAGACCGACGGGCGGAATGGGCACTGGCCCAAGGTGCCGGCCTGGCTCTCAGGTGGTTTCGTCGAGCGTGGCTCGGGTGGCGATATTGATACGGGTGGAACTTCGACGGATCAGTTGCTGGCCCGCGAGATTGGCCACCGGACGATTCTGCCCTCCATCGAATTGGGGATCGACCCTCCCCGGACCGGGATCGACAACGTCGGTGGCGGATTCCCGAGGATTGTCGGCTCCTATATTTCGTGGAGAGATCCGCACACTCCCGTCCCGAAGGAAATCGATCCACAACTCGCCTTTGACCGCCTCTTTCGCACCGGGGGACGATACCCGGGCGTTCCCGGACGAAAGTCGACGCCGGAGGAACAGCAGCAATCTCTGCAACAGGATACCAGAAGTGTGCTCGATCTCGTTCTCGACGATGCCAGACAGTTGGATAAGAAATTGAGCGGATCGGATCAGGTGAAGCTCGATGAATACCTCGAATCGGTTCGTGCGGTCGAGCGGCGGGTCGAAGCAAGCGCCTCACCCCGCGATCGCTGGATCAATGAGGAAAAGCAGTTTTCCATGGAGCGACCGGCCGACGCCGATTCTCTGACTCATCCGGAAAAGGTGAAGCTTATGCTCGACATCCTGGTTCTTTCCTTCTGGACTGACACCACCCGGATCGGAACGATGATGCTGGGAGATGCGCAGAGCAGTCAGGTCTTCGACTTCATCCCCGGCGTGCGAAACAAAAGCTACCATGGTCTTTCTCATCATCGGAATGAGAAGGAAATGAAGGCCGAATACGAGAAGATCGGGACCTGGCACGTCGAGCAGTTTGCCTACGTGTTGGAGAAAATGAAGAATCTCGATGAAGGCGGTTCCAGTCTTCTCGACAACAGCCAGCTCCTCTTCGGCTCCTCACTGAAAGACGGCAATCGTCATGACCCGCACGATCTTCCGCTGGTTCTGGCGGGGCGCGGAGCGGGATCGCTCATGCCGGGGCGCCGGGTGCGGGCTCCGAAAGACACTCCGATGTGCAATTTGCTCGTTTCGATGATGAATCGCATGGGCGTCGAGCCGAAAACATTCGGGGATAGCACAGGGCCGATGGCGGGCCTGGCCTAGTTAGAAAGGCGATCGCCGTTTCTTTTAGTGGGAATTTCGCGCAAGTATCGCGTTTGCGACTTTCAGACCGGATCGAATCGCGCCCTCGATGGAGGCGCTCGCAGTGTAATCGCCACAGAAGTAGATCGGACCTGTGCATTCGACAGGAGAATCATGGCCCGGAGGATCGACGGGCAGGGCCTGGAGAATGTGTTCCGTTCGCAGGTGCTGCCAGGATTCCGCGGCCTCTCCAAACCATTCCACGAGTTCCCGTTCCACCTCGGTCGTGAGTTCCCCATTGTCCTCCTGGTTTCCCAATACGGAGACGGAAATCAGAGCCTTTCCCCCGGGAGCGTAGTCGGAACTGACATTGCCGGGCACACACAGATTGTTAATGAGCCCTTCCCGATCTCCTTTCAGCGCGATGACCGGATCGTCGAAGGGGGTTTTCATTGTGGAAAAGTAGAGGCAGGAAGTGCTGTTCCATTTCGGTGCCGTCACTTTTCCGCAGAGTTGCGAAGCGGTGCGGCCGTCGGTGGCAATGACGAGGTTCTCCGCCGTCAGCGTGTTGCCACCGACACGGATGGTAGTTTGATCGAGTGATTCAACGGGGCAGTTGAACTCGATCGTTCCCCCGGGAAGGCGATCGACGAGTTGGTCAGGGATCGCCTGCATCCCCTTCGCAGGCAGCGTTGCCGCCCCGAGGGAAAACATCTTGAAGGTGAATTCGAAGATCCGGCTTGAGGTCACGAGCAAATCCTCGAGGAAGATTCCGCCATAGAATCCGCGAAAAAATTCGTCGATCATTCGTTCGGAAAATCCGAAGTTTCGCAGATAATCTGCTGTGGTTTGCTCAGGCGACTTCCAGATTTCTTCGACCGGTTTCCGGATCAGATTCCAACGCAGCTTTGCGACGAGGAGTTTGTCGTAGACACCTCCAATTGGAGCAAAGGCGGAGGAAAACAGAGCGCCGGGGCGGCGAAAGACATCCATGACCGGATGCAGTTTCCCCTTTTTCCAAACGAGCGCGCCGGGATCAAAGGCCTGCAGATCGAGTGCTTTCAGATCGAGGAATTTACCGGCTTCCGGATAGGCATCGAGATACACCTGAAATCCCCGGTCGAGGAGAAAGCCATCCTGCTCGTCGGTGCGAACGCGCCCGCCCGCTCCGTCGGAAGCTTCAAAGACTCGAACGGAATGTCCGGATTCGTGCAGACGGACAGCACAGGAAAGGCCAGCCAGGCCCGCGCCAATGACGATGGTTTCTCCGGTAGCGCTGTTCGGACTTTCGCTCATCTCATGCAAGGATTCCGATCCATTCTCTGAAAACGAAGAGGGGTCAAACCGGAAATCTATTTCTCAAGAGCAGATTTCGTAATCTCGTGGCGATAGGTGAACATACGATCCAGTTTTCTCCGGACAAAAGGGCCTCCAAAGATTCGCCCCAACCAACCCATGGGGAGGCGATAGCGGATGGAATCCCGGAGTTCACTTGCCTCCTCTGACAGCGGGAGAAACTGATGATGGTGTTCCCAGAACACGAAGGGGCCTTCCTCCTGCCGGTCGATGAATCCGTCTTCCGTAATTTCGTGAACGGCGACCCAGCGTTGTTTGAAAGGGCCCATGCCGACATCGATCACCGCCCGTGCCCCGTCTGTGAGTTCGCCGGGAGACTCGATCACTTCGGCCTTTTCCCACGGAGGATTGAGACGGGAAAACGCGTCGGCTTCGAAGTGCCAGGCGCGCAGTTTATCCGCGGGCGCTTCGATTCGGCTGGAGCGGGTGAATGTTTCTTCCATCGAATTAGATTACGCTCGAACGGAGTGAGAAACGGGAAAATCTTTCGGGCTCCTCGGGATCAGCATCTGCCCGCTTTCCTCATCGCCGAGAACCTGACTGCGTTTCCCGTCAAAACGCAAATGCCACCAGCCGATCGCCGCACAGAAAAGGGAGTCGAGCTTGTCTTCGTTGTTCTTGTTCCAGGGGAGCGAAGTAATTTGATGGAATTCCCCCGTCCCGGCAAGAGAGGGAAGGTGCGCCGCCACGAAGTTCCGGAAGCAATCCTGATAGCGGGAGAACTCGGTTCTTCGGTTGGCCACGGGACTGCGTTTGTATTTGATCGTCTTCTCCAGACCGAAGAGTCGAACCATCGCCGGGTGCGGATAGACTTCGGCCGCGAGACGATGGCCTTTTCTCAAATCCGCAGAGAGGACAAACCCCGCCCCGAGCAGTTTTTCGGCGACTCGAAAAGGGCGCGTGCACAGCGTACGGTTCACCGGATGGCATCCCGCTTCCTGCTTTCGAAAGAGCCGGCTGCACTCCCTGTCGACGGGCCGTGAACCGGTCTCATTGGTTCCGAGGGTCGGGGCGTCGATGGCAACAAAGACCTGATCTGATTTGGTAGAAAGCAATTGTTCAAGCAACTCCTCATCTCCATGAGCAAGCCCGCACCGAACGGAGAGAGAAGACGCTTCAAGGCCGTCGGGGAACTCCAGCACCGAGATGCCATCGGGGTTTCGCTCACCCCAGGCGAGGTCGATCCCGATGATCGTCGTGGAAACCGGTTTCTCCATTTTACTTGAAAATACGTTTCATTTGATTACTGTTCTCACGAACAATATGAATCCTTCCCAAAAGCTCGAGATCCTCGCTGATGCTGCCAAGTATGACGCTTCCTGCGCCAGTTCGGGTGCAAAACGTCGTGATTCCTCGGATGGAAAGGGCATCGGGTCGGCGGGGGGATCGGGGATTTGCCATTCCTATGCCCCCGATGGTCGATGCATTTCCCTGTTGAAGATTCTTCTCACCAACGTCTGCATCTATGATTGTCACTACTGTATCAACCGGCGTTCCTCCGATGTGAAGAGAGCCCGATTCACCCCGGAAGAGGCGATTCAGCTGACTCTCGATTTTTACAAGCGGAACTACATCGAGGGGCTTTTTCTCAGCAGCGGAATCGTTCGCAATGCGGATTACACCATGGAGCAGGTGATTCGCGTAGCGAGAGAGTTGCGGGAAGTGCACGACTTCCGTGGCTACATTCATCTGAAAACGATTCCCGAAGCTTCGCAGGAATTGATCGAAGAAGCGGGGAAGTACGCGGACCGGATCAGTATCAATATTGAATTGCCGAGCGCGGAGAGTGTGCGCGAACTGGCTCCCGAGAAGGACCTCCATCGCACCCAGGAAGCAATGGGTGGTATTCGCCGCCGCATCGAAGAAGGTCGCGAAGAGAAGCAGGATCGAAAGAAGCGGGGGCGCAACGTTCCCAAGGTCTATGCCGCCGGGCAAAGCACCCAGATGATTGTGGGCGCGGACCGCTCGGACGACGCAACCATCTTGCAGCGGTCGGATTTACTCTATCGGAGCTATCGATTGAACCGGGTCTATTACTCCGCCTTCAGTCCGATCCCGGCGCCTTCGACTCTTCTTCCCTTGAAGGCTCCGCCCCTCGTTCGTGAGCATCGACTCTATCAGGCTGACTGGCTCCTGCGGTTCTATGGTTTCGATGTGGGTGAGTTGACTCCGGGGGAGGGGAAAGAAAAAGGAAATCTCGATCTCGACCTGGATCCGAAGCTCGCCTGGGCTCTCCGTCACCGGGACCGGTTTCCGATCGATCTCAACCGTTCTCCGAGAGAGCAACTCCTCAGGGTGCCCGGTCTGGGCGTGCGCAATACGGATCGGATCCTCCGGGTCCGCCGGTGCACCAGTATCCGGCTCGATGACCTCGCCAAGTTGCGGGTGAATCTAAAGAAATGCCTTCCCTTCATCGTCACGACCGATCACAACCCGGCGCGTCTCGGTCTCGATAGCGACCGTCTCCGGGCCCGTTTTTCCCCTCCACCGAAACAACTCGAATTTGATTTTACCGAAGCTCGTCAAACGGTTGCGAGCGCCGTCACGGGAGAGGTCTAATCACTATCTCCGTAGCGGAAAGCGGAAGTTTTTCGTCCTTCGTCCTAAGAAATATTCGCTCCTTCCGACTGAGATGCAGACGATCACCATCCAGGCTGACTTCGAGTCGTGGCGGTGCCGCGCCCGCGAGTTGTTGGAGGACGGGGTTCGCCCGGAAGAGATTCTCTGGACCGATTCCTCGGCGGAGCAGTCGGAGTTGTTTGCCACGGATTCTCCCAGGTCGATGCGGGTTCGTGAAGCACCGCCGGTTCCGGTTCCGAAGTCTTTTTTCAGTCTCGCTGCGGCGGTGGCCTGCCATTCGGATCCCCGGCGATGGGCGATCCTATACCAATTGCTCTGGCGTTTGACGCGGGGTGGTGAAAAGCAACTCCTCATCGTTTCGACAGACTCCGATGTTCGAAGGGCGGACGAACTGGCAAAGGAAGTGCAGCGGGATATTCACAAAATGCGTGCCTTTGTTCGCTTTCGAAAAGTGGGCGAGTCGGACAATGGCCGCGAACAGTTTGTTTCCTGGTTTGAGCCGACTCACCATATCGTACGGCGGAATGCTTCCTTTTTTCAGAAACGGTTCACGGGAATGGACTGGTCCATCCTCACTCCGGAGGAATGCGCCCACTGGGATGGAAAAGAAGTGCATTTTACTCCCGGAGTGACGAGGGACCAGGCGCCGGACGGGGACGAACTGGAGGAGCTCTGGCGAAGTTACTACAAAAGCATTTTCAACCCGGCGCGGCTTAAGCTGAAGGCAATGCAGGCAGAGATGCCGGTAAAATATTGGAAGAATCTGCCCGAAGCCTCTTTGATTCAACTGCTCGCAACGGGGGCTTCGCAACGACGGGATGCGATGCTCGAAACCGAGGGGATTGAACCGCGGCGAAAGCGAAAGAATCTGTATCTGGAGAGCTCCGGGGACGACACCAAACAGGGTTGAGTCGCCGGGGTAACAGGGTTGAGTTGCGACAATTGCTCTTTTTCGCTACCGTCCTTCACCATGCCGACCGTCCTCGAAACTCTTGCCTCTCTCGTGGCCATCAATAGCATCAATCCGGAATGGGGCGGTCCGGGGGAAAGTGCGGTCGCTGATTTCGTGGAATCTTTTTTCGCCGATTCCGATGTCACCGTGACTCGAGATGAAGTTCTTCCCGGACGTGAGAATGTGATGGTGCATCTCGCCGGGAAAGACAACTCCCGGTCCATCGTCCTTGAATCCCACATGGATACCGTTTCGGTGGACGGAATGACGATCGATCCCTTCGCGCCTG
>JARGNG010000111.1 GCA_029213265.1 Verrucomicrobiales bacterium | reverse complement strand
CAAATCCGAAAGGCGGTGTCGGGGACAATTTGCAAATCGCAAAAACGGCAGAGGAGTTTCTTACCGGGCACGGGATCGAAACCACTCTGCACGTGACGGAGCGTGCCGGACATGCTCCTGAGATGGTGGAGACTCTCGAATGCGGAAGCGGGGAGGCAATCTGTGGCATTGGCGGTGACGGCACGATGCATGAACTGGTCAACGGCATGATGAGACGGGCCCCGGAAAACCGGGTTCCCCTGGCCCTCCTCCCCGGCGGCACCGGCAATTCGTTTCTCTACGATCTCGATTGTGGGGAGACGGAATCCGCCCTGAACCGTCTCATTGAGCCCAACCAGCGCTCGATCGATCTTTTTGAAATCACGGTGGAGGGAAAGAAGCGATATGGCTTTAACATCGTGGCCTGGGGAATGGCTTCCGCAGCCAATGTGCTGGCCGAATCACTCCGGGCGCTGGGGCGCCGGCGCTACGACATCGCCACGGTCATCAAGGTTCTCCGAAATCGGAAATACCGCGCCCGTCTCGAATCGGACGGGGAAACTCTCGACGGGGACTTCACCTTTGTGGCCCTCTGCAACACGGTGCATACGGGAGAAGGGATGAAGATCGCTCCCAAAGCCGACATGGCCGATGGGAAGCTGGATCTGATTTACATAAGGGAGGCCTCCCGAATCCAACTGGTTCGGCTTTTCTCCAAGCTCGGCAAGGGAGGCCATGTCGGAGACCCCCTCGTGACCTATCTCCACACCGCCGGCCTGAAAGTGACCACCGAGGACAGCGTTCCCATCACGCTCGATGGAGAATTGATCGAGTCCGGCTCGTTTGAAGTGAAGGTATTGCCGGGAGCTCTCGAGCTTCTCCTGTAGCGCAGCTTCCTGTCAGAGGGAAGGATCTCTTCCTCAGGGATGACAAATTCCACGTTTCGTCGTGACCCGGAAGAAATCGATAAATTCCTTCGCCTCTTCATCCCAGTCGTCGAGATCAGTAGAATCAAGCGCGGCCTGAAGGTTCATCCCCGCAAGGAACATCTTGTGATAAGCCGCCTTCACGTTCTTGCGAGTGGCGGGAGAAAGGCCGGCCCGGCGCATACCGACCACATTCAGTCCGTGAATTTCGTTCGTTCCGGAAACGAGAGCGTAGGGAGGCACGTCCTGACTGATGCCCGCAAGGCCACGAACCATGGCGTAGCTTCCGATTCGCACGAACTGATGGAAGGCCGATCCACCTCCGAGAAAAGCGTTATCGCCTAACAGAATGTGTCCGCCGAGGAGGCAGTTATTGGCCAGAATATTCCGGTCGCCGACAATGCAGTCATGCCCGACGTGACTTCCGGACATGAAAAAATTATCATGGCCGATTCTGGTCGCTCCGTCCTCTACACTGCTTCGGTGGATCGTAACATTTTCCCGGAACCGGTTGCGGTCTCCAATTTCAACCCGGCTCGGAGTTTGGGGGTCAAATTGCAGGTCCTGCGGAGCGCCGCCGATTACTGAACCGTGGCCGATCTCGCAATCATCACCGATGACGGAAGACCCTAGCACCTGGGCATGTCCGTGGACAATACAGCGATCTCCCAGCTTTGCCCCGGCCTCAACCACAGCGAAACATCCGATCTCTACGTTCTCTCCGAGTTCGGCGGCGGAATCAACAAAGGCATTGGAATGAATTTTCAAAAGAGGAGGCAAAAGTGGGACCAAAGACACGGATTTCTAAAGGACTACGCGGACAAACACAAGAAGGATCGTCCGGGCTTCAGATCGCCCGGGAGCAGTGGAAGCCCGGATTTCCCGGAGCGTGCCGAGTGAAACTTGTTCAGACCACGCCCATCGAAATGAGGAGGCGCTTAACCGCCATTTTCGCTGCCCGGATCCATTTCATACCGAGAAGGATGAGCTGGTTGCGAAAGGTGCTGACGTAGACGCGAGCCGAGACGATATCGTAAGTCTCCGTCGCGTAGTCGAACTTGTAGGATTCCTCCCCGCAAAGAAAATCATAGTGCTGGACTCCACGCAGCGGAAAGACATCCATTTGCCAGTGTAGAAGACACATCCCCGGCGACCCGCCTGAGTATGGCTCATCGAAGGCGCCAAGGTAGGCGTAAAATCGATCCTCACCTTCGAACCCGAGATCAAACGCAACCAGATCCCCTTCGCGATTTCGAATCTCCAGCACGCGCATGCCGACATCGGCGGATCCTGCCGCTTCCGTTAAAAAGTTCCGGTATGCCTGATTCTCGAAGATTGAGGAGCCTTCTTTTCGATGCTGATTGGCTTTGTGCAGGGCTGCGATGTCCTCTATCGTTTTCGGATCAATTCCGGACTCGTCGAGAAAATTGTTCTCCGCATCCGGCGCCAGATCGTCCAGGCGGCGAAGTGCACGGCGAATTCGCTTTCTTACGCTCGCTTTGGATCGGGTCAGAAACTCCTCCGCGGAATCCTCAAGAGGGAACCAGGGGCAACGTCCGTAGACTTTATGAAAAGAAGAAAATCCGTATTTTTCCACTTCCGTTTGCAGGAGAGGCCAGAGGATCCCCCGCTCCGAAAGTTTTCTAAAATCAAGATGAAGACCATTCGATTTCGCGGAAAGAAGTACCGAGGCGAGTAAAACTTCCGCGTCGCTTGAGCTCTCCACGATGACATCCTGAAAATCACAGATCTCGTCGCCCATCATCCGAAGACGCGAGCCCTTTCGAAAACAGGGCAAAATCCCCACCACTCTGCTGTTTCGATACAAAACGAATACGGCGAGCGCCTCGTATTCGCTTTTCAAGTGACGAATCCAGGCACGATTCCATCCGAAACTCTGAAAGGCCGCCGAAGATTTTTGGGTAAGTCTCTCCCAGTCAACCCGAATGCGATCCACATCCGCAGCCGACGTGAGCATCGAAAGAGTTACCAACTCCCCGCTGGATACAGAGGAACCTTGGCCGACAGAAATGCCGGCATTTGAAGCAGGGGGCGAATCGGACTCAGGCATGGACGGTGAGAAACGTGTGATGGCAAAGAAGGGTTTACTAATTATCAGAGTATATTATATTTTCTATAATGAGTCAAACTAAAGGAAGCGCATCATTTGCTCTGAAACTGTTTCGAATAGGCAGTGCCCTCAATCGGGCCCTCCAACGCATGACAGAGTCATTTCATTCGGCTGTTTTCATGGGATTGATCCCCGACGAGACGCTACAGGAATATGACACTTACCCATTCGGCGATTGGGACGGAGCGGAAACGGTCTCCGCGGACGACGACGAACCCATGCAAGCGTGGATTCGAAACTGGGCGGCTACAGATCTTCCAGCAGGATCACGCATCCTCGTCGTCGGAGCCGGCGGTGGACGGGAAATCCGAGCTCTTCGCAGCATGGGCTTCGAGGTCTTCGGGCTGGAGTTCGATATCGATCTTGCAACCGAAACTCGCGAGATGCTAGCTACCGTTCCCGGATGCGAGTCCGTGGAAATTCTCTCCCCTCCCCGCTTCGAGGTGCCCAAAGCGGACGGCGCATTCGATGTCATTCTCATCGCCCGCTACTACCTGTCCCTTGTCCACGGGCGCGACCAGCGTACCCATTTCCTTTCCGAGCTTCGACCACTTCTCAAGGAGGATGGTATTCTCGCGGCAGATTATTTCATTCGTCCAGAGAATCAAAAATCGGCCGGTGCGATGGCGTTCCGGATTCAGGTTCCGATCGCAAATTTCCTCCGCGTTTTTCTCCGTGGCAAAAACGAGTGGATCGAAACGGGAGACCATCTCGATCCCGGCGTCCCGCTTTTCCACCATCATTACACCACGGAAGAAATCGAATCCGAACTGATCGTTGGTGGCTTTGAAACGCTGACACGGGATTCGACCTGGTTCGGATGGAGCATTGCCACTCCCGGAAAGAAGATCGGGTTGACCTCCAACAAGGAAACCTCCTCCCCCGCTCCAGCGGCTTCCCCCGCACTTACCTGACTGATGAATTCTGTCGAAATCATTGCGCAAGCTAGCGACCTCTCTCCCCTGCGTGAGGATTGGTCCCGGCTGCTCGCCGTCACGCCACACGCGTCCTTTTTCCAATCACTCGATTGGCTGGAAACGCGATTGAAACACCGGCTCCCCACCGACGCAGCACTCCAGGTTGCGGTGATTCGTGAAAACGGCGTCGTCACCGGAATCGTTCCTCTTTGCGTTCAGAAGAAAGCCACTCCGCTCGGGGACATTCGGAAACTTCGATTCCCGATCGACAACTGGGGAAGCTTCTACGGACCAATCGGGGCGAATCCCGAAGAGGCCTTGAGTCGTGTTGAGGCCTATTTGAATTCGACAGAAAGCAAGCCTGCCACCGCCTTCGATCTATTGGAATTTACCAACCTCCCAGACTACCAATCGAGGAGAGGAGAGTCTTCTGAGATGCCTGAGCCGTACCTTTCCAAGGATTCAGGAAACTGGAGCACAAGCGAATGCTCTCACGTCGCGATGCTCTATCTGGAGGGGGATTGGAATTCCTACTGGGAATCAAGGCGCGCCCAGAAGAACCGCCGCCGCAATGTCGAGCGATGCGAACGACGACTCTCGGAACTGGGCCAACTGGAATACGTTCGTTTTCGCCCCGGCTCGGGAGAAGATCCACGATGGGATCTTTACGATGCCTGCGAGGCACTCGCTTCGAAAAGCTGGCAGGACGGTCTCGTCGATGGAAATACGCTGCATCACGAAGATGTTCGCCCCTTCCTCCGCGATGTTCATCTCGCAGCCGTTCAGTCAGGTCATTGCGATCTCAATCTCTTAACGCTGGACCAAACGCCAATCGCCTTTTCCTACGGATACTACTTTCAGGGATATGTTGATCTGATGAAGGTCGGTTTCGATCCTGATCTCGCAAAATTTGCGCCCGGCAACGCCCTTTGGACACGACTGATTCAGGACAGCTACGAGCGCGGTGACGGGGTCCTCGATTTCGGACCGAGTTGCCTCGACTACAAAAAGTTCTGGATGACGGCCCTGGAGACCAGCTACCAGACGGTTCACTACAGCAAAACTCCCGCCGGAAGAGCGTTTCAACTAGCCCGCACCTTCAAGGCAAAGTTGCCCATGAAATCAGCCGACCATACCAATGAGGAGGCGAAAGAGCTTGCTGCGAAGAAGCCCCGGAAACCCGCCACTGCCTGAGCAAAGCGGCAATTTCACTTCACCGGGGCCTCTGCTTGCAGGCAGAATCCAAAATTCCATCCTTCCCCTCCGGCCGGAAATTATTCACCCTTCTCCGGCACATGAACGATCTCGAGCAATTGCATCGAACTCTCCTGTCCTATCCGGAGACGACTGAAGAATTTCCGTTTGGCCCTGACGCCGCCGTCTACAAAGTCGCGGGAAAGATGTTTGCGATCCTCCTTCCCGACGAGATTCCCGTTCGCATGAACCTGAAATGCGATCCCGACCGGGCCGTAGAGCTTCGTGATCAACACGAAGCAATTCTCCCGGGCTACCATCAAAACAAGAAGCACTGGAATACCCTGATTCTCGACGGCTCGTTACCGGACACCCTGGCTGAAGAACTGATCGATCATTCCTTTCAGCTCGTCGTGGCCGGATTGCCGAAAAAGCATCGGGAGTTCGTAAAAGAGCGATTGTGAGCTTCCGGTAAGCGTCCCCGATGACGCCCCCTCTTTGCTCTCGTCAGAATCTCTGCAACTCCGCTATCTTCCGAATGTTGTATGACCGCCCGAACAGCAATCTTCCCGGCTTTCCTTGCTGCTTTCTCCCTTTCCCTTTCGGCAGAGGAAGCGGCCCCTTCGTCTGCCGGTACCGTCTTTTTCGAAACGAAAATCCGCCCTGTTCTCGTCGCCCAATGCTATGAATGCCACTCGCAGAACGCCGAGAAGATCGGGGGCAAACTTCTTCTCGATTCACGACAGGGCGTCGTAAAAGGAGGAGAATCGGGACCGGCACTACTCGCCGGAAAACCGGAGGAAAGCCTTCTCATCCAGGCGCTGCGCTGGGAACACGATCTCGAAATGCCGCCGGAGGAACCACTCTCTCCTCTCGTGATCCAGGATTTTGTACAATGGATCCAAATGGGAGCGCCCGATCCGAGAACCGGCAAAATGAAGGAGCTTTCCGGGAAAAAGTACGAAGACGGTGCCCTGTGGTCCTTTCAACCGGTTCAGAATCCGACGCCGCCCGCAGTGAAAAACAAGGACTGGGCGCGCGACCCCATTGACCAGTTCACGCTCGCGCGAATGAACGAGGTGAGCCTCGAACCAACCCGGGATGCTCCACCGGGGATGTTACTGCGAAGACTCTTTTTTGATCTCATCGGGCTGCCCCCCACGAAAACGGATCTCCAACTCTTTCTCGCCGAACGAATCATCCACGGCGATGACGCGGCGGTCCAAATCCGCGTCGACCGGCTGCTCGACTCTCCCCAGTTTGGAGAACGATGGGGACGCTACTGGCTCGACGTCGCGCGCTATGCCGAATCGAACGGCAACGACGGGCTCAGCCGGAACCCCAGCTTTCCCCATGCCTGGCGCTACCGTGACTATGTCATTGATGCTTTCAATGAGGACACTCCCTACGACCGGTTTCTCAGGGAACAAATTGCCGGAGATCTCCTCGCTGCCAATACGGACGAAGAGCGGGATCGCAATCTGATCGCAACCGGATTCCTCGCCCTCGGAGCAAAGCCGGCCAAGGCGATGAACAACAACTTTGCGATGGATGTCGTCGCCGACCAGATCGATGCCATCGGATCCGGGGTTCTCGGGCTCAGTGTCGCCTGCGCCCGCTGCCACGACCACAAATTCGATCCGATACCGACGCGCGACTACTACGCACTCGCCGGGTTCTTCACGAGTTCAGAAACGATGTGGGGGCTCGCCGGAAACGAAAAATTAACGGCGCCACCAACGGATCTCCATGTTCTCAAGACGCCCGCGCGGGTGACGCCTTATCCCGGGTGGGCGGAAACGGTTCTTGTGATCGAATCGAACACCGGAATTCCGAAACCAATTCCCAAACCGAGGTGGAAACCGGGGACTCCGCTCGCCATGGGCATTCGCGACAAAAAGGAGCCGGCGGATTGCAAAATCAACCTCAAGGGCGATGCCTCAAAGCTGGGTGATGATGTTCCACGGGGATTTCTCACCGCCTATGGCGATTCCAAACCTGTCACGATCAGCAAAGGCTCCAGCGGTCGACTTGAGCTGGCCCAATGGCTGACCGACCCGGAGCATCCCCATACTCCACGTGTCATCGTGAACCGGATCTGGCAACACCTCTTCGGTCGGGGCATCGTCAACACACCGGACGACTTTGGTGTTTACGGGGAGCGCCCCACTCATCCGGACCTACTCGATCACCTGGCAACCCGATTCGTTGAGGACGGCTGGTCCATCAAGCGCCTCATTCGTTCTATTGTTCTCAGTCGAACCTATCAATTGAGCAGTCTCGACGGGAAATCTTCGATCCAGTCCGATCCGGACAATATCTGGCTGTCCCGTCACACGAGGCGCCGACTGGATGCCGAAGCCCTGCGGGATTCCATCCTTTCAGTAGGCGGGCATCTTTCTCTGGAGCGCCCTCAAGGCTCCATCATTCGCCACCGCGACATTCTCATCAATCTGGCCGGGGAAAGCCTCCATCAACTAAGTCGATATCGAAGTGTTTATCTCTGTTATCTGCGCAATTCCCCTCCCCCGGAACTCGCCGCCTTTGACCTGCCCGGCTTTCTCAAGGTGAGCGGAAAGCGGGAAACGAGCACGATTCCGGGTCAGGCGCTCTATCTCTATAACAATCCCTTTGTGATCGAACAGGCCGCGAATCTATCGCAGCGCGTACAGCTTTCCAGTTCTGAAACGAAGGAGCGAATCCGAAATGCCTATCGGCTGACCCTGACCCGCGAACCCGACCCGGAGGAACTCTACCGCGCCGCGGAGCTTCTCGAGCAAATCACCGCCGCCACTTCCAATGAAACGAAAGCCTGGAATGGCGTATGTCAGGCATTGCTCACTGCCAACGAATTCCGGTATATTGACTGATCGAATGAATCCGCTTTCCCGACGACAAATGCTTCAGTCCGCCTCCTGCGGATTCGGCTACCTCGCCTTCTCCGGAATCGCACAGGCTGCGCT
>JARGNG010000025.1:0-64744 GCA_029213265.1 Verrucomicrobiales bacterium | reverse complement strand
GAAGTGGACTCAGAAGTGGACTCAGAAGTGGACTCAGAAGTGGACTCAGAAGTGGACTCAGAAGTGGGCTCAGAAGTGGACTCAGAAGTGGACTCAGAAGTGGTAACTCTTGTGGAAATGGAGGAAACGATGGAGCGTGAAGATCTGGCTGAGCGAACGCCTGCCTTCCTGGGTGAGGTCGATGAGCTTTTGGAGCTTCGACAGAAGCCTGGATCCACGGAGGCTGATGCCGCAAGAGCAGTGAAGGCGCTCATGGAAGCAAGAGACCGGGCTGAGGTCGGGCAGCTTTTGAAGATTCGTTTCGTCGATGGTCCCGGGTTCGATTCGGGCGATGGCTCCGATCGGGTTGAGGACGGGGTCGATTCAAACGATGAGCCCTCTGTCGACTCAACCGTTGGAGAAGAGGGTTCCGAAAGCTCTTTCAGCGAGCTGCCTGTCCTCGCGGATCTGGAAATCGATAGTTTTGGCCCGATGCAGAAGCGCGTTGATCGGTTTGCCGAGTTGGCACATCGGGAGTTGCGTGAATCCAGAGTCAGTATCACGGATATTCACGGAGTGTATCTCTATCGGGACGAGCCATTCGACATGTCGGTTGGACAGGAGTTGCGGTTGATTCGTTCCGTCCAGGAAGCAGAAAGCTGCAGTGGTCTCAATAAGATTTCAGGTTCGCAAATTCTGGGGCGAAGTGGGAAATGGCACACGGTGTTTCCTGCTCATGGTGATTCCCCCCGGTTGCTGGCACACTTTGAACTGGAGGATCCTCTTGATCCTTCACAACTACTGGCATGGTCGAAGGTGCTTGCAGAAGCTGTTGATCCGGCGAATGCTCAAGTGTAACCACCCGACTTTTTTGCATTGACCGTTTTCGACGAACTTTCCGTCTCCTTCGAGAACCCTGCCACGGATGCGATGGGCTATGATGCTGTGCAGGGCAAACTCTATTGTGGAGTTGATGGGATACAGCTTCAATTCAAGGAGAAGGACAGGGCCTTTCGAAAAAATGAACCGGTCACGATCGAATTTGACTACGGTGAAGTTGAGAAGACGGAATATATTTCGAAATGGTTTCGACCGAAAGTCTTGGTCTTTCAGACCCGGTCTCCCGATCGGCTGGCTGCCTTTCCGGGTGCAAAAGTAGGGAGGGTTGAGTTGCAGGTTCTTCCTGAGTCAAAGGCCGAAGCAAAGAAAGTCGCAGGCCTGATCGATTTCAAGCAGTCGGAAGCGTTTCTTGAAGAAACAGAGGCCCGAATCGACCGGAGCAAGATCGAGAATGAGTAGCGAATCAAAGGCGATTTCACCGGACTGGAAGCCGCCCGGGACGAAGCGCCGTTCGTGGCGACGTTGGGCTTTATTCCTTTGCTTTTTGATGCTGTTTGCCTGGGCCTACTGCTACCTGGGTACGATATTGATCCAGGAAAAGAACAAGATAAGAACAGGGAATTTTCAAGCACTCTATATCGAGGCAACGTATCAGGCGGCCTCTTTTTCCCGGGGGGGAGATGAGGAACCCGTTTCGATCACTTCCCGATTTACCCGGGGTCTCCCGCAGGTAAGTGATGGGTTGATTGACCCGCTTTGGCCCTGGTTGGCAAGCATCTACGCAGATGAGCCGCCTGACATTCTTTTCGAAAAAGGGAAATGGCTGAACATGCTTCTCTCCTGCAGTATTCTCGTTGTGTTAGGCATTGGCGCGGCGCAGGCTTTTTCGTTCAGTGGTGCAGCGGCTTTGATTTTGATGGGAGGGTTCGGAGTGATTTTGGAACGCTCCACCTACTATAGTGCCGACGCGATCCATCTGCTGCTGATCGTGTTAGCCTGGCTTTGCGCGCTCAGCCTGATTCGGCAAAACCACCTGTGGCTCTACGGAATCTTCGGAGTGTTGCTGGGATGGGCTCTGTTGGCAAAATCTCCGGTTTGGCCGCTTTTCGCGGGTTTTCTCATGATGTCAGTGGTGCGGACGGTTACCTCCTTGATCTATTCGAAGCGGAATCCGGCTACTGATAATCTTTGGAGCCAAACCAATCAGCTCGTGGGCTTGGCCATATTTTTCACTGCCTTTCTATTGGTTGCAGGCCCTCGAATGACCTATCTCGCCCGTGAATTTGAGGATCCCTTTTTTAATGTCTCTCAATATATGGTGTGGTTGGATTCTCCCGCTGAGGCAATGCGATTTCAGGAGTCAGTCCGGGAAAGCGGGGTGGGTGGAATTCCGGAAGAAGAGCGTCCGGGTCTGTCCCAGTTTGTTCGTCAGAAAGGTCTCAGAGAACTCTTTCACCGGGGCTGGGAAGGAGGGCTGGCCCAGCTTCGGTCCAGTATGTTTAGCAGGCAGGGCTGGATCCTCTTTTACACCTTTGCTGTGTTTTGCATTGTAGCCGGAATTCATCGTTGGGCGATGTGGAAGCAGAACGAGGAAACCTGGCGGGTCAGAGGGACAAGCGCCCGGTGGATGTTGTTTTTTCTTGCGAGCGTGTTTGCTGTTTCTGTCTTTTACGCCGGAATCGGGAACCCTGTAGTGCAGAACAATGCCATCATGACGGCCCTGTTTTTACCGATTCTACTGACGTTCATTTGGATCTCGGAGCGCTACCGGAGACAATTGCAACGCACGCGGTATGAAATGTTGGCCAACCGGATCTACAGCGGATTGATGTTGATTCCGATTGCGTGGATTTCCTTCCGAATATTCCAGGCAATCAAGACTCCCGTTGCGGGATGAGCGCACAGGCTTTTCGTGAACCGTCTACCCGCTCGAGTCCTGCAAACGGCGAACGAGTTTTTTCACTTCCTTTGCGGCCCAGATGTCCTGAAAAGTGACCTCCGGTTCATCGCCAGTGGTGAAGAATTCCACTGAGCCAACGCCGAGAATTCCGATGAAGCCGGTGCAGGTGACATTGATGGCACGCAGGTCGCTGATTCGGACTTCGTTCGAACTTTTTGCGATGAGTCCTTTTTCCAATTCGATTCGTTTGGGAGTAATGAAATACTCGCAGGTGAATTTCATGAGGCTCAAATAGGAAAGGGACAGGGCTGCAATTACAAGGCAGGCCAGCATCAGTTTGATATCGATCGGATAAAGCCAGATCACCCCGATCACTCCGCCGACGAGACCGAGAAAAGACAGCGGAAATGTCAGGATGGAGCGGCTCCCGCGATAGAGGATTTCTGAAGGGGATTCGAGCGGGTCGATTGACTCCGTTTCCTCATCCGATTCATCAAAATCATCTTCGATGGGATCGTCTTCGTGCTGAGTGATTTCTGATTTGGAGGGCGCTGGCGTCTTCTTCGTCGCTCGCGGTTTATCCCAATCGAGAACATTGCGGAGGCGTTCCGTTTCAATCGCTCCTTCGCGAAGACAGATATCGTCGTAGCCAAAAGTTCCCTCCTCAATGAAATCGAGAATTTCGTCGACTTTGAACGGGCCGAGGGATTCTTCGTTCTTGAGAACGAAAATTCTTCCTTCGACCGGAAATCCCCGGCTCATTTCGGCGAGTTGGCGTTTGATTTCTGATCAGGAACGGGAACTTCGGGAAGCAGGTCCTCTCTTTGCAACAAAGCGGGGAAATCGAGAGCAGCCAGTTCCGGGCCACTCGCATTTTGAATTATAGCGAGAAAAGGGGCGATTCGATCCATTTCCCCTACGGTATTGTGCACCATTCCCTGCACAATATTTCCGTCGCCCTGGGGAGTCGGAAACAGGTTGGTCGTTCGAAAGAACAGGCGCCCGGTGTCCCATTCGATCTCGAAGTTTCCGATCGTGAGGGTTTGATTGACCCGCATGATGAGTTCAGCAAGTCGATCGCGCTTCAGGGGATCAGGCATCAGTTGCGCCGCTTCAGCGACGACGGAAACTGCGGCAAGAGGTTCGAAGCATTGAACGTGAAGTTCGACGCGAGTGTGATGGCCTTCGAAGCCGGCGCGAATTACTTCGCGACCTTCCACCTCGGAATAGTTCCATCCGGCGGATTGAAACGCGCCAAGGACAGTCGAATAGAGCTCGGAATACACCATAGGGATTGTGAGTGAAATCTTCTCCACCCTAGCGCGGGTCTCTAGGGCTGCAATCCCCTCGATCGAGAATTCCGTCCCGGCCCACGGTCGATCATCAGCACCAGAAAGAGTAGTGGTCCCAAAACAGCGAAGGAGGCGAGAGCTCCGCCCGTGCCTGCTGCCACGCCGTTTACCATGGGAAGCGCAAAGGCAATTGCGAAAATCCCGGCGGAGGATGGCGGATCGAGAGGGTCTTCGAAAAGTTTCATCCGCGCCCGTCCCAGCTGCAAAGCGAGAAGGGAAACGACGACTCCACCGAGCGCGACACAAAGAAGTGATAGAACCGGTGAGACGGTGCCGGCCCTTGAACCGAACGACTGGATGTTTGCGAAGACTGTCAGAGTGTAGATGATGTAGAAATAGAAGATCGTGACGATGCGTCCGACGGCACTTGTGTAGCCGGAAGCCCCGATCACGATGGCGTTCATCGCCATATTGCCGAGATAGGTGGATGCCGTCTCACCGAGAATCGCGGTGAGTTCCGCATTGCCCAGAAAGTATCGGAGCAACAGATACGGCAGCAGGGAGATTAAGAGGAGTCCGCTCAGCGTGCTCGCGACAAGAAATTTCCCCCACACGAGTTGCCAGCGGGTCAGGCCGGAGGCGAGAACCAGTTCGATATTTCTCCCTCTGCCAATTTCGGAATGGAGGGCGGAAAACTGAGTCAGAGGGAGGAGCAGTCCGAATCCAAAGTGAAGCAAAACTCTGAACAAATTGGAGAATATTTGCGGAAAGACACCGGTATAGCCGTCAAAAGACTCAAAAATAAACAACTCCAGGAGCGTGGCGGTGAGGGCACCCACCTGAAAGGTGACGAAGGCCCAGACAAAAGAATGAGCCCGGAGTCCCTGACGGAGTTCGCGAACAAAAACAGGACTGAGCCGATCCGAAAACTGGGTGAGAGATGCGGCGATCTCCATTTCGAATTAGCTTCCGCCCTTTTTCAGTGAACCGATCACGAAGCCGGTGTCAGGACGATTTTATGGACGTCCATAACTGCCTTTTTTGCTTTGGATTTCGGAACGATTGCGATCTTGTTCTCTCCGATGACATCCAGAGACACCTGTTCCAGCTCGATCTCTTTCCATGCTTGAAAGCCGCCCGTATCTTCCACGGTGAATGTTCGGGTTTGGCCATTGATGTAGATCGCTACCTCGCTACCCTCATTTCCGCCTCCGCAGCCATAGGTCAGGGTGACATTGAACTTCCCCGGCGAGCTGACATCGAACTTCCACTCGGCCCAGTCGTCCTCGTGAATCCAATAGCCAAGGCAGTTTTTCTCTTCCTTCGGCTCATACCGCATCATTTCGGCGTAGGTTGTCGCAGTTTTTGCCTCCAGGATGATGTCACCGTCAATGGACTGGCCGAGCGGCTCGCTTTCCGGGGCTGGTGCGAAATGGACTCCTTTCACTTGAAAGGCGGGAACATTGGATTGATCTCCCGTCAGCATCATGACCGGATATTCGCCCGGTTTTTCGAGGTAGGCCGTTCCGAGAATCATCGGCTCACCTGTTTTGAGAGCGTTCGTACGAGGGGCGTATCCTTTCAGGACTTCGGTTCCGATTTTCACCTGAATTCCCAGCTTGGGGCGGGAGGACTCATAGAGCAAACCAACGAAATAATTCCCCCAGCGATTGGAATTCATGGTCCAGTTCCAGTTGGCGAAGTGGCTGCCGGGTGTGTAGGTGCCGTCTTTCGCATCGAGAGTGAAGGCGCCTCGTGACCGATCCAGTTCGACAGGGTAGTCGGTAGCCGCCTCGACCTCTTCCAGACTTCCGAACGGATCCGGCGGAAGATTGGTTTTTTCCGCTTCCTCTGAATATCCGGATGTAAGCAGGGCGAGAAGCAGCAGGGTGGCGGGGAATTTCATAGCGGGCAATGTATCGAAGTTCAGGTCGCGCCGCAACTCCCGAAACGAAGCGGATTGGCGCGATTGTTTGCGTGTGTCCTTGCGGACTGCGTTATAGGATACCGCCATGCGCCTCTTTCGTGTCATCTTGTTTTCGTTTGTTGCCCAGGCCGTTCTGGCTCCTTTCCCGGCTGTTTCCGCTCCGGATCCAAGTGCGCCCCGACCCAATATCATTCTGATTATGGCCGACGATATGGGTTGGTCGGATATCGGTTGTTACGGAAGTGAGATCTCGACGCCCAACATCGACCGACTCGCTGCGGAGGGCGTGCAATTCACCCAGTTTTACAACAACGGAAAGTGTACAACGACCCGGGCAAGTCTTCTTACGGGGCTCTATCCTCGCAACGGTGGAAAAGGAATCGAGCTGTTGAACGAAAACATGCTGACGCTCGGGGAAGCTCTTTCCATGGCTGGATACCAAACCGGCTTGAGCGGAAAGTGGCACAACGGAAGCAAAGCGCCCCACCGTCCCGTTGATCGTGGATTCGACGACAGCTACGGGCTGTGGGACGGATGCTGCAATTTTTTCAATCCTTCTCAACCGGATCCAAAATTCAAAGGGGGAAAAGTTCGCTTCTTCGGCGAGAATGACGTGAGAATCACTGAGTTTCCCGAAGACTTTTTTACGACGGAGGCGTTTACCGATCACGCCATTCGGACGATTCGAAAGCACGCCGCAGCGGGAGAGCCCTTTTTTCATTACATCGCTCACACGGCACCGCATTACCCGCTTCACGCCCGGCCCGAAGATGTGGCCCGCTACAAGGGGCAATACAAAGACGGATGGGATACCCTCCGGAAAGCCCGCTACCAAAAGCAGGTCGAGGCAGGTCTGATCAATCCGGCAACGCATCCCGATCCGGGACCGAACCGGGACAATAAGCCGTGGGGCACCGTTCCCGCTGATATGCTGGAATACGAGATCCTGAGAATGGAAGTTTACGCGGCCATGGTCGACCGCATGGATCGCGAGATTGGACGGGTGCTGGAAACGCTCGACGAATTGAAGATTGCAGACAATACGCTCATTCTTTTTCTTTCGGACAACGGGGGGTGTGCCGAGCAGCCGGGCGGGCGCACTCCGGAGCAGGTGCCCGGGCCCAAAGAATTCTACAGTCATTGCGGTCCCGACTGGGCCTACGCGCAGAATGCCCCGTTCCGCCGGTATAAATCGACGACCTATGAGGGTGGAATCGCAACCCCGTTGGTGGCACGCTGGCCTGCCTCCATCGAGGCTGGTGTCCGGACTGACCAAGTCGGGCACATTATTGACTTTCTTCCCACCTTTCTTGAGCTGGCCGGTGGGGACTATCCTCTCGCGGTTGATGGAAAACCGATCCTTCAGGAAGAGGGGGTCTCTCTGGTGCCGGTTTTGACGGGAGAAGAAAAAACGATCGAACGTCCCGCCCCTCTCTTCTGGCACTGGTCGGGAAACCGGGCCGTGAGAGAAGGAAACTGGAAGTTGGTCTGGGAGAAAGGGAAAGAGGCAGAGTGGCAGTTGTATGATCTGTCGAAAAACCGGACCGAAACGCAGAATGTCGCGGACTCCCAGCCGTCGAAGGTCACCCTGATGTCGAGAAAGTGGGAGGCCTGGGCGCATCTGACCGGGGTCAAATACTGAGAGCGGAAGGCCGAATTCATGAAGGTGATCTCTCTGGTCGTCAGCTGTTTTTGCAGTTTCTCGATTCCTCTTTTTAGTGCTGCAGAAAAGCCTAACATTTTGCTCATCTTTGCGGACGACATCGGCTACGAAGCTTTGGGCTGCTGCGGGGGCCTCGATTTTCAGCCTCCCCCGTCTTGATCGCATGGCAGAGGAGGGGATCCGGTTCAGCCGGGCCTACACAAGTTCAGTTTGCACTCCCAGTCGAGTGAGCCTCCATACCGGACTCTACACTCCGCGGCATGGGCATGTCGGAGTTCTGCCCTTACACAACGGCACCGATCAAAAAGTCGATTTCAAGAAGATGCCGACCTTTGCGAGCCTCCTGAGAAACGATGGCTATAAAACGGCCGTCACCGGGAAGTGGCAGCTTGCGACTCTCGAAATCTGGCCCGACCATATCGGGGTAGCGGGATTCGACTCGTGGTGCGTTTGGCAGATCTGGAAAGCGGGCGAAAAGACCCTGCGCCATTGGAATGGCACCTTCAATGAGGACGGTCGCGTGCTCACCGGAGTCGAGGATCGGTTTGGTCCGGATATTCTTGTCGACTTCGTGATCGAAAAGATGACGGATGCGAAAGAGGCGGAGCAACCCTTCCTCATCGTTCACAACGAACTGCTTCCCCATTATCCCATGATCGATGCCCCGCTCGGTCGCGAACTGGATCGTGAGCCAAGCCTCGCCAACATGATCGAATACATGGATAACCTCGTGGGACGCCTGCTCGATGCGGTGGAAGAACTCGGGATCCGGGACAACACCTACGTCGTCTTCATGGGGGACAATGGAACCGAAGAGCGCTACTTCAAAAATCAAAAAGCCGGCCAGCCTGGAGAAAAGTCGCACACCCGTCATACTCTCGCGGGAAAGGTAAATGGCGGAAAACACGATCTGAATGACGCCGGTTCCCATGTGCCCCTGATGGTATGGGGGCCGAAACCAGTTGCGACCAATACGGTGTGCGGGGAACTCGTCGATGTTGTGGATCTGTTTCCCACTTTCTGTGAATGGGCCGGGACCGGGATTCCGGAGACGATTTCTATCGACGGTCGCAGTATCGCTTCGCAGGTACATGGAAAACCGGGGCTGAAGCGCCATAGGACTCATCAGGGTTTGGGAAAAGGGGAAACCCTCTTTGATGGTTCGTGGCGCCTGTTTCGAAACGGGGGGGCAGTTGGTCGACGCGCGAAAACTGCCCACCGAAAGCGAGGCAAACGGGGCGGATCCGGAAGCAAAGAAGGTGAGAGGTAGGCTTCTCCCTGTTTTTAAATCGCTTAGGCAGGACGGCCCCAGGCCTCCCGTCCCGTTTCTTCTACCGCAAGGTGAGTAAGTCAGCTGGATGCTCACCTCGCTTCCCTGAGGTGGTGCGTTCTTGGTATATACCCGATGGGAAACCCATTGGAAGTCATGCGGGGGGGGCGTCATTGCCCGCGGAGGTGCTAGCGCGTCGTGTTTTCCAAGTACATCAAACTGATCGGGTTCTTCTGCCAGGCCTGAACAGTGGATTGAGGGACCGCATACTCAAAGTGAAGTGTGCCTAAAAGGATATCGTAATCGCCGTCATTATCAAAATCCCCTGATTCCAGAACAACCCATCTTGAAAGGTCTCCCTTTTTCAGATGGGACTCAGCAAACTGGCCTTGGCCTCTATTCTCCAGATAAACAAAACTCCTGACGGCTTCAGCCTCCCAGTTGGGGAAAAAGGATATCGCGGCGATGTCGAGATCACCATCTAAGTCAAAATCTTCAATCTCAAGTCCACTGGCTCCATACATGGGGTAAAAGAAAGCCTGCTCATAAATATCCATTCCCTTGTTCTCATAGATGCGAACCCCATGATAAGGCTTCAACACGGGATCGTAGTCACCATTGTCGCCATGGGTTATAAAGATGTCTAAATCTCCATCATCGTCCCAATCCGCCAATTTCATGGCGTTACTGCCGTAAGACGAAGGGAAGCTGAGTAATTGTTTTTCCACCACATTTCCGTTTACATGCTGATACTGGTAGACCCCCTCTGCTCCTGCGGATATCAGGGATACGATTTCCAGTCTCCCATCTCCATTCATGTCGACGAAATACGAGGCGATGCTTCCTTGTCGATTGCTCACGGGTAACTGGAGCCAGGAGCTTGCGTTTTCCAACACCAGGGAGACCTCCCCAACGGTATTGCCAAACCCTGAAACTAAAAATGCCAGTGGGTTTTCGGGGCCCAAATGAACCTGTTGTAAGTGAACTGAGCGTGGGAGATTCTCCGATAAGGGCTTCTTCGTCTTGGTTTCGGGGTTCTCTACATAAAGTCCCGCTTTGAGTTCGTCCGTTGATATCATGGAGCCCACTGTCAACACATAGAGGGTGCTTCCATTTTGAAGTATGCTGACAGGAGTGGAGGGGTAGGGGGTGCTATGTAGGATCCCAAATGTCTTTGGGTCTATGTATTTTAAAGAGGAGTCCTCCTCGCTTCCCGCGAATAGGAGGTTTTTGTCTTCTGAGTAGTGCAGGGAAATCCATTTGTTCGAAAGCTCACCGATTGCCGGTATGGTGTGCTCCTCAAATATGGAGGCGGTTTCGGTGTGTTCTCTTTGGGGCGGGGTTTCTAATTCAGAGGGGGCATTCTCTCCGTAATAAGCTACGATTTTCAGCCAGTCCTCATGGGATAGTAAGGGCGTTTTTGGGAAGCCTCCGAACTTTATGATTCTTTGGCGGGCAATTCCGGTGCCGAAAAATGAAGACGGTATGTAGTCTAAACTCTTATGTTGCCGGTAATCCTTGATGTGGTCCTGCGGGAGGTAATGGCGTCCTAGGCGAACGCTCATGGGCGGTAGGACGGAATGTAACCAGGTTTTTTTTGGTAGTAGCGACGGCTCCGGGTATTGATGGCAGTTTCCACAAAACTGTTTGGATAGGATTTTCCCTTGTTTTAGATATTCTTTATCCGGGAAGCCTGCTTTGCCCCTACCGTTTTCGTTGGCTTTGGAATCGGGAGCACTGTCAGAAGTTTGTGAATGCGATAGAACCCAGGGGTTACAGAAAATAAGGAAAACGAATTTCCATAAGAATTGTTTTTGACGCATAAATGTTCTTTAAAATAACTGGTAGGAATTTTCTTTTTCAAGGAGTTCTTAGCGGAGGAGGAGGTGGCAGTTGCAAAGCTGGAAAATACAACCGCAGGCGTCCGCACCGTGCGTCGCGCCCCGGGTTGAAGGGTGGGCAATGTGACTGACGGGGGGGAGTGAAGTGGTGCCGGACCCGGGAGGAGCCACGAAGGGGGACGCGATCTTCGTCGGGTCGCGGGGGATCTTGAGAAGGACGATGCGCTTCGGGATGTATGGGAACTTCCGGCGAAATCGGATGCAGGGCAGCAGAATCCCTCAGTCAGTGAGACAAAGGAGTTTCTTTCTCCGGCGATGCAGTCGAGTACGAAATACGGTTCGCGTCCCCTGATCCTCCCATTTTGCGGCAAGGGGAGCAAGTGAAGCTTGAGGCTGGCGACTTCCGGTGTAATTTCCCGCGTTATTTGTCCCCGTAGTTCAACGGATAGAACAAGGGTTTCCTAAACCTTAGATACAGGTTCGATTCCTGTCGGGGATAGTCGTTTCGAGGGGAGGGCAGTCAAGGGTTTGGTTCGCTTCGCAAACTTTTCACGAATCCTGTTGGCAACACGATTCTGAAAGATCGGGCTGAAGACTTGTTTTGGCCGACTTTTCGAGCGAGCGAGGCGATCGCGAACCCGAAAACGCCCTTTTGCAGGAAGAAAAGGGTCCCTTTTTCGGGTAGATTGACGTATTCAAATATTGTCGTTCTGTTCCCTCCTGCCTGATGAAATCAAAGTATCGGGCTGTCTTCCTTCCCTTTCCTATTCTTATGAAGTTGTTTACGCGAACCTTACCCCTCCTCGTGCTGGTCACCTTGCTCCCCTCTTTTGTGGCAGCCCAGAACGGTGACAAGAAGGAAAAAGAGAAAGAACTTCTCAATTCCACAAACTGGAGAAAGTGGGCTCCTGACCCCGCTCCCTTTCTTGAGCCCGAGGAAACTGCGATGACCTTCAAGATCGCGCCCGGATTTCGAATCGAACTGGTGGCGGCTGCGCCCATGATCAAAGATCCGGTCTTTGCCGAGTTCGACATGGAGGGCCGTCTCTGGGTCTGTGAATTCCAGTCCTACATGATGGATGCCGACGGCTCCAACGATCATGATCCGATCAGCCGGGTGCAGGTGTTGGAAGACACCGATGGCGATGGTCGGATGGACAAGGCGACAACTTTTCTCGATCAGGTGCTTAACCCCCGCAGCCTTTCCATCGTCGAAGGAGGCGCGCTCGTCGCTCTTGGGGATGGAAACCTTGTTTTCTGCGAAGACACCGACGGAGACCTCGTTGCCGACAAGCAGACACCCATGGTCGAATATGCCAAGGCTGCTTTGGGTAATATCGAACACGCCGAAAACGGGCTTCACTACGCGATCGATAACTGGATGTACAATTCCAAGTCCGAGCGTCGACTCAAGTGGGCGGCCGGTCAGGTTGTCGTAGATGCGACCAAGTCCCGGGGACAGTGGGGGGTGTCGACCGATGCGTTCGGCCGGCTGTATCACAACTCCAACAGTGCGTGGTTCTTCACCGATTCCGAAATTTACGACCGGCAATATGGGGATCCCAAAGCGGACACCAAGGAGGTTCGGGCGATTCGGACCAATACGGCAATGAACCGGGCCTACAAGCCGGGCATGATTCAGAAGGACGGTCGAATCAATAGCGTGACCTCCATCAGTGGATTGGCGGTCCACAGCCACGGAGCCTTTGGCGAGAAGTGGGAAGGCGTTGTTTTCAGTTTCAGCCCCGGAACGAACACGGTGGGAGCGTTCAAGCCGGACGCCCCAATGCCGGACACGAAGAAATACGAGCATCTTCTCTACGACGACAAGAAGTGGACCAAGCGGGAGTTTCTCGCGAGCACGGACGAGCGGTTTCGTCCCGTGAACGGATCCTTCGGTCCGGACGGATGCCTCTACATTGTCGACATGAACCGCGGGATCATTCAGGATAAGAATTTCCTGACCAGCTACCTGCGTCGCCAGTCGGAAGAGCGTGAGCTCGACAAGTTCATTGGAAAGGGGCGCATCTGGCGTGTCGTGCCCGAGGATCACAAGCCCGAAGAGGCCCCCGGGGATCTCGTGGACGGCTTGTCGCACCCCTATCTCTGGTGGCGTCTCGCTTCGCAGAAACGGATCGTGGAGGGCAACAAGAAGGATCTTCTTCCCGCGATTACCGAGGTGGCGATGAATGGTTCCTCTCATGGTCGCGCCCACGCGATGTGGACTCTCGCCGGGATTCAGTCGCTGAAGAAAGAGGTGATTGATCGCAATCTCTCCGATGATGACTGGTTCGTAAATTTGACCGCACTACGCCTTGCCGGCGAAACGAGCGGGGTCTCCAATCTTTTTCCGAAGGAGTTCACCGAGGCTGCGGAGAAACTGGAAGGGAAAGAGGTCTCCGTCCTTTCGTCGTATGCGAAGACGGTTTCGACGAAGGGGTATCCCGATCGCTTTGCCTCTGTCTACAAAGACAAGATGCCGGACTGGGTCAAGAAGGACAAAGGTTTGAACAAGGCTTATGTATCCGGTCTCACTACCTACAGCCAGTTTTGCGCCGCCTGTCACCAGCCGCACGGAAAGGGCATGATCAATATTGCTCCCAGCCTTGTGAAGAGTGATTGGGTTTCCGGCGAACCCAATGTCATGATTGCTGTCGCGCTGAACGGACTCACGGGTCCGATCAAGGTGAATGGTGAAACGGTTAAGAATGTTCCTCCCATCATGCCGCCGCACATGTTCCTGACCGATCAGCAGATCGCCGATACCCTGACTTACGTGCGCAGTGCCTGGGGCAACAAAGCGGAAGCGGTCAAGGCCGATCAGGTCAAAGCCTTTCGTGCCGAAAACAGTCAACGTTTCCTTCCGTGGACGGAAGCGGAGCTACGCGGAGACGCCACCCCGACGCCATCCCCTGAATCCGAAGGTAAAACGACGGACCTCTTCGCTTCAGGAGATTTTTCCCTCTGGCAGCGTGTCGACGGAAAGCCGGTCGGAGAAGGCTGGAAGATCGAAGACGGGGTCGTTCACCGGTATGGAAAAGGGAAAGACATTGTTACCAAAGAATCCTACGGGGATTTCGAGCTGACCTTTGAATGGAAAATTTCAAAAGCGGGTAACAGCGGCGTCAAATACCGCACCAGGGGAAGCCTTGGATTGGAATACCAGGTTCTCGATGACGAAGAGCACCCTGACAATGAGAAACCAACCCATCGTGCCGGTTCTCTCTACGAACTCGTCGCAGCACCTGACGATAAGAAGGTCAATCCGGTGGGAGAGTGGAATTCGGCAAAGATTCGGGTCAAAGGAAACTTGATCGAACAATGGCTCAACGGGGAGAAAATCGTTTCAGTCGAGTGGGGGAGTGATGATTGGAAGGCGCGCTTCGCCAAGAGCAAATACAAGAAGCACGAAGGCTTCGGTAGCTGGGCTGGACCCATTCTTTTGCAGGATCACCAGGACCCGGTCTGGTTTCGCAATATGAAAGTGCGGAAGCTGTAGGGTGCTTTTCTTACCAATTTGATAAGCCGATGGAGCCGCGTGAAGGTGCCACGCAACGGGGGCTGTGAGCGGCGGATGAGATGCCTGCCAGAACGAAACTTGGACTGGGCAAGGCAGGAGGCCCAAACTCCGGATCGTTGAATCGAAGAAGGAAGCTGAAGAAGGTCAGCACAGCGCAGGCGGGACTTCTGGCCTATCCGTGAGGTGTTTTTTCCTACAACGGAAAATGACCGGGCTGCGAAGTGCAGGCCCGGCCATTTGTTTCCCCTGATAAAAAGTGATGTTTCAGCTGATCGTGTTCTTCCAGATCCGGTGGCTTCCGTTGGAGTAGTAGTCCTTGTAGGTGATGACCGTTACCCAGTAGCTGTAACGCTTTCCGCAGTGGTCGTAGGCCCATTTGCGATACTTGCAGCGATCGATTTCGCAAGTGCGGATCTTGTAAACCTTCGGGGCGCACTTGGGCTGGGGCTTGCAGTAGCCGGCACTGGCGGGGGTTACGGTGAAAAAGGCGGCTCCGGTGATGAGGATGGCGAGAATGAGATGTTTCATGGTAGTTGCTTCTGATTAAGTTCGGGTTGGCAGTTGCCGTGTTCAAAAAGGGAATCGATGGGGGAGTCAATCTGATTGAAAAAAGGTTCACTTTTTCCCGCAGCACTTCTCGCTCGATCCGATTCAACAGGGTTCTCCCCCCAATTCAACAGGGTTGGGGGTCGATTTTGCCGCTTCCTTTTTATTATTCATTCGAGGTGATTTCTCCCTTGAAACCGTGAACAAAAGGCCGAAGTTGGGCGTCCTCACGTTTGAAGGACGGGATGTAGCACAGCTTGGTAGTGCGCCTGGTTTGGGACCAGGAGGTCGCTGGTTCGAATCCAGTCATCCCGATACTTTTGAACGAAGCGAAAAAGGAACCAGGAAACAACTGGATGAAAACTTGTTCGAGCCGGAGCCTGCTTGCAGGCGGAGACAGATGGAGCGAAGCGAATTCAATCCAGTCGAAGGTCAAGAGAGCCGATCTTTTCTAAAGGCTCTACCTCGCGGTCTTGTTCTATTTTTGTAGAGGTGCCCCCACCTACTGCCACCATGCCGGAAACTCAGGAGAATCAGCGAAAGACGCTCGAAGAGCGCGATCAGATGTCGGAGCTTGAGCGCATCCGTCACTCGACGGCACATGTCCTTGCCACGGCGATTGCCAAGCTCTGGCCGGATTCCCAGTTTGCCTACGGACCACCACTCCTCGAAGGAGTGCACGGATTTTACTACGACGTGGATCTCGAGCACCGCATCACTCCGGAGGACTTCGAACAGATTGAGGCGGAAATGAAGAAGGTGGTGAAAGAAAATCAGACCTTCGAACGTATCACGGTTTCCCGCGACGAAGCGCTTGCCCTCGCGAAAAGCGGCCGACTCGCCGCGCTGGGAGAACGGGACGTGGAGAGCGTTTTCAAGATCGATCTTCTCAACGACATTCCCGAAGACGAGGAAATCTCGATCTACAAGAACGGGGATTTCTGGGATCTTTGCGCGGGGCCTCATGTGCCGCGGACGGGGAACTGCAAGGCGTTCAAGGTATTGAGCGTAGCGAGTGCTTTTTACAAAGGCGATGCGGCCAACCCTCAGTTGCAACGGGTCTACGGAACGGCGTTCAAAAACAAAACGCAGCTGGCTGAGCATCTCGAACAGGTCGAGCAGGCCCGCCAGCGCGATCACCGGAAGATTGGCAAAGAGCTCGACCTCTTTCACATCGATGAAGCGGTCGGACAGGGATTGGTTCTCTGGAAACCAAACGGTGCCGTGGTGCGTCAGGAGCTGCAAAATTTTATCGGGGAGCACCTCGATCGTCAGGGATACAGTCAGGTGTTCACTCCGCACATCGGAAAGCTCGATTTGTACCGCACTTCGGGACATTTCCCTTACTACGCCGATTCTCAGTTTCCGCCTCTGCCCGAGCGCGAGGCGATGAAGGCGCTCGCCGACGAGGGGTGCACTTGTGGCGAATTGACCAATCAGCTTGAATCGGGAGAAGTCGCCGGCTTTTTGCTGAAGCCGATGAACTGCCCGCATCACATCAAGATTTTCCAGAGCAACCATCACAGCTACCGTGATCTGCCCGTCCGCCTGGCCGAGTTTGGCACGGTGTACCGCTGGGAGCAGTCGGGCGAACTGGGTGGAATGACCCGCGTTCGGGGATTCACGCAGGACGATGCCCACATTTTCTGCACCGAAGATCAGGTGAAAGAGGAAGTCATGGGCTGCCTCGAACTGGTGAAGATTGTTCTCGGAACCCTCGGGATGGAAGACTACCGGGTTCGCGTCGGATTGCGGGATCCGGATTCCACCAAGTATGTCGGCGATGCCGAAAAATGGGACAAGGCTGAGCAGGCCCTTCGTGAAGCTGCTGCCACTTTGGGGACGGAATTTGCGGAGGAGCCGGGTGAAGCGGCTTTCTACGGGCCGAAGATTGACTTCGTCGTGAAAGACGTGATTGGCCGCGAGTGGCAGTTGGGAACCGTCCAGGTGGATTACAACCTGCCGGAGCGATTTGGCCTGGAATACATTGGATCGGACAATGCGTCTCATCGCCCTGTTATGATTCACCGGGCGCCTTTCGGTTCGATGGAGCGCTTTGTTGGCGTTCTCATTGAGCACTTTGCCGGAAAGTTCCCGACCTGGCTTTCGCCCGAGCAGGTGCGCATTCTGCCGATCTCGGAAAAATTCGTCGATGTCGCCAAAGGAGTCTATGACGAGCTCCGCGAAGCTGGCGTCCGCGTTACTGTCGACGACGCGGATGAGAAGGTGGGTGCGAAAATTCGGCTTGCCCAGCTCGACAGGATTCCCTATATGTTACTTATCGGAGCGAAAGAACAGGAATCCAGACAGGTATCGGTGCGTCATCGTGATCGGGGCGACGAAGGTGCCCTCGGTGTTAGTGAGTTTCGCGACAAGGTTGTCGCAGAGATTCGCTCTCGTAGTTTATGACCGGATTGCGACACCAGCACTGCTCCGGGTCAGATGCGAATCCCTCATTCGCTTTCCTGTCAACGCCGTTTCCGGCGAAGCTTTCTCAAGAATTTTATCTTCCCTTATTCCGGGAAGATGCCCGTCAAATTGACAACCCATCCCCATTGGAGGTACTGCCATAGCTAAGAGACCCATGAGACGAAAGCCGCGTGAACCACGCACGCGGGTAAACGACCGAATTCGGGCCCCCGAAATTCGTGTCATCTACGGAGAACACAACGTCGTTCTGCCAACTCACAAAGCCTTGAAAAAGGCGAAAGAGTTGGGACTCGACCTCGTTGAAATCGCGCCTCACGCGCGGCCTCCGGTATGTCGTATTGTCGATTACGGCAAGTACAAGTATGAGCAGTCCAAGCAGAAGAAGGCGGACAAGCCGAAGAAGCGCGAGAAGGAAGTGAAATTCCGCGTGAATATCGGACCGCATGACTACGGCATCAAATTGATGCATGCGGAAGACTTCCTCTCAGCCGGTTTCAAAGTTCGTATCCAGCTTCAGTTTCGCGGTCGTCAGATGGCGCACAAGGAACTCGGATTTGAACTGATGAAGAAGGTGAAAGAGGACCTCTCCACGATGGGGAACTGCGATCTCGAGCCCAAGCTGAACAATCGAAACATCCTCATGATGCTTTCACCTCTTCCCAAAGAGAAGCAAAAGCGAAAGTTCCGTCCTGATGATGAAGACTTCGATATGGAAGAGGTCGAGGCAGCTCACGCCGAACACGAGGATGAGGATCCTCATGATGAGGATGATGTCGAGATCACAGGCGATGATTCGAAGGAAGAATCGGAAGATACTCCCGCGGACGATTCTGCAGAAGGATCCGAAGAGGAAAAATCTTCCTGAGAGTTTCTCCAATCGGCTCTTCTGAGCCACCTCCCATTTCCGAGTGAAGGCCCTTCTTCTTTTTGATATCGACGGTACGCTGATTGATACAGAGGGAGCGGGCTTGTCCTCGTTGGAAGCGGGATTATTCGAAGCCTTTCCGGATCGCGTTGATCGTCCGTTTCCTCCTCTCGATTTGGGAGGTGCTACCGATGGTAGTGTCGTCGCCTTTCTCTTCGGGCATTTTGAAATCGAGGATCATGCGTCTCATCGAGAACGCTTTTATGAATCCTACTCCGCAGCGCTGGAGCAACAGTTGAAGGATCATGGAGAACGGGGAATCGGGCGCGTTCTTCCCGGAGTTCCCGAATTACTGGATACGCTGAAAGAGGAGTTCCCCGATCAGGTGTCTGCATTACTCACTGGGAATGCAGAGATCGGAGCGAGAATGAAACTAAGACACTTCGGACTCGACTCTCATTTTTCCTTTGGCGCCTTCGGTGATGATCACCATGATCGGAATCACCTCGGTCCCATTGCGATTCAACGGGCGGAGCGTTTCACCGGTCGGCAGTTCCACATGGATCAAGTGATTGTGATCGGCGATACGGTAAAGGATGTTCGATGTGCCCGTGCCTGCGGGGCAAAAGTCATTGCCGTTGCTACCGGGACAGTTTCCCGCGAAGAGTTGGAAAAGGCGGAGCCGGATGCTCTTCTTCCCGACTTTTCCGACCATTCTTTGACCATGAAGGTCTTCTGCGACGCTTATTCCCTTGCACGATCGCAGTAAGTCTTTACAACGATCTGCAATTCTGTTGTTGTTTCTCTCCTCCGAAAAGTACAAAATCCCCCTCCTTATTTATGAAGAATACTGTAATCGCCCTTTTGGCAACAATCCTGCTCGTGTGTATCGTAAACCTTCTCGCCAGCCTCGGCCTCCTTGGTGGCGGTGCTGGTGGATCTTATGAATACAAAGCCCTCAATGCACCGCAAATGGACGCGATCGGATTTCGCACCATAGCCGAAGAGGAAGGGCTCGATGTGACGGAAGAAGGGGAAATCAATTTCCCGAAAGAGATGGTCGATAAGATCGCCAAGGTGAACATGCTTCCCCGGACCATTACAGAAGTCGAAAAAGACGGTGGATGGACATTGGTGGGAATCACCGCGGACAATCACTATCTTTTTCGCCGGGCCAAGTGAGGTCAATGTGTTGACTCACATGATTTTTTAAGGGCCGTCGGTTTTTCCGGCGGCTTTTTTTTGCCAATCTGAAACCATTCCACGATGCCAACGTTTCCTCCATTGATGAGATGGGTTCTGTGGGGCGCTCTTGCCTCCGCCATCGGGATCTACTTGTTTGTGCTGCAGGTTGCCGGATCAGATTCGTCCAGTGGGGGCGATACAGCCGGTCTGAAAAACATCTTCTACCTGATCGGCATCCTCCTCTTCGGAGGCGGGCAGGTCATCAAGTACTTCGCCAACCATCTACGGACTCCGGAAGGAAAGCCAAAGCTTCCGCCGTGGATTGACCAGGCATTTCTCGTTTCCCTGGCGATTACCGAGGCGGTTGCCATTCTTGGCCTTGTCCTGGGTTTCATGGGCGCTGCGCCCAAAGAGTATCTGCCGCTTTTTGTGCTTTCGGCCGTCGGTATGATTCTTCTTGCTCCCAGGTTCTTCTTCCGAATTGAGGAGTTGGAAGGGTAGGTCGCCTACCTCCCCAAAGAGAAGCCCGCCCAGACGGCGAGTAATCCGAGAAGGACACTCGCTCCTACATTTCCCAGAGCCATTCCCACATGGCCCATTCGAAGAAGCTCCAGCGTATTCCATCCAAAGGTGGAAAAGGTCGTGAAGCTTCCCAGGAAGCCGGTGAAAACAGCGAGTTGAACCGCGTCGGAAAACCATCCCCGACCTTCGAAGATCGTGAAAAGCCAGCCGAAGAGGAAACAGCCAACCACGTTTACGAGAAGAATTCCCCAGGGGAAATGAGTGTTCGCTCCCCACTTTGCGTCGATCCAGAAATGGAGACCCCAACGGGACAGCGCGCCGAAGGCGCCGCCGAGCATGAGGCAGGCAATCGACTTCAGCATATCGGTGGCCACTTCCCGGATTAGTAGTTCAGCAGATGAAGCGATTTCGGGATGAACTGTCCGTTTTTGCGAATCAGCTTTCCGTCGAAGTAGATTTCCCCGCCGCCGTAGTCGGGGCGCTGAATGTTGACGAGGTCCCAGTGAACTGAGCTCCGGTTCCCGTTGTCTGCCACTTCATAGGCTTGTCCCGGAGTGAAGTGAAAACTGCCCGCGATTTTTTCATCGAAAAGAATGTCGCGCATAGGCTCTTTGATTTCCGGGTTGAATCCGATCGCAAACTCCCCGATGTAACGCGCTCCCGGGTCGGTGTCGAGAATCTTGTTGAGAGCTTTGGTATTGTTGGCGGTCGCCTTGACGATCTTGCCCTTGTCGAACTCAAGCCTCACATTGTCAAAGGCGATGCCCTGATAGATCGAGGGTGCGTTGTAGCTGACTACGCCCTCGACGGAATCCTTCACCGGGGCGGTGAAGCATTCGCCATCGGGAATGTTGTGAGTGCCGCCGCAGGGAATTCCCGGCAGTCCCTTGATGCTGAAGCGTAAGTCCGTCCCCGGTCCCATGATGTGGACGTCATTCGTATCCGTCATCAGTTTCCCGAGAGCATTCATGCCCCGCTTGAGCTTCGAATACTCCAGCAGACAGACGCGGAAGTAGAAGTCTTCGAATGCCTCGGTCGACATGCCGGCACTCTGGGCCATAGAAGGATGAGGCCAGCGAAGCACACACCAACGGGTTTTGTTGACGCGTTCGTTCAGGACCGGGCGCATTTTTGTCGCCAGCATCTGCATATTTTTCGCAGGAACATCGGAGAGTTCATTGACGTTATGGCTGCCGCGAATCGCGATGTAGCAGTCCATCGTCTTCATTTGCTGCATCGCATTCTTCGCGATGATCGCATACTGCTCCTCCGTCGCACCCCGCCCCATCTCACGGGCAATTTTGGCACTGTGAATGTTAATAAACGGGGTCGCCTTCACGGCGCGGACCTCGCGGATCAGGGCGATTCCCATCTCTTCGGGAACATCAAAAAGCTCAATGAGGACGTTTTCCCCGCGCTTCGTTTCCGTGGAATAGCGAACGAGTTGGCGGGCGAGTTGGTCAATGCGCGGATCATGCATGCGTTACTGTCAGTGGAAAACCGGATTGTGAAAAGCGGAAAGTGAGTCATACATTCGTGGTAATGGCGAACAGATATATCAGCTCACAGGAAGAGATGGCGGCTCTTCGGGAAAAACTCTCAGAGAGAGGTAAGAAGCTGGTTCTGACGAACGGCGCTTTTGATATTCTTCATGTCGGTCACGTTCGCTATCTCAAAGAGGCGGCCGCACTTGGCGACTGTCTTGTCGTTGCGATCAATGGAGATGATTCGGTTCGCGAATTAAAAGGTCCGGGTCGACCCGTGAACACCGCCGAAGAACGGGCCGAAATGCTCTGTGCGCTCGAAGCGGTCGATCATGTCGTAGTCTTTGACGATCGTCGCGCCAGCGGTGTAATCGAGGTCATTCACCCTCACATTTATACCAAGGGCGGCGACTACACTCCCGACTCGCTCATCGATGAGGAAAAGCAGCTCCTCGATCGTCTTGGCATCGAGATTCGAATTCTTTCTCTCGTCCCCGGAAAATCGACCAGCGCTACTCTGTCGAATTTGGCCGACAATTCCGATCGATCGAAGCGGGTTGCAATTCTGGGGTCGGGGAAGGGCTCCAATGCCCGTGCGATTCTCGAGGCGGCAAAGGAAGGGATACTGGGAGGTGAAGTGGCTCTTGTACTGTCTGACGTCGCAAACTCAGGAATCCTGGATGTCGCAAAGGAATACGACGTGCCCGCCCTCGCAATCGATCCGGGAACGAAACGGGGAGGGTATCTCACCGACGGGGCCTTGAAAGAAATTCTCGATCGACTCGAAGCAGCCAATATTGACTTGGTTGCTTTGGCAGGATTTATGCGAATCGTGAGGGAGCCGCTCTTGAGCGCCTACACCGGCCGCATCCTGAATTTGCATCCTTCGCTTCTTCCGAAATATCCGGGGCTCCACGCCTGTGAGAAGGCGATTGAAGCCGGGGATGCTGAATCCGGCTGCACGATCCACCTCGTCGATGCGGGAGTCGATACCGGGAAGGTTCTGCGACAAGAGACCGTTCCCATTTTGCCGGGGGATACTACGGATACCCTCCAGACCAGAATTCAGGAAAAGGAACACATCGCCTATCCGGAAGTGATTCGGGAGAGGCTGGAAAATCAAACCGGGTAACCCGGAAGGTCTGAGAACCCGGTGATTCCCGGGAGAGGCGGGTTTCGGAAGCGCCTCAAATCTCGACCGCGAACTTCTCGTCCGATGCGATGGACTGCACGAAGGCCGTCATGAGACGGATCACATTTTCGACGTCGTCAAAGTCAGCCATTTCCACGATGGAATGCATGTAGCGAAGGGGCAGAGAAACCAGGGCACTGGGAATTCCGCCACGAACGTGATAGATCGAATCCGTATCCGTCCCTGTGAAACGGGACGAGGCTTCGTGTTGCAGCGGGATTTCCCGATCGCGGGCGAGCTCGATGATGCGCTCGACGATCATGGGGTGGTTGGCAGTGCCATGGGTAATCGACGGCCCTCCTCCCATGGTAATCTTCCCGTGCTGAGCGTGCTTGATGTCCGGGCTGTCGGTCGCGTGGGTGACGTCGAGGACGAGGCAGATATCCGGTTTCAAGGCGTAGGAGGCCATCGTCGCACCGAAGCCGCCGATTTCCTCCTGCACCGCATTAAGGGCGAGGCAGGTCGCAGTAGGGCGGGTGTCCTCTTCCGAGAGGCGGCGAATCACCTCGGAAATGATAAATCCGCCGATCCGGTTGTCGAGCGCCCGGCCCACGATTCCGTTTTTGCCGAAAGGAATGGCGCTGTCGGCATAGACGCCGGGATGTCCGACGCGGATTCCCATTTCTTCGACCTCTTCCGCAGACTTGGCACCGATGTCGACAAAAAGTTCGTGAACCTCGGGCGCTTTCTCGCCGTCCTTTCGATCCCGAATGTGGATCGCGGTATTTCCGATGATACCGAGAACCTCGCCTTTGTCTCCGTGGAGGGTGAGGCGGCGTCCACGGGCAGTGGCCCAGTCTGAGCCGCCGATCCGGTCCATCCGCAGAAATCCATCATCTCCAATGTATTTCACCATGAACCCGATCTCGTCCGCGTGGGCTTCGATCATTACGGTGGGAGCGTTTTCGTCTTTTCCCTTGATCGTCGCCCAGGCGCTCCCGTAGGAGTCGCTGTCGACGGAGTCCGCGAACTCCCGGCAACGATTGGCCCAGACCCGTTGCCCTTTTACCTCAAACCCGGTCGGGCTGGGGGTGTTGAGAAGTTCGTAGAGAAAAGTTTCAGCGTCTTTGTCCATGTAGCAGATCTATTCTTCCGACTGATCGTCAGTCGTCTCGGGAGCTGTGTCGTCGACCGTGGTATTTTCGGTATCACCGGATTCCACTGGCTCATCCGTATCCGTGTCTTCCTCGTCATCATTTACGACGCGGGCGATGTCCTGGATGGATTCGCCGTCTTTTGTCTTCATGAGAATGACGCCCTGAGCGTTCCGGCCCGTGAGTCTTGCGCTCGAAGCCTTGATGCGGACGGACTGCCCCTTGTTCGTCATCAGCATGACATCATCCTCCTCTGCGACGCGGAGGGCTTTGACGACGCGACCGGTTTTCTCGGTCACTTTCATCGTGATGACGCCTTTTCCACCGCGACCTTTGGTCGGGTAGTCTTCGAATGGAGTTCGCTTCCCGAGACCCTTCTCACTGACGACGAGAAGCTGTTCGCTGTTGTCGACGACGGCCAGAGAAACAAGAAAGTCATCAGGTCCCGGGCGAATTCCCGCGACTCCGGCGGAAGGCCGACCCATGGAGCGGATGTTCGATTCGTTGGTTCGAACCGCGTATCCTTTGCTGGTTACGAGCGAGATGTCATCGGTGCCATCGGTCATCTTCACATCGATGAGCTCGTTGCCTTCCTCAATCTTGATCGCGATGATCCCGTCTTTCCGGAAGTTACGGAAATCGGAGAGCTTGGTCTTCTTCACCTTCCCGCTGCGGGTTGCAAAAAGGACGAACTGATCTTCGACGAAGGTGGCGTCTTTATCTTCGTTGCCAACCGCAACAATCCGGAGCACCGAAGCAATGGACTCTTCGGGCTTCAGATTGAGAAGATTCTTAATCGATCGGCCTTTGGCGATACGACTGCCCTCCGGAATTTGAAATACCCGCTCGATGTAGACGCGGCCCGTGTTCGTGAAGAACATGAGGTAATCGTGCGAAGTTGCGGCGAAAAGGTGTTCCACGAAATCCGCTTCCTCCTCCTCGTCGACCACTTCCCGTGTTTCCATGCCCTTGAGGCCTTTTCCGCCGCGGGCCTGAGTTCGGAACTCGGTTGCGAGGGTTCGTTTGATGTAACCACGATGGGAAATCGTGATGACATTCGACTCGTTTGCGATGAGATCGACATTGGCGATTTCGCCTTCGTAGGCAGCAAAGTCAGTCTTCCGTGGAGTCGCCCATTTTTCCTGAATCTCACGGAGCTCGTCCTTGATGATTTGTAAAACGCGTTCCTCGCGGGCGATGATATCGAGCAGGTCTTTGATCGTCTCGATGAGTTCATCGTAGTCCGCTTTGATCTTGTCCCGCTCGAGGCCGACGAGCTGGTAGAGGCGCAGCTCTAAGATGTGATTGACTTGAACGTCGGTAAACACGTAGCGGCCTTCTTCGATTTGCAGGCTGGGCTGATCGCGAAGGAGGATGCCGAGTGCTTCCACTTCCGTTGGAGTGAAGGTGTAGGCCTTGATCTTCTCACGTGCTTCATCGCGTGTTTTGGAATCGCGGATCATCTTGATGAAGTCATCTAGATTTCCCAGCGCGAGCAAATAGGCCTCCAGCTTCTCCGCGTTCTTCTCGGCCTGAGCCAGCAACCATCGTGTCCGGCGGAGAATCACCTCGCGACGGTGTTCGATATAGCAGACAAGCGCGTCCTTCACCGAGAGAAGCTTCGGACGACGGTCGTCGATCGCCAGCATGTTGGCGGAGTAGGACGACTCCAGTGCGGTGTGCTTGTAGAGATTGTTCAGGACAACCTGTGCCCGTGAGTCCCGCTTGAGATCGACAACGACACGGGTGTTTTCGTCGGACTCATCACGCACGGCCGAAATTTCAGGGAGAATCTTCAGGTTCGCCAGCTCTGCAATTCGTTCGACGAGTCGGGCCCGGTTTACGACGTAGGGGATCTCCGTGATGATAATTTGTTCCCGACCGGTTTTGGTTTCCTCCACCGTGGCGCGGCCTCTTACGCGAATCGATCCGCGGCCGGTTTTGGAATAGTCCTGGATTCCCTTCTGTCCAAGAATGGTACATCCGGTTGGGAAATCCGGGCCCTTGATGAGCTGGAGGAGTTGCTCATGAGTGATGTCCGGGTTGTCGATCGTCGCACAGACTCCGTCGATGACTTCCCCGAGGTTGTGAGGCGGAATGTTAGTCGCCATTCCGACGGCAATACCGGTTCCACCGTTGACGAGAAGATTGGGAACGGCGGCAGGGAAAACGACGGGCTCCTGCCTCGTTTCGTCGTAGTTCTGGACGAAATCGACGGTGTCTTTTTCCATGTCCGTCATGAGAACATGACCGACATGAGTAAGGCGGGCCTCGGTATATCGCATCGCCGCGGGAGGATCACCCTCAACCGAGCCGAAGTTACCCTGACCTTGAATCAGAATTTCCCGCATCGTCCATGGCTGAGCCATGTTCACGAGCGTTGGATAGATAGTCGCTTCACCGTGCGGGTGATAGTTACCGGAGGTGTCACCGCAAATCTTGGCGCACTTTCGATAGTGCTTTCCCGGTGCGAGACCGAGGTCATTCATCGCGAGGAGAATGCGTCGTTGTGACGGTTTCAAACCATCACGAGCATCCGGCAGGGCCCGTGAAATGATCACCGACATGGAATAGTCGAGAAACGAATTCGACATCTCATCAGCCACGGAAATGGGCTCGATGTCTCTTTCGTGGGGCGGGATTTCGGGGGCGGGATCGTTGTCAGCCATAGGGAAAACTTTTAGTAAGCGAAGCGGGGTGAGATCATGCCATCAGGCGGCATTGAGCTCTGGGATGAAAATACGAATTTTGCGATTCCTGATCAGAGAGTAGCGGATTCGTTGTAAAATCCTCGTGAGTCAGTCGTTTAAACATCAAGGTTTCGAACGGAAAGTGCGTTGTCTTCGATGAACTGGCGCCGCGGTTCCACGACATCACCCATGAGAATGGTGAACATCTTGTCCGCCTCGACCATATTGTCGTCGTCCATTTTGACGCGGAGTAGCTTTCGGTTTTCCTTCTCCATTGTCGTCGTATAGAGCTCCTTCGCATTCATCTCACCGAGACCCTTGAAACGCTGCAACTGCATGCCGCGCTTTCCGATTTCGGTAACCGTTTCGAGAATTTCAGGAACACTGAAAACAGGGTGGGACTTGGCATTGTCACTGTCACTCTCGAGCACCTCAAAGAGGGGGCTGTCCTGCGAGGAAAAGTGTTCGATCGGCAGTCCCAACTCAGAGAGGCGGGCGAGCACTTTTTGAATCGGCTTGGCTTCGTGAATTTCAATCAGGCGACCGCGCCGGGTGACCCCGCGTTCGGCGGCTTCAGCAGCGGCGGTGAGTGGTGCGTCTGCTTCTTCGGTGCCCTCAGCTTCGGGATCGGTTTCCGCACTTTCTTCGACGTCGATCACTTCGACTTCTTTTCTTCCGAAAAGATGCAGGTCGCGGTTTTCTGCCGCGAAGTCCCGGAGATCGGATTCTTCGACGAAATACTTCACGTAAATGTTATTTCCGTCGCGGACCTGAACCAGATATTCAGGAAGCTCACCGCCCTTGCCGGCTGCGAGGTAGTCTTCAAAGTCTCCGGAGTTCCGGGCGATGACATCGTTGTAGCGACTCAGCTTGGAGAGCAGCGTTAAGATTTCGCGCAAGGCTTCGGAGCTCACTTCGTCATCGCTGCCGATGATCTTGAGTCGGGCATCCTCGGAGCCGAGATCGATGAGGATCTTGTTCAAATCTTCATCGTCGGCGACATACTGTTCCTTCTTCTTCCGCGTGATCTTGTAGAGCGGAGGCTGCGCGATGTAGACATAGCCGGCTTTCACGAGAGGGAGCATCTGGCGACAGAAGAACGTCAGGAGCAAGGTCCGAATGTGGGAGCCGTCGACGTCCGCATCCGTCATGATGATCACTTTATGGTAGCGGACTTTTTCGAGGTTAAAGGCGCCTTCCTGATCGCCGTCGCCTATTCCGGCACCGAGTGCGGTGATCATGGTCTGGATTTCCTTGTTCTGGAGAACCTTGTCCAGGCGTGCTTTTTCCACGTTGATCAGTTTGCCTCGAATCGGCAGAATCGCCTGGGTGCGCCGGTCGCGGCCCTGTTTCGCAGAACCACCAGCGGAGTCGCCCTCCACAATGTAGATTTCAGATTCCTTGGGATCACGTGAGGAGCAATCAGCGAGCTTTCCGGGCAGCCCTCCGCCGGTCATGGCGGACTTTCTGACCGTCTCACGGGCCTTCCGAGCTGCTTCCCGGGCGCGAGCTGCATTGAGGACTTTCTCGACGAGTTTCTTGGCCAAGGCCGGATTCTCCTCGAAAAACGAAGTCATGCCCTCGTAAACGATAGAGCCGACCACACCTTCGACTTCGTTGTTCACCAGCTTTTCCTTCGTCTGAGAACTGAAGCGGGGGTTGGGGTGTTTCACGGAAATCACCGCCATGATGCCTTCGCGGGCATCTTCACCGGAGATCGCGGGATCCTTATCCTTGAGCAGCTTGTTCGCCTTCGCGTAGTTGTTGATGGCGCGGGTCAGGGCACCGCGAAAGCCGGAGAGGTGGGCACCGCCGTCCCCGTTAGGGATCGAGTTCGCAAAGCACAGAATGTTTTCGTGGTAGTCACCAGTGTATTGGAGAACGACATCGGCGTAGCATTCGTCTTCGAGCGTCTTGCCGTCGTCGTCGATCTCAACCATGCGCTTTCCTTTCAGAACGATCGGATCCTCATGCGCCAATTCTTTGTTTTCGCCCATCTGGCGAACGAATTCGACGATTCCATCTTCGTAGTAGAAATCCTTTGATCGCTCCGTTTCACCGCGTTCATCGACGAGATGGATTCTGACGCCGGGATTCAGGAAGGCGAGTTCACGCAGGCGAGCTAAGAGGTAATCGAAATTGAATTCGATCCCGCCGGTGAAAATGGTGGTATCGGGGAAGAAGGTGATTTTCGTCCCTGTCTCGGATTTATCATCCAGCTCACCAATGACTTCGAGAGGCTTCGTTGTTTTCCCTCTTTCAAATTCGATCAGGTAAACTTTCCCATCACGGCGAATTTCAGCTTTGAACCAGTCCGAAAGTGCGTTCACACATTTGGCACCGACTCCGTGGAGACCTCCGGAAAATTTATAAGCGCCCTGGCCGAACTTACCGCCGGCATGCAGCCGCGTGAGAACGAGCTCAACAGCGGGAATGCCCGACTTCTCGTGAATGTCGACCGGAATGCCCCGGCCGTCGTCTTCCACCGTCAGAGAGCCATCCGAATTCAGGGAGATCGTGATGAAATTACAGTGCCCGGCGAGATGCTCATCAATCGAGTTGTCGAGGACCTCGAATACCGCGTGGTGGAGCCCCCGCTCGGTGGCCGGATCTCCGATATACATTCCGGGGCGTTTCCGGACCGCATCGAGCCCTTCCAGCTGGTTGATTTGACTGGCATCGTAATCACCTGTCGGCTTCGGCGGAGTGTTGTCTTCGGGGGTGTCTGACATGAGATATTGGCAGGGGATGAAATCGGGAAAAACCGGACCGCCGAATTGCCTTTTCAAGCGACCCGATACGTGCGGTTTACAGTATCGTCACTAAAGCGGGAAACCGCGATAAATCAACGGTTTGGGGCGATTTCAAGGGCGAAAACGCACCTTTTTTCCCCTTTTTCTGTCCGATTGGTTAAGCGGGCTGAAATTTGCGGAAAAATCTGGTGAATCGCAAGAAAAACGAGCCTGATCCGGGCCCGGAAATCAGCCCGAATTTAGACGTCAATTGGCGTGGGAATCACCGTCTTTCCCTCGATGAAAGAGCCATTTGTTTTGCGATCCCGGGAGGGACTCAATTTTCAGGAAATACAACCCTGTCAGGAACTGGAACTAACAGGGTTGGCGGTGTTGCCCCGCGGCCTCTAATTCGCTTTCAGATAGGCGACCAGATCAGCCACATCTTGTGCGGTCAGTCCGAGTTGTGCGGCGCTGAGCATGACGGATCGACCCATCTTGTGCTGCTTGTCGATCTTTCCTTTCGGGATGATCTGGGTGATGCCCCCCATGCTGACCATGATGGAGGGATTTCCTTCCTGTATGAGGAGCCCGTGAACCGTCTTGCCATCCTTCGTCTTAAGTTCGGTTCCGTCGAACCCGTGCGCAATGTCAGCACTTGGTTCGACGATGGAGCGTGCAATCACTTCAGCCGTCTGAGTTTTTCCCCAGCCATCGAGGGCCGGGCCGAATTGAACTCCCATACCTCCTACTTCGTGGCACATGATGCATCGGGCAGCGGTCGTTTTCCCGCGCTCCGCATTCCCCTCAAGAGCAAGGACGGCCTCCACGGTCAGGGACTTTTTCTGCGCTTCGTCGGGAGCCGGAGTGGTAATCTCCTGGATCGTGACCTTGGCGGGATCGTAGAGGCCGCGCTCCTTCATTTTCGACATGAGGTCGTATTTCTTCCAGTCGTTGTTGGCGCGGTTCAGAAGCCACCACATCGCATCCGCTTTGAGCGGGGTGTCGAGCATGGCGATCGTAAGCATGGCGTCCGCCGCCGCCCGGGTCTGAACGAAGGCGATCGCGTCGAGAGACTGTTTGCGAAGCTTGCGATCGAGCGTCTCCGACTTGGCCCGGATCTGGAAATCCTCGACCGCGCTGGAGGGATGCAGACGCCAGGCGATGCCTGCGAAAGCGGGAGACCAGGTGCGGGAGTCGTCGGTGGCCATTGCCTTTTTCACCGCATCGTAGACTTCTTTTTCTTTTCCGGTCGCGCCTGTTCCCAATGCTTCGAGATAGCTCCGATCCTCGCCGTCAAATCCCTGGGCAATGGCAACGAGGATCTCCTTGGCCGTCTCGATGGACTCATTCCGCATCGAGAGAGCCACTTCGCGACGAACGGCCGGGTGAGGGTCAGCAGCGAGACGCATCGCGCTGGCGGTGAAATCGAGACCCGCCCGGCGCATCGCACGGTAGGCTGCAATTTTCAGCTCCGGGGTCTCTTGTTCGGCCGGGTATCCGGCGACGCGCGGGCCGCTGATTCCAAGCTGATAGAGAAGATACACCGCTCGGGCCTGAACGTAGGGATTCGGATCTTTCAGCAGCTCCGCAACCGGATCGAGCGCTTTGCGCCCCTGCGCTTTTAGCTTTTCAAAGCCAACCGCGCGGACATTCACCGCAGGTGATTTGAGCGCTAGGACCTGACCTTCGATCGTATCGAGATCAATTTTGGGGACTTTCGATTGAAATCCTTTTGGGGCAATCCGGTAGATCGCTCCGGAGCAGGTGGCGTCGAGGTCCTGGTGTCCGCCGACGCGGGCATCGTACCAATCAGAAACGTAGAGTGCTCCATCCGGACCTACCGCAACATCAGAGGGGCGGAAGAACGTTTTCGTCTCGCTGTTGACACTGTTGCCTCCACCGAGGAAATCGGATCCGGCGAATTCGCCGGTCGGGTTGCTCGTCATGAAGTCCATACGATCCAGTTTAAAACCGGCTCCTTCCAGTTCGGGCTGGTAGCCGAAGACGACGTTTCTTCCCGCTTCACAGGCAAGAAAGGTGCCGATCCATTGGTCGCCGAGAGCACCGTTCTCATAGTAGACGTTTCCGGTAGGAGACCCGCCGCCGTAGACGTCGCCGGCCGGAGTCATGCCTGGATCTTCCTGGCGCCATTCGGCGATCGGGATCGTTTGGCCGGGCCGCTTATCAACCCGCCACGAGCGCTGGCCGTCATTGGAGGAAAAACCGAAGTTCGCGTATTCCATGACCCAACTGACGCGGCAGGCAGGGGGGTCGTCGTTGTCGTTTTGGAAAACATCCCCGAAGGAATTGACTGATTGCTCGTAGGAGTTGCGGTAGTTGTGACCGATCACTTCCGCGTCGGTTCCGTCGGGATTCATGCGGACGGTGAAACCACCTACGTAGACTTGCCCGTCGTCGCTGGGTTGACCAGCGAGAGCGGCGGAATCGTGAGGGAAGGTGAAGGGGCCGATCGGCTTGGGGCGATAGGAGCCGAAGACCGTGAACGTCTTCCCCGATTTGTCGGTGAATTTCCCCCCGCAGTTTCCGGAGTTGAAATACCATTTCCCGTCCGGGCCAACTGTGACGGAATGGAGCGAGTGGTCATGGTTCTGCCCGTTGAATCCGGTAAGAAGGACCTCGCGCTTGTCTTTTTTCGCGTCGAATTTCAAATCACGATCCACGTCCGTGTAAACGAGAAGGTGAGGTGGCTGGGAAACGACAATCTTGTTATCGATGACGGCGACACCGAGAGGAGCGACGAGAAGAGGTTCCTGCACGAACATGTGACTGGAGTCGGCTTTTCCGTCGCCATCGGTGTCTTCGAGAACCATAATCCGGTCGCCTTCCGGCTGACGTTCGTAGTTCCGGCGGTAGCGGACTCCTTCGGCCACCCAGATTCGACCGTCTTTGTCGATGTCGATATTGGTCGGATTAAAAAGCTGTGGGGAATTGGCCCATAAAGTGACTTCCAGCCCGTCGGGAACGACAAAGAGCTCATTCGGGACCTGCTCGGCCTCGGCGTTGGGGTATGTTTTTTCCTCCTGAGCAGCAGAGACTGCGGGGAGTGTTGCGAGGAAAGGAAGAAGAAAGAGTTTTCGAGTCAATGACGTCATTGGAGAGCGTGTAAGTAAGTTTACAAATTGGAACGGGCCGAAGTCCCGTTCAACCCCGCCCCTTGGCTGGATTGCGCCGTCTTGCTTTGAGGACGGTCCAACCTGTGGCGTTCGATCTTTCCGGAATTCGTTGATTGAAAGCTTGCCAAAAGGAGGCACGGCAGGAAAGTGTGCCTGCAATGCCCGGATCTTCCAAGCCTTTATTGATCTTTGATTTCGACGGAACTCTCGCGAACACGCTGGAGACTGGTGTCGGGATCTATAATGAAATGGCGGGAGACTACAATCTGCCCACCGTAACGATGGCAGAGGTGACGGAATTGCGCTCGCTGAACACTCGCGCTCTCCTTGATCACCTTGGGATTTCACGGCTTCTCGCGGTGAAGCTCGGGGCCAGAATGAGAAAGGTTCTCCACGACCGGATGAGCGAAGTGGAGATGATCAAGGGCGTGGAATCAGCGATTCACGATCTCGCCAAAGGCGGATATCGCCTCGGGATTTTGACATCCAACTCAGCAGACAATGTTCGCATTTTTCTCGGACGTTTCGGCCTGGCGGAACACTTCAGTTTCATTGAAGCCGGGGTGAGCCTTTTCGGGAAATCCCACCGGATTGCCAATGTGTTGAAGAAGGAGCGGGTTGACGCCTCCGAAGTCATCTACGTCGGCGATGAGACCCGTGATATTGAAGCGGCGAGAAAAAGTCATGTCGCCGGGCTGGCGGTCTGTTGGGGGACCAACGGTCGCGAAGCAATGCTCACCGAGGGGCCCGACTACTGTATTGATCATCCTTCCGAGCTGATCCGCTGCGCGAAGGAGTTTGAAGACGGGAAATAGCCGGTCGAATTTTCACTCCCAGACCCAGTGCTTGAGTCGCATTTGCTCGGCAAGTTGAGAGGCTTCAATGGCCCGGGGTCCATCCTTCCTCGAAAGAGCATCCGCTACCTGGATCGCCTCTTTCCAGTTTTCGTTTTTGCTCAAGATTTCGATCGCGGAAAAGCCGGCCCGGAAGATCCATTCGGTCGACTTGCGATCGATTTCCTGAATGGGCGAAAGAGTTTCTGAGGCAGGTTCGCCAACGATCGACTGGTAGAGCTCCAGAGCGACCGGGTCATTTTTCAACGCCTCGAGGCAGCGGCCCCGGCGAACTGCCGCGCTGTAGCGGACCGCTTCCGGCGCATCAGCCACATTGGAGAGGGAGGCAAATTTAGCAGCCGAAGTTTCCAGTAATTCAGGATCGTGACCGCTTGCCAGGGCTTCCGCGTAGTAGCTGAAGGCGTAATCGGCCCGGGCCGCAAACGAGAGAGGCGACTTGGCGGGGGAGGATTCGATGACTCGTTTCAGCTCGTTCCGGGACTCTCCGAAACGGTCGAGGGATAGATAGAGAAGTGCGAGCTCATGTCGCGCCTCGAGAGCGTATTCGCCATCTGCTTCAGCGATTTGCTGCCATCGGTTGATTGCCTCGGGACCTGCCGGCAAGGATTTGGCGGCGAGAAAATCGGCCTGCCCCGCGAAACGGGAGTCGGGAGAATTCTTTGCGATTTCATCCAGCAGTATCAGGGCCTTGGAAGGGCGGTTGTCCTGCAAGTGTCGTTTCGCGAGGTGCATCGTGATCTCCGGCAGATAAATAGAGCCGGGCCAGTTCTTCCGGAACTCCGTCGTCGAGGCAATGATTCCGGTGCTGTTGTGCTGGATCACTTCGAGCCAAACCGCGGTGTAGTCGAGCCTTTCGCTCTGTTCGAGAGTCAGGGGGCGGGTGCGGAGGCCATCAAAGATTTCGCTGGCTGCCTGTGGTCGTGCCGGCGCCTGGTTCAAATGGACTTCCGCAAGAGCCAACAGGGCTTCAATGTGCGCAGGATGATTGGGGTTTTCCCGGACGAAGGGTTGCAGGAACTCGATCGACTGGGGGTCTCCCCTGGAAGCAAGAAAGAGTCCGGCAACATAGTTTAAGTCACCGAGAAAGGAGGAATCAGGGGACTCCGATTGAAGTTCCTGAAAAATCTTAAGGAAAGCTTCAAATTCATTTTTCCGGAGAAGGGAGATGGCAGCATTGTAGTGATTTCGGAATCGGGATTCTCCTTTTTCCCCTGAAATGCTGGATAGAAATTTTTCCGCCGCTTCGCCATACCTTCCCGCCCGGTAGCTCGCCATCGCTTCTTCAAAGGCGATTCGTCCTTTCCCCCCCGGCGGTAAAGTGGAGGAGGGTGGAACATCCGTTTCGTCCGTTTGTGAACTATCCTGCGCCACCCGAAGCAACGCTTCCGTTCCCGTTGTCGATTCCGGATGTTCGGCATTCCACTGGAGAAGTTGATCCTTTTGTTCTTTTGAATCCGGGAGAGAAATTAGCTTGAAAAGTTTCGCCGGTAAATGAGCCGCGTGGGATTCATTGGCGACCCAGGTTTGAGCGAGCTCACCCATTTTATTTCGACCGTTTTTCGTCAGTGCATTTTCAAGGAGGAGGAACGCGCGATGAGCCTCCAGTTCGTCAGGAGCGGTTTCGATGAGAATGAGAATTTCTGAAATGTCGATATCAGTCTGCCCGAGTTCTTTGAGGATCGCAATTTTCAGTCCGACCCCCGCGAAGTGGATGGCTCGCTCTTCGGAAAGTGGGGTCGTGTTTTTTTCGCCTGCGGAAGAAGGGGTCGACAAATAGGTGAGCGCCCCGGTCAGCTCTCCCGCGCTGTTCGCGATTTGGGCAAACTGGAGAGCTTCGAGAGAGGATTCAGGGGCACCCAGATCAGAAATGATCGCAAACGCCAATTCCTCATTTTGGCTGAGAGCCAGACAGACCGCGTGATGAATTCTCAATGGCCTGCTCAGGGTGCCTGTCCCGCCTGCCAGTTCTCCGTAGGTCTGGGCTGCTTTTGCGTATTGCTTTTCACTTTGGTAGGCAAACGCAGCCCATCGCAAAGTATCGGTGGAAGGACTGGTTGGCGGGTGTTCTTCCAACCAGGCGACTGCCGCTTCGTTTTGGTCGTTGCGCACCCGGGACTCAAGAAGTCGCGAGGCAACGAAGTCCCGCTCAAGTTCCCCCGCACCGGTCGCGTCCAGGTGCTCCCACGCCAGTTCGAGGGACCTAATCGCCGTTTCAAAACGACCGTCTTCAAGAGCCTGGCAGCCGTCGCGAAAAGAATCGAGGTCAACCAGTCTGTCCTGACCTTGCAGCAGGGGCGGAAGGTGCAGACAAAGTCCTACGCAGAGCGCGTAGGTGAGTTGTCCCGCGCGTTGCCTCCGGTTCATGAACCCGCGTGCTGTCGAACAAACTCGACAATCTTTGAATCGTCATCACCGGAACTCCAGGTGGCCCTGAGAAAATCCGCCGGTGCAATGTTGTTCGTCCGGAGGAAATTCCGATCTCCACCGCAGCAAAACATGATGTTGGGATCGAGTTCGCCACGCAGTTTTCCACGGGCTTTCCTTATGATTCGGGGAAGCCAGACAAAGCCTTCGAGTTCCTCCGATTTTCCGGGGAGTTCATCCGGTTGAATCTCATGGCTGCTCAATTCGCCGTTCATGATGAAACGAAGGTAGTCCCGTCGCACGCTGGCAATCATCACGGCCGTCGTCAGGGACGGTTCACCACCGTCACCGAAGTCCTCGACAAAGTCGAAAAGCTCGCGGGGCTTGTATCCGATCGAGCATAGAAATGAGAGATCATCGTCGCTGTAGTAGCCGGTGAAGTCCTCGTCGCCGCTGCGGTAGCGGACGAGACAACGTTCAAACAGTTCGGTAAAAGTCGAGTCCCACTGATAGTGATTCATAGTAGTGAAGGGTAGGCTATTTGCTCAGTTCGAGCATTTTCATGATCGGGGCCTTGGCCGCTTCGCTCATCGTCCCATCGAGAACGACCTCTGGCTTCAAATCGCGAAGGCAGAGATAGAGTTTCTCGAGAGTGTTCATCTTCATGTAGCGGCATTCGGCGCAGGCGCAGTGATCGGTTGGACCGGGTATGAGGTTTTTCTCCGGAACTTCGCGTCGGAGCCGGTGCAACATGTTCGCCTCGGTCACGACAATGATATTCTCCGAGGGAGTGTCCTTGCAGAAGTGAACCATTTTTTCGGTGGAACAGACTTCATCCGCGAGCAATCGGACTGCGGTGGTGCATTCCGGGTGGGCGACGACGACGGCGTCGGGAAATTGATCCTTGATGCCCTGAATGCTGTCGCGGGTAAATTCGACATGGACGTAACAGGCTCCGTCCCAGAAATCCATTTCCCGGCCGGTCTGCTCAGCGACCCATGCGCCAAGGTTTTTGTCTGGAGCAAAAAGAATCGGCCGGTCTTTCGGTGCCGCTTCCACGATTCGAACGGCGTTGCCACTGGTGCAGATCACGTCGGAAAGCGCTTTCACTGCGGCCGATGAATTGATGTAGGTGATGACGTAGTAATTCTTTTCCTCATTTTCCTTGAGGAAGGCTTCGAGTTCATCCGCGGGGCAGGATTCCTCGAGGGAACAGCCGGCATTGGCATCGGGAAGAACGACCGTCTTTTCCGGATTAATAATCTTCGCGGTTTCGGCCATGAAATGGACCCCGCAAAAAGCAATTACATCCGCGGGCGTTTCCTGGGCGCGAAAGGCCAGTCCGAGAGAGTCACCCACGTAATCGGCAATCGTCTGGATCTCATCGATCTGATAATTGTGGGCAAGGATGACAGCGTTTCGTTCTTTCTTGAGAGCGAGAATCTCTTCGCGAAGGTCGAGGGAGGTGGAGGTGGTTGTCATAAACAGGGGGTTATCCGATGATGGTGGGATTGAAGCCCATTTTCACGGGAAGTTCGGTGGAAATATCAGGATCGAGCATCCTTTCTCCGGTGATCGCGGAACCTTCCTTCACTTGGAGGTCGACTGCGGTGACGCTTCCCTCCACGGATCCGTTTTTCGAAAGTCGGACCGTGCCGGAGCAGGTGATATCGCCTACGACGCGTCCGAAAATGTCAGCTTTTGCGGTTTTAACGCCGTCGGGAAACTCGACCACGGTGTTCTTCTCCACGATGAGTTTTCGACAGTAGAGATTTCCACGAACGATTCCGGAACTCCGGAAGACGGCATCCCCGGAGCAGTCAACGAGGGCGTCGATGCTTCCGTTCACCATCAGATTGTGGCAGGCAATTTCACATTTTCTCAATCCGCCCTTCTTTGCGATGACAATGTCGCCACGCGTGCGGAGGGTGTGCTGCTTGTTCGCTTTGATCTCGTAGTTGGCCAGACCGATGTAGACACTGCATCGCTCACACTGGGTGGATTTGGCGAATTTGGAAACCTGCTGAACGTGATAGCAGCGAAAGCAGCGCACTTCAAAATCGTTCGATGTCTCGATCAGTTTTTTCCGCTTCTCCGGAGGCACGAAGTTGGGCGGCATTTTGTCTTTTTCCGGCGGACTTGCTGCTACCTGGGCGTCAATCAGGGCCGCCATGGAGCCCTCGGCGAGGACCTCTTTGCTCTGTGCTTTGCGGCCGAGTTCTTTCTCGCCCGCTTCTTCCTCTGCGATTTCCTCTTCGTCGACGAGGCCGAAAAAGGCACCGGCTGAGATTCCGGCATCAGAAGTTTCTTCGGTTTCCTCGTGACGGGGAAGCGGGCGGGGTCCCTCTGCGCTCTCTTCTGCATTCACGAGCCAGGCATCTTCGTGAGCTTCTTCTCGACGGTCATTGGAAGACACGGTCCTGGAATGGTGTGTCCCCGGAGAGGGGAGGTTCTTGTCTTCCTTCACGACTTCAGCAATTCCGGAGACTCTGAGAGCGGGGCTGGGAATCCCGACACCTTTTCTGACCCGGAAATGCTCTCCGCATTCGCCGCAAAAAGAGGAGATCACAAGGGGCGGCTCAAGCTGGCGGTGGCTGCAGTAGGGGCAGCTCAGCTCAATCCTCTTTGCCTTATGTGATTTTCGAAACACGGAGGGGGCGGGATAATTGGTTATCGCAATCGGAGATTACCTGATACCAAAAGCGCGCCGGTTTCATTCGGCGCGCTGTCGACCGATTTCCGGAGGGAAATGCGGTCAGGGCAGGGTGAAAGATTATTTCTGAATGCCACCATCAGGCTTCGGGCTGCCGGAATTACTGCCCGAACCACCGGATGCACGGAGGCCGGATGGTTTTCCAACCGTGGAGGAACCAAGGAAAACGGCTCCTTCTTCGATAGCCAGCTTGCTCGCAACGACATCTCCGTCGAGCTCGGCATTCTGCTTGAGTTCGCAGCGATCGGTCACCGTGATATTCCCTTTGATCTTCCCGAAAACTACGACGGAACGAGTCTTGATGTCGCCCACGATCTGAGCGTTTTCGCCAACCGTGAGGTCACCCTCGGAATTCACTTCCCCCTCGATGCGCCCGTCGATAATCAGGTCGTTGGAAAAGCGGAGCTTTCCGCGGATTTCCACATCACTGGAGAGAATGTTTTTGCTTCCGGTCATAGATGGTGGAGTTGAACGCTTGGGAGTCGATTTAATCTCGGAACTTCCGGAATCTTTGGAACCTTCGTTCTTGTTCTCTCCGGAATCTGATTCCTCGTCTTGATTGATGATTTGCTTAAGCACGGCTGAAAAATTTTAATTTTTTCGATACAAGAGTCCGGGCGAATCCCTGACTAGGGCGAATTATACAGTATTCAGTCAGAAATTAAAAGATCTTCTGCTGGATAAAGCCAAATTTCGCTCAAGGTGGGATGGTAATGAGGAATTTTTAGAAAATCTGACGTCGTGGCCCGGAAATGCATCGCCACAACCAGCTCATGAATGAGCTCAACGGCTTCCGGACCCACGACCGAAGCGCCCAGGATTTCGCCGGTCTCTGAGTTGGCAATCATTTTCACGAAGCCGTGCGTTTCGCCCATGACCATGGACTTTCCATGATCATCAAACGGATAGCTCGCAACGGCGACAGGAAGGCCCTCGTTCCGTGCCTCTTCCTCCGAAAGGCCTACCATTCCGACAGGCGGGTCAGTAAAAATTCCGTAGAGCTTGAGCCGGTAGTCGATTTCCCGAATCGGCTTCCTTGAAAAACCAAGGTCGACAGCCGCGTTGTCCGCTGCGATTTCGCCCTGCTCAATCGCGATATGAACGATCTCATGGGGGCCGCAAACATCACCCGCTGCGAAAATGTGTGACACGCTGCTCCTCTGGTCCGGCGTGCAGGCGACTTTCCCGCCGCGATTCAGCTCGATACCCGCCTTTTCCGTTTCCAGCTTTTTCGTGTTTGCGTGGCGGCCGAGGGCCTGCAGGATCTGATCTCCAACGACCGTGTGGGACGCGCCATCCTTTTCAAAGGTGACCGCTTTCTTCCCGGTTTCGGTATCGGTCGAAGCTTTGAGGAGCTTCGTTCCGGTGTAGACGGTCATGTTCTCGCGTTCACGAAGAGCGCCTTCCAGTGCTTTCGCAACATCGCGGTCCGAACCGGTGATGAGTTGATCGCTTCTTTGAACGACTGTCACTTCTTTTCCAAGTCCTTCGAGATAGCAGGCCATTTCGAGCGCAATCGCCCCGCCTCCCAGCACAATGATGCTCTCAGGAATTTCTTCGGCATTCAATACGTCGTCGCTGGTCCAGTAGCCGGTTTCTTCGAGTCCTTCGACGGGAATGCGGGTAATCACGGAACCGGTCGCAACCAACGCGGAGCGGAAGGTGATTTCTTTTGTTTCCCCGGAATTTTTCAAAGTGGCGACGAGACGGTTCGCACCGGAGAACGCGGCCGTTCCCCGGATCAGATCAAATCGTCCGTCCTCCAGCTGGCCCGCACGATAGTCGGCAAACTCCCCAATGAGTTTCCGCTTTCTTTCCACGATCTTTTCCGGGTGGACTCCAATGTCGTTTGCATGAAGTCCAAATTCCTGTGCGCGTCGAATCGATCGGAAGCGGCTCGCGGACTCGATCAACGTTTTTGAAGGCATGCACCCGCGCAGAATGCAAAGGCCACCCAGCTCGTCGGCGCCGTCAATTACGGCCGTTTTCAGGCCGTGCTCATGAGCGGTTCGCGCAGCTGCGTATCCGGCACTGCCGCCGCCGAGTACTACGAAGTCATAGGAGTTTTCGCTCATAGGAAAGGTGTGAGATTTCAAAGATACAAGTTCTGGACTTACTCTGGCTATAGAAGCATGCTTTTCAGATTCCGAACCAAAATTCTGGAAAGTTAGAACAATGACGATTCTCAACAGGCCTTCCTTTCAAGTAATTTACCTTATTGTATGGGCTTGCTTTGCCGTCTCCTGCGAAAAAGCGGAACTAGGCGGGGAAGAGCCGACTGTGGAGATGAATTTGGAAGATGCCCCGGTGTATCCGGCGCCCCGTGTTGAGTCGGCTGCTTCGGCCTCTGTGGAGCTTGAGCCTGACGTCGTCGAAAAACTGGACGAAGAAGAAGAGAAGGAGCCCGTGAAAAAGGAGCTTACCGAACCCGAGCTTCGGGTGTTTTTCGAAGAAGAAAAGATTGTCCTGGAAGGAGTCTTAAAGAGCCGGCTTCAGCGAAAGCGGATGGAGGAGCAACTCGGAGTCGCTTTTTCCGGCGTCCGGATCGAGAACCGTATCATAATCGATCTTCAGCGTTTCGCAGTAGGATGGGGAAACCGGGTGACGGATGGATTTTTGATCCCCTATTTTCACGACATCGAAGATCCGGTAGTAGAATACGATAAAGGGGTGATTACCCTGAAGGGACGGGGTACGGAAACGCAGAAGCGTGTCTTTCACCAGCTCGCAGGGATCATTTTTGAGGGAATGTTCAGTCGGGAACTTGTGAATCAGATAGAAATTGTGGAGGAGTAGCGCCCGGAATCCTGATCGAATGTCTCTACGTCTCGAAATGCTGCAGGTCGCCCGGCTTGCGCCGGCGGTCCTTGGAGAGGAAGCCTGTGAGCTGATCCGTGATTTCATCCTCTCCCAGGAGCACGCGGAAGGTGGTTTTTGTGATCGGGAGGGAACGGCGGATCTCTACTACACGAGCTTTGCCATCGACTGCCTCACCGCCCTCCAGTTCGACTTGCCGGAAGGCGGTCTTCGCTCTTTCCTCAATCGTGAACTGTCCCGCGTATCGGAACTCGATTTCGTTCATGTCAGCTGCCTGGCCCGTTGCTTTTCCTCTCTGAGGGAGAAGCCGTCCAAGGCCGCGCTGGCTCCCGTTTTTGATCGGATCGAATCCTTTCGGACTCCCGATGGTGGCTACAATCAAAGTGAAGAAGCGGAGACCGGCTCGGCCTACGCCTGTTTCCTGGCCTACGGATCGTACTCGGACCACGGGCTCTCACTGCCCGATGAAACCGGAATCGAAAAATGTCTCGACTCCCTGCAGGTGGCGGGGGGTGCCTGGGCGAATGACGTGGAGTTGCCCGTTCCCAATGTTCCATCGACGGCGGCGGCGATCACGCTTTGCCGCAATCTTCGCCTCCCGGTTCCAGAGGACAGTTCCGACTGGTTGTTGAACTCCTTTCACGCGTCGGGAGGTTTTCTTGCCTTTCCGCTGGCGCCGATCCCGGACTTGCTCTCCACCGCGGTGGCGCTTCATGCACTCGACGGCTTGCAGGTTTCCTTCGAAGGGCGAAAGGATTTGCTGCTCGATTTTGTCGACAGTCTCTGGACTGCTGCTGGAGGATTCCACGGGAATTGGGAAGACGACGATCTCGATATCGAATATACCTACTACGGTCTCCTCGCGCTGGGGCACCTCGCTCTGTAACTGATGGGTGAAACCGGACAGAACGAAATCGAACGGGCCCTCGAAAATGCGCGCGCGGCCCTGTTGTCCGAGCGGTGCGAGCAGGGGCACTGGGAGGGGGAGTTGTCGACCTCTGCGCTCTCCACGGCAACGGCACTGGTTGCCCTGGGCTCGGTCGATCAAGAGCACTACGAAGAAGAAGTGCGGGCAGCCTGCACCTGGCTCATCACCCACCGAAATGAAGATGGCGGCTGGGGCGATACCGTGAAAAGCTTTTCCAATATTTCCACGACTCTCCTCTGCTGGTCGGCACTGAGTCGCTTCGGAGGGGAGGAGGAGGACGGTGTGATTCGTGATGCCTCCTTCTGGATTCGTGATTACGTGGGGTCGCTTGATCCAGAGGTCATTGCAGAGACCGTGAAGGCCCGCTATGGAAAGGATCGTACATTCTCGGTTCCGATCCTGATGTTGTGCGCGATCTGCGGAACGCTGGGGAAGAACGGATGGCGGCAGGTGCTGCGGCTTCCCTATGAGTTGGCGATTTTCCCGAGATCGTGGTTTGCGATTTTGCGGCTTCCCGTGGTCAGCTACGCCCTGCCCGCACTGATCGCGATCGGGTACGCGACGCATCGAAAGCATTCCGAACTGGCGCCTTCTCCTTGGAAAAATGGCTGGTTTCCCTGTTGGGCGGGTGCTTCTCAACTCCTGACCCGGATTCAACCAAGCTCCGGTGGATTTCTCGAAGCAGCCCCCTTGACCAGTTTCGTAACGATGGCCCTCGTCGCGGCTGGGGAGGTGAATCACCCCGTCGTAAAGAAGGGGGTCGAGTTTTTGCTGTCGACGGTTCGCTCCGACGGAAGTTGGCCGATCGATACCAATCTGGCGACCTGGTCGACCACCCTCGCTGTAAAGGCGCTCGCGAGTGCCCCCGGAGATACCCAACAGGGTCAAGTCGGTGGTTCAACCCTGTTGGATCCTGCTGCTTTTGATTCCTCCGAACATGTCCTCGGCTGGATCCTGACACAGCAATACAGAGAGGTGCACCCATTTACCAATGCACCTCCGGGAGGCTGGGCCTGGACCGACCTTCCGGGAGGCGTTCCGGATGCGGATGATACTCCGGGCGCACTCCTGGCATTGGCTCATCTTCCAGATTCCGGACGGGATGCGGAAATTCTCTCAGGGGTCGAAGCGGCCGTCGTCTGGCTTCTCGATCTGCAGAATCGCGATGGCGGTATCCCGACTTTTTGTAAAGGATGGGGAGCCCTGCCCTTTGATCGCTCCTCTCCTGACCTCACGGCCCATACTCTCCGCGCGTGGAATGTCTGGCGATTGAGAATGCCGGATTCGATTCAGCATCGGATTGATTCCGGGAGGGAGAAGGCGCTGCGATTCCTGCAAAGGCAGCAGCGCCCTGACGGATCCTGGTTTCCGCTTTGGTTTGGAAATCAATTCCGGACTGCCGATGAAGGCAATCCGACCTACGGCACGGCGATGGTGGTCCGGGCTCTTGACGAAACGGGAGAACGGACCCTGGCCGATGCTGGGGCGGACTGGCTTCTCGCGAATCAGAATGACGATGGAGGCTGGGGTGCCAGACAAAATGCGACGCCTTCCACGATCGAGGAAACGTCGATCGCCCTCTCCGCTTTGGCCGGTCGGCAGGGAACCTCATCGGCGATTCAAAAGGGAGCTTGCTTCCTCATCCGGAAAACCGTAGCTGGAACGAAATTCGAAGCCGCTCCGATCGGTTTCTACTTTGCCCGGCTCTGGTATTTTGAGCGCACCTATCCCGTGATCTGGGCCACGGAGGCTTTGGAGCGAATCAAGAGCAGAGGCGGCTTGTGACCCACCCCGGCTCATGAAGCAGGTGGTGGAAAACCACCTCTACCTGGTCGCTTTACGACCCTGGCGGAATCGGAGGAGGGGGGATTCGCTCGCTCGAGCCGCCGCTTGAACTGGGGATTTCGATGGGCGGCTTCGAAGGGTCGGGGCGCTGGGCTGCCGGTGGATCTTCCCGAAGATCGCGCATTTGCCCTCCGCCCGTGGAAGGCGGTTGCGTCGTTCCTGACGCGGCAGGCGGGTCGGGGATCGCATTGTCAGCGACAGAGCCACTCGGGCTCACCGGCTGATAGGGTTGGTTCGGTGCCGGGGGAGCGGGAATCGAGCCGGATGGCATCCGCGAAAACGGACCGGAAACGGGAGGTAAGGGGGCTCCGGCGATTCCGGTTGTCGCTCCGGGAGGAATCGGGGCAGGTGGGCGCATCTGGACGATGCCGGTCTGACCGTTGGGCTCGGCGGCCTCCGGGAAATCGGTTTCCGTAATGCCCGTTACATTGGTTCTGCCGGTAGGGGCGGAGGAGTCGATGATGCGGGCACCTCCCCGGTCTTGATACATCCAGACCGTTCTCATGACCGCACCGGATCGTCCCGAAATGTAGATTTTGCCGACGATTTGACGTCGTGCATCGAGAAGCTCGAGGCGCCAGAGAGGGTCCGTTGAAAATTCGCGAACCCGAAGTAGATAATTGCAGCTGTCGAATGCCATTTTTGCTTTTCTCGCTTCGCCTTCTGCGATGGTGAAAGCGGCTACGCTATCCACCCCGATTTCGTTCGGATTGAAGTATCCAATCGGAACGTCGATCGGATACCGCTGGGTTTCCGGCCCCATGTCTCCGGCGCGCCCCATTCCTGCGCGAAAACGGTAGAGTAATTGTGGCATGCGGTCGTCATAGGAGAGGATGTCCCATTCCGCCGGCTGGGGGACTCCCCCGATCCCCCGCATCTCGGAGATCCACTGGGTCGACCGTGGGCCAAACTGATTGGCAACAAGGGCGAGGGCATCCCGTGCAGAAGTGGCACGATTCTGAGCGATCGAATTTTCAGTCAGGAAGGCGGGAGCCAGTGAAAAAAGCGCGAGGAGAGCAATCGAGCGGTATTTCATAGTGGTGTGGGGCAGGTATGAAAAATGTATGAGGAAACGAGTCAGATTACAATACGTTTGATTTCCGGCGATCTTAGCGAACCCAATCAAAAAGAAGGAGGCCGGCATCCGAAGAATCCTTTTGCCGCAGGTAGATTTCGTAAAATATGGTGCGAGATTCCCCGATGCCCTCCGACTTGTGCAGCAATGAAACTGAACTCACACCGCGAGTGGTCGAAGCAATCGGAAAGACACCGGGCTACTGGGATCGAAACGTGATCTTTGTTGCGAATTTGATGGGGCTGTTCTTCGGAAACGAGGAGGAAACTCAAATGCTCGCTGCTGAAGTCGGGGAAATCGATTCCTACGGAGGAAGATTGCTACCCATTTTGAACCTGCTGTATGGCGGGAAGGAGAAGAATCTGCTCGTGCTGGAGCACTCACCCGACGCGGCATTGACAGACTACTTCGGCGAAATTGCAGGCCTGAGTCTCCCCGAAATCGCGATTCTGCCTCATTCCGATTACCTCACTCTTGGGAACCGTCTTGAGCGTGGAGAGAATTTGCAGCACGAGGCATCCCGCTTGATTTGCGATCATGAGGTGCAGTGTTTGGATGGATACGTCACCGACGAGATTCTCGAAGGGCTCGCCGGGCGTATCGGAAAGAATACCGTCTCCAGTGTTTCGGGAAGTCGCAGGGGAAATAACAAGTGGCTTCTGCATTCGTATCTGGAGGAGATTGGACTTCCGGTTCCCCCTACCGAAATCGCCGAATCACCTGCCGCGATCCCCGGCCGTCTCAAGGCGCTTCAGAATGCCGGTTTCAGTTCGGCCGTGATCAAAGCACCGATGGGAGCGTCCGGGATCGGGATGACAAAAGTGGAAGCACTCTCCGATTGCGACGAGATTGCCCAAAGCGTCCCGCATCATTTTTTCACGGAAGGTCCCTGTCTCGTGCAGGGATGGATAAAACCCGGCGAATTCGGCGTTGAAACGATTCGCAGTCCCAGCGTACAATTGTTTCTCGATCAAGATTCGGTCGTGCTTTATGACCTGACCGAGCAGATTCTCAGCCATGACAGCGTTCACGAAGGTAACGAATCTCCACCGCCGTATCTGGGGTCTTTGCCCGATTTAAAAGGGGAGCTTCTCCGGCAGGCCGCACTGGCCGGTCAGTGGTTGCATCGGCAGGGGTACCGGGGGACCGGGAGCGTTGATTTTCTCGTGGCAGTAGACGGAGCTGGTCGATTCACCGTTTACGTTTGCGAGATCAATGCACGCGTCACGGGGGCGACCTACCCGGCGGTGTTAGCGAAACATTTCCTCCCCGAAGGTGCCTGGCTTTTGCGAAACCTCCGCTTTTCAGAACCGGTTTCCGGGAGAGCCATCATCGATCTGCTCGCCGCTTCGGATGATCTTTACGTTCCAGGAAAGAGCGAATCAGGGGTTTTTCCGGTGAACTTTAATTTTGGAAAAGACGGGCTCATTCACAAGGGGCAGTTTCTCTGCCTGTCGGCTTCGCCCACGGGGAATCAGGAGCTTCTCCACTTGGCGGAGATTGATCTTCCCTGCGCGCCGGATCGAGACTAAGACCATTGCCATGGAACCCATCGATGAATCCCGATTGCGAGAGCGATTGATCCAATTGACCCGTGATCTCGTCCTCATCGAAAGCACGGATGATCTTCCCGGAGAGCGGAGTCGTTGTTTCCAACTGATACGGAATCATCTTGAGGAAGTGCCCGGATTGGAAATCACGATGGTGGAGAAGAACGGTTACGAATCTCTACTCGCGTTTCCCGGAGGGGAAACCCATCCCGGGGTTCTTCTTTGCGGCCACCTCGATGTGGTGAAGCACAATCTCCCCGGGAGCTACCGCTCAGAAATCCGCGACGGCAGAATCTATGGTCCCGGAGCCGGCGACATGAAGGGGCAGCTCGCGATCATGATCGAGCTGGTTCGGCAGTTGGGGCAGGAAAGCCCCGGGATTTCGGTGGGCCTGGCGATCACCTCCGATGAGGAACGCGGCGGCGAGAACGGAGTTCGCTTTCTGGTGGAGGAGGAAGGGTTGCGCTGTGGTGTGGCCATCATTCCGGACGGCGGATCGATCACTGACATAACGGTGGAGGAAAAGGGGATCATTCATTTGCGTGTGTCTGCAAACGGGAAGTCAGCCCATGCGGCCCGCCCGTGGCTGGGGGAGAATGCGATTGAAGAGCTGAGCCGGAGTCTGACGCGGGTTCGGGACTGGTTTTCCGCGCAGGCGCCGAATTCCATCGATCCGGACGATACAAAGACTCATTGGTTTCCCACTTGTTCGCTCACGATGATTTCCTCCCCGAACAATAGTCCAAATCGAATTCCGGGTGAGGCGGAGGCCGTTCTCGATATCCGCTTTATCCCTCCTGAGACGTCTCAAAGTATGCTTGAGAAAGTTCGCGAATTACTCGGAGCGGGTGTCATTGCCGAGCCAATCGTATCCGCCGAACCAACTCACCTTTCTCCGGACGAAAGATTTCTGGGAGTCATCCGGGAAGTCACCGGAACCGAGCCCCGGCTTGTGCATGCTTCCGGAGGAAGCGACGGGCGATTTTTCTGCGCCGAAGGAATTCCGGTTTTGCTTTCCCGTCCTCGCGTCGGCAACCTTCACGGACGCGATGAGTGGATCGAGATCGATTCCATGCTCGCCTATTTTGAAATCTGCCGACGCTACATACATAAAGTGTGCCCACCCCTGACCGACTGACGACGATGCGATTCTTTTGTCTCTGTTTCCTTCTTTGCCTGTTCGTATTCCCACTGCAGGCGGTGCCACCAGTCATTATCATTGATCCCGGTCACGGTGGCAGCAAAGTGGCCGGTTCGCTTGATCAGCGTAGCAACAGCTCCCCGAATAACGCGCAAACACCGGGGGGGCTGAAGGAGAAAAATCTGACCCTGGAATTCAGTCTGATTCTGAAAGAGGAGATTCTCAAGGAAGCGGCCAAAGCCGGTCCGCAGGTGGGTGTTCTGCTGACTCGCGAAGAGGATCGAAATCTCGATTTCGTTCAGCGCGCCGCCATTGCCAATCGACCTGATACCGCCTGTGTGGTCAGTATTCACTTCAATGCCGGAGGAGGGAAAAGTGCTCTCGGGAGCCTGGCATTGATAGCAGCAGAGAAACGCAATCCGAGTTATCAACTGGACCATCGGTTTGGAAAAGGACTCGCCGAAGCCTGCAATCGCGGTGTGCAGGCGTATCTGCCAAATTCAAAGAGTCGGGGAGTGATCACAGACGGGCATCTCCACGGGGGCCTTGGATCCAATTTCTTTTTCCAAATGCTCCGGCATAAAAAACTGCGAGAGGTTCCGAAGTGCTTTCTGGAGGTGGAATTTATCGACAACCCTGAAGTGGAGAAGGCGTTGCTGAAGAGCGAACGCGAGAAGAAATTCCGCACGATAGCCGGGGAAGTAGCAAAGTATTTGGTGGGCTGGGTGAGGGAATCCTGAACTGAGAGGCGATCCCGTTTATAATACTACCTTCAAATCCTGCGGGCACCCTGCTCGCGCCCGAAAGGCAGCGACCTATTGTTGAATCCTGCATAAATTTCTAATCAGAATTGGCTTGGAATCCATTGGGCGATCTGTTTTTGTCTGGTTGAGATGGATATACGACCTTTATTAGTTTCTGCAATTCTGCTGGGCCCGGTGATCTCCGGGGCTGCGGATGTCGCTTCGCGAATCGTTGGCTATAATGTGGTCGATTGTCCTGCTGGCTCGGATACCATTGTTTCGGTTCCGTTTCACCGACCTGCTTCGTTTTCCGGGGCGGTCCAGGGAACCATTTCCGTAAATGGCTCCGGGGCTACGATTACACCGAAGGCCAATCCGGTCTTTGCCGCAGGGGAATTTACAAACGAGTCCCACTATCTGCAGTTTGTCGGCGCGGGTGCAAAGGCGGGGTTTGTCTATTCCGTGACGACTCACGTCACGGGAGCCGTTACCATCGATACGGGTGGCGACGATCTTTCAGGTGTTGCGGACGGAGATCAATTTGAAATCATTCCTCATTGGACTCTCGAAACGTTGTTCCCTAAGGCAACGCAGACGGCGATCCATGTTTCGACGAGCAAACTCTCGACGGGAAGGAAATCTCGAATTCTCTTTTTTGACGACACGACCGGGGGAATCGCACTTGCTCCTGACCGGGTCTACTTCCTGACCGCTGCGGGATGGTTTCAGTCTGACGCTGGCCTTCCTGCTGCAGACGATGTGATCATTCCTCCCGGGAAGGCGTTTGTAATCCGTCATCCCGCGACGGAGCTTGCAACCCAGTTCATTCCTCACCAAATGGTGGTGGAGTCGTCCTATTCAACGCCGTTGAAGGCGCGAAGTGCGGGCGCGCAGGATAACGTCATTGGTTTGATGCGACCTGTTCCTGTCAAACTCTCGGATCTGGACCTGGCCGCGACCTTTGAGGAAAGTGCCTCAAATGACTCAGGCGATCGCGCTGACGAACTACTGGTCTACGACAATTTGGCCGCCGCAGTGAATAAGCAGCCTGCGACTTCCTACTTCCGTGTATCGGGAGAATGGAGAAAGGATGACGGTTCCACCTATCCCGCTTCGGACATGGATGAAATTTCCCCTTCCACCGGTCTCGTTATCCGGAAGTCCGCTTCGACTGCGGATGAAACACTGCATTGGATCAACACTCCTACATACTAAGCGATGAAGACTTTTTCTTTTCTCTCTCTCACGAAATTGTATGCAGCGTCCTTGTTTTTCGCAGCCACTCTCTTTTTCTGTAACCAGGCGGAAGCGACCGTGACTCTCGAGGTTTGCTACGAAGATGGCATGCTGCAAAACCGTTCGGTGGTCGTCCTTGTTGCGGACGGCGGCGACGAGGTGTTTCTTTCTCCTTCAGACGCATCCGCTGTGGGGACGGTACTTTCCGAAGGGCAGACGTTCGGAGCCAGCGATGACCATATACTCGCGGTGTTTCAGGCGGAGGGCGGCGATCATTGGCAGGGCTCTGCCGGAGTCCTTGCGACCGTGGCAGCTCTTGATTACGCAACTCTTGGAATTGAGGAGGGAACTCCTCTGGTCATTTACGCGTTTCCAAATATCATGCAGCCTGGTGCTTCCATTGCGCTCGGAGATGAGGTGATCGAGTATCGTAACACAGAGGTCGGCGGCAGTGGCGGGGATATTCCCTTCACCGCCCCCCCGAACTCCGGGGTCTACACCTTGGCGGCAATTACTCCCGCTCTGGGAGGAACATTTGATCCGACCGACCCGTCTAATTCGGAAGAATTTGAGTCATTCAGTGCTGGTTTGCCCGGTAACGGGTCTGATCCGGATGGAACGGGAAACTCCCGTGATACCGCGATCGATCTGACCTCGACCTCTGGAGCGGTAGTGGGTTCTTTGTCTCAGGGCGATCTCGACTACTACTCCGTGCAGGTCAACGGCCTGTCGCAGGTGACGGCTTACACAACCGGGATTACTGACACTCTCGGTTTTCTCTATGCCCCTGATGGTAGTGCGCTCAACACGCCTGTAGAGGACGATGATGCGGGCGAATTTCTGAACTTTCGTTCGAGTGGGATCGTGCACTCTGCCGGTGAAGTGACGGTGGGGGTCCTCGGTAAGGAAAGCATCACAGCGGGAGATTATGAGGTCTTTCTCGAAGTTCAGCCCTTGTCCGGGTACAGATCCGACCTCACGATTGGTCGGGGCGCGACTAATCAGATTGGTGACGATATTTACACTACTTCCGGTGCAGGACAGGCGGTTAGTCAGAAGCTGAAGAAAGTGAAACTGGGGCGGTTTTATTTTGAGGGTCAGAATGATGGCGGCCTTCTGGATGATTTGACGTTCACAGGGACGAAGGGAAACCGGAAGTTTCGCGTGTCCTATTACAAGACGTCTGACGGAATCGAGAATGTTACGGCATCAATGGCGGCAGCCGGATACCTTCAGAATATCGATCCACTGCAGGCCGTTGGTTTCCGGGTCGATACGAAAGGGAGCCGCCTCGTGAAGAAGAAAGGAAGAGGAACTTTAAATCTCTCGATTCGGGCAAACTCGGAAGAAGGCGGACTTGACCTCGGAAAAGCGGAAGTTGTCGTGAAGGCGAGAAAGAAAAAGAAGAAGCGTTGATCGCTCCTTCTTACTGGCTGATCTCATCGATCAGCCTTCGTGCGTCTTTGGCGTTCGTCTCGATTTTGCCCCAATCCTGATCTCGAATGGTGTCCCTGGGAGCCAGCCAGCTTCCACCGACCGAGGCGATGAGATCGCTTTCGAGGTAGGTCTTCAGATTGTCGATCTTGATTCCGCCAAGGGGAATGAATTGAAGGCCGAGGTGGGCGTAGGGTGCTGAGATGTTCTGCAGGTGAGGAAGCCCCCCGGAGGATTCAGCCGGAAAGAATTTGAGGAGCCGGGCTCCCTCACGAACAGCGATATCGATATCGGTGGGAGTCATGATTCCCGGGCCGAAGGGGAGGCTGATCTTTGCCGCGTGGCGCATCACATCTGGATTTACGCCGGGAGAAACTCCAAAATCAGCTCCGGCGTCCTTCGATTGATCGGCTTGTTCTGTGTTCAATATGGTTCCGATGCCGATCATCATTTCAGGGAGATTGTCCCGAATCAGCCGCGCTGCTTCGAGGGCGACGGGAGTTCGCAGGGTGAGCTCCATGGCGTCGACACCACCCTTGAGAAGAGCCTCTGCGACAGGGAGGGCAGCTTGCAGATCATCGATTACAAGGACCGCGATGAGTTTCTTTTCGGCGAGGGACAGGCCGGGGCCGGAGTCAGGGACGAGAGCGCTCATAAAGTACGGGGGAAAACAGGAAATTGAGGATGGTATGGCATCGCGGCGATGGCGCCAGTTTTGCCAGCTTGAAAACGAAGTATCACGGCAGGATAGTGAGGTCCATGTCGAATCACACCTTTCTTCACCGTATTTTTGTCCTCGCTATCGGGGGATCGCTGTTCCTTTCGCCTGTGGGATTTTCTCAGGAGAGTAAAACGAAGGCTGACGCGACGAAAGTGGCTCCGGCCAAAGCGGGCAAGAAAGCTGCGCCTGCGAAAAGGAAAAAGAATCCGGCGATGGAAGCCGTGACCGATGTTGAGGGGCTGCCCCGCGTGCTTCTGCTGGGCGATTCCATTTCGATCGGTTACACCGTTGCTGTGCGTGAGCTCATGGATGGGAAAGCCAATGTGCATCGTGCACTTGCCAATTGCGGACCCACCACTTCGGGCTTGCAGAAAATAGATGATTGGCTCGCCACCGGGGGAGCTGACAGGAAATGGGATGTCATCCATTTTAACTGGGGGCTGCATGATTTGAAATTTCTCGGGCCCAAGGGAGAGAACCTTCAGGATCCTGCGGACCCGAAAAATCATCAGCAGGTGCCTCCGGCGGAATATCGCAAAAACCTCTCCCAACTGGTGAAGCGATTGCAGCAGACCGGTGCGAAACTGATTTGGCGCAATACGACCCCGGTTCCGGAAGGTGCCAGGGGGCGAGTGGTGGGGGATTCGGCAGCCTATAATGAGATCGCTGCTGAAGTCATGAAAGCCGCAGGCATTCCCACTCACGATTTGTATTCGTTTGCGCTGGAGCGGCAGGAGGAAATTCAGCGAAAGGCCGATGTTCATTTCTCTCCCGAAGGTTCCAGGGTGCTCGCCGGAGATGTGGTGCGCGTGGTTCAAGAGGCTCTCGCGGAATAGATCTACCAACCGTTCCCCGATTCATCAGAAATGGACGTCACCTCGCGCGAAGAGATTATCTTGATCGGAGACAGGGCGTTTGGCACCGACTCGAAAGAGGTGAAGCAGTTGGATGCCATACTGGCAGCTAGCGATGAGACAAATTTTAATTTTCTTCTCGAAGAAATTGATCAATCTGACTACGCATTTCGGGACTGGGCTGAGGCCCTGCTCGCCTTTGACGGGTGGCTGGAGGAGAAGGGATCGTTGACTCGGCCGCTCGGGGCTATCGTCGGGTACATCCATTGTTGCACCCTCACGACGGCTCCTGCCATTGGTTTACCTTCCTTAAAAGTCATTGTTTCTAAGTCACTTACCGAATATGGTTTTGAGGAGATATGCGAGTCGCAAAAGTGAGAATCTCCAGAATTTGCGAAATCACAGCAGAAAACGGTAGGCATTAGGTGTGGAATGTGGTAAACTATAAGTCATGTCTACCACACGCAGAACACGATTCTCACGACGAGTACCAGATCACGTAACAGACGAACTGGTAACTGTCCTTTCGGATAAAAAGACCTTCGGGTTTAACGATCTTTTTGAGGTTGTTTACGAGAATTTGAAAGCTCGCAACGCAGTCAGCGGCGGTGAAGAAATGCTTCGCCTTCGCGCCTACGAGAAGCTCCAGAATCTGGTGACTCGTGGCCTTGTTGAGAAAAACGGTAAAGAGTACCGCGGACTCGACAACATTGGGGAAGCTTCCAGTGCAGCGGCTGCTGCGAACAGCTAATGAGGCATCGGGTTGCGTAAAGCTTCCCGCCGTTTCGTAAATCAATTTCCCCGTCTGAACAAATCGTCTGGACGGGGGCGTTAATTTCACTACATTCCGGTGCTTGGACTTTGTGTCGAAGCACCGGAATTTTTTTGTGCCATGCTACCTGACTACATTCCCGTCTTTATCCAGATCATTATTGCATCCGGCTTTGCCGCTGCGACGCTCATCGCCAGCGCCCTTCTCGGCAAGCGGGCCCTGAGAAATGAGACTAAAGATTCCGCCTACGAATGTGGAATGAACCCGATTGGGGAAGGGCAGGCCCGCTTCAGTGTGAAATTCTACCTGGTTGCGATGTTGTTTGTTCTCTTCGATATCGAGGTGGTCTTTCTCTATCCTTGGGCAGTGGTTTTTAAGGAGCAGATCAGCCAGGGGGCTGTTGTGTTCTTCTGGTCGATGTTCGGCTTCGTGATGATTTTGTTTGTCGCCTACCTTTACGCGCTCAAAAAGGGAGCGCTGGAATGGCGTAACTAGTCGGAGTCCGGCAAGGCCGTCGCCCCGAATTCCTTTTTCCATCCGTCATGGTTCATTACATCGCATTGTTTCGGGTCGGAAAAGATACGACAGAAGAGGATCTTGAAGAAATGATCCGGGTAAGCCGGACTTGTTTTCATCGGGTTAACGAGGCCCATAACTTCCGTTCCGGGCGAAGCATTGATAAGAAATCCGAGTTCGGATTTTTCATCTCCGCTGATTTCGAAAGTCGTGAAAAGCTGGCCATGTTCCTTGAGGATCCGAACTATCGGCGCTTCGACAGCGAAGTGATCGAGGTTCACACCACCGCGCAGGTCACGCACACCTTCGAGACCGAGCCGGGAAAAGACCCGAAGTACTCGTAGGGCTTTTTGATACGGGGAAGCGAATTTCGAAACGAATTCCCGCTGCCGTCTGAGGACATACCGGCCCGGTGTGCCCCGAACCCGGGTTCACTCCGAGAGGGGAGAACCAGGTCAGCCACGGGAAATTTCTTTCCCGGCAATTTGCAAAACCGGTGAGTTCGTTCGTCACCTACTGACACCGGAGTGAATCGAAGGTGAAAAGGAACGAAATGAAAACCGCTGCTTCCATCGCACTGCTTTGCCTTCTAGGCTCTTTGTCGACTTCGGCAGGTGCCGGCCCGTCGCGAAACGCACTGGTGGTGGGGAACAATGCCTACGAACACGCCCGCGCTCTGCGGAATCCCGAAAATGATGCCGCGGCGATGGCGCTCGCGCTTCGCAATCTGGGTTTTGAGGTCACCTATCGATCCGATGCAGATTTGAAGTCGATGCGGGGCGCTCTTCGCGAATTCATTGATCGCCTGCCGACGAAACAGGAGCCTGACTCGGTCGCGCTCGTCTATTTTGCCGGGCACGGCGTCCAGATTGACGGGAAGAACTATCTCATTCCGGTCGATGCCGAAATGGCCCGTGACTACGAAGTGGCGGACGAAACCTTGTCGATGAATTCGATCATGCAGGGGCTTGAATCGGCCGGCGCCGGTTTGAATCTGCTGATTCTCGATTGTTGTCGCAACAATCCTTTTTCCCGGTCGTGGCGCGGAAGCCGGAGCACTTCCTCCTCCGGACTGGCCATGCCGAAAGCGGCGCCGCAGGGAATGTTCGTCGCTTTCTCCACTTCCCCCGGCGATGTGGCCGAGGACGGGGAAGGGGATCACAGTCCCTACACTGGGGCTCTCCTCAGGCATTTGCCGAGCCCCGGAAAGCCTTTTGAAGAAGTCTTCAAAGCCGTCGGGGGGGAGGTTGCCGGAGAGACGGCCGGCGAGCAGGAGCCCTGGTTTAACAGCAAATTTTATGGCGATTTTCGATTTGTCGAAGACGGCTCTGTTTATCCCGCACCGGTAAGCAGTCCCGCCGATGCCGGGATCGGCAAGCCGTGGACAAACGAATTGGGAATCGAGTTTCTACCTGTTCCCGGCGAGACGGGGGTTCTCATGGCCCGTTGGGAAACGCGCATGAAAGACTTTCGGGCCTTTGTCGAAGAGACGGGATTCCGGCAAGACGGCGGAGCCCACCGATTTTCCGTAAAAGAAAAACCGGAGGGGGGATACACGACAGAGTGGGTTCACGATCCCTCCGCTTCCTGGGCGTCACCCGGATTTAATCAGGGCGAGACTCACCCGGTTACGTGTGTCAGTTGGAACGAAGCCCGGGATTTCTGTCGTTGGCTCTCGAAGAAAGAAGGGAGAAGTTATCGCCTTCCGAGAGATCGGGAATGGAGTGCCGCCGCAGGATCGGGAACTTTTGCCTGGGGCGATGCGTGGCCTCCTCCGCCGAATGCAGGGAACTTCTGGGACCTGCGTGCGATCAGCAACTTGCCGGGCGACTGGAATCAGTCCGTGATTGGAGGGGTATCCTATGAGGACGGTGCAGAGCGGACCGCCTCGGTTGCGAGCTATTCGCCGAATGAAAACGGATTCTACGATCTGGCGGGCAATGTCTGGGAATGGATTGAGGAGACGTATGATCCGGCCATGAACCCTCCCGATGCCCTTCGCGAAAACGCGACTCTCCTGGAAAGCCGTGATGCTGAAGGAAATCCCTACAAGACGATCCGAGGCGGTTCCTGGGACAACTTTGCGCGGGTCGACTTTCGGAATGACGTTCGCGACTACGACGAGCCGAATCGGCGCGACGACGATTATGGATTCCGCATCGTATTGGAACTCGAGTGAATACGGAGGAGACAACAGGGTGAAGATACTGATCTAACCCTGTTTGCCCCCGATCGCACAGAAGAGAATCGATGCGGCGATACCCATGCGACGGTCCAGCATCCCATCGGCATCCATGCCGAAATTGAGGTAAGTCGTGGTCAGGAACGGGTTTCGGGACTGCCGGAATACAAGCACCGGATTTCCATCGATTCGTCCGACATGTTGCTGCGGTGCGAACAGGTCGGTGATGGCTCCGAAAAATCTCCTGAGAAGAGCGAGGACTCCATTTTCTTCCTGGATCAGTCCGACCTCACTTTCCGCAGTGTCGAAGATGATCCATTCATCTTTGAAAATTGATTTGAGCCCTTTTCTCCGGAAAGAACCAATGCGGGTTTCACTGTCCGGGTCAATGACATCTTAGGTGGCCGCGATATCGAGGATATTTCTCGCTTGAATTCGAAGGACTTCGGTCTGCTTGTCGTCTCCGAGCACGCGAAAATCCTCTTTCAGTTTGAAGGCCCGCATCTTGGAATAGAAAACGATTTCCCCCCTTTGATCAAGGATGCGAAACCATTGATGAAGAAAGGAAAAAAATTCTTTCGGGTTGTGTAGGTCGTGTGGGAGAAAACGGAGTTCATAGAGCGGTGGTAGGATTCGAGAGTAGCGGTTTTGGGATGATTCGGTAGAGAGATTGACACTCGCGGGGGAGGGGCGCAGGGACAAAAGAAAAAGTCTTGACGGATTACGTCTGTAATCTAATAATGGCTTACGATCGTAATCCAAAGCTCACCATGTCGAATCCTATTCCCCGTATTTCCGAAGCCGAATGGACCGTGATGCGGGTGTTTTGGGAGTTGGGCGAATGCCCCGTCGGAACGGTGATCGATTCCCTGTCCAAGGATACCGATTGGAAGCCGAGAACGATCCAGACCCTCGTTCGCCGATTGCATCAGAAGGGTGCCCTTTCCCACCGAAAATCGGGACGCGGATTTCTGTATTCCCCCGCAGTGCCCGAGGCGGACTGCGAGCATGCTGCAAGCCAGTCTTTCCTCGGACGCGTCTTCGGTGGAGAGTTGGCGCCGTTTCTCGCCAATTTCGTGGAACGAGAATCTTTGTCCGATGCGGAACTCGATGAACTCCGGAAAATCCTTGCCTCCCCCGGCGGAGATTCTCCCAAATCAAAATAGAAAACGAATTCATGAATCCAAAATGCAAAACTACGGGAAGCTTCGGCCTGGCCCTTTCTCTTCTTTTTCTTTCCCCGGTCGCGATATCCTTTGCGGATGATAAAACTGACAAGCCTGTCGCGGAGAGTCCGGAAATGAAAGCGGGGCCCCGCGACGGGGAGGGAGATCGACCTGCCGGCCCCCGCGATGGAGAGGGCGGTAAAAAGCAGGAAGGCATTGGGAAGGCTCCCGCGAAGGGCTTGAACACGAAAGAGGGAAAGGTCTTTGTTGCTTATGACAAAAACAAAAACGGGTCTGTTTCCGAGGAGGAAATTGTCGCGATGATGGAGGGCAAGCAAAATTCCCGCGGACGTCGTGAGGTTGGTAAAGCCATTGACCGGGCTGATAAAGATCAGGACGGCGTACTCAACTACGACGAGTTCATTTGGTGGTACACGGTCGGTCGGAAGGACGAGCGTGCCAGGAATCGCGAATAAGACCCCCTCCTTTCTCCGAATGGAATCCACCCTCGATCAGATTTTTGCGCATCTGCTGCAAAACTCCGCCGCCGGAGCCCTGCTCATTGCAGTCTTTTTGGCCGTGGTTGGTCTGCTTCGGGGGAATATTCCGGCATTGGGTGCGACTCTTTTTGCCGGGTTGATTCTGATTCGACTGGTTCTGCCGGTCGTGCCGGAAATTGGGGTCAAACTACCATCGCTTTGGATTGCTGCTTCGGAAGTGAGGGAATCCCCCCGCGAAGTGGTTCCAGTGGAAGCTCCCGCTGTTTCAGCAGAACTTGGACAGCTTGAGAACCTTGTCCTCATGAATTTCGACACGGGAGAAGTGCACTTTACGGAGCCGCAATTCAGGGCAGCCTCCTCTGCGTGGCGGCTTCCGTCGCTCGCGGAAATCTGGCTGGTCGGGGTGCTGCTTCTACTGGGAGGCATCGGGTATCAACACTTCCAGTTCGCGAATCGTGTTCGGAAGCAATCCCAATCAGCGAGCCCGGAATTGGAGGCGCAGCTTGCGGACGTGTGCGCTCATTTGGGAATCAGAGAACGAGTGCGAATCCACCTCTTTCCCGGCGGCCGCTCACCCGTGCTCTTTGGAATGTGGAATCCGATGCTCCTCATCCCGAAGTCCTTTGAGAAGGAATTTTCCAAAGAGGAGAGACAGGCCATTTTCCTTCACGAGTTGGCCCATCTCCGCAGGGGGGACCTGTGGTGGAACTGGTTCGCCTGCCTCGTCCTCTGCCTTCACTGGTTTAATCCATTCGTCTGGTTGCTTGTCCGTAGATTTCGATTGGACCGCGAAACACTCTGTGATCGCGTTGCGGTCAATCTACTCCCCGGGAAGCAAATTTATTCTTCCACCTTGCTGAAAGTCGTCCAGCGATTGGCGGCAACAAAGAACCGGCGGTGCGTTCCATTGCAGCCCGGTGTCTCCTCCATTTTTTCCAAAAAATCAGAAATCAAACAACGCCTTATCATGATACAAAACCCGCAAACCTGTTCGTTCGCAAAGAGAGCCATTCTCTTTTCCATTTTCTGCACGGCCATTCTCTTTAGCTTTCCTGCTTCTGGGGAAGAAGGAAGAGAACGGGGTGCCCCTGAAGCTAAGGAGCGTGGGCGAGAGGTGGGACGGGAAGATCGACAACCGGAATCCAGGGATGCAGGCAATCGCAAGGCACCGGATACGCGAGGGGCGCGAGGAGATGGCGATCGGGGGCATCCCGAACGTTCCGTGAGAAAAGACGGTGACAGGGTGGTTTCGCCCGAGCGGAGAGACCCGGAGCCTCCCCGTAATCAGCCTGCCAACGAGCGCCAGGCATTGGATCATCAACTCCGTGAGATGCACAACGCCCTCGCAAACACCCGTCGGGCGGGGCGTCAAGAGGAAGCGGAAGCGATTGAACGGAGAATCCGGGAAATGACAGAGCACCGTGAAAGAATGAACGCTGAGTCGGGGCGACCGGCTCAGGCACCGGAAGCGCGGTTGCATCACCTGCATCTGGCCGCGGAAAATTTGGACCGCGCCGGCCTGCCCGGCGAAGCAGAACGCTATCGGGATCAGGCACGACGGTTGGAGGAAGAGATTCAACGCGGTCGTGAATCGCGGGAGGGAGCCGGGAGGGCGGAAAATCTCGAAAGGGAAGTACGCGAACTTCGTGAGCTGGTCGGGAACCTCGAGCAGGAAATACGCCGGCTGCACGAGCAGCTTTCCAAGCGACGGGACTAGTCAGCGAGTCGAAAGACGATGACCTGGCGATCCTGAGCGAGGAGATACTCCGGCTCGTAGGACGAGAACAGGGCATGATGCTCGCCATGGCCGACCGCAAGGAGGCGTTGAGGGGAGACTCCGCGACTGATTAAGAAATCATAGATCGCATTGGCTCGTTTCTGCGAAAGGACCAGGTTGGCGTAATCCGAGCCATCGGCAGAAGCATGTCCTTCCACGACGAACCGACTGTCACTCAGGGACGAGTCCTGAAGGGCGGCGGAAAGACTGAGTAGATATCGGTAGGAGGTCTCATCGGCAAGGTCGGTGCTTCCTTTCCGAAATCGAACTGAGTTGGTGGAAAGCTGGCTGCTGGAGTCCACGCGATAGCTCAGCTCGGCGGGAGGGGCCGCTGGGTAGCCGCCGGAAGGAGCCTGGTTGATTCTGCCGTAGTCATGGGAGGAGATCAAAGAGGCCCCCCCGTAGCTCTTGGTTTTCGGAGCCGGGTCATATCCTCCAGCTGCCGGACGGCCCTCTTTGACACGTGTGGTGTGAACCGGTCCGGAAGATCCTTCGGCACGGTCTCGCCCGTCTTTCATGTAGAGCGTCTTCGATCCACCCCCTGTTTTTGAATCCGGGGATGAACCCTGCGCCTGCCCTCGTCCCTGTTTCATCCGAAAGGTTTCATATCCCTTTGGCATCACTTTCGGAGCGATTTTTGTCGTTCGTGCAGTTACAACGGGGCGGGAATTGGATGCCGCAGAAGTTTTTCCCTGAAGGATGGAAACCATCTTTTTGGAGTTGATAGGATTGGATGGCTTGGGAGTCGGTTTTGGAGCGTACTTGGGCATGGCCTTCGGCGTCAAAGCAGGAGCCGACGGGTGAACCTGATACCGGGGATGTTTCGTTTTCTTTTCCGAGGAACTTCCTCCGGATTCAAATCCGATGAAGCGGACTTGTGCATTTCCCTGACTGGCGGGAAACGCAACGAGAGCAAAAAGTGAGATGAGAAAAACAGGCAATTTCATAGCGGCAATGGAAGACTGGTTGTTTCCATTCGACGCATGTCCAGCCGTCACGATTCAGAAAACCCGGTTTGGGATCTCTATCTCTCTGCAGGACAGGGAACGTAGCCGCCTTCGCAAGAAGGTGGTCCCGCAGCACAAGGCAAGCCACGCTCTGGCGAGCGCAGCAACACGGGACCTTTCCGGACTCTCTCGCTTTCGTCCGGGGCAAATCAACCTGAGGCCGATTCCTTGATCGCTCTGAGGTCAGCCACCGTAACCGTCGCCAGTGTCTCCAACACCGCGGCAGCCCCTTCAAAATTAAGAGAGGATGTTACTTTGTTAGGAATAATCACGCAGTCGATTGCCGCTGCCCTGGCTGCTTTGAGCCCGTTGAGCGAGTCCTCCAGAACAATGGCCTTTCGCGGTTCCGTCTGAACTGCCTGCGCGGCTGCCAGAAAAAGATCGGGAGCAGGTTTCGGAGCCCTGACATCATCGAGGCATCTTGTCGTCTCGAAGTGAGAAAGCAGATCCAGCCGATTGAGATGGCTTTCGACCCAACTCCGGGGAGAACTCGACGCCACGACGCAGGGAATCCCGAGGGAATTCGCCTCGTTAAGTAAATCGACGACGCCGGGAAAGGGGGGCAGTCGATGCGTATGTTCCCGGGCAGACTGCTCGCGGCGGGAGTCCCAATGCTCCCAGTCGATCGAATCACTCACCATCGATTGCAAATGAGTTTTGGGGTCGAAGTCGGCAAAGTCACTTCCAACGCATTGAACGTAGATATCCAGAGGGAGCTCCTGGCCATGCGCCTCATAATTTTCCCGCCAGGCTTCGTAGACCGGAACTTCCGTGTCGAGAATCAGGCCGTCAAAATCAAATAGAATGGCTTCGGGCATAGAGTTTGGACGGAGAGGTGCCTCAGGACTTTCCTCCCGACTTTTTCTTTTCAGGCTCTCCCCGCTGTTTCAGAAGCGATGCCTGTTGTGCAGCCAGATCGATGAACCGTTTTGCGACCTGCTTCAGGTCTCCGGTATGGAGTGCTCCGATCGTCAGCGGTGGAAAATCTTTGGGGAGTTTCACCTTCCGAATTCCTTCCGGCCAGGGGGCACCCGGAATGTCGACGGCAACGCCGAATCCAAATCCTTTGGCGACATAGTTCTGGATCAAACCCAGTTCGCAAACTTCCATCGAGGGTTCCCAGCGGAGCCCCCGTTTGGTGAGACCCTGTTGAAACAATTGGGAGACAGGTTCGGTTCGCGGTAGCGAAATCAGGGAATGCAAGAGCTGCCCACCCGGGGCCTTGGCCGTGAGTTCCCGAAAATTCGTGATGGCGGAAGACTCGGGTACGGCAATGGCAAGGGGGATGTCGATCAACTTCACCGCTTTGATTCCGGGACCCACTTTGCGGTGCAGGATCGCGACAGCCACATCCGCTTCCATTTTTCGCAACACGGTTTCCAGATCGGGATTGTCCAGTTCACGTAATGTGAGACGCAGGGTGGGGAACTCAGTCCGCAGAGCCTGTAGAACTTCCGGCAAATGGTGAGTCAAGGCAGCTGCGGAGGCGGCGAGACGTAGGTGGTGGCTTTCCTCACCGCGGAGTCGTTCTGAGATTTGATCCAATCGTGAGAAAAAGGGATAGACGTAATCATAGAGCTCCTCTCCGGCCGGAGTTAGCGCAAAGGGGCGCCTTTGAAACAGTTTTACGCCAAGATGCTTTTCCAATTTCGAGATTTGACCACTGACCGCCGGCTGCTGAATGCCGTAGGGCATTTTGCGGACGGCTTCTGTGATGCCTTCGAATTTGGCAACGTAAAAGAACAGTTCGAGATGGTGGACGTTCATTCAGAAGCCGGGACGGATTGTGCGTGGGGAAGGAAGGGATAGCTAAACGTGTTTCGAAGGGCCTTGTAAATACCAAAATGGGAAATGGATTCAATTTTCACTAAATGATTCCGGCAGGAAGCGGTGGTTGACGGACGGTGTGGGAAAGGATTGATTGCTCGACCAATGCCTACACGCGATCTTTCCTCCAAATTGTTCCGAGCTGCCAAGGAAGTCATTCCAGGCGGAGTCAATTCTCCCGTTCGTGCTTTCAAGAGTGTGGATGGAGAACCGTTCTTCGTTCAAAGAGCGCGAGGATGTCGGATTTGGGATGTGGATGGAAATGAAATGATCGACTATGTCGGTACCTGGGGGCCAGCGATTCTGGGACATGCTCCTTCTGCTGTCATTGACGCGGTCAGTCACGCGGCCAAGGAAGGTATCAGCTTCGGGATTCCCAATCGCCACGAGATCGAGATTGCCCGAATGATTTGTGACTACGTGCCTTCGGTCGAAAAGGTTCGTATGGTGAACAGCGGGACCGAAGCAACGATGACGGCGATTCGCCTGGCACGCGGCTACACGGGCCGGGATAAAATCATCAAGTTTGAAGGCTGTTATCATGGGCATGTAGATTCTCTGCTCGTAGCCGCTGGAAGCGGCGCCCTGACTTTAGGTACGCCGGACAGCGCCGGAGTTCCGAAGGATCTGGCGAGACTCACGATCACGCTCCCTTTCAACCAGCCCGAAGCAGTTGAGGAGGCATTCCGGGAGTGTGGAGATGAAATTGCGGCGATTATTCTGGAGCCGTATCCGGCGAATGCGGGCCTCGTTTTCCCGAAAGAGGGATTTCTGCAATTCCTACGGGACATCACCGAAAAGCACGGGACTGTTTTAATTTTTGACGAGGTCATGACCGGTTTTCGTCTCGCGAAAGGTGGCGTCCAGGAATTGGTGGGAATCACTCCCGATCTCACGGCTATGGGAAAGGTCATTGGCGGAGGGCTGCCGGTGGGTGCCTTCGGAGGAAAAGCGGAGATCATGGATTATCTCGCTCCTGACGGCCCGGTCTATCAGGCGGGAACCCTATCGGGGAATCCACTAGCGATGGTCGCCGGAATCACACAGCTCAAGGAAATGGAGCGGCTCGATGGCTGGAACCGTCTCGATCAGATCGGGCAGCAGTTCGAGGATGGGGTGCGGGGGATTCTTCGCGAAATGGGGCGAGACCTAACCCTTCACCGCGTCGGATCGATGTTCTGTCTTTTCTTTTCCGAAGAGGAAATCCTGAACGTTGATGATGTGAAAAAGACTGATTTTGATGCCTTCCGGAAGTTTTTCTGGGCAGCGTTGGACGAAGGCGTCTATTTTGCGCCATCCGCCTATGAAGCGGGATTCATCTCACTTTCCCACGGCGAAGGCGATATGGAAAAGACGGTCGATGCGACTCGAAAGGCTCTGAAAGCAGCCTTGTCGTGAAGGGATTTGTGACAAAAAACCCGACTGCGCGAAGTGAATCTTCGGTATAGACTCCTATCGTAACTTCCTGATCGCAGCGAAGTCGCCGCCTTGATCAAAGATCCGGCAACGCAAACCACGACACCTATGAGTGAAGAAGACAAGCCATTAGAATTTTCCGCTTCCGATATGATGCCCGATTGGGCGCAGGAAAAGACGGATTCTGTGGAAAAAAAGAGACCACCCCGCAAGGAATACGACGACAAACGCGAAGGCGGCCGGGGGCCACGGCGTGGCGGCGGAGGCGCTCGAAGTGGAGGTGACCAGCGAGGTGGCGGCGGTGACCGTCGCGGCGGTGGTGGAGGTGGCGGTGGATACGGGAATCGTGATTTTCGCGGTGGAGGTGGCGACCGCAGAGGAGGTGGTGATCGGCGTGGCGGTGATCGACGAGGCGGCGACCGACGAGGCGGCGACCGTCGGTTTGATGACCGGCGTGGTGGCGACCGGCGACACGAGGAGAAACCTGTGGAGGGTGTTGCCGCAAAATTGGAGCCGAACGACGCGGCGATCCAGGGCTTGAGCAAGCACATCCGGGAGACTCTGCGGGCCTTTCCGGTGGCGGACCTGGCCAAGATGATTTTGAAGGGTCGTGATCGGTATCAGATTCGATTTGAGAGTTCCGGCGATGGGCCTGCCCTGTTTCACTGCAAGGGCGATGGCTCGGTCTGGCTGACCCGCGAAGAAGCCATCTCTCATTTGCTGAGCAGCAAAGCGCTCGAGCAGTTTTACGAAGTGGAAGAAGTGGATGTCGGTGCGCCCTCGGGAAATTTCGCCCAGATCGCCGTTTGCGGAATGAGCGGTGCGATTCTCGGCCCCCCGAATCACCACGAATACCAACGTAACGTGATGAAGCTGCACGCGGAAAAGTTCTCCAATATGCCCTTGGAGCGCTTCAGAGCGCGCATCGTGATGGAGACTGGTGAAGAGATTATCGAGAAATGGAAGGAGAGCGTTAGTAAGAAGAAGCACTACCGGCTGAAGACGGAAAGCGAGGAGGCTCCGGAAGAGCCAACGGCTGACGCTACCGATGACGCTCCTGCTGAGGCCGATGCTGCCAACCCGGAAGAGGAAACCCATGCGGACGAGAGCGTGGCAGAAAATGCCGGGGAGTCTGCACCGGTAGAAGCCGAAGCCGAAGCCGAAGCCGAAGCCGAAGCCGAAGCCGAAGCCGAAGCC
>JARGNG010000110.1 GCA_029213265.1 Verrucomicrobiales bacterium | reverse complement strand
CACCTCGACAACTACCGGGAAATGTGGCCCTACCGGGACTGGGTCATCAACGCATTCAACGACAATATGCCCTTTGACCAGTTTACGATCGAGCAGATTGCGGGCGACCTTCTTCCGAACGCAACCCAGTCGCAGCAGATCGCAACCGGCTTCAACCGATGCAATGTCACGACCTCGGAAGGTGGAGCGATCGAGGAGGAGTTTCTCGTCCGCTACGCGGTTGATCGCGTGGCGACCACCGGCACGGTCTGGATGGGGCTGACCGCAGGGTGTGCGCAGTGTCATGATCACAAATTCGATCCCATGACGATGAAAGACTTTTACAGTCTTTTCGCCTTTTTTAACAACACGACGCAACCGGGCATGGACGGGAACTCAAAGGATTCCCCCCCTGTCATTCGTGTCTACGATTCTCCCGGACAGGAGGCCCGGGCAACAGAGCTGAGGTCAAAAATTGCCGCAGCAAAAGCAAAGAAAGCGGAAGCGCTCAAGACGACCGTTCTCTCCGCCACCGAGGCTGCTGAGAAACCTGGATCCACGGACCTTTCCGCAGTGAAAGTTACCAACGTCACGCCCGAACTGTTGAACGTGGGCGCCGTTGAGGCCCCGGCGGACCTGGGAGCGATTGCGGGATTCGGAAAGTCGGAGCCCTTCACCGTTTCGTTCCGGTATAAGCTTCCGGATACCGATGGAAAAACACTCCTGGCTCACAGCACTGATGAGGAAAACAATCATCGTGGCTGGCGGGTTTTCTGGGAGGATCGCGGAATCGTCGTCGAATTGATCGAGTCCTATCCCGGAAAAGTTTTGAAACGCGGAATTACCCGTCGCTTCCGCGCAGGCAGCGGAGGCCACTTTGCCTTTACCTATGATGGATCGGGGAGCTCGGAAGGCATTCACATCTTTTCCAACGGTGCCGCCCAGGCGAGCCGATTCACGAATCAGTGGTTCGACTCGCTCGATTCGGATTTCAAAACAGAGGGTGTCCCCCTGCTTGTCGGAGGAAAAGACCCGGACAGCGGGTTGACGGCGGGAATCAGTGAATTTCATCTGGCAAACCGCCGACTTGCGGATGCGGAACTCAAAGCGCTCGCCGAACTTCCAGCGGCTCGCAATGTGGAGAAGAAACCGGTCGAGAAACGTTCCGACAAAGAAAAGGCGCAACTGAAGTCCTTTCTCGCCGCCCTCTCTGACGGACCCTATCGCAATGCAACGATGGAGCTGGCAACTCTCGAAACGGAGCTTGGCCAAATCGAATCCCTCACCCCCACGACCCTGGTCATGGCCGAGAAGCAGGAAATGCCGAAAGCCTATATGCTGGAACGGGGTGAATATGACAAGAAGGGCGAGGAAGTAGCTCCGGCATTTCCGGAATTTCTCCCCGCGATCGATGAGAGCCTTCCCATGAATCGACTTGGATTGGCCAAGTGGCTCGTGCATCCCGATCATCCTCTGACAGCACGCGTCACGGTGAATCGGATCTGGCAGGAAATGTTCGGCGTGGGCCTCGTGAAGACTTCCGAGGACTTCGGCACTCAGGGGGAAAACCCGAGCCACCCTGCCCTGCTTGACTGGCTCGCATCCGGCTTTATCGAATCCGGATGGGATGTGAAGCAGCTCTATCGCACCATCCTTCTTTCACAAACGTACCGCCAGGATTCGAAGATTCCGGAAGGCATGGCCAAGCGTGATCCCGAGAACCGGCTTCTCGCCCGCGGACCTCGCTTCCGACTCGATGCCGAAGTCATCCGGGACCAGGCGCTCTTCGCGAGTGGTCTTCTTGACTCCGGAATCGGAGGTCCCAGTGTGAAGCCCTACCAACCCGGTGGAATCTGGGAATCCGTAGGCTACACGAACTCGAACACGCAGACCTTCCATCAGGACTTCGGGCCTTCGGCGGAACACCGTCGTTCGCTCTACTCTTTCTGGAAACGAACTGCTCACCCGCCCAATCTCGCGATCTTTGACGCCCCCAATCGCGAGAGCTGCGTGATGCGCCGCGAACGAACCAACACGCCCCTGCAGGCTCTCGTTCTGATGAATGACCCTCAATATGTTCGCGCTTCCCGCTACCTGGCCCTGCGGGTCATCGAGGAAACCGAAGATCGTGACGAGCGACTCAAACGAATGGCTGTTCTTCTGCGGGGACGCCCACTGGAGGAAGAGGAGCGGCGCGTTGTCATCAATTCGCTGGATCAGTTCCAGAATATGTATGGCAGCGACCGTGAGGCAGCGATGGCGCTTCTTGTCGACGAAGTGAATGACGAGTTCTCGATTCCCATCGGAAAACCGGACCAGGCCCCCGAACTGGCCGCCTGGACAATGGTTGCCAATCAACTCCTGAACCTGGACGAAGTGCTCAACAAAAACTGATCCTCGTCCCCTACCCAATTTCTCATGAATCCATTCGAAGATCATATTACTCTCGAGACCCGCCGTCAGTTCTTCCGGAAGTCGGCCACCGGTCTGGGCGGCGCTGCGTTGACCTCGCTACTCGGACAGCAAAACGGCGTAGCCGCGGCCGGATCCGGGATGGGGACTTTGCCGATCCATCATGCTCCAAAGGCGAAGCGGGCGATCTATCTTTTCATGTCCGGCGCACCGTCCCAGATTGACCTTTGGGACCGGAAACCCGAAATGGAGAATTGGTATGACAAGGATCTTCCCGAGGAAATCCGCGACGGTCAGCGTCTCACGACGATGACCTCGAAGCAGGCCCGCTTCCCCATCGCGCCCTCGATCTATGAATTTCAAAAGCACGGTCAGTCCGGGACCGAAGTGAGCGAGCTTCTTCCTCACACTGCCAAAATGGTGGATGACATTGCCGTGGTTCGCTCGATGTGGACGGAAGCGATCAACCACGATCCTGCGATCACTTACATCCAAACCGGAAACCAAATCCCCGGCCATCCCAGCCTCGGAGCCTGGCTCAGCTACGGCCTTGGCAGCGAAAACGAAAACCTGCCTTCCTTTGTGGTTCTGAACTCGACCTGGTCAGCCAAGCGGGATGCCCAGGCACTCTATCAGCGACTCTGGGGAGCGGGCTTTTTGCCATCGAAACACCAGGGGGTCGCGCTTCGCTCCCAGGGGGATCCCGTTCTCTACCTGTCCGATCCGAAAGGCGTCAATCGCGACGTTCGGCGCACGATGCTGGACGGGCTCAATCAGCTGAACCAGCAGCAATACGAGGAGGTAGGCGATCCGGAAACGCACGCGCGCATTGCTCAATATGAGATGGCTTTCCGGATGCAGTCATCGGTTCCCGATCTCACGGATCTCTCGAATGAGCCGAAGCACATTCTCGACATGTATGGTCCCGATGTGACCCGTCCCGGCACCTTTGCCTACAACTGTCTCCTCGCCCGCCGCATGGCCGAGCGCGGCGTGCGCTTTTCCCAGATCTTCCACCGGGGTTGGGATCAGCATGGCAACCTGACCGGCGACCTGCCGCTCCAGTGTGGAGATGTCGATCAACCAAGCTGGGCTTTGGTTCAGGATCTGAAGATGCGCGGCATGCTCGACGACACGCTGGTTGTCTGGGGCGGAGAATTTGGCAGGACGATCTACTGCCAGGGCGCACTGTCCAAAACGAACTATGGCCGGGATCACCACCCCCGCTGCTTCTCTGTCTGGATGGCCGGCGCCGGAGTGAAGGGCGGAACGGTCTACGGACAGACCGACGACTTTTCCTACAACATCGTCGAAAACCCGGTTCACATCCGCGACCTGAACGCGACGATTCTGCACCTCTTGGGAATCAATCACGAACGCCTTTCGGTGAAGCACCAGGGACTCGACGTTCGTCTCACCGGAGTGGAAAAAGCACACATCGTGAAAGGGATTTTGAGCTGACCCGTAGCGGAAAACGTAAGTTTTTCTTCGATCCGGGTGCGTCCTCAGGAAAGTCTCACGACTTCCTCTACGACCCTGATTGAGAGTTGATCCCTTCGACCGGAAAGGCAAAGGTCCGGGATGTTCAAAATTCGGGTCGATACCGGGGGGACGTTCACGGACTGCTGGGGAAAGGCGGACGGAGAAACAGAACCCCGCCTCGTAAAGGTCCTTTCTTCAGGAAGGTTGCGGGTCTCTGTCTCCCAATGGATTTCCCCCCGCGAAGCGAACCTGGAGATTCCGACGAACTGGAAGATCGGCCCTTCTTTCTTCACCGGATACAAACTGCAATCCGGAGACGATTCGGCTCTCGTGCTGTCATTTGAGTCAGAGTCGCAAACGATCACACTCTCGCGAGACGTATCCCCTTCCCCCTCCATCGACCTTTTCACTCGCGAAGAGGCTCCCGTGCTCGGAGCACGGCTCCTGACCGGCACTTCACTGGACCGCCCGTTTCCCCCTCTCGAATTTCGCCTCGCGACGACACGGGGGACCAATGCCCTTCTCGAGAGAAAGGGAGCACGGGTTGCCTTCTTCACGACACAGGGATTCGCCGACCTGCCGGTGATCCGCGATCAACGAAGATCGGATCTTTTTGCCCTGTCCCACCAGCGTCCTGAGCCGCTCTTTGAACGCATCATCGAAATCGACGAACGCATCGACGCGGACGGAGGCGTCCTCACGTCGATTCAGTTCGACGAAGCCTTCGAAGCAGCCGCCCGGGAAACACTGGAAGCCGGCATTACCGTCGCTGCGATTGCGCTCCTCCACAGCTATCGCAATCCGGAACATGAACAACAACTCGCTCACCGACTCCTTGATCTGGGATTCGAACATGTATCGGTGAGTTCCGATCTGGCACCGCTGATCAAGCTGCTCCCCCGGGCGGAAACTGCCGTCGCAAATGCCTATCTTCATCCGGTGATGCAGGCCTTTCTCGATCACATTCGCGATCGAGTGGGAGAACAGGGACAGCTTCTTACCATGACATCGGCAGGCGGCCTCGAATCGATCGAGAGCTATTGTCCGAAGGATTCCCTACTCTCCGGCCCCGCAGGAGGCGTTGCCGGGGCCGCCGCAGTGGCTGGCGATCTCGGTTTCGAGCGTATCCTCACCTTCGACATGGGGGGAACGAGCACGGATGTCGCGCGCTACGACCGGGGATTTCTCTATCAGTTTGAACAGATCGTGGGAGACGCGCGCCTTCTCTCCCCTGCCCTGAAGATCGAAACCGTCGCTTCCGGTGGTGGATCGATTTGCCAATGGAAGAATGGAGGCCTCCACGTCGGTCCGGAATCAGCCGGCGCGGACCCGGGCCCTGCCTGCTACGGGCGCGGAGGCCCGCTCACGATTACGGACGTCAATCTCCTCCTCGGACGGATCGATCCGGAAAACTTCGGAATTCCCCTTTCCCCGGATAATCTGGAAGCCGCAAAGTCAGCCGCGATTGCCTTGCAGGCAGAGGCCGGCCTTTCCGTCGATCAGCTGGATCCCGAATTTTTGAGCGGGCTTCTCGAGATTGCGATCGAGCAGATGGCAGATGCGATCCGGACGATTTCCGTTCGGGATGGAGCGGACCCTAGCGAATACGCTCTCCTCGCGTTTGGAGGCGCCGGGCCGCTGCATGCCTGTGAGATTGCCGCGCGACTCGGGATCGAAACCATTTTGATTCCCGCCGAGGCCGGCTTGCTGAGCGCCTACGGACTCGATCGCGCGCAGGTCGAGCGCTTTGCGGAGCGACAGGTGAATCTCGCTGCCGGAGACGAGACGCTCTCCTCCCTCTTTCAGGAAACTGACCTTGAAGCGGAGGCTGCGCTTCAGGAAAGTGGATTCTCCGGATCGGTCCGTCGTCGAATCGTCGAAGCCCGACTGGAAGGGCAGGATGCCACCCTTTCCCTGGACATCGAATCCAGCCGCGACATCCCCTCTGCTTTCGCAAGCCTGTATCGATCGGTCTTCGGCTACGAGCCTCCCGGGGACCGGAAAATCGAAGTGGTGAGCTATCGGGCCGTGGCTGCGACAAGCGACGACAGGACCGGAATGGAGCCCGCCGAACTTCCCACCATTTCCGATTTAACAGGGTTGAATGAGCGATCCAACCCTGTTGAGCCTCTGCCCTTTCTCGATCGGGCCGCGATTGCCCCTGGAGTAAGCGTCTCCGGCCCCGCGATCATCCAGGACCCGTTCAGCACGCTCTATCTCAAGTCCGGCTGGACGGCATTGGTAGCTGCCAACGGAGCGCTCGTTGCGAAAAGAAACTCCGGCAGTTCCATGGCAATCAGCGAGCGGCCCGAACAGATCGAGCGGGAGCTTTTCCGCCATCGCTTTGACAACCTCGTCGAAGAAATGGGAACGATGCTGCAACGTTCCGCCATCTCCACGAATGTAAAAGAGCGGGCTGATTTTTCCTGCGCACTTCTCGACGGAACCGGGGAACTGATCACGAGTGCGCCCCACATCCCGGTCCATCTCGGTGCTCTTGGCATGTGTGTCAGGATGGTGAGAGAAGTGATCTCAATGAAACCGGGTGACACCTTAGTGACAAATCACCCCGCAGCAGGCGGCTCGCATTTGCCTGACGTCACTCTCATCACCCCCGTTTTTTGCGAGGGGGAACCCGAGCCCGTCGCCTACATTGCGAACCGGGCCCACCATGCCGAGATCGGAGGCATCTCGCCCGGCTCGATGCCGCCTTCGGCTCGAAATCTCGCCGAGGAGGGCGTGGTCATCTCGCCGACCCTTCTCATCGACGGCGGGAAAAGTCGATTGGATGAGATTTCGGAACTCCTGACAAATGCCCCCTTCCCGACGCGGAATCTTCGGGACAACCTCGCTGACCTCAATGCCCAGCTTGCGTCGAATCGTCGCGGGCAGGCAATCTTCGAGACGCTTCTCTCCACCCACGGAAAGGAAGTCGTCTGCCCGCAGATGGAGGGGCTCAAATCACGCAGTCTCGATGCGTTGACCCGTCACCTGCGCACTTCGGGATTCACGGAGAATGAGGCAACGGAACTTCTCGATGATGGTTCGGAGATTTCCGTTCGCGTGAAGAACTCCGATGGCACTTTGCGGATCGACTTTTCCGGAACTGCGAGATCACACCCGGGCAATCTGAATGCCACGCCCGCAATCATTCAAAGCGCGATTCTCTATGTGCTTCGCCTCTGGACTCAAAGCGAAGTGCCCTTGAACGAAGGCATGCTCCAGTCGGTCGAGATCCTGCTTCCGGAATGCTTTCTCAATCCGAAATTCGAGTCCGATCCCGCACGCTGTCCGGCCGTGGTGGGCGGCAACGTCGAAACGAGCCAGCGAGTCGTCGACACCCTGATCCACGCGCTCGGGTTCCAGGCCTGCTCGCAGGGAACGATGAATAATTTTCTCTTCGGCGACGAGACATTCGGCTACTACGAGACCATCTGTGGCGGCTCGGGGGCCGGCGAAGGCTATGGCGGCACCTCCGGTATCCACACGCACATGACCAATACCGCGATCACCGATCCGGAAATTCTTGAGCAGCGCTACCCGGTTCGTCTTCTCCGGTTTTCCCTGCGTGCCGGTTCGGGAGGAAACGGGAAATGGCCGGGAGGCGACGGGGTCATCCGGGAAATCGAATTTCTGAAGCCCCTTCACATTTCACTTCTCACCCAGCACCGCACCGAAGCGCCCTTCGGAATGGCGGGAGGAAAGGACGGAGCGTGTGGAGCTCAAGCCCTCAACGGGGAGCCTCTCGATGGAATCACGAGCTTCGACGCGCGGCCGGGAGATCGTTTAAAAATCGAAACACCCGGAGGCGGCGGTTGGGGAACGGACGAACTTTCAACGTCCAACGCTGAACTCTGAACGTTCAAAGCTGGATGTTCGATCTTGCTCGCCCGCGCTACACTTCCCACCCTTCGCGATACGCAGGTCGTCCCCAGAGCTTTTGACCCTCGGGATTGTTGACGAGCTTCCCGGTCGCGGGGTCGATGTCGACGGATCCGCTGGTACGGTAGGCAATGTTTCCCTGGTGGCACAGCATCGCGCTGATCTGGCCATCGGAGATCGGCTGGTTGAGCGTCTCCCCTTCCCGGACGGCATTGGCAAAATTGGTGAAGTGCGGAATGTCGCTCGGTGGATCGGTGTTCTTCTCCACCTCTTTCCCGTCGATGTCGTAAATCGCGTAGTTTGATGAGGTAAAGTCCAGTTTCCCCCCGTCCCCGTAGACGGTGACAAAGCTCTGTTTTTCCGGCTTGCGACGATGGCAGGAACTTCCCTCCCAGGAAATGCCGACATCCCCGTAGTCATAGACGGCCGAAGCGGTATCCGGCGTCTCCTGATCGTCGTCGTAGTGGTATCGGCCACCTGTGCAGCTTACGCGTTTGGCGTAGTCCACTCCCAGAGCCCATCGTGCGACATCGAGCGCATGGACGCCGTTGTTTGCCAGTTCGCCTCCTCCGTAGAGCCAGTGCCAATGCCAGTTGTAGTGAACGAGGTTGTCCTTGTAGGG
>JARGNG010000109.1 GCA_029213265.1 Verrucomicrobiales bacterium | reverse complement strand
CTCCTCGACCGGGTCTATCTGCCTCTCATTGGAGACAATCTCGCCAAGCAAATGGGAACGGCGGGCGATGATATGCGGACCGATCGCATGGGCATGCTTCTCCTGATTTCGCCGCCGGGATATGGAAAGACGACTCTGATGGAATACGTCGCGAACAGGCTCGGGATCACTTTCATGAAGATCAATGGCCCGGCCCTTGGTCATGAAGTGACTTCGCTCGATCCGGCGGAAGCTCCCAACGCGAGCGCGCGGGAAGAGATTCAAAAGCTCAATCTCGCTTTCGAGATGGGGGACAATGTCATGATCTACATCGATGACATTCAGCACACGCACACCGAGTTTCTACAGAAGTTCATCTCCCTTTGCGACGCCCAACGGAAAATTGAAGGCGTTTGGAATGGCAAGCCGCAGACCTATGATCTTCGCGGGAAGAAGGTTTGTGTGATCATGGCAGGAAACCCCTACACCGAGAGTGGAGGGAAGTTCCAGATTCCTGACATGCTCGCGAACCGTGCCGACACCTACAATCTCGGTGACATCATCGGGGAGCACAGTGCTGATTTCGAGGCGAGCTACATCGAGAACTCGATGACTTCGAATTCCGTGCTCAGTCGCCTCGCGAGTCGCAGCCAGGAGGACGTCTATGCCGTGATGCAGATTGCGGAGACCGGATCCTCCGAAGGCGTCGATTTTGACGGCAACTACTCCCCGCAGGAAATCGAGGAAATGGTGTCGGTCATGAAAAAGCTGATGCGTGTCCGGGATACGATCCTTCGGGTGAATCTCGAATACATTCGCTCCGCCGCGATGGAGGATGCCTATCGCACCGAGCCTCCATTCCGCCTGCAGGGCTCCTACCGGAATATGAACCGGATTGCCGAGAAGATCCTTCCCGTCATGACAGACGAAGAAGTGGAGGGCCTAATCGTAGATCACTACGAAAACGAATCGCAGACGCTCACCACCGGGGCCGAATCCAATCTGCTCAAGTTCCGGGAAATGGAGGACACCCAGAGCGAGGAGGATCTCGAGCGCTGGACGGAAATCAAGCGTCGCTTCGGACGCAATCTACTGATGGGTGGCCAGGGGGAGAATGATCCCGTCAGTCGTGTCGTGGGGACCCTGGCAGGATTCTCCGATGGGCTGCAGCGAATCGAGACCGTTCTTGCGGACGCAGCGCTGGAAAATGCGAAACCCGCCACGCTGGCGGATGATGCGGTGGAGAAAATGCAGAGGATTATCGCCGACCTCCGGGCCGTTCCGGTGAATGTCGAGATCAAGGTTGTTCCGGTGCAGGAAGGCGGCGAGCCGATTGATATGCCGGTGGAGGAATTGCCGGTGAAGGTGAAATCGGTAGTCGAGCAGCCAGTGAAGAAGGCGGCGAAAAAGAAGAGCGGAAGCAAGTCGGGGAACACGTGAGTTTTTCCTCTCCCTCACCCGCCCGGCGGTCTTGAAAACGGTGCCGCCGCTTCTCTCGCCTCCTGCTCCAGCTCCGATTCCCAGTAGCCATGTCGGAGGCACTGGGTCAGATACTCTCGGAGAAAATTCTCGACTCCACCCATCCTCTCGAACTGGGCGACGTGCGTCAGTTCGTGAACAAGCAGGGAGGGGTTCGTTGCCTGGGAGGCCTCCAGATAAATCCCGTAGTTCACCGCCATTCCGGTGGGCCCCTCGGAAAAGGTGCGGAGCAGTCTTGTAAACCAGGACCCCGGCGTGGGAATCCTCGGGACGGGAAGGATGCGAATGGACTCCGGCTTTTTGACGCCGACGTCGGTGGCCCACATGGTTTCCCACTCACTGAGCGGACGACCGTCCCGGAGAATGATGGACTCCTGCCTCTGTGCCCATCGCGTTCCCCAGGGGAGGGCGGTGCGAACGATGGTCTCTGTCCAGAACACGTTCATGACTCGGGCGCCTCCTCACCGGGTTCGGACAAACTGACGGGGCTGAGATACTCGCCGACCGCGACCCGTTTCCACCAGTCGCCGGTCCGGGCCCGCTCCTCCGGCGTCGTGAATTCATAGTTGAACAAGCGGGCGCGAATCAAGCGGGGAGGGGAATTGGGGAAAGGATTGTGTTTGATGAGCGACTCGACATCCGGATCGTCCTGAAGCAGTTTGATGACAATCGATTCGATCCATCCGGCATTGCGACTGCGGTAATCGAAGCGTTTCTCCAGTGCCGCAAACCAGAACTGCCAGGCGACCCGAGGCTGATGAGGGGCCACGAATTTGGGACGGTCTGACAGCTCATCAATTTTCCAGGCAAAGTCATATTCAAACCAGGAGGTTCCGTCCCAGCTTCCTTCGAGAATGATTTCGGGGCGTTCCGTGGTCATCGTCCGGAAGAGCCCGTAGCCCGAGGCGAGGCGAAACGGCTCCAGCTTCGCGCGAAATGTATCGAGCCATTCGGGAGTGGGATTCGCCTTCAAAGCAGGGTTCGGAGCGCGGTGAAGGTCACCGAGAATGACTTGGAAATTCAATAGAGCCAGAATCGCAAACACCGGAAGAGCGATGGACAACTTGAGCGCGCGGACTTTCCAGACCGGAGCGGGCGGCAAGCCTTCGGGAACAAACTTGAGCCAGTTGTGGAACCATTCGGGCCAGAGCCGGTCGTGAATCAGCGGGAGGCAAAGGACGATCGTGAGCCAGTTGAAGTAGGTGTAGTTTCCGGTGAAAAGGATCAGCACCATGAGAAGGACGAACCCAATCCCGGCGGCGGCGCGCCCAAATCTTCCGAAGAAGATCGTAAAAGGAAGAACCAACTCGATGAAATACATCGGCCAGATCGAGAAATGGTGAAAGCTTTCGGACCAATGGTGCACATGCCAGGCCGTCCACGTCGGGATCGGCTGGGTCATGTAGTGGTAGGTCATCGCGGTTCGTTCCGGCCACCATTCGGGATAGGCGCCCCCGGCCCAGGCGAGCTTTACCCATCCGGAGAAGAACATGAGTTTCGCGATCAGGATCCAGAAAAAGACAAGCGCGATACGATTGACAACAGAGAGCGTCGGAGGATTTCTCCAGGTGGAGCGAGATTTCCAGGTCGCGAGGAAAATCCCGAGGAATCCGGCTTCGAGGAGAAGAATGTCCCATTGAAAGCTCATGAAAACGCCCCCGGTATTCACGAGCGACAAGTAGATGATCCACAGCAGAATCAGGCAGGGGGCGCAGAATCGGCCCAGAAACACGAGAATCGCGAGAATGGCCCCGACAAAGCAGACGAACTGAAACGCGAAGTCGCTCGTTCCGAGAATCCAGAAAACATTGGGCAGCGCCCAAATTGCACTTTCACCCGTCGCCCCGAGTCGTTCCTCGAGCAGGGAAAGGAGATTTCCAGCAGGAGAAAGTCCCTCTTTTCCAACGAGTAAGGCGACTTGCGTCCACCATGAGCAGATCGCGATGAAATAGACCAGGCCGAGCCCACGGACCGCGAGGGAGCGCCCGATTCGGTGTCGGTCGAGATCGAGTCCAAAAATGCGATGCCAGGTTTCGTTTGCCACGGTGATTGTCTCTCCTCTTATAGCCATAGTCGACCTTTGCCGAAACCGGAAATGTGCGTTATCATTGAAATAATCCCTCTTTTTGTATGGCATCGTCTTATGACTGGCATCCATCCGCCAAGGGCCAATCGGTCTTTAAGGTGGAAACCCGCAACCTCGGTTGGTGGGTCTTGCTCGCGATTCTGATCTCGGTCGTGATTCACGTACTGATTTATATCATTCTCGGCGGAATCCAACGCAGTTCACTGGGAGTCAGTGGGGAAGAGGTCATTTGGCGGAATACGAGGGATCAGGTGACAATTGATCAGGACAAGCTGAATCAGATGCTGGACGAGCCTTTCATTCCGGAGGACAAACCGCTCGAGCCCGAAAAGCTGAGTGACATGGACCTGGTGGACACTTCGCTCGATGAATTCGACCTCATGGAGCAGATGAAGGACGAAGTGATTCGTATGGCTCCCATTGAAACGCCACAGGTTTTTTCCGGAGAGGCACCCAAAGTTCCGGGGGAAGCCCTCAATGTCGCGGCAGGCGGCCTCGATATCTCTGTCGCGGAGATTCTTTCCAAGGACCTCGACGATATGCGGAACAAGCTGATCGACTCGTCAGCCACCGTTTCCGCGAGTCAGCCGGTTCTGGAGTTGAATGACGCCGATGATCTCGGCCAGGATATTGACACCGACGAGTTCTTTAAGGAGGCCGCAGCGAAAGCGTTCGGAACCAAGGCGGACGAATTTGTAAAAGGCTATGCCAGTCTCGATGACCTCATCTCCCGCACCGGAGGCCTTCCTCCCGGTGAGGAGAAAATCGCGCTCCCGACCGACATTCTATTTGAATTCAACGAATCGGAGCTCAAGGAGCAGGCCCGCCTCAGCATGATGAAGCTCGCCTTCATCGTGCAGACGAATCCCGATGCGACCTTTGTCATCGAGGGGCACTCCGACGCGATCGGGGACGAGGCCTACAACCAGAAGCTGAGCCTGAAGCGTGCCGAAGCGGTTCGGCAGTGGCTCATCGAGCGTCTCCGGATCGATGCGAAGAACATCAAAGTCGTCGGGATGGGAATGTCCCGACCGATCGTCTCCACCGTGGGTACAAAAGAGGAGCAGGCGCTCAACCGGCGCGTCGAAATCGTGGTGCGGCAACCTGAGAGCGATCCTGCGGCAGGCGTCCCTGCGGCAGGCGTCCCTGCGACTGTTCCGCCCGCGGCGGGCGACCAACCGGCCCGGGCCATGCCCGTCGACGAACCTGCCCGTGCCAAGCCAATCGATCCCCCGGCCCGCGCTGTTCCTGTCGAATAATTTTGTATGACTCAACCCTCTCAAGTGAAGGACCTGACCCTGTTAGGTCACAGTGAAAATCGACTTCCGACCTCTCCGGAGGACGCTACGCTCGAAGTCTTTCCCAATCGAAATGCGGATCGCAACTATTGGATTCAACTGGAGTATCCGGAATTCAGTTCGCTTTGCCCGGTGACGGGTCAACCCGACACGGCGCATCTCGTCATCAAATACATTCCCGATGGGAAATGCGTCGAGACGAAGTCGCTCAAGTTCTACCTCGCATCGTATCGGAACACTCCGTCTTTCAATGAAGACATCGTGAACCGGATTCTTGATGATCTTTCCGGGGCCTGCTCTCCCCGCCGCATGATCGTGCGCGGGAAGTTTTCTCCGCGAGGTGGGGTTCAGCTCACCGCCACGGCTGCCTATCCTGACGCAGGTCTGGAAGAAGTCGACGGCTCAGCAGGATGAAAGTGGTCGTCCTCGTAAGCGGCGGGATGGACTCCGTCACCGCTCTTCATCATGCTGCCGGCGAGCATGAGGTTTTGTCAGGATTGAGCTTTGACTATGGGTCAAAGCATAATCATCGGGAGCTCCCTTTTGCAAAATTGCACTGCGACGAACTGGGAATCCCGCATCGCATCGTCGACCTGCCTTTCATGGATGAATTGTTTGCGAGCGATTTGCTCAAGAGCGGAGGGGACGTCCCGGAAGGTCACTATGAGGCGGAAAACATGAAGCAGACGGTCGTTCCCTTCCGGAACGGGATTCTGCTCTCCATCGCCGCCGGGTTTGCTGAGAGCATCGGGGCGGAGGGGCTCGTCATCGCCGCTCATTCCGGAGATCACGCGATTTACCCCGATTGCCGCGAGGAATTCATGAAGCCGATGTCGGAAGCGATTGCGGCCGGGACCTACGCGGATCTGCAGGTGCTGCGCCCCTTCATTGATCAGCGAAAAGAGGACATCGCCGCAGCTGGAGCGAAGCTGGGAATCGACTTTTCCCAGACCTGGTCTTGTTACAAAGGTGGTGATCTTCACTGCGGGAAATGCGGAACCTGCGTCGAGCGGAAAGAGGCCTTTGCCCTCGCCGGGTTGGTGGATCCGACGGTCTACGGGTGATTTTCTCTCAAGCCGTTCGGTATCAACTCAGGATTCCGGCCCCGGGAGAAGTCGACGGAATCCCTCGCGCAGGGACTCGAGTTCTTTCCTGGTCCATGGCTCGGGAAGAGGATCCGTGTCCGCGATTACCTCTATGATTTGCAGTCCGGCCCCGGCCACTTTCTCTGCGCCGGTCGATTCTCCGTTTCGAGCGAGGGCCCGGGCCAGGGTCCTCAGATAACGGGGATTGGGAATGGATCCGTCGCTTCCTTCGCGGACAGGAAGAGTCGTTGCAAGATTCAGGGCTCGCGCGGGATCCCGGAGAGATGGCTCCGGGCAATCGAGAAGCAACTGCGCGAGTTCATTGACATAAAGGGCCTGATTCGGCGACAGCTTGATGGCTTCTGAATACTGGTCCAGCGCCGGACCCCATTCCTTCTTCAGGAGGTGGGCCTGCGCGAGGGTTCGCCGGGTCGACGCTTCTTCGTCCGGGGTGGCCGCGTTGGCAATGCTTTGCTTCAGGAGCGGAAAGGCTTCGTCAATTCTTCCGGATTTCAACAGGAGCGCGCCCAGGCTGAGGCTGGCCTGGGAATTGCTCGGATCGAGGCGGGTGGCGGCGAGGTAGTGGGTGGCGGCCTCCTCGGTGGTTCCGTGTTGATAGAAAAAACCAGCGGCGCCAAGTTGGATGGCAGGATCGTCCGGGCTTTCCTCCACCAGTTTATGCCAGAGCCCGGCGGCGACGTCGGTCCTGTCGGCAGCGAGGCAGGCTTCGACCAACTCGTCGCGATAGCGGGCCCGCTCCGGCAACTGTGGCCCGGCTTCGAGGAACCAATGGGCCGCTTCTTCAAAGTTGCCCTCATTGGTATGGGCACGGGAGAGGTTTCCGATCGAAATCGGAAAACCGGGATTTGCCGCCATCGCCTTCTGCAGTTCCGCGACTCCCTCGTCGAACCGGTTGTCTCTCAGAAAGATGAGCCCGAGCTGATTGTGGGCCACGTAGTTCCGGTCCGATACGGAGATGGCATGTCTCCAGAGACTTTCTGCGTTTTTCCAGACTGTACTCTGACGATGGGTGAGAACGACCAGAGGAAGGAGAAGCCCGACAAAGAGAATCCACCCGAACTTTGCCGGAATTTGAAACCGCCGGCCCTGAGTGACCCCTTCCCAGGCGAGGGCGGCAAAGAGACCGATATGGGCGAGATAGGTATAGCGATCCGGTGCGAAGTGGTCAGAAATCGTGATGAGTCCGCTCCCCGGAAGTATGAGCCCGACAAACCAGAGCCAGCCGAACAGAAGCCACGGCGAACCCACCCTCCGTCGGAATGCAACGACGCTCAGGAGAAGGAGAAGCGTCAGGGCGATTCCCAGTAAGACCGGCTCAATGCCGGGAGGATACGGATGAAAGGCGACCATTCCCGCCGGGAAAAAGGTGCGTGAGAGATAGGAGAGATAGGCGAGCGAAGTGAAGCCGATCCTCTCCATGAATCCGAGATCCGGCGGTTCACCAATGAATTGATTTCCCGACCAGGTGAACCAGGCAACCACTGCGGCGATCAGGGCAATCGCGAGAAAGGGGAGCTTTTCTATGATCCGGTCGCGGAGCGAATGGAGGCGGCGCAGATCGGTGAGGTCGAGGCGGCGAAGCGGCCAGAAGTCGACGAGAAGAAGGGCCGCGGGCAGCGTCATCAGGCTGGGCTTCGAGAGAAGTCCGAGGCAGGCGGAGGCAACGGCAAGCAGGTAAAAGCGTCGTCTTCGCGGATCCGGAGCCTGCGTCCAAAGCGAGTAGAAAGTGAGAGTGAGAAGGTAGAAGAACGCCGAAAGCACATCTTTCCTTTCCGAGATCCAGATGACCGATTCCACCCGGAGTGGGTGGATCGCGAAAAGGAGGGTGACCGCGAGGGCGAGGCCGTTTTCTCGGGTGTGACGTCGCAGCCAGGCGAGAAGGAGTAGCGCGGCAGCGATATGAAAGAGAATGTTGGTGAGGTGGTGCCCCCCGGCCCAATCGCCGAAGATTTCAAAATCGAGAGCGTGGGAAAGGTAGGTGAGCGGATTCCACAGGTTCGTGGGCGTTTGCGTGAAAGCGAACCGCACCGCATCGAAAGTCAGCCCTCCACGCAAGGCCGGGTTTTGGGAGATGACGTCGTCATCGTAGTCCACGAAATCAAGAAAAGGCGCTTCCTGGAAGGAGATCAACACGGCCAGAATCACGATCGCAGCGGAAATGCCGAAGGTGAGTTTCCGGCGATCAGGGGCCGTATTGGGCAGGGACATGGGGAGGAATGAGGAAGGTCCGGGGATACGTTCGGCCCCGGAAGGAGTTTTTCACGAAAGCATTTCAACCTTCAGAAGAAAATGAAAAAATCTTGTTTCATTTTATATTAATTTCAGTTAAGTTTAAAATTATAAGAGGACATTTGGGCATTTTGGTATCATTATGGCATGAATCTTCCTTTTTCTTCCAGCGAATCAATCAGTCATGAAGCTTGTAATGCAACGATCCCATTTTCACGCCCTCTTCCTGGGTCTTATCGCCATACTTTCTTTCGGAATGGTCTCCAGCGCAGTTGCGGGTGGCGCCAATCCAGCCAGCGATCTCACAGTCAC
>JARGNG010000108.1 GCA_029213265.1 Verrucomicrobiales bacterium | reverse complement strand
CCCGGGCATAAAAGCTCCGGAATCGCCAGAGCGTCCCCCAGAACCAGTTCTTTTTCAGGCTTTTTGCGTTAAAATCGGAACGCCGTTCAAATTCATACGATGGTTTCACATAGAGCGCGATTCCGGTGTAGGCCTTCTCTAGCAACTCCCGGGACACCGTTTGAGTTCCTCCTCCGCTGCTGAGAACCACCACCTCCGGATTCCCTTTTTTCGGGAGCGCAGTGAGAATCACCGCTTCGTCATTTTCCAACAGAAGCACTACCGGTAGGGTGACCTGGTGAATTTGTCGAAGGGAACGATGGACGATCTTCGAGTCAAAGCCGCATCGTTTGGCGGCCTGCTGAAACAACTCCGGATTCAGGCAACCGTTGACCAACGGCAATCCCTGGACCGCTCCGGACGCATTGACAGCGCGGGAGTGGAGTTTGCCGAAAAAGAGCAGGGCCTCCAGGAGTGAATCGTTGGTTTCTTGCATTTTATAACAATTATCATATTTATATTAAATATCAATGAATAATTCGGATATCCCGCTCTTCTTTGAAGAGGAAACAAATTGAACCGGCTTCTGAGGCCCTACAAAAACCTTTCCAGCAACGCGGTTCTCACGCAGCGGATCACCCCGGCCCAGTCACCGGGAGACTGCTGTCGAAAGAGCCTAAGTGAAGGATACCACGGAGTCTGCTCCCCTTCTCTCCCCCACCGCCAATCAGCCGGAACATGAAGAAGCACCCAGGCCTCCAATCCGAGTGCTCCGGCAAGATGAATAACAGAAGTATCGGTCGTGATGATGAGATCGAGTTCTTCGATAGCGGTCGCCGTCGAGGTGAAGTCATGCAAACAGCCACCGAGATCGGTGAGCTTCTCAACTTCATCGAACTGCTCCAGCTCTTTCGCCGCCGAACCTTTCTGAAGACTGGTGAAACTGAACGAGTCCAACTCGAGAAGCGGCTTCAAATCCTCCAGAGTAAAACTTCGAAACCGGTTCAGTGCATTCTCAGGATTCCCCGACCAGACCAGGCCGATCTGCTTCCGACCTTTCATTTTCCGCCGCTTGTCCCGGAGCTGTTTCCGGATCGAAGCATCGCGTTCAAATTCCGGCGGAACTGGCGCAGGGATGGTTTCGATCGTCACCCCAAAAAGGCGGGGAAGGCTGAAAATCTCACGCCAGCGGTGGAAGGGCGGCACAGTTTCCCCACGCTGGATTATAGAAACATGATCCGGAACCTTTCCCAGTAGGGGCTTCGTCGCCGCTTGCAATTCGACCACGATGTCCCCGGCCCGTTGAAACACCTCGGGAAGAAAACGCAGGCACTGCAATTCGTCCCCGAGACCCTGATTTCCGAAGACAAACAGTCGTTGCCCCTCCTGCAACGGTTCCCCATCCCATTGAAGATCCCGGCGCTCCAGCAATTCCTTTCGAAATGCAATCGTGTCGAGGCGGGATTCATAGTCAGGCCAGGCTGCTTCGTACTCCCCCAGAGCGAGGCGGGCGAGACTCAGATTCAACCGGGACGAACTGCGATTTGGTTCCAACTCCAGTGCCCTCGTGAAGTCCTGTATCGCCCTCCCGTCTTCCCCGAGAGACCTCAGACAGTTTCCGCGATTGTTGAATCCGGAAGGAGACCCGGGATTCAATTTAACAAAGGCGGAATACATCTCCAGGGCGGCGGAAAAATCCCCGCTTTGCTGCAGCTCGTATGCTTTTGCGAACAACTCCTCCGGAGTCAATCGGGGAGACACCTTCTTTCGCAAAGGCAGTTTCCCCCGAATTTTTCGTTCGCCTCCACCTCTGCCTGAAATCGAGGACTCCTCAGCCATCTTTCACGACAGGTTCAGATACCGCAGCCGAAACCACGACAGAAGGTTCAATGTATTGAAGTCGCTTGAGATAGTTGGAGGCCTCCTCGCGAATCGCCTGCGAGATCTCATCTGGTAATGGTTTTCCGGAGTCGATAATCCCGGGCGCACGAACGGTTTCCCCCTCGATCTGCAGCCCGAGAAATTTGCACAATCGACCGATCGAGGCCCCGGATCTCCCAGCGGAAAGATCTTCGTAGCGAACCAGTTCCACCGAATCCGGCTGAATCTTGTTCACTCTCGCGACGGCTTGAATATGTTCGTTCCACTGTTTCGCGAGGGTAACACCATCTTCCACCTCTGTGATTCGTCGCGAGCTGGCGGTGTCGCGCGGATCACGGACCACGCAGAGGAGTTTCAAATTCGCAGAGGCTGCCAGCGAACTGAGAAACGGAATATCTCCGTTCGGATCTTCGAATCCGACGCATTGGACTTCTCCGCCCCCAATCAATTCAAGCGAAGCTCCCATCAAAGCGAGCAGGATTTCCTCCCGCGCCTTGGAAAAACGTCTTTCCTCCGCTGCCTCCGGATCAATCGCCTGAAGCGATTCTGAAACCAACTCCCGAAGCTTCGGGATAGTGGGCTCCGCCACAACACTGATTTCCTTCAATTGATCGATCAGCCGTCGGCAAAAGCTCACCGCCTCCTCGTCCAATCCGGAAAGTAGAAATACCTCCTTCGTTCCAAAGCGGGCCGGAGCCGGCATATCAACGAACACCTCTTTTCGAACCGCCGCCTCATTTTGACCCACATGATATCGAGACGGAAGTGTCGCCAACTGCGGAAAGGGAACGCTGCCGAGACAGCCCGTGTAGACGCTGTCGTGACAAAGCACACTCTGCCGGATAATCGGCCAGACAACCTCTCGGAGCAGTTGTTGATCGAAGGTTCGCGTCGGGGCAGTTGTCGGACGGAAATGGTCGCGAATCTCTTGAACCGTCGGAAGCACTCCCGAAATCCCGCCCCACATCCCCGCAAGGATCACCTCCGTATGCGAAGGAAAGTCTCTCATCACGTGAAACCAACGATCCGAGTGCAGCCATTCCTCCACCGCCACCCGTTCCTTCACGTTGACAACGGAATCGCAGTCTCGAACGAGAAATCGATCCACCTCCGGATCTTCAATGACCTCAAAGCGCCAGAGGAGCCCGTCAAAAAAAGTGGCGGGTCGCGAGCGCATCACGACTTCGGCCCCGTAGTTTCTCAATCTCCCGATCACCTCGGGAGGCACGCTGTCGTCGCAATAAAAACGAACTGTCCAACCCGGATAGACATCAATCGCTGCCTGCGTATTTCGAATCGCTCCCTTCGTGTATCGCGGATTGGCTCCCCAAAGCGAAAAAGAAATCACGTTCTTCTTCGGACCCTCCGCGGCAAAGGGAGGAGGAGACCCCCCAGGCACCGGAACGAGCGGTTTGGTTTCCGCAGCCTGGCCGTCTTTTAATTCGAGAGAGAGCCTCCCGAACTTTTGACAGTTCTCGTGATCTTTGAGATTCGCATAAGAATGCGCGAGTGCATCGCAGACATTGACACGATTCGAATCCTGTTCGAAAACCTGTCGCAAAATTTTCACGGACTCCTCCTGCCGCCCCAGCAAACGCAGAATCACCCCGGTATTTTCCAGCGACTCAATATCTTCGGGGGCGAGCTTTCGAATCTCGTCCAAAACCTGGAGAGCTTGCAGGTAGTCTCCCGCACTGTAGCAATACAGGGAAAGCAACTTACGAGCGTCCACACTCTTTTCCCCCGCCTCAACGAGTTGATCCACAATTGCCCCTTGAAGGCGAATCGCTTCCGCGAAGTCGCCGTTGCGGTGCGCCTGCTCCGCCAACCGCTGTTCTTTCCGGACTGTGATTTTGTCGCTGATCCGGAAAGTGTAACGCAGCGAGGCGAACACTTCACGAATATTTAGGAAAAATTAACTATCTCTCCAGATCTTCTAGGACATTGCGGCATCCGCGGCAGCCATGTCGTCATCGATCGAAGTTCCCGAGGCACTCCCTGCCTCGTCAGGCGCTGCTTCCGGTCCCGACGTTTGACCACCTTCTCCGGCAAGCAGATCCTCGCCGACCGGTTCCGGAACTGTTTCATCCGCATTCACATCGATCACCTGTCCATCATCGGCCACGACCTCGAGAGATTCGTCATCCGACGCGAGTTCCTCATACCGGAACTCGGCGTCCGCGAGAACTCCCTTGCTGCCGTCAGCGTAGTTCACCCCCGCTTCGCCATTGACCATCACGTCGCCTCCTGCTGTGTAATAAGCCTCTCCATCAGAAGTAAGCTCAAGACTCTCAATGCCTGCTTCTTCAAGCGTCATCATTTCGCCTTCCCCCACTTCTCCGTCACCATCCCGGTCCTGCCACAGCTTGAAGCTCTCGAACTCGTCGTCATTGGCGTCGAGAATGAGGTCGTTGTTCGTGTCGAAGTGCCGAAGTCCTTCCAGGTCAGTCGCGTCAGGATTGTCACTGTAGTCAGCGAAGGCAAATTCAGAGCGCCCGTCGAGATTATTGTTGTCGTTTTCATCGTAGACAAGGACACCGTCGTCTTGATTGGCCCAGGCGGTGCGCTCCGCTATCCCATCACCATCTACGTCAAAGGTGATCCCATCGCTGACACCGTCAAACTCGACACCGTCTCCATCCAGGTCAATTACGATAGGTTCCACATAAGCCGCCACGGAACTGGGATCTCCAGGAACATAGGGGCTGTTATCGTCGTAAGTGGGGCCATCCCAGTGCCAGAAAATCGTGGATTCATATACAAGACCGCTCGTGGCAACTCCCTGCACACCCCCGTTACTCAAAGAAAGATCGGTCGTAAAATTGTCTGCACCTCCATTCACCTCTACAAGCTGCAGGGTAATGGCGCCGTTTCGCCATTCCCCATCGGCTCCCGGAGTATTGCCCCTCACCGCTCCAGTCTGCGATGGCAGAAATCCGGCTTCGGCCATCGCCGTCACAGGAAACATGATTGAAAGGTCGGTGAGCTGTGTCGTCCCCCCATTTCCGTTCAAGGAAAACACCGTGAGGTCTTCCAGGGCGATATCATCATAGTCAGTGACGCTAATGTAGGTTGAAGGGTCATTTTCATCGTATATCTGGTTGATGGAAATACGGGCGGAAGGGGAGAGATCTCCATTCGCGACAATGATCTTGAATTGCTGGCTGGTATTCACCTCATCATTCACGCCACTGAACTTGTTGCCTAGGGCATTGAAATAATCGACACCCAGAACATCGAAATCATCATCGTAGGCGTGATGATGCCCTTCAGTATCACCTCCGAGACTCGTGTCGTAATCCAAATCGAAATGCCCTCCCCAAATACCGTCGCGGTTACCGGGTTGGGATAAAACGGTAACGTCGACCGAAGCCACATCAATACCGCCATTCCCATCGGAAATCGTGTAGGTGAAGGAATCGTTTCCTGTGAAGCCGGAATCAGGAGTATAAATTACATTTCCGCTCACGGGATCAATCGAGACCGTTCCATTACTGGCACCTCCCGCGCTCACCACCGTAAGAGGATCCCCGTCTGGATCATCGTCATTCGAAGTAAGGTTGAGAGTGACGGGCCTGTTCCTGAAGGCAACGACTGAATCATCAGCTGCATTTGGCGCATAGTTGACCCCATTTACCGTCACTGTCACCGTCTCGGTTACCCCCGTATCAGTGGTGTAGGTAAACGTCGTCGTCGCACTCTCGCCCGGACCAAGTATATCGAAATTACTCCCGGGCGTGAAAGTCAGGTCTCCTGCATTATTGACCACGATGCCGTCATTGGCATCTGCTGGCTGCGTCACAGACGCGATTGACAAGGGGTTGTCGTTACTGTCAGGGTCAGTGTCGTTAGCGAGCACATCGATCGTCACCGCCGACCCCTCATCGGTTTGCTCAGCATCCGGGGCAGTCAATGTCGCGTCGTCCAGACCATTTACCGTCACCGTCACCGTCGCCGTATCTGTGCCTCCCTCACCGTCCGAAAGCAAGTAATCAAAGGTTACTGTTTCACTCTCCATCGCTCCGAGATAATCGAAGTCGCTACCGGGATCGAACAGAATCTCGTTCTCACTTGAAATCGAAACGCTGCCCCTCGCCGGTTGGTCAACTGCCGAAATCAGCAGGGCGTCGCCGGGATCTGGATCCGTGTCGTTGGTGATCACATCGATCAACACGGTGCTATCCTGATTCGTTATTCCATTATCATCCATTGCCGTTGGCAAGGCATTGTCGTCCACGGCCGTAGGACCGTCATTGGTTCCGGTGATCGTAATCGTCAGGGTTGCCGTCGCAGTCCCCCCGTTCCCGTCATCTGCGGTGTAGGTGAAAGTGTCCGCCGTGCTCTGTCCCAAGCCCAACGCCTGGACGGTTGGATTACTATTATCGAGAGTGTAGCTGTAACTGCCGTCTTCATCGATCACGACCGTGCCATAGCTGCCATCAACCTGGCTACCGGTGTTCGCTGCGGATCCGACCACTTCGCTTACTGTCAGGGTATCTCCGTCGGGATCAAGATCGTTATCAAGCACGTTGCCAATCACGCTGTTGGGGAACTCGTCCTCGGCGATACTGTTGGCATCATCATACACACCAAAGTCCACCCCGGGCGTTCCTCCGGGAGGATTCGAAGGGGGCACGTCATTGGTGCCAGTGATCGTAATCGTCAGGGTCGCTGTCGCCGTTCCTCCGTTCGTGTCATCAGCAGTGTAGGTGAATGTTTCCGTCGTGCTTTCTCCTACCGCCAACGCCTGGACCACCGGATTGGTATTGTCCAACGCATAGCTGTAGCCTCCATCTGCATCAATGGTCACCGTTCCATAGGTGCCCACCACGGGGTTGGCAACGTTGGCAGCCACTCCATTCACTTCGCTCACCTCGAGCACGTCTCCCGTATCGGGATCGACATCATTCGCCAACACGTTTCCGGTAGCTGGAGCCACGACATCCTCGGCGATCGTGTCTTCATCGTCGTAAACTCCGGGGTCCACTCCAGGTGTTCCGCCAGGAGGGTTGGGTAGCGGAGCGTCGTTGGTGCCGGTTACGGTAATCACGAGTTCGGCGGTATCCGTGCCTCCATTCCCATCACTGATTTCGTAGGTGAAGGTGTCAGTTGCCGTCACGCCGACTGCCAACGGATCGGCGGCATCCTGGTCCGCCGCGTAGCTGTAGGACCCATCACTGTTCAAGGTCAGCGTGCCATAGGTTCCTACCAGCGGGTTACCTACCAGGCCGGTTGTTCCACTCCCACCTTCGGCTCCCGTGCGGATGTCACTGACTGTCAACACATCACTCGTGTCCGCATCCGTGTCGTTCGAGATCACTCCAGTCAGGACAGATACGGCGAGCGTCGCGTCTTCATCGACCGAGCCGTTGTCATCCACAGCAACCGGGCCGTCATTCGTTCCCGTCACCGTCACGGTAACGGTTTCGGTCGATCCCGTGTTGGTCGTGTAGGTGAACGTCACCACCTCGCTCTCGCCCACCGCGAGGTCATCAAAGTCCGTGCCCGGATCAAAAGTCACATTGCTCGTGTTGTTGGTCACGGATCCACCGGCCAGACCGCTCGTGTCCACCGACGCCACTGTCAGCGGGTTGTCACTGGTGTCCACATCGCTGTCGTTGTCCAGCACATCGATATCGATCGCGGTGCTTTCATCGGTCGTGCCGAAGTCGGGGTTGATCACCGTCGCGTCATCGTTGCCGTTGATCGTCACCGTCACCGTGGCCGTATCGGTCCCGCCGTTCCCATCAGTAATCGTGTAGGTAAAGGTGTCGGTCGCAACCTCCGTATCATCGAGGCCGTTGAACTGGCCGTTCGGATCATAGTCCACCGTACCGTCTCCGTTCACCGTCACGATCGCTCCGCTCGCCAGGGTGATGTTGCCGCCAGCGGCAATGCCGTCGATTTCAATCAGTGAAAGCGTATCGCCATCCGGATCGGTGTCATCACCGAGCAAATCAATGTTCAGCACGGCCGTGTCTTCGTCGGTCGTCGCACTGTCGTCGACTGCCGTCGGTCCGTCGTTCGTGCCGGTCACAGTGATCGTAAGCGTCGCCGAGTCGCTGCCTCCTTCGCCATCACTAACGACGTAGGTGAAGGTGTCGGTTGCGGTTTCACCCGCCGCCAGCGCATTGGCTGCCGCCTGGTCCGCGTCGTAGGTGTAGCTGCCGTCCGTAGCCAACACGAGCGTTCCATAAGTCCCGGTCGTCGTTCCGTCGCCCGTCGTAATCGTCAGCGTATCGCCGTCCGGATCGGTGTCGTTGCTGTCGACCAGTCCGTCAGCCTGGTTCACCACGAGGCTCCCGTCTTCGTCCACCGCGCTGGTGTCGTCCACTGCCACTGGAGCGTCGTTCGTACCGGTCACCGTGATCGTGAGTTGCGCGGTATCCGCGCCTCCGTTGCCGTCATCAATCGTGTAGGTGAACACATCGGTCACCACATCGCCATTGGCCAGTGCGTTCGCAGCCGTCTGGTCGGCGCTGTAGCTGTAACTGCCGTCGCTTTGCACAGTCAGCGTTCCGTAGGTTCCGGTGAGAGGTCCTCCTACGAGGCCGGACGTTCCACTGCCGCCTTCGGCTCCCGTGCGGATGTCACTCACCGTCAACACATCACTCGTGTCCGCATCCGTGTCGTTGCTCAGGGTTCCGGTCAGGACCGGCACCGCCAAAGTGGCGTCTTCATCGACCGAGCCGCTATCATCCACGGCCACAGGGCCGTCGTTCGTGCCTGTGACCGTCACCGTGACGGTTTCGGTTGTCGATTCGCCGGAACCGGCGGCCACTGCCGTATAGGTAAAGGTCACCACTTCGCTCTCGCCCACGGCGAGACTGTCAAAATCTCCATCCGGATCAAAGGACACATCGGTCCCGTTGTTCACCACCGTG
>JARGNG010000107.1 GCA_029213265.1 Verrucomicrobiales bacterium | reverse complement strand
ATTTTCGCGGAGCGCCCCATGTTCACACCTGGGTTCACATCTCCGATCCCGATGCGCCGCGCCCCTTGCGCGCGTAGATTGCGGAAAGATTCGCAACCCTTCCTGTTTTCGGCAGGAATCGGTATCTCCCGATTTGCAAATGCGAAGGTGAAATGGAAACGTCTCAGGACTCTTCCATTCCCCGCACTATGAGCGATTTTGCCTATCACAAACCTTTCCCTCTCGGGCCCGACAAAACCGAATACAAGCTCGTCACGACGGACGGGATTGACGTCTCTGAATTCGAGGGGCGCGAAATTCTCAAGGTCTCTCCGGAGACACTGACGAAACTGGCCAATGAAGCCGTGAAAGACATTTCTTTCATGCTTCGCCCCTCTCACCTGAAGCAGGTCGCAGCGATTCTCGATGATGAGGAATCGACCGACAACGACCGCATGGTCGCCCTGACCCTTCTCCGCAATGCGGAAATCGCGGCACGGGGGATCCTTCCGATGTGTCAGGATACCGGGACCGCCATTGTCGTCGGGAAAAAGGGTCAGCATATCTGGACCGGGGGCGGCGATGAGGAAGCTCTTGCTGAAGGCATCTGGAAAACCTATCAGGAGGAGAACCTGCGTTACTCGCAGATGGCACCGCTGACGCTCTTTGACGAAGTCAACACCAAGAGCAACCTGCCTGCGCAAATCGAACTCTATGCCACCGACGGGGACGCCTACGAGTTTCTCTTCATCACCAAGGGCGGCGGCTCGGCCAACAAAACCTTTCTCTATCAGGAAACCAAAGCGCTGCTCAACGAAAAGAGCTTCGTCGATTGGGCCGTCGGTAAAATGGCGACCCTCGGCACCTCGGCCTGTCCTCCCTACCACATGGCTTTCGTCGTGGGAGGCACCAGCGCGGAAGTGACCCTGAAAACCGTCAAACTCGCCTCGACCCGCTACTACGACGAACTCCCCACCGAAGGAAGCGACAAAGCCCAGGCCTTCCGCGATGTCGAAATGGAAAAGACTCTGCTGGAGCAGGCACGCGCGGTCGGGATCGGCGCGCAATTCGGAGGCAAGTATTTCGCTCTCGACGTTCGCGTGATTCGCCTCCCCCGCCATGGTGCGAGCTGTCCGGTCGGACTCGGAGTCAGTTGTTCTGCCGACCGCCAGGCGAAGGCGAAGATCACCAAAGACGGCGCCTTCCTGGAGCAGCTCGAGACCAATCCCGGCCAATACATTCCCGAGAAATGGAAGGATCACCAGTTCCACGGTGTGCCGGTCGACTTGAATGCCGGGATGAAGGAAACGCTGAAGACCCTGTCGAAGTATCCGGTGACGACAGCACTGGAGTTGACCGGAACCATTGTCGTCGCACGCGACATTGCCCACGCCAAGCTGCGGGAAATGATCGAGGACGGAAAAGAGCTCCCCGACTACTTCAAGGAGTACCCGGTCTACTACGCGGGACCTGCCAAGAAGCCGGAAGGTATGGCGAGTGGTTCCTTCGGCCCGACCACGGCAGGCAGAATGGACCCCTATGTCGAGCAGTTCCAGTCTCAGGGCGCTTCCATGGTCATGATCGCAAAGGGCAATCGCAGCCAGCAAGTCACCGACTCGTGCAAGAAGCATGGGGGCTTCTACCTTGGTTCGATCGGGGGACCCGCTGCCATCCTTGCCCAGAACCACATCCGGAAAGTGGAGGTATTGGATTTTCCGGAACTGGGAATGGAAGCCGTCTGGAAAATCGAGGTCGAGAAGTTTCCGGCCTTCATTCTCGTCGATGACAAGGGTCACGACTTCTTCCGGGATCTTCACTCGTGCCCGGTGAGCTGACGGCCCGCGCTGCCCCCCCCTGATGAGCCAAACCGAAATTCGACTGGAAAAGCCGGGTTCCTTTTCGACCATCGAGAATACCCTGCCCGATCCGTTACCAGGCGAAGCCCGTGTACGCATCCGCCGGATCGGAGTCTGTGGAACCGACATCCACGCCTTTCACGGCCGTCAGCCCTTTTTCGAATATCCCCGCATCCTCGGACATGAACTGGCCGCCGAAGTCGTTTCCCTGAACGGCGAATCCGATTTCTCTCCCGGTGAGTTGGTCGCCATCGAACCCTATCTGAACAATCCGGCATCCCAGGCTTCCCTGGCTGGAAAAACCAACTGCTGCGAGGACCTCCAGGTTCTCGGCGTCCACTGCGACGGAGGCATGCGGCCGGAAATCAATGTTCCGATTCACAAACTCCACCGCGCGGCGTCGGCTTCGGTGGATCAACTCGCTCTCGTCGAGATGCTCGGCATCGGGCGCCATGCCGTGAACCGGGCGCAGGCACAGAGTCCGGATCGAGCGCTCATACTCGGCGCCGGACCGATCGGGCTCAGCGTGCTTTCGTTTCTGCAATTGCACACGGGGAGGGTTGCTGTTGCCGATCTCGATGAAAAACGTCTTGGCTTCTGCCGGGACGCTTTCGGAGTCGAACACACCATTCCGATCCGGGAAAGTGAACCCCTCGAACCATCGCTTCGAGCCTCCTTCGATGGAGAGCTCCCCACCCTCATCTTCGACGCAACCGGAAACCGGGGATCGATGCGCTCCACCTTCTCCCACATTGCCCATGGAGGTCGCATCGTCTTCGTGGGCCTGTTCCAGGGCGAAGTCACCTTTGATGATCCCAATTTTCACCGGCGGGAGATCACGCTCCTTTCGAGCCGCAATGCCACCAGCTCCGAATTCGGTCAGGTGATCGAAGCCATCGAAACCGGACAAATCGATACCGACCCCTGGATCACCCATCGACTTTCTCTCGGCGAAGTTCCCGGGTCTTTCGGCAGCATGATCGCTGACCCCACTCTGAGGAAGGCGGTCATCCATCTCGACGACCAGGCCTGAGGCTGAATTCCACCTCCGCGAAAAGGTTCGATTAACGGTTGCACGGTGAAGGTGAATTCATTACAACCCGCTTCATGAATCGCCTCGCTGTTCTTTCTGCCGTAGTCACTCTCGCTTTATCTGCTTCGATCGCGAAAGCAGAGCTCAAGCTTCCCTCCATCTTCGGGCATCACATGGTCCTGCAAAGAGACCTCGAAAACCCCGTCTGGGGATGGGCCGATCCCGGCACCGATGTCTCCGTCACCTTTGCCGGAAAGACCGTCACGGCCAAAGCCGATGCGGATGGACAGTGGAAGGTAAAAACCCAAGCGCTACCCGGCTCAAGCCATGCGCTGAATATGACGATCAAGTCGGGTGCCGAGACAATTACCTTTTCCAACATTGTCATGGGCGAGGTGTGGGTTTGCTCCGGTCAGTCCAACATGCAGTGGTCCCTTTCCCAGGCTTACGATCCCGATCTGGAAATCGCCACCGCCAACTATCCTAACATTCGCCTGATTTCTGTTCCCCAGGTCGGAACGCAGGAAATCCAGGATGACTTTGAAGGGCAGTGGGATATCTGCACGCCGGATACCGCGGGCCAGTTCTCGGCGGTGGGATACTTCTACGGACGCCTCCTCCATCAGACCCTCGGTGTTCCCATCGGATTGATCGACAATGCCTGGGGCGGTTCCGCCGCGGAAGCCTGGGTCAAACGAGACGTTCTCGAAAAAGACGGTCGATTCGATGCCTACCTGCAGGAATGGGCGAATACGGAGAAGACCTTCGACTGGGACAAAATCATGGCCGATTGGAAGGCGAAAGCGGATGCCGCTAAAGCCGCAGGCAAGCAAGCCCCACGCCCTCCACGCAACGTCCTGACAGGACAGCATCGCCCCGGCAACCTCTGGGCGGGCGTTCTCAATCCAACCATCGGCTACGGCATTCGCGGAGCGATCTGGTATCAGGGGGAAAGCAACGCCGGGCGCGCCTACCAATACGACGACCTCTTTGGGCTCATGATTTCCGAGTGGCGCAAAGCCTGGGGCCAGGGTGACTTTCCTTTTTACTGGGTACAACTCGCTGACTTCCGCAACGAAGTCGATGCTCCCGCGGAAAGCGACTGGGCAGAACTTCGCGAGGCCCAGTCCAATACGCTTTTACTTCCCAACACGGGACAGGCAGTCATTTACGACATCGGAGAAGGCCGCGATATTCACCCGCGCGACAAGCAGAACGTGGCGAAGCGCCTCGCCCGCATCGCTTTGGCACGGGACTACGGAAAGACAATCCCCTACCAGAGCCCTTCCTACAAGTCGATGGAGGTTCAAGGCAACAAGGCCATCCTCACCTTTGAAAATGTAGGTTCCACGCTCTACACCTTCGACACGCGGGAAGCCGTCGGATTCGCGGTTGCAGGAGAAGACAAAGTCTGGCACAAAGCGACCGGCAAACTGCTGGGCAAGGATCGGGTCGAGGTCACGAGCGAAGCCGTGGAAACCCCGGTCGCCGTTCGCTATGCCTGGGCGGACAACCCCGTCGCCAACCTGAGGAGCCGCGAGGGCCTTCCGGTTGATCCTTTCCGGACCGACGACTGGCCGCAAATCACTGATCCGGCAAACGCACCGGCTCAGTAATCGGCAGCCAGGAATCAGAATCCCCAATTCAGAAAGAGCTAACGTGACGGAATCAACTCCCACCCCGGCCTCGGAGATCGAGGAGCCGCCGACCCGCCTGCGCGGGATGCTGAAGTATCTCGGTCCGGGCTTCATTCTCTCGGCCTCGATCGTGGGATCCGGCGAGCTGATTGCCACCACCGCGCTCGGCGCCGAAGCTGGTTTCGTCGCCATGTGGGTCATCCTCGTGAGTTGTCTCATCAAAGTGTTTGTTCAGCTGGAATTCGGGAAACACGCCATTCATTCCGGGGAAACAACTTTCGGCGCCTTGAACCAGCTTCCCGGTCCGAAATTTGGAAAAGGCAGCTGGGCGACGTGGTTGTGGCTTGTCATGATGCTCATCAAACCTCTTCAGGTCGGCGGCATCATCGGCGGGGTCGGCATTGTCCTCAATATTCTCTTTCCGGCGGTTTCGGTCGTCGTCTGGGTTTGTATCATCGCTCCAGTCGTGTCGCTTCTGATCTTCCGCGGGAAATACCAACTCATTGAAAAAGTGTCCCTCGTCATGATCGGACTCTTTGCGATGTTCACGGTCGCCTGCGTGATCGGGGTGCAGTACACGGAGTTCGCCTTCTCCTCTTCTGATATCGTAACCGGCCTCTCGTTCTGGAACGGTATTCCCCTGGCAGCCGTCGGCGTCGCTATCGCCGCCTTCGGCATTACCGGGGTCGGTGGAGACGAAGTCATGGCCTACAATTACTGGCTGCTCGAAAAGGGGTATGCCGCCAAGACCGGTCCTCGCGAAGACACTCCCGAATGGACCGCGAGAGCGAAAGGCTGGATCAAGGTCATGTACTGGGACGCCTTTCTCTCCATGTTGGTCTACACCTTCATGACGCTCGCGTTCTACGTTCTCGGAGCATCGATTCTCCATGCCCAGGGACTCGTCCCGCAGGGTTTTGACATGGTGAAGACGCTCTCCCGGATGTACACGGATTCCCTCGGAGGCTGGGCTGAGATTGCCTTTCTTATCGGTGCCTTCTTTGTTCTTTTCTCCACTCTCTTTTCCGCCCTCGCCGCCTGGAGCCGGTTGTTCTCCGATGCATTCAGTTCGGTCGGTCTCATCGACTACCACAATCCAAAATCACGCGCACGCTCGATCGCGTTCTTTGCCTTTTTCTTTCCCATCCTCTGGGCGGTTCTCTTTTTCACCTTCGAGGACCCGGTCTGGATGGTCCTCGCCGGCGGTGCGATCACTGCCGCCATTCTTCTGCTCGTTGTCTTCGGAGCCGTTCATTTTCGATACAAGCGACTCCCGGCCAGCCTCGCCCCGTCCAAAGGCTATGACACCGGCTTCTGGATCAGTGTCATTTCCATTGCGGTTCTCGCGATCCTTGCCGTCTGGAAAGCGGTCGAAAAATTCACGACTCAGGCCTGAATTCGGCAGCCACCAATTCCAGAAATTTTGGATGATTGCTAAAATTTATTGCAGTTCTGACAGCTGAGATTTTTTTTGCGAAGGTTTTCCTTGTGAAGGAAACCGCTCTTTCTCACTCTATCTGTCTATGATTAAAGAGTTTAAAGAATTCGCATTCAAAGGAAACCTGGTCGACATGGCCGTCGGAATTATCATCGGTGGCGCCTTCGGCACCGTGGTCAAAAGTCTCGTCGATGACATTTTCATGCCGATTGTGGGACGAATTACGGGCGGTGTTGACTTCAGTAACAACTACTTCGTTCTCAAAGGAGAGGTTCCGGAAGGAACATCACTGGCAAATGCCGAGAAGATCGACGGAGTTAATCTGCTGACCTACGGAAACTTTATTACCTCATTCATCAGCTTCCTGATTCTTGCCTTTGTCCTCTTCCTGGTGATCAACAAGTTCATGGCAGCCCTCAAGAAAGCCGAGGAAGAGCCCAAAGAAGAGCCCAAGCCGAGCGAGGAAGTGGCCCTTTTATCAGAGATCCGGGACCTGCTTTCCAAGGATTCCTGATCAAATTTGAGAATTATCGCAAATATTTTTCAATTATTTGCAAAAAGATGTCGACGGCGGCCAGTTTTGTAGTAAAATCTCCTTAGAAATTTTTCCGAGGCTGTTGTTGGCCTCTTGTTTCATTACTTGGTTGTTGTTGTGGATGTGCGTCTCGCACCTTGCACAGTTCGAAAAAACCTCTCCGGTCTAACGGAGGGGTTTTTTTGTGGAGTTCTCCCTGCCCATTGGAGTGGCACTCCCGAAAAAATCGACAGCGAAAACGGCCAACACCACGTAGAATCCATTTACGTCACGGATCGCCCTGACTCTGCGCTTCTTCCGGCTCCTCTACTTTCAATTTTATCGTCCTCCCTGTTGACTCATCGACCGAACCCTGTTTGGTCTCTCCCCTAACCCTGTTGACCCGTGCCCGAACCTCTCACCATCGCCGATCGCACCTTTCAATCCCGACTCATGCTCGGGACGGGGAAGTTTTCCTCCAACGAATCGATGCGCGATGCGCTGGAAGCGTCCGGGACAGAAATCGTTACCGTTGCACTGAGGCGGGCTGATCTCACCGGAAGCAACGATCCCTTCGCCAACATTCTCGATTTCATTGATCCCGAAAAGTATCTCCTCCTGCCCAACACCTCCGGAGCGATGAATGCAGAGGAAGCGGTCCGGCTTGCGCGGCTGGCTGTCTCGGCAGGGCTTCCCGCCTGGGTGAAACTGGAGATCCATCCCGATCCCACTTACCTTCTCCCCGATCCGATCGAGACTCTGAAGGCGGCTGAAATTCTGGTGAAGGAGGGATTCACGGTGCTCCCCTATATCAATGCCGACCCGGTTCTTGCGAAACGCCTGCAGGATGTCGGGACCGCCACAGTGATGCCACTGGGTGCGCCCATCGGATCCAATCGCGGAATCGAAACCCGACGCCAGATCGAAATCATTCTCGCTCAGGCAACCGTTCCCGTGGTTGTCGACGCGGGAATCGGTCTTCCCAGCCACGCGGCCGAAGCCCTCGAAATGGGAGCTGACGCCGTCCTCGTAAACACAGCCATCGCCATTGCCGATGATCCGGTCGCCGTTGCCGGGGCATTCCGAATGGCGGTCGAAGCGGGACGAATTGCCTATGAGTCGGGAGGAATTCCAAAGATGGGAATCAGCGCGTCTGCGACCAGTCCCCTCACCGGATTTCTTTTCAGCGGAGAGGGAGACGAGTAGGAAGCCATGGTCGACTCAGCGGACACGTCTCCGGTGACGGTCGACGTCATACTTCCTCTGGAGCTTTCGGAGGACGAGACTGCGCAGCGCAAGGCGGTCGGGCGTAAGCTGAAAGTGCATCCGGCCCGCATCATCGAACTGCGACTGCGGAAGCATTCGCTCGATGCCCGGAAGAAAGAAATCAAAGTCCAACTCCGGTTTGAGGTCGGCATTGATGAAGCACTCCCCCCGGAGCCCGAAATTGAGCTTTCGCTTCCGGCCCTTTCCCACCCGGAGAAAACGGTGATCATTGTCGGGAGTGGTCCCGCCGGAATGTTCGCGGCACTGACCGCAATCGAAAGAGGTTGGAAACCGATCGTGCTCGAGCGTGGCAAAGATGCCTCCGCCCGCCGTTTCGATCTCGCTCCCCTGCTCCGCGAAGGCCGGGTCATCGAAGACTCCAACTACTGCTTCGGGGAAGGAGGCGCCGGGACCTTTTCCGATGGAAAGCTCTACACCAGGGCCACCAAACGGGGACCGGTCCGCAAGGTCTACGAAACGTTTGTGGCTCACGGAGCACCACCGCGGATTCTCATCGACGCGCATCCGCACATCGGATCCAATCTTCTCCCCAACGTGGTCAAGGCGATCCGGCAAACGATCCTCGACGCCGGGGGGGAAGTCCGGTTCGGGGCAAAAGTGACCGACTTCCTCATCGAGGCTGGAAAGGCGAAAGGGGTCGTCATCAACGGCGACACCGAGCTACCGGGCGATACCATCATTCTCGCGACCGGGCATTCCGCGCGCGACATCTATCGGCTTCTCTCCGACAGGGAGATTCTCCTCGAGCAAAAGCCGTTCGCCGTGGGAGTTCGCATCGAGCACCCGCAGCCACTCATCGACAGCCTCCAGTATCACTACGAGCGCGGTCGCGAGCGGCCCCGACTCCTTCCCGCGGCACGCTACGGACTCGCCACGAAAATCCGGGGTCGGGGTGTCCATTCCTTCTGTATGTGCCCCGGTGGCTTTATTGTGCCGGCCGCAACCGAAAATGATGAGGTTGTCGTCAACGGCATGAGCCTTTCGAAACGCGACTCGCCCTTTGCCAACAGCGGAA
>JARGNG010000106.1 GCA_029213265.1 Verrucomicrobiales bacterium | reverse complement strand
CTTCGTGAGGATATTGAGGACATGTTGCTTGCTGCGGTGAGCGGCGATGCGGAGGGACTCAGCGATGCCATTGTGCGGGTGGGGCAGATGCCACCTGAACTGGATGAAGATGAACTCCGGGCGGAGGTCGGCGAGTTTCTCAACGACTACGTGGGCCAGTCCGTCGCTGATTTTGATGTCGGGGGGGCTCTGCAGCGACTGTTTGATCTGGTCAGGGAATTTCACATTGTACTGCCGCAGAGTTTTGGAATGCTGGTCAAGACCCTGGTCGTTCTGGAGGGTACTGCCCGGCAGCTGTCTCCTGATTTCAGCCTCGCTGCGATGCTTAAGCCATTTTATCAGCGGGCGGTTCTGCGACGGTTTGCACCGCGACGAATCACGACAGAACTCGGTCGCGGGTTTCGAGATTGGAAACGGCTCCTGGAAGGGATGCCGCGTGATCTCACCGATATCCTGAGCCGGTTTCGGAAAGGAACTCTGGAAGTTCACATGGAGCATCGCAGACTGGAATCGACAGTCGACCGGCTCGTAACAGGATTACTGACTGCGGCCATGTTTCTCGGATCCGCGATCATGTGGAGCATGAAAGCGCCTCCCACCGTCTACGGAGTGTCCCTGATCGGTGCCCTCGGATTTCTCGCGAGTGTCTGGCTGGGGACAGGTGTACTTCTCTCGATCCGCCGTGAGCGAAAGCGGCAGAATCGGCCCAAGTGAAAAGTCCCGGCGGCTCGGGAGTTTTTCTTTCCCTTCTGCGTTTTCATGCGCCGCAGCGCCCATCATGGAGGAGTCAGCGCACTCGCATTCTGCCCCGGATTTTCGAGTCACGGGAAAAATTGGAGAATTAGATGTGCCCTTTGCGCCACCTTTTTCGTTTATCCTGACGGTCGGGACGGATCATGATCTAGAATTGCGATGACTACAGAGGCACTCGAAGAACTCATTGAAGCTCACCAGGCGGAACTATTCCGCTATTTGAGGTTCATCGGCGGCAACCGGATTGATCTGATTGCGGAAAAGCGCGACATCAGCCTTACGGAACCGCTCGCGGTATCGATCGATTCGAGCGGCAACTACCGTGATTTTGAAACGCTGGGCAAAACGATCTCACCAGATGCTTCGCTCGACAGTTACCTCCTTCATTTTTGCCCGGGAAGTCTTGAGCAAGTTCGTGGAGTGATTCGTTTTGATCAACCGATCGTGGTAATTCTTTGAACCGGGGAGCACCTCGACAATTCCGATGTGCTGTCCGGCGTTCCGTCGGTGGTTTATCCAAAAGGCGTGAATCCTTTCCGTGGCCTCGAACCCAACGGTCGCCCGCCCGCCCTCAATGCCTGTGTTACCAATCCCGACGGGCAGCCTGACGAGATCGTTCTTTCGCAGGATCGGAACACGATCAGTATCGGTGCCTTTGCGAATACCGAGCGTGACTAGGACCAGATTCGAATTCTCACCCGCGCCCGGTAGTTTCCGCCACTTGCTTTCAAGAATCCTTGTCGAGGCGTTGCTCCGGCAATTGTTGTTTCGTTGTTAGAATGGCTCGAATTCGATGTTGATCGGGAAGGCGGGGCAGCCTTATCCTTCCCGTAGATGAAACACATCGCGCTTTTTTTTCTCACGATTGGTTTCGTATCCGCGGCGGACACGGTTGAGTTTAACCGGGATATTCGTCCGATCTTGTCAGATCGGTGCTTTCACTGCCACGGTCCCGATGAGCACGACCGCAAAGCAAACTTGCGGCTGGATCAGACCGGCGGGAAAGACGGTGCCTATCGCGTTCATGATGGGGTGGCGGGCCTTGTTCCCGGATCGCTCGACGAAAGCGAATTGTGGTATCGCATTATCACGGAGGAAGAAGACGATGTGATGCCGCCGAGGGATTCTCATAAAAAGGCTCTAACAGAGCACGAAAAGAAGCTCTTCCGGCAGTGGATTGAGGAAGGGGCCAAGTATCAGGAATTCTGGGCGTTTGTTACCCCGAAGAAACCGGAAAAGCCGACCGTAAAGAATCAAACCTGGAGTCAAAAACCGATCGATCTGTTTGTGATGCGAAAGCTGGAGGCAGAGGGCCTGACGCCGAATGAGAAAGCCGATCGCCGAACCTTGATTCGCCGATTGTCCTTTGATCTCACGGGGCTTCCTCCGACGCGGAAAGAGATTGCGGCTTTCCTCGCCGATGAGAGTCCCGATGCGTGGGAGCGGGTGGTGGATCAATATTTGGCCCGCCCTCAGTTCGGCGAACACCTGGCAAAGTACTGGCTGGATTTGGTTCGTTTCGCAGACACCAACGGAATCCATCATGATCATTTCCGGGATCTGTCTCCTTATCGCGACTGGGTGATTCGGGCGTTCAATGAGAACCTTTCGTATGATCAATTTGTGACCTTTCAACTCGCCGGGGATCTTTTCCCGAAGCCGACTACGGACCAACTGGTCGCGTCAGGGTTTCACCGGCTTCACCTGATCATTGATCGCGGGACGATGCTCCCTGAAGAAAGCTTTTCACGGAACGTGCTTGATCGTGTGGAATCGGTCGGCACCGCTTTCATGGGGCTCACCGTGCAATGCGCGGTCTGTCACGATCACAAGTATGATCCGATTACGGCGAAAGATTTTTATCAGTTCTCGGCATTCTTCAATAACATCGACGCAGCGCCGGAAACGGGTGGGCGTTCGGGGAATGATTTTATGAGAGGGCTCCAGCAGCCCTATGTCGAACTCGCCACCCCTGAGCAGGAAAAGATGCGGGCTGAAATCGTCAAAGCGGAATCGGCAGCAAAGGCGGAAGTGGAAAAGCTGAAGAAACAGGTCGCCGAAGCAGAAGCAGACGAAAAGTCCGCTCTGCAAACATCGAAGAAAGCGGCCGAGGAAAAACTGGGGAAACTCCAATCGGAGCGACTCGACCTGGAAATGACAATTCCGGCGGCAATGGTCATGAAAGAGCGAAGTGAAGTTCGGCCTGCTAACATTTTGATTCGAGGGGCCTACGACAATCCGGGAGAAGAAGTCGGCCGTGGCACACCGGGGTTTCTGCCTCCGATGAAAGCGCCAAATCCTGAGCTCAAAACCCGGATGGATCTGGCAAACTGGTTCGTCGCACCGGAGAATCCGTTAACGGCCCGGGTGGCCGTCAATCGCTTCTGGCAACAGTTGTTCGGCGTCGGAATTGTGAAGACGTCGGAGGACCTCGGTGCTCAGGGGGAATGGCCCAGTCACCCCGATTTGCTGGACTATCTCGCGTCGACTTTTGTGGAGAACGGCTGGGATATCAAAGTGCTGTTTCGCGAAATGGTTTTGTCAGAAACCTATCAGCAGTCATCCGTCGCGACTTCCGAAGAATTCAAAGCCGATCCAGAAAACCGGATGCTCGCAAGGGGTTCACGATACCGTCTCGATTCAGAGGCGGTCCGTGATCAAATCCTGGCGACGAGTGGGCTGCTGCAGAAGGAAATGTTCGGGAAAAGCGTCAAAACTCCCCAACCCGAAGGACTGTGGAAAGCGGTGGCTTTGCCCAGTTCCTACCCCAATCAATTTACCCCCGACACAGGAGGCAAAATTCTTCGCCGGAGTATTTACACGTTTTGGAAGCGCGGGCTTCCGCCACCGCAGATGACGATTTTGAATGCCCCCAATCGTGAGTCCTGTATTGCCCGCCGGGAGCGAACCAACACGCCGTTGCAGGCTCTCCTCTTGATGAACGAGACCGAATATATGAAAGCGGCCCGGCATTTTGCAGCGCAGGTCCTGGAGGAAAAACCGGAGAATCGAATCCCCTTCGCTTACGAAACGATCACCTCACAGGTTCCCGACGAATCAGAATTGGAGGCCTTGAAGTCGCTCCTCTCTGATCTGGAACGCAGTTATGAGGAGAAGCCGGAACTCGCGACCGCTCTCACGGAAGGCAGGGGTGCGGCGGAACTCGCCGCCTGGACGATGGTTATCAATGCGATCTACAATCTCGACATCACCAAAACCCGACAGTAAGGAAAATGACACCGGTAGAAAAGATGATGATGCATCAGGGACGTCGCCAGTTTCTGAAAACTTCGGGGACAGGGATTGGTCTCACGGCCCTCGGTTCGCTTTTGCCTCAGAATCTGCAGGCGCAGATCAATCATGCGCCCAAAGCCAAGCATGTGATCTTCCTTTTCATGGCAGGGGCTCCGAGCCAGCTTGATCTGTTCGACTACAAGCCGGAGTTGCGGAAACAGTTTCGCAAACCCCTCCCGGAGAGCATCAGCCAGGGGCAGCGCGTGACGGCGATGACGCGCGGCAAGGAACAGTTGGTTGCACCTTCGATGTTCAACTTTCACCGGGCCGGCGAAAACGGAATCTGGATGAGTGACCTTCTTCCCCACTTGTCGCAAGTGGCGGATGACCTTTGCATCATTAAGTCCCTGAACACCGACGCGATCAATCACGATCCGGCCAAGAATTTTGTCTGCACCGGATCCGAAATTCCGGGCCGTCCCAGCATGGGGGCATGGCTCAGCTATGGGCTTGGCGCGATGAATAAGAACCTGCCTGAGTTTGTGGTTCTGCCATCGGCCTACTGGACCGGCGGAACCCGCAATGTGCAGGGACTCTACAGCCGTCTCTGGGGCAGCGGACCGCTTCCGTCGAAGCATCAGGGAGTGGCGTTTCAAACCACAGGTGACCCGGTTCTTTTTCTCTCCAATCCGAAGGGCGTAGATGCGGAGGTTCGGCGGCGCATGCTCGATGCGACCCGGGATCTCAATCAGAAGCACCTGGCTGAAATCGGCGACAATGAAATCGCGACGACGATTGCACAGCAGGAGATGGCGTTTCGAATGCAATCCTCTGTTCCGGAACTGACCGACCTCTCGGAGGAATCCGCGAGTGTCATGGAATCCTACGGACCCGAAGTGGAGAAAAACGGTTCCTTCGCCCGGAACTGTCTACAGGCCCGCCGCATGGTCGAGCGGGGAGTCCGCTTCGTGCAACTGTTTCACCGGGGGTGGGATCACCACACGATTCTGCCCAAACAGCTCCCCGGTCAGGCATTTGATGTGGATCAGCCTGCCGCGGCTTTGATCAATGATCTCAAACAGCGGGGGTTGCTCGACGAAACGCTGATCGTTTTTGCCGGGGAGTTTGGCAGAACCGTCTACGGGCAGGGGACCTTGACCGAGACCGATTACGGTCGGGATCATCACCCGCGTTGTTTTTCAGGATGGATTGCCGGAGGGGGAATCAAGGGCGGGATCACTTATGGGGAGACCGACGACTTCAGTTACAACATCGCCAGGGATCCGGTTCCGATCCGGGATCTTCATGCCACCATGCTTCACCAACTCGGAATCGATCACGACAAGCTGAGCTTTCCTTTCCAGGGGCTGGATCAAAAGCTGACCGGTGTCGAATCCGCCCGGGTCATTCGAGAGATTCTGGCGTGACCAGCGAATGGGTCGGGATGGAAGAAGGGGAGGGGAGCCACCCGGTGATTGGTAAGCGGCTAAGGCGATCCCTCCTTTTCTTTTTCCTGATCCTTTTCTTACTTTCAGCAGGTCGGGCGGTAGAAAAAGACTCTCCTCACATGACACCAATTCGTCATAAGTAACCCGCAGCCGATCCACTAATTTTCCCTCCACCATGAAACTTGCTTTCCCCATCCTAACCCTGCTCATCGCGCTTGTTGGTTCTCCGCTCAGCCACGCCCAGTCGGATCCAAAGCCCATCACTCTCACCGAAATCGAAGGACGCTCCTGGCTCGTGGATTCCGGGGGGCAACCGTTCTTTGCTCACGGGATCACCCACGCGAACAATCGAAGCGCCAAGCTCGACTTCGGCGCTTTCTCCAGGACCTGCAAGGAGCTCGGGTTCAATGCTTACGGCTACGGCTGCCCACCTGAGCTCAAGAGCGATATGCCCTACCTGGAGAGCTGGAGCCACCTCGTCGAGAGCGCTTACTACCGCGGCAAAGACAAGGTGAAGTTTGTCGACATCTTCGACCCGGCCGAACAGGCCCGACTCGAGGCGGGTGTCAAAGCCCGCTGCCTCGGGGCCAAAAGGAACCCGCAAACGATCATCGGCTACTGCTGGACGGACCTGGGATCCTGGCCGCTCGACAATCCCTCCGGCACCAACTGGGTCGAATTCACCCGTAACCTGCCGGGCAATGCGCCCGGACAGAAAGCCTACCGGAAATTTCTCAGCATCTGGGAAGGCGGGGATGACACGGCGCGCGACCAGGCCTTTCTTCGCCTCATCGCCCGCGAATACTTCCGTGTCGTTGGCGAAGCCAATCGCAAGTACGATCGCGGCCGCCTTGTCTTCGGGGATCGCTTCGCCTTCAACACCTTCGACAAGGATGTCGTCCAGGAGATGCTTCCCTACGTCGACGCCATCGCCATTCAGCCCCCCTTTCAGGGCCAGTTCCCGAAACAGAAATTCGACGAGATCCACCAGATCACCGGCAAACCCATCCTGCTCTGCGATTACGCCGTTCGCTTCAAAGACGGCAACAAGGATATCCGCAGCTGGAAGCCCGCCGCTGATTCCGTCGATGCCGGAAAGCAATACGCCGACTACCTCCGGGCGGCTCTTGAGACCGACTACATCATCGGTGTTTTCTGGTGCAACCCCGTCGACACGCCCAAAGGCTTTGGCAATCCCGGCGTGAAGCAGGGCTTTTTCGGTGAAGGTATGAGCCAGCGACCGGGACTCGCGGAATCAGTGAAGGCAATCAATGCGTACCGCGATGAGATCACCCCGAAAGAGTGATGCTGCCTTTGAAATCATGGGCGTTCCGCTTCCGCCGCAGGACGAATACGAACTCAGCGGTCAGAGAAACACCGTCTTAAGAAAACCAAACCCTACTCCCCCTCCACTCGATACAAATGATACCGGGTCCGTAAAAACATCGCACCCCCGACCACCGCAGGAGAAGCCATGAACCCGGGACCACGTCTTGGATCATCGAGCGGTGCCTCAGTCGCGAGTTCGTTCGTTGCGAGGACTTTGAATTCGCGGCCCGGTTCGATCACGGTGGTCTTGCCTTCGAGGCTGAAGAAATACAGGTTTCCATCCGCATAGATCGGACAGGCGCGGTATTTGCCGCCGGCGCGCCCTTTCCAAACTATCCCCCCGGTCTTCGCATCGACGCAGACGATGAAACTGTCGTCCATTGCGAAGTAGACGAGGTCATCGACGACAATGGGGGACGAGTATTTGGGAAAGGACTTATCAAGTTTCCAATTCACGTGGGTGTCATTCACGACGCCTTTGCCACCGGCTTTCACGGACATCATTTCCGCGCCCTTGCTGAATCCGGTGACGATGATAAAACTCCCGTCGTAGTAAACGGGGCGGGGTGAAGCGGAATAGGCCTCGTGTTCCACCCGCCAGAGTTCCTCTCCGGTCCGGGGCTCGTAGCCGTAGGCAGCCTTGGCACCGGTGCTGCACATGACAGGATTTCCTTCGATACTCACGATCAGCGGTGTGCTGTGTGCCTTGCGCCAGTCGCCGTCTTTCACCATCTGCTTGTCGATGTCTTCGTCGTTCCAAGCCACGGATCGGTCTGTCTTCCAGACGGTTTTCCCCGTCTTTTTATCGAGAGCGATCAGGTACTGCAGATCCGCGCCGTCGAAGGTCAGGATCAAAAGGTCTTCGAAGAGCACAGGAGAAGAGGATGCACCCCGGTAGTGCCAGCACTTCAGATCCTCGCGCTTCCAGAGAACCTTTTTGGTTAGGGTGTCGAGGCAGGCAGTTCCGACGTTGCCATAATGAACGTAGACGCGACCGGGTTCGATGACGGCCGACGGGGTGGCGTAGCTGTTGTCCTTCGCTCCGTTACCCATGTCCTGAGGCTCGTCGCTGTGGAACAAAAGCTCATTGGTTAGGATTTCTCCGGTCGTCGCATCCACGCAAAGCACGTAGGAATCGTGGCCTTCGACGGTCGCCGTCGTCAGCCAGATCTGGTTGTCCAGGGCGATGGGGGAGGACAACCCCAGGAGCGGCATTTCCGTTTTCCACTTCACGTTTTCGGTTTCGCTCCAAGTCAACGGTAGCCCGGCCTCTCCCACATGGCCGTCATGGCTTGGCCCACGAAAGTCCGGCCAATTGTCGGTGGCGGATAGTGGAAGCGAAAAGGCAACGCTGGCGAACAGGAAAGTGCAGGAACGGCGGACCATCGACGGGGGGGATTTCATGGTCCCAAATTGCCGTGGCGACAGGAGGCTGTCAATCACTGCGACCTGCTTCATGGGGAAGGGGATCAACATCGCGAATCAATCAATTTCCAAGGCGTTGAGCCAGTCCTGCACAGCGTAGGCAATGAATTGATTCGCTCCGCTCCCATTCGGGATCGTTGTCGCTGCGAATATGATTGGGTGCTCCGAAGCGCTCGATCGCAGCCTCAATCACGGTGATGACATCGATGGCTCGAATCGACCGACCCGCGCACCTAGCGAGGCATTCGCGAGTGTGTTCGTCGATCAAGTTCAGGATCCGAAACTGACTTCCGTGGGCCGTCTGGTCGGTCATAGCGTCCCTACTCCAAACATCTCCTCGCTTCTCTGCCTTCCTTCTGCGAGCCGTGGAGAGGCCAACTCTCCGGGCTCGGGGTTGCTTCTGGCGCACTTTGAAGCCGGCTTCACGTCGAACGCGAAGCACCCGCTTCTCATCGATCTGATAGCCCTCTCGTCGCATCATCGCCGTGATCCGGCGGTAGCCGTATCGAGGGTTTTTCTCGCTCAAGCGCAGGATCTCTTTCTGAACCTCCAGAGACTCTTCGCCAGTTTCACTGACCCGGTGGTAGGTCGATCGGGGAAATGAAGGGGCCCGGCAGGCGACTGCCGAACTTCCCAGCCCCTCCTCCCCGGCATACTTGACGGCTCGACGCTTGGTCGACGAGCTCACCATCTTTTTGCGTTCACCTCCTTGAGCATCTTGGTCGAGTCACCCGAACTGGCCCACCGGGAATGTTAGTCTGGTAGGGTTCG